>CAZQDD010000003.1:0-193610 GCA_964591805.1 uncultured Acidobacteriaceae bacterium | reverse complement strand
CCGGCAGTCGCGCTCCACAATACGACGTCAGCGGATGGATCGGAGTGACGTACCATCCAGAACACAAAATACAATACTAGAACCAGTCTCTGCAGTTGAACGGAGCACACCAGAGCACAACCAGAATGCCACGTCCGACTCACAAAATGGTTTATTGCGTGGCCGCTGGGAACTGGCCGATGAACCATGGGAAGTGGTGGAACCGGTGCTGCGTCCGGCTCGGCGGGTCGACAATCGCAGCCGGCCCTGGCATGATACGCGCGCCGTTCTCAATGGCGTGCTCTGGGTGCCCGGCATCGGAGCGCAGTAGCGCGAGTCGCCGAAGAAGTATCCGCCCTTTCAGGCCTGCCATTGCAGGTTTCAGCACTGGGTGCGCAGCGGAAAGCCATCCGACCCACCCGCTGCCCCGCCGTAGTCGAGAGTGTGGGGAAGTGGAAAGCGTCTGGGGAGATCTGATTGTCACCCGTCACGTCTTGCCGCCACTCGTCTTGCGGCTGCCAGTCTTGCGGTGCATTTTACGTTCAGCTTCGGACCTCGATGAGGAGCCTGAAGTTCTCGCGATCTTTTGGCCCAGTTTCTCTCTCCTGGTCCCTTCCTGATCACTGACGCGGGGCTTAACAGTCGTGTTTGCCAGACTTTCACTGAGTTCTCGCAACTTGATCCGTGTCTCCAAATCAGGCGCGTTCCGCATCATTCTGCGGAGCTTAATGGAACTTATATATGCGCGTTTCGTGGAATCTTTGACCACCTCCGCGGAATTCGTTGTTCCGGTAGGACGGGAAGACGACCCTGCGAAATTTGGGCTCGCTCCCATCTTCAAGCGCGAGGCGGCAAGGCTGCTTGACGGATTGAGCACGGAATTTGCGCGTAACCAATCTTGCGTTCCCTGGTTCATGTTCGTGGTCCGGTCAGCCAAATTCGAAGTCTCGGTCGGCCGAACCTCCCCCAATGCCTGAATGGCGGCGCCGGAAGCCGATGAACTCGGACACTCATTTGAATTCTTTTGGATCGTCCCCGAAGGCTGACCGACGGCAGGGCCCGGGCCCGTCTGCATCCCAACAACGCCCGTGGCGGCTTGGGCAGTATTTTGCCAGCCTATCCCTGGTTGGAAACAGAGCGGAGACACCTTCCTGGGAATCGCGCCCAAAGTCCGCGTACTTCCGATGTTGTTGGCGTCATTGGAGGGTGTGGTCTTGAGGGATTTCTTTTTGGGAACGGCCAAACCCGATTGCGCCGCGCCTGCAATCGCGCTATCAATGGCTGCGACCGAGGCGGACGGGAGGCTATCCGCACTCGCTTGTGCCAACGCCAGTGGCAACGGCGCGACACACACAAACAAACCCGCAAAGAACAGTCCGCGAAACCATCCCATGAGCGTGGCCGAATCCTCCAAAGTTTTGTGCCGCGGCACCTTGGACCGCTGAACCGCCGCACATCGAGTGGTGCAAAAAATGCGCTGCCGGCAGCCGCGCCTTGGTCGAGCGCGAAATGTCGCAAGTAGTGTATTACGAAAGACGTTGCTGCCGGGTTTAATGATGGACCCCTTCGCGGCGCACTACCTTGACCGCAGTCATGCAGAGGATGTGGAAGTCGAATCGAAAAGACCGTCGTTGCAAATATTCATAATCAAATTGTACCTTGACTGGGATCGGCAGTTCGTCACGGCCGTTGATCTGTGCCCACCCGGTAAGCCCCGGGACCAGCAGGTGAATGCCTCGCTCGGTCCTGAGCGCAATTAGATCGCTCTGATTGAACAGCGCCGGGCGTGGCCCCACGAAACTCAAGTCTCCCACAAGAATGCTGAACAACTGAGGCAATTCGTCGAGACTGGAACGGCGGAGAAAGCCGCCTATGGGGGTCAAGTAGACCGAAGGTTCCGACAGCAGATGAGTGGCAACCTGTGGGGTGTCGTTCCGCATGGTACGAAACTTCGGCATTCGAAAGATGCGATTGTTTTTCCCTACGCGATCGGACCAATAGACGACTGGCCCCTTGGATGTTGCCTTGATGAGCAACGCAAGGATGAGGAGCAGGGGCGACAGCAGCAGTATGAGCAACAACGAAAGTGAAACATCGAAAGCACGCTTATGACAAACCACGGAAATTCTCCAAAATCCCGTCGTTTACCCGCTCAGATTACCGTGTTGCCCGGCCGCGCAGGAAACTCACCTCTCTGCGCATACCTTCAGAAAGCGATATTGCAGGACAAAAATCGACCGCAGCCTCAAATTTGGATCCATCGTAAACATCGTCACGAATAAATTTTAGCAGCCGTTGGGCGAGTTGCCCCGGATCGCCTAATCCGCGGGATATGGCTGCGGCAGCCTTTAGAAGAGCCGACGGAATCTCGAGACGGGGAGCTGGATGGTCAAGCGCCTGACAGATGGCTGACACGATCTCCCGCATGGTCGCAGGCTGCGCGGTAACATTGAAGATCTCGGTGCCGGATACCGTGCGTTGCAGCGCCCGAAGACAGGCATGCGCTGCATCCTGCTTATAGATCAAACTCTTTTTGTTCAGGCCGCTACCCGGCCAGATAAAGTACCCGTTCTCAAGCGCGCGGATCAGCTTGGCCACATTGCCGCGGTCGCCTTCCCCATAAATCGTGGCAAAACGCAGAATTGTGAGAGATCCCAGCCCCTTTGCTACGCGCTCGGCGGCCTTGAGCTCGCCCCGCCATTTGCTGATGGCGTAGGGACCCTGGGGATGGCAGGGTTCGGTCTCGTCGCACTTCGTGCCCAGATAGCTACCATAGACCGACACAGAACTGACCAGGACGATATGAGACACGCCGGACTCCAGCGCCGCGTCAACCACCTTGCCCGTACCGGTTTCGTTCACTGCGTTGAACAGCGTCGGATCCTTGGCTGCGGGACCGAAAACATGCGCAAGCCCCGCCGCGTGAATGACGTCCGACACTCCTTCGCAGGCCTTGCGAAGCCCCGCGGAATCGGCGATGTCCCCTTTGATTGTCTCTACACCTTCGACCTGCGTCCGCAGGTCCCGATCGAACGCACGCACCCGCCATCCCGCCGCGCGCGCCAGACTCACAATCTCGGAGCCGAGAAACCCGGAGGCCCCCGTTACCATGAGTTGTCTGGAGAAAAAAGTCACTCGGCCCTCAGACTTTCAATCAGCGATTGGTAGATTTGAAGTATATGGCCACTGGTGTATTTCGCTTCAGCGGCCTTACGTGCGCGCTCACCCATGGATCGGAGGCGGCCGGGATTGGCTTTCGCTTCGCGTAAAGTGGAGGCAATGAGATCAGGGCGATCCGGGGCAATGACCCAGCCGATTTCTTCTTCTCTTACCACGGCAGCTATCTCGGAATCGTCCTCACACACTGCGAGCAGCGGTTTTCCGGCGGCCAGCACGTTATAGATCCGGCTGGGCACGGAGATTCCGCTCATGCCGCTCATAACAGAAATAATTGCGACGTTGCATGCATTGAGCCCGTCGCAAAGATCATCGCGTGGAAGGGGATCGAGAATTATCAGGTTCTCCAGTCTTCGTTCCTGTTTTTGCTGGACTGCCCAGACCTTCTTTGCGCCCCAGCCGATCAGCAGAAACTGAAACTCGGGATCAGGGGCCAATAATCCGGCGGCATCCACTAAATCCTTAATGCCATGCGTGCGGCCGATGTTGCCACAGTACTGGACAACGAAGCGTCCACTCAGATTGAGTTTGTTCAGCAACCGGTTTTCGGAAAGCGGCTGGGGGAAAACGGCATCGGTGTCACCCCAGTTCGTAGCGATAACCACGCGGTCGCGGCGGGCATTGAGCTTCTCGGCGGTAAGGTCCCGCATATCCCGCCCGAGAACGATGATGCGAGCAGCGCTGTGATACAGCCAGCAGCTTGCGCGATCCAGCAACCGGACGGGAATCGATTGGGGCTTCAGGACACCGAGACGAGTGAAAATCTCGGGATAGACATCGTGAATCAGCAGAACAAAGCACGCGCCCCTCAGCCGGCAGACGAGCGCCGTCAGGTAAGGCAGCAAGGGCGGATTGGTAACTGCAATCACGATATCTCTTCGACGAAAACAAAACAGCGCCTTCCAGAAAATGGACAAGCTTATCGTGATCAAGTTGATGATTTTGAAAGGCAGTTTGTTCTTGTCGAAGGTGGTTGCCCAGCAGCGAAACACATCCACCCCATGGAGTGTTTCGTGAGACGGTGCACGCACTCCTCGTGCCAGGTAGCTGGGCTGGCCACATAAGGCGGAAACATCGTAGGCTGATGCGAGTCCTTCGGCGATGCCCGTAAGGAAATAGCCAGTTGAAGTTAGTTCCGGGTAATACAATTCGGAAACGATCCAGATGCGCTGGTTCTTCGACACGGCCTGCAAAGCCTCCGACTCGTTTCTTGAGGAATTCTGTCCGGACAATCGACGATTCGGACGCTCAAACTGCCTGCATTCCAATCATGTCCAGTTATGACAACCATCATAACCTTCGATAGGTCTGCAGCACGCTCGACTGTCATTGTCGAAGAGGCAGTGGAACCACACCGTTGATGATTCAACCGCACGCGCACCGCCCTGTACTGTTCAACTTATGCCTTACCCGAATTCCCCAGAGCTTCTCGATAGTGCGCCAACCGTCTTCTCGCCACGGAATCCCAGCTAAAATCTTGTTGTATCTTCTCCGCGCCGCGCTGGCCTAAACGATTCCGCATCTCCGGCGACTCCAACTCGAGCAATTTCGCCACCAGGTCATCCAGATCGTTTTGATGAAAGACCAGCCCGTTCCCATCCACGTGGTCGCGGTAGACAACGGCATCACTGATGAGGATCGGAATGCCGCAGGCCGCGGCATCAAGTTGAGAAGAACTTTCATTGCCGGTCCAAACCCCTACTTCCGAAGCGCGAAAATAGGCCGCGAGTTTGGAGAAATGCATAAAGTCCAGAACACGGCAATGAGGCATCGTTTCAATCTTCTCTTTCTGCGCGCCATTTCCAATAAAGACGGCCGAGTAGGGCTTTCCCAGTTCGCGCAACCGGCCGACTGCTTGTGCCAGGATCAGCGCATTTTTCTCTTCCGTCATTTTACCTGTATAAATGCATACGATGTTGCTGGGACCTAAGCCCAGGGATTCCCGAACCACCTCGCGCTCACTCTTTTCCTTCACTTCGCGAACTGGATAGAAAGAATCCGTATCTACGCCGAGGTGCATGATTTCGACTTTCTTTTTTTGCACACCGTAGTAGCGCCATGCAATCTCCGCGCAATCGACGGTGACGGCGTAACATCTCTCCACCGCATAGCTCGTAAGTCGTCCAGGAGTGAACCGCTGCACCATCATCTTCGTCCGATTCTTAAAAGTCTTTTCTAATAACACGCCGGCCGTGCTTCGAGCATTGTGGTTCCCGGTGAAAAGTTTGTATCCCAGCCCCAACTTCATACACGCGGCGTCTAAAGGTATCCATCCGATGGACGCAAAACACTGGACGATGTCAGGCCGGATGGACGCGAGCTTGTTTGACAATCCCATCATGCGGGGATAACCAAGAGTCATTCTATGTCCCAGCACGTGCAACTGAAACCCGTCAATCTCTTCGGTGCTTCCTGGAACCAGTAGTTCCGTGAATCCTTGGAACATCTCCCTCGATCCAACCAAATTATAGTACGGAGACAAATCCGTGGAGATCACGTGCACCTCGGCCCCTGAACGGGCCAAGTACTTTGGCAGAAGGTACTGTATGGAACCCGTCTGGCGTGAAAACGTCTCAGCTAACAAAGCGATTCTCAAGTCAGGACTCCTGTCTGTTAAAGGATCTTGCATTGCGGCGTCCGTGAATCATGCTCAGGCGTAGCGTCGTAGATACCCATCAGACGGAGGTAGTTGGCATCTGCGCTATCGTCTGTGGCCTTCGCGAGCGCGGCATCCCACTGCTCGTGCCATCGGCTCTCCCCAATTGACTCTGCAAGACGGAACGCGTGGGCCAGAGAATCCACATCAGATGGTTCATACGGGAAGCCGCATCTTCTTTGGCCCATAATCTCCGGAAATGCGGCGAGATTGGGAACCATGGCGAGGCGCCTTAACACGAATCGCCGCGATCAGCACCATGCAGAAAGTTTCATGCCACCTAACTCCCTAACTGCGTATCCGCGCCTGAGGCGGCACCGATCATGACGCAGTCGTCGTATGGCTGCAGCACGTCAACAGTGCTGTTGCCCAACCGCCCGTCCAGCACGATGCGCTCGGGTCCGGATCGTCTGGGCGCAACACCCTTTCCAGGCGTCCCGCCATGTACGATTACCCGTTGGAGATCGCCTTGATCACGGTAACAAGCGGTTGATCCCCGCCGCTGTTCGTGACGATTCCTTTGAGCCGTTTCCACAGCACAGGCACACATTCCCTGCTGCAGGAACCGCTCCTGCAAATTGGTTGGAATCAACTGCACGGACAGATATTACACTCTCTGGCCAAAGCTTGTCACACTAGGTGACTGGCAGCCTATGCTTTGGAAAAAAATGACGCTGTTAGGGGCGGCGCTTGTTCTCAGCGCATGGGACTCGGGTAATCTTGCATTGCTCTGATCCTGACAATGAGCCAATCGTGCTTGTGAATCTGTTATATCTATTAGACTGTACCCACATCAAACCGGGCTGGGAGGCCGATTTGGGCAACGCGAAGCAGCGTGTTGTAGTGGTCGGCGCTGGAGGCCATGCCAAAGTTGTTTTGGAAGCGCTTTGGGCGATGGACGCATTCGACGTGGTTGGTTTCACCGATCCCAATACCCCAGATCTGGAAGTGCTGGGCGTGCCGGTTCTAGGCGGGGATGAATTATTGCCCGGTCTTTATGCGCAAGGCGTGGCGTCGGCGGTGGTGGCGATCGGGTCGAACCGCCAGAGGCAGCAGATAGGACAATACCTGCTGGCGCTGGGCTTCGCCCTTCCGGTGGTGGTGCATCCGACCGCTCTCATCTCACCAAGCGCGAAGATCAGTCAAGGGGCCGTTGTGATGGCGAGAGCTGTTGTGGGGACGCTGGCCAGAATTGGGGAGTTGGCGATCATCAATACGGGCGCGATCGTGGAGCACGACAACCAGATAGGACAGTCAGCCCACATCGCCCCGGGAGTGGCTCTCGCGGGAGGAGTACGAGTAGGAGACCGGGCCTTGGTGGGCATCGGGAGTGCGGTGCGGCCGGATATCTCGATCGGAGACGATTCCATCGTCGGCGCAGGCTCCGCCGTGGTCGCGGATGTTCCTTCGGGAGTTACCGTGGCTGGCGTACCGGCGCGGGAATTGCGCAGCAGATAGCGACGGAATACTTTCCAAGCCTCGGCGATTACGTGCCAGGCGGGGCAGAGCGGGGATTCGCGACAAATTTCGTAATATCCAGCAAGAGGCTGCCGAGCTCTCGCTGGCGACGCTTGAGCTGCGCGAAGGTTTCCTCCTCACCCAGCTTCTGCGGTGGATTGACGAGCATTTCGGCCATTTTCGCGGCTAGATCCTCCGCCGATCCAGCCGCGAAGAAGCGCACAACTCCGATGTCGATTTCGCGATTCACCGGAATATCCGAGACGATGCTTGGGGTTCTGGTGGATACCGCGTCGTACACGGAGCCTCCGCCGGGGCCCCCTTCGAAAAGGGTTGGCTGGATGACGGCCAGCGATCCGCGCATGATCGCCAACTGATCGCCCTTGGGGATGAGCCCTAGAATGTGGACGTACTCTCGCAGGTTGTTTTTCTCGATGATGGCCTTGAGATTGTTGAAGTGCTCCGGCCGCCGATAGTCGGATGTATTGCCCGTACATACGAGGTGGACATCGTGGCCGGCATCCCGAACCAGCCGAAGCGCCATAAACGCAGTTTCGTGGGACTTGTGGATCCAAAACTGGTTGGAAACCATAAAGTACTTCGCGGGCAAATGGTAGCCAGCGCGCACCTCCGGATCCAAAGCATCCGAAAACCGCTTGAGGTCCGCCGGCGGGCAAAATGGCAACGCAAAAAGACGGGCCCTGTGGTTGGGATAGAACTCCTCGATGTCCTGGACAACGGCGGCTGCATTCACGACCACCGCCGGGGCTTCGGCGAGCATTCTGGAAAACACCCTGTCCCGATGCCAGCGTTCCATCTTGGTGAACCAGTGCGGTAGCCGCTTGTGCTGCAAGTCGGTAATGTAGCCAATCCAGGGAAGCGGAAAAGAGCGCCCCAGCGACCTGGTACATGGGAACAATGCTTCGGCGCGGCATTGGCGCATGGCGCTCGCCAAGCCGGAGGCTGCATCGCGATAGCCGATCACATCAACCTGAGACCCGGAGTTTGTTATAGCGTCAATCACCTCAACGTTGGACATCCTGGGATAGGTTTTCAAACCGACCAGCGTCTTAAGCCCACGCTTGGCCAGCGCAGCCAAGGAGCGCGCCACGCTGTTCGACGGAAGCAGGAGGCTCCAGCTTGTTCCAGGGGAGACGGAGGTGAGTGAGTTGACGAGAAAGCACAGGAGATCAATTCCTCCTGCCCAACCTGCAAGAGAATCGCACAAAATAGCGATGCGTGGAGCAGAATCCGATCGCATTGAATTTGTCACAGACCTGCTCACCCCTCTTCAAGTACGCTGCCGGCGGGCGGATCGAAGTAGGCCCGGATGACGGCACATATTTCCTTTACCGATGACTCCTCAAGACCTGGATAGCTCGGCAAATTGATTCCCCGCCATCCGAGACTCTCTGCTACCGGTTCACGCTGAAAGTCTGAGGAATACATCGGCATGCTGTGCACGGGATAAAACAGGGGACGGGTCTCAATTCCCCGTTCCCGCAGAGCGCTTCGCAAGGGATCTCTGTCGGCTGCCTCTGGAACCAGTATCGATACCATCCAGTAGGAGTGCCGCACATCGCCGACCTCGTCTTGGAAAGTGACCGGCGAGCCTTGAAGCTCCCGCTTGTACCACTCCGCGACCTGGCGCTTTTTCGCGATAAAGCTATCGGCCTGCTCCAGTTGAGCGAGTCCGATCGCGGCGCAGATATTTGTCATGCGATAGTTGTATCCAATGACGTCGTGCCAATACTCGCGATATTTGGCCAAACCCTGCCCTTTGAAATGCGTCATGCGATCATGCAGCGTCTCGTCACCGGTGACCACCATGCCGCCCTCCCCGGTTGTGATGGTCTTGTTCCCGAAGAAACTGAAGGTGCCGATGTCGCCGAACGTGCCAACATGGCGGCCCTTGTAGAGGGACCCAAAGGCCTCCGCACAATCCTCCACCAAGAAGAGATTATGCTCATGAGCAATCTGCATCAGATCGTCCATCTCGCAGGGATGGCCATATAGGTGTACGGCTAAAATGGCCCGTGTGCGGGGGGTTATTTTCCGCCGGACATCGTCGGGATCCATCTGCCAGGTGCTCTTGAGCGAGTCACAAAACACGGGCTTGGCCCCAGTGTAGGCGATCGCATTCACAGATGCGATGTAGGTTAGAGTCGGCACAATCACTTCCGCTCCCGGCCCAACGCCTAGCGCAAGCAGCGCCAGGTGGATGGCGACTGTGCCGTTGCAAACGGTCGCGGCGTGGCGCGCGCCGATATAAGCCTTGAAGCCTTCCTCGAATTCGGCAATGAATTTCCCTTTCGAGGATATCCAGGTCGAATCGAGACACTCATTCACGTATCTCTTTTCGTTGCCTGTCAATGACGGCTGATAGACGGGATACTTAAACATAGTGGATGGTTTCCTGGAGATTTGGATTGTCGAACTCACGGGGTGCGCAGTTGCCCCAGCCCCAACCGCTGGATAAAAATAGGAATGCACAGGAGCTGGGTAATTCGCAAAACAACCCGTACGCAGCGATGATAGCCCAAGGGACTTCTACGATACCTGAGTGATAAACGCGAAACACTCTCATGTTAACGCATCCAATTCCGAAACTGGAGGCAACCATCTGCTGAAACCGTATCCCCCGTAGACGCAGCTCCGGCTTTCGTGTTTGCTTATTCGTGAACTGCTTGGGTTCGGCCGGGAAATCAAGCGTTCGCCGAGTTGTCTGCATCGTCAGGCTGGGAGCGGTGTCCGCACCCAGTGGCTGTGTGGCCGGGTAAAATACCAGGGATGAAGCTTACCGCGATTACAAGACTAGACCGCAGTTGCCCCCGTCATCTTCTCCAGCCATTCCTTGCTGTAAACCGATTTTAGATCGCCAAGCCTGACGGTTTCGCCCGTCTCAACATTGACCACGGGCAATGTTGAGATGTGTTTCAGCCGTTCCATCCCGCCGATATAGTTCAGTTGCCCGGACTCATCTCTTGATTCGCGAAAAAAGGATGGCAGCGCCTGGATATGCTGCAGCGAACTGTCCACAAATTGCTTTGCATAGTCTTCGCGCACAAAGAAAGCATTATTGCCAGGGGAGTTTGTGCCGACGAACCGATATCCCTTCTGCGCAGCGAGCGAACGGAGCGCTGCGATCGAAGCACCGAAGTACAAGTTGCTATGATGGGCTTTTGTGCGGTCGAAGCTGCTGTCGTACGGCGTGCAAATGGGATACACATCTCCAAAAACCGCGTTGTATTCGCAGACGCAAATAATCGGACGGACGGTAAGAATGGCTTCCCAGATCCAATAATCATTCCCATCGATATCAACACTAAGGAGCCCGATGTCACCGCCAAAGCCAGAACTTGAAATCAACTCATTAATGTTCTCCCGCGTGATGAAAGCAGGCCGAACCGTGAGGGCATGTGCCCAAGCCAGATTATCCTCTTTGACTGTAGCAACCATCGCCGTGCCACAGTCCATGATGAGTCCCCGCCAATTACGATTTTGCAGAAGGAATCGAGTATTAGCTTCCCGGTAGGTTCCCACTCCGAACTCAATAAACGATTGCGAGACGGGAGGGATTTGGGCACGCTCAATGAGCCAATCGATGATCCCGTCTTCTCCCCACTGTGAACTCACCTTAAATTCGGCGTCCCAAAGAAAGGAGATGGCTTTCTGGGATCGGATCTGCAAACTCGCCATGCGGCCCAGGAGTTGCAAGCTGTCTCCCACAAGCCATGGCTTTAAGCGCTTCAGCACATTCTTGATGGTTTCCTTACCAAACATTTCAGCTTCTCCGATTCCATTCTGGATTCTACTCGCGCCAATAGCTGGGAGGATAAAATACCTGAGGAGTTTTCCTCTTTCTTCTCTTCTCCGCTGCCTACCCTCCGCCTGCGTATAGCACTTGATCCGACATCAGTCCTTCCCGCACCCTGGATGCCCAAGAGCTCCAGCGGCGTAGCCGTCCGCACGGTCGTCGGCTTCGGCCGCCACCTCTCACCATACCCAGGCAAACAGGCATCGCTCACATCAAGCCAACGCAACGTCAAGAGCACCAAGTTTTCTTTAGAAAAGAGGCATACCCCGGTGGCGGCATTGTTCCAAATGATGATTCCATCCGCCGACTCAAAGCGAGTGCACACAACCACAAGTAAGTATCCTCCGCCAGAGCCGGAGGCTTTACGGTTGCTGGCCCCTTAAAGGGGCCTGATCGCAACCGATCAAAGTCAAAAGCACAAGACCCACGCAGTCCAGGCATCCTTCAAACGCGCTTAGAAATAAAGCTGAGACAAGGGGCCACTCCTGGAACTGTCAAACTTCGTATGCCTCCCCGGCGGAGCCGGGGGATCTCCCTACGGATTAAATCGGCTTTATCCAAATTGCCGTGTCCCAGCAGCCGTTGCTCGTCCAAATAAGCCGCCATGTACGGACCAACTCAGCGAACTCCGCCCAGATGGGGGATGGTGGAGTTTTCCCTTCGCCAAGTGAGAAGGGAGACCTTGTGGCATGCGGCAGAGTCCTGTTTGCGTTGTCTAGTATCAGAACACCGCCTGGCTTCAGCTTGGGGGCACAGGCGAGCGCGCACTGATCACGCTCGGGGCCATCTACAAGAATGAAGTCGAATGTATGGTCGGCCTGTGCCTTGATGAAATTGACATAAGGCCCTCCCAGTGAGAGGCAGTTGTATTCGACATTGCCAATGTGTTGGTCCTGCATCATCCGGGATACCTTTTCGTGCCAAGGGGCATAGTGCTCGAGACTGATCAAGTGACGGACTCGCTTAGCGAGCCAGACCGTACTTCTCCCCGATCCCATTTCAAGCCCTACGTCGTCTGGACGCAGCAAAGTGGTGAGAATCGCGATAGAATCTTGAGTGATCCAAGGATGATCGGGGTGTTGTGATTCGTAGATCATTCGGAGGACCCTGTCGAAAATATATCGCGGAGTCCAATGTTTCATGGGTTTCATTCTGTAGCTTCTTGCCTCCTGTTCGTGGCCTGCCCGAGATCAAAGGTTAGCGGTGGTCCCGGTAGTTCGGACAGATTTCCTTGATTCTTCGTAATACCCTTTTAAGCGGGAACCTCCTTTTTCAGCTCTGATTCGCCTGAATTTTACCGCTGGTGGCTGGTTTTGCAAAACCAAAACTCTCCTCTGCGGATGAAAATCTGAGTGATTCGGTGCCGTTGCGGCCTCCGATGCGTCATGGTGAGCATTTCCCATCGATTTCACCGACACTTTTCCCTCCCAAGGATTTTCAGCGATTCGTTTACGTTCTCCACCGCCAGCCGTTAGCTCGACGGAAGCGGCAGCACCGCGATCCGCCGCAGCATCCTGGCGTCGCCACCATCATAACGGCAACCGCTTCAACTTCAAAAAGGAAATCCGGGGTGATATATTTTCCGCCCACCCAATATGTGAAGCGCCTTTACAGATTGGCCCTTGTAGGATATCGTCGCGTGTCGAGAGGAGAAAAGCATGATAGGTTTTCCTGGCAAGAAACAATTGCAAGGGGAAACGGCTTACATAACGGCTCTCTTCCTATCTTCCGGCTTCTTACTGGGGCTGGCGAGTGCGCAAGTGCCGTCACCGCCTCCGTTGCCCATTACTCAGACTATTTCCATCTCCCAATTTGGCGCCAAGGGTGATGGCCAGACAGACGATACCAAGCCGTTCCTTGCCGCGATCACGGCGGCCGCCAATGCCGGTGCGCGTTTACAGCTTGGGAACGGCACGTATCTCTTAACGGGAACGCTGCGAATACCCAAAACCAAAAATCCAATTTCAATTACTGGCGGCGAGTTCACCAAGCTTCTGTTTGCTGCGGACCACCCTCTAGACTACGGCTTTGTGATCGCAGACAACTCGGGGGTCGAGCTCAGCTCACTCACCATTCATGGCTCAGGTGCAGGTCTTGCTCACGCAATTAACGTCATTGACTCTACGGATATCCGGCTGGACCACCTTCAAATTGAGAGCATTCACGGAAAGGGAGTTCTGGCACTGGCGGCTATTCTGCTTGGCGCCGACGATCAGGTCTGGATCACCAACAACACATTCACGGATATCGGCGCGGGAGCAGGAAAACCGGCGTTCGTCATCGAGAACTACTACAAGAAGCACTCAGAGCGTATCTATATTGAACACAATCAAATGTCGGGCAACACCGCATATATTGTAATTGGCATGTTCGATACCGAGCACTCGGTGATTGAGAACAATACCATTGACGGAGGCAACATATGCATCGAACGTTGCAACAATAACGGCTATGGAGTGCTGTTCTACCTTGCGGATTCCCACGGCTTCCCGCCTGGTCATGCGCCCAAAATCGTGGGGGATACCGTCATCGGCAATCGCATTACCAATACAGCCGGCAGTGGGATTTATCTGGCAGGCGTAGCCGACGCAGAGGTCTTCAACAACACGATCACGCAATCGACACTGCAGATGGATGACTCGTCACTTCCTGGTTGCGCGATTGCCTTGAACGGCGCCGATAACGCACACATTTATGACAACATCGTCAGGTCAGATGGAAAGGGCGGCATCTGCCTCGCTACAACCAACGATACCTTGATCGAACGAAACCAGATTCACGATTCACGCAAGTGGGGTATCCACCTGCGCGTCAAACAAGTCCGCACGACCATCAGGGACAACACGATTGACGGTGCACCGGTAGGCGTCCTGATGGAGCATGATGCGGCCGATACAGAGCTCGATAATAATGTTCAGACGAGAGTGCCACAGATGATCAAGCATAACCCTGGGCATTAAACGAAGTCACTGTCTAGAAAATTGCGCGGCATGACGACAAACAAAAACATAAACGCCATCACGCCGCCGCCCAGAAATGCCGTAAACAGCGAAGCGTTTGTCAGGGAGATCGTACACATCGTCAGCGCTGATGCGGAAAATGCGAGCGGGTATTTTCGGGCGCAACTGTCGAGAACCGAGAACATGGCGGCACAGATAACGCCCATAATCGGAATCCCAGGCAACCCGAAGCCGGCAATCCCGTCGAACGCGAAGAAACATGCATTCGCGTTCATGGGGCCGTTTTCACCGCCTCCGCCAATATAAAAGGTGCTGATCTCCTGGCCCGTCGGCAACTTGTATTGAGTGGGAAAAAGCAAATTGATCCCGTGGACATGGCCTAAGTATGTATGCGGAAAGTTCTCGAAAAAATACTGATATTGGCCGACAAAGAGTCCCGGCAACGCGAAAGTGCGTAGCAGCGTTGCGGAAGCCATGTTAAAGAGTATCCCCTGGTTTGTTCCAATCACCAGCGTTGTGAGAGCAAAGAAAAGGATGGTGATAATGAGACCTAACTTGGGCGCCCACCCTCCCCGGTCTTTTCTAAGCGAATAGTAGAACGCGATGATCAGCAATGGGGAGATCAACACCGACTTCATCGCCGCAGTTGCATAAACCACAACCTGGCTGGCGGTACCAAGTGCGATCAACGAACGCCGTCGTGTAATCAGTCCATACGCAATCAAAAAAGGGTTCATCATGGCACTGAGTAAGCTGGCGATGTAACTAATGCCCGCGTTCTCCGTGCTGATTTTTGCCGCTCCAAACCTCTGGCTGTAAACCTCTTTCACGGATGCGAAATGCAGAGTGCTGCGGAAGACGATCAACAGGGTCGCATTGAAGAGCACAAAAAAAACAACGAACAAACCCCAAAACAAGTACCCGTTGAGCGGATATCGGGGCAAATTCAGTAGTCTTATCCGGTACGAGAGTGCAATCAGAAGCATTCCAGCTGTCATGCTCAACTGTAGCAGTAACAGCGTCAGACTTTGATCGAGTTGCATGAAGAGAGGAACAAACAGTCCTGGTATAAAGACGCAAAAGTACAGCAGCCAGTAGGTGACTTGGCTGGGCCGCCGGATTCTCAGCGGAGAAACCGCACAGAGTGCCGCGGCCAGAACATATCCAAGGAACAACAAAAATGGATCGGGTGACTTGTAGGTAAGGCCAAGGTAACCCCAAGCAGGCGATATCCACTTCACATACGACCAATTGAAGCTGGCGCAGTAAAGCAGAACCGACACGGGCATGCTAATGCGCAAGACCGAGCGCAGGCTGTACTTTCTTGCGTTTATACCGCCGCGGTTCGGAGTCGATTGAAGAAGCATGCTCTTATTGTCGGTTTGCCGTATACGTGTGCTGCGTTTTTCAATGTTGCAGCCGCCTCTTTGACCGAGCGGACGATTGCGAAAACCAAACCATTCTGTTGTGGATTCGACCACGAGGGAGCCGAGGTTCAGGTCCGGTAGCAGGCCACATGCATCGGTTGAAAATGATCAAGCGACAGACGTAAGGCCGCGCCTGTTTCGACGCGGCCTGAAATCTGAACGCTCGACTTTGACACCAAAAATCCTCATATCATTCACCAAAATCGCGGATGAACCAGATTGAGGTTGTTAATTCCCAATCAAATGAGACAAGGTGCGCCGCGCCTCGGCAACGCACTCGAGGCTACGGACCTGCAGCCCGCGAGTTTCGGGAGGATCGACTCCCATCGCGAGGTCTGAATGCGCCGCTTCCAACAGCTCAAGCGCGGTGCGCAACGGTCCCTCCGGGTTGGCATTGACCTGTGGAGGCGGCGTAAAATTGCTGTTCGCTCCATCGTCGTGCACGGCCTGCTTAATGTCGTGGATGGCGCGATCAATCTCATCGATTGAGTGACGCCGGGCTGTTTCGAAATCGCGCCCCGGCGTATTCGGCCTATGGTCCGCCTTGATCCACTCGCGCGCCATCCGCAGGTTAGAGAGCGCATGAAGATACCTGGGGACGCTGTTCTGCGCCGTCGCCGCCGACGCAAAAAACATTAGCGTGAAGAGCGCGAAGGTTGCCGTAGTGAGGAGCTTGAAACTACGCATTTTAGTCGGACCCTCCCTTGGTTTGAATCTCTAAAAACTTTGACGGCAGTATATCACGAAGATGGGACGTACATGACTCGGGGGATGCCTGCGTCCTGTGGACGGAAAATCAGTTTATGCCCAGCATCTCGCGATTGAGTGGTACGAAGCTGGGTCTGTCACAGGATTCAGAACTCGCATTGAACTTT
Organism: uncultured Acidobacteriaceae bacterium; assembly: GCA_964591805.1. Taxonomy (GTDB): domain Bacteria; phylum Acidobacteriota; class Terriglobia; order Terriglobales; family Acidobacteriaceae; genus TOLSYN. The sequence goes on along the minus strand of CAZQDD010000003.1, from coordinate 177,261 downwards.
CCTGCGCGGATGAATCCGAATGACATCATTCAAGACCGAAAAAGCGTAATCAGGCCTATTCAGTGCCACAAGTTCCTGCAGTCTATCAAGCGTCGGATAATCGTGCGTCCCGTTAAAGCACCTTGCGTCGTCAATAAGGATCACGTGACCCTGGGCTTTATGTACAAAAATCGCCTCCAACTCCTTCACCACGGGAGTCTCAGAGTTCCCCTTTGCGGTGATACCTCCGGAATAATGTCCGTCCAACCAGAACAAACAATTGTTGGAAATGCTGCTCAGAACTTGCGGCAGTAATTGGCCACTGTCTCCCTGCAGAATTTGAATATGTGAGTTGGCTCGGAAGCGGTTCGCCGCTCGTCTCCACAGATCTTCACTCAGCTCTATGGAAAAGATGGCTTGAAACATTCCCTTTACCGCATAATCCATGTCGCCCAAGTATGTGCCGGTCTCGATAAAGGTGGTGGGCCGAAACTCCGAAGCGTAGCTTGACACTATCCGTCGCTTTACGACCTGAGGCGGAGGGACGGGTTTTCCGGCCTTCAGCCACAACCTTATCGCGAGGTTGTCCTTCAGCTTCCCGAACAAGTCCGAGCGGCGAGCTAACTCATTGAGCGCGCGATACAATGTGTTTTTGGAGAACATCGGCGCAGTTTATAGCCTCCTAGGCCGTATATTCTTGATCCACACATTTACTTATGTTTCCATCGATGCGTCAGGGGTCCGCAGCCCGAATTATAACATTACCATACTCGCCGGCGCCGTGGTCGCCGCCTGGTCCGCACAGTGCTTGATCGCAAAATACGATTGCGCCCAGTGGATGCCATACATAAGGGTCATCGCAACTCCGTAGGCAAAAAGCGCGATTCGCGGACCATAACCGAAATAATGTGGCAATGCAATCGCAAGGATTGTAAACACCAGCCTGAAAGCGTCCCACGCAAATTGTGCTCGCTGCCGCTGAAGAATATTCAAGGTCATGGTGACAGGAGAGTTGATAAAGCTGGCATAGAACATGAATGCCAGATAGCGGGCATACTGGCCCGCCTCCCGCCATGCGTGTCCAAAAATGAATTGAAAGACCCATGGAGCGATGATCGTAAACAGGATGCAAGGGGCAAACCCGAGGTAGAGCATCCGCCGGGTGGTCTTAAGAAAAATGTACATGAGGCGCTTGGGGTCCGTTCGTGATAGCTTCGCCGCCTCCGCAGTGTAGACTTGGGCAATACTCGCCCCGATCAGCGCCGCCGGAACGCCTAGAACGCGGTTGACCAAGGCGAACCATCCCGTATTCTGCGCTCCATAATATTGAGCCAGGAATAGGGACGGCAGCGCAAGCCCCGAGGTGTTGATCAGCGCCCCCCACAGGGAAACCAGCGGATAGTCGCGATAGCGAACCGCGAGCCGCATCATCCGGGACAAGCGAATGGCGCGAATCTGGCCGGCATAGTCCCGCCACAACTCGCGCAGGAATCGCCCGCTTCCCGCGATGCGGCCTACCGCATCGCCGATGAGCAGCCCGAGAGAACCGTGGATCACGAAGCCGGCGCCAAGTTGTGTCCCCACCTGCACGCCGACCTGCACGAATTTCGTAGTGGCAATCTGCTTGTAGCGGCCGCGCCGCATTGCCCAGTAGCTGAGTGCCTGGTAGAGTCCGCCGCCGAGTACGCTTACCGGAAGCAGCCAGAGGTAGCCCTTCAGCATCAGCACACTGGCAGGAAGTATCCAGCGGTAATGGCAGACCAGCACGATTCCCGCAGTGACCGCCGCCGAAGCGCCCACGCACAACATTGACAGCCCGAGAATGTCTATTGCACTCTGTTCGTCCTCCGGCAAAAGGATAGCAACATCGTAACGCCCGCTGGCAGCCACCAGGACCAGCCCCATCAGAGAGATAAATACCTGAAGAGCACCAAAATCACTCGGCTTATAGAGACGCGTCAGGATCGGAGACGCGGCTATGGCGATCGCCTGCGCTATCGCTGTTCCACCGGCAAGAATCGAGGCACTTCTTGCAAACCCGCCCCGTGGCAGCCACCGGTCCAGAAGTCTGCGGCATGACTGCTTCATGGAAGTTGTTTGATCTCCTCTGGGGTTCGGTATCGCAATTGTCTTCACTCTTCAGAGCGATACGCCGACCAATTCTGCCAATCACGCGTGCCGAACGTAGTCACTCCGAAGGCCTCGATAATAATAGAGACCTCAGATGCAGGACACTAGACGAGGGAAACCGCCCACGACATGCGCAACAAATTCAGCCGGGACATCCTCGCCTGTTCTACATTCGGGTTCGAGATCAATGGTTCCCGGTGACACCACAACGCACTCACGCCGCTGATTCGGAAAGCATATGCGGGGTACTTGACCGAGATAAGCAGCCCACATACTGAAGCCTGAACCGGAAGAGATCAAGGCTGCGGCCTGTGAAAGAGAAAAAATGTCATGCAAGGCGGAATGGGGGGGAACTAGGGATACATCAGGCATTTCCAATAGAGGGCGCAACGCTTCCACGTCGCCATCCGAAAAAACATGGGCATGCAGATCACGCCCAGCCTGTCTTCGAATTGAGAAAAGAATGTCTCGGTACCACTCAACCGGCAATTGGACATTGCTCTTAGTGCTGAGCGCAGAAGGATCACTCGCACGAGTAAAATCACCCATTCGCACATGAACGCCTATAAAAGGTCCGCGAGTCTTCATGGCGGGGATATGCTCTGGACGAGCGATCCGCAACAGTTCCGCGCGCACTTCTTCGTGCCGTCCAAAGAGGGCTTTAAAAAATCTGGTATTGTTGCGGAAATCATTCGTAAAGACTACGACTCTCGTCCCGCTTCCCAGCTTCGCTTGTGACTCCTGGTCTACGGTGAAGCGCCTAGCGCTCCCGAGTAGCCATAAACGGCGCACACCATGAACGTAGACATCTTTCCGAAACAACCTATGATAGGACCGTTTGTCCATCTCATGGCGAAGATACGGACCGAGGCGAAAATATAACCAGCGTGGCGCCAGCATCGCAACTTTGTTGTCTCTGCACCAGAGAAAGCAGCGCGCCCACGCGAGCAGGCTATGTCCAAGCCCATAGCGCCCTGGGTAGGCATACCCGTAAAGCTTTCCATTCCATGGATCACTACTCATCAACAAACTCCACACCGTCCACAACTAAGGCGCTTTTTGGTTCTGGAAACGAGAGCACGAACCGGCACGGCGATTTCCGCTTGTGATTTCATGGCCTTTTCGAACCTGCCACAAACGTGCTTGACACGGAGAAACTGCTTGAACAAAGCGGAGAATAGCTGGCAGGCATTTTATCGAGTGCCTCCTGAAAGCTCTTCTCTTGCGGATACCGTTGCAAGCTCGATTGGCCTGGCTGGCTTATAGACATGAACAAACTCTTGCAGAGCGTCGATGACATAAGCAATCTGCTCATCAGATAATTCGGCATACATTGGCAACGAGAGGATCTCGTCGGCAAGAGTTTCTGTGACCGGCATGGATCCGCGTCCTGGGGTACACAATGTCTGATATGCTCCCGTTAAATGCAGCGGCACAGGGTAGTGGATGCCGGTCTGAATTCGCTTCTCTTCCAGAAAATGCTTCAATTCATCGCGCCGGGAGCAGCGAACTACGAAAAGATGAAAGACGTGCTGATCGCCCTCCGGAATCGCGGGTGGAATGATCGGAGAGCCCTCCAGCGCAGCGGCGAGCCTCTTGGCATGGGTCCGGCGCGCCGCGTTCCAGCGATGCAGGTATGGCAGTTTTACCGAGAGAACCGCAGCCTGTAGCGAGTCCAGCCTGGAGTTCAAACCCACGACGCTGTGCCGGTACTTAACCGGGCTCCCATGCTCCCGCAGAATACGGAGACGCTTCATCAGATCAGGATCGCTGGTAGTAACCGCTCCGCCGTCTCCGTACGCTCCCAGGTTCTTCCCAGGATAGAAGCTAAAGCATGTGAGTCGGCCGGAAAAACCGACTGGATTCCCGTCGATCGAAGCGCCATGCGCCTGCGCGCAATCTTCAATTATCGTGAGTTTGTGCTGTTCGGCCAACGCCTCGAATGGCCTCAGATCCATTGCGCGTCCATAAAGATGCACCGGAACAATTGCCTTGGTCCGATCCGTGATCGACTTAGCGGCCAGTTCCACGTCCATATGAAAGGTGACTGGATCGACATCGACAAACACGGGAGTGGCGCCAGCATTGCTGATGGCTTCCGCGCTGGCGAAGAAACTGTTTGCTGGGACAAGTACTTCGTCCCCCGGTCCAAGACCCGCAGATCTCGCAGCGAGAGTGATGGCATCTGTACCATTCGCCACGCCAACACAGTACTTTGCACCCACAAAGGCGGCAAACTCCTGCTCGAACTTCTCCAGAATGGGACCGCCGACGAAATAGGCCGACTCCAGCACACTCAGCACTGCGGCATTCATCTCCTCGCGGAGACCAGAATATTGAGCTTTCAGATCGACAAAGGGAACCCGAGTTGCGATATCGCTCACAAAGAACCTTTCGCTTGCAACGAGCTTCTACTTTTTAGCCAAGCCTGATGACACACGCACAAATATCGCGCCACACTGACCACAGACATAATCGTCGCCAATTGCATCGGAAGGCTTCATCGAAATCTTCGCCGCGCATTCGCACATCCATCCTATCTGGCGCGCCGGGTTTCCGGCCACCACGGCATACTCCTGCACGTCGCTGATCACGACCGAACCGGCGGCCACAAACGCAAACCGCCCGATTGTGTTGCCGCATACGATGGTCGCATTCGCGCCAATGGTTGAATTTGCTTTTACCAATGTAGGCAGAAATGCATCTGGCCCCTTCTTAATATAAGCACGCGGATTCATGTCGTTTGTGAAAACGCATTGTGGTCCGAGAAAGCAATTGTCCTCCACCGTGACGCGTGTCCAAACTGAGACCCCATTCTTCACAGTCACGTGATTGCCAACAGATGCGCCACCTTCGATGAAGCAGTGCTCGCCAATGTTGCAGTTGGAACCAACATGCGCGCCCTTCAATATATGCGCAAACGCCCATACGCGCGTGTGGGCACCGATGTCGTCGGTCTCAATAAGAGCAAGCGGATGCGCAAAGAACCTCGCATTCACATCGGTTTTCTCAGCCACGGTCAAGCTCCAGCGACGGACACAATCTTCGGCTGCAGAATGCCGATCTTGGTCCGGTCCACGAGTTCGAGAGCTTCCACCACCCGAACGCCAAATTCGCCGGAGGTAATCGCCGTCTCGCCGGTTTCCAGACAGTGGATGAAATGCTCGACTTCTTTCAGCAAGGGCTCGGCATTGCCGAGGTAAGGCGCGTTCATATCCCCCATGCGATAGGTGAGTTGGAACTCGCCAAAAGTCTGGGGCTGAGTGAAATCAACACCGCGATCGTAGATTTTTACTTTCTCCGCCGGATCCATGTCGTCGTAGACGACCATCCGCTTTGATCCAACCACGCACGTGCGACGCATCTTCTGTGGAGACAGCCAACTGACTTCGTTCGAAGCCACGATCCCACTGGGAAATTCGAGCCAAAGAAATGCCACATCTCGCTTGTCTTGCTGCACGCATGCCCGACCGAAGGACGCGCCTTTCACCGGAGATTCTCCAAGCCAGTACAGAAGAATGGAAATGTCGTGCACGGCAAGGTCCCAGACCACATCCACGTCTTTCTGGTACAGCCCCAGGTTCACGCGAGACAAACTGATGTAAAACACATCTCCGAGATGGCCGCTATCGATGAGCCCTTTCACTTTGATCACTGGCGGGCTGTAGATGAAGGTGTGTCCAGTAAATAGCGTCCTTTTCCGGTCCGCCGCAATTTGCACCAACTCGCGGGCCAGCGCAGAGGTGTGCGCGAGAGGCTTCTCCACGAATACGTGCTTTCCAGCCAGAAGAGCGCGCTTTGCCAATTCGTAATGAGTTGATATCGGCGTGGCAATCATGATTGCATCCACATCACTCGTCAACAGGTCGTCGAAATTCAAGTAAGGTCTCAGGGAGGGATACTGCCGGGTGATCTTCTCGAGGTTCCTGGGATTGCAATCGCATGCAGCCACAAAGTCGCATTGGGGCGACTGGTTCAACACCCGCGCAAGGTTCGGCCCCCAATAGCCCATTCCCGTTAACGCAACCTTGGTCATCCTATGCCCCCGTACTGTCTGTGGCAGACTTCAGGCGTTTGGCCTTCCATTCATTTCCCTTCACGATGGCGTCGAGAAAGTCCGACTGCAAACACGAACGCAGCAGCGCGATATTCGGCATCACACAATGGCCGCCAATAAAGCCGGGAAATACGCGAGGAAGATAATCGATTTCTTTGATATAGGCATCGACTTCATCATAGGTCGCCCCGTACTTCTCAGCGAGCCTCTCCGCTTCCTGCGCCCAACCTACAAGCACACCGAGCCATGTTGTTTCCAGCAGCTTGGAAAGCTCGCCCGCTTCCGAACTACGAAAGCGGTCAGTTTTGAATCCGGCGCCGGCGTAATGCTGAATGACCGCGTCTGCCACCTTGGGATCGTCGGACCCTACAAACTTCCGGTAATGCAACATATCTGCTTCCATCTTTGCGTGCTTGCCGCGAACCGGGCTGTATGCGACAGACGCACCGCTCCGCTCCGCGATTGCCCGGGTCGTTCCGGGAACTACGGTGCTGTTCACCACGGTATATTGAGGCCTGTACCTGGCAATATATTCACACGATGTCCCTACGAAATCCTTAATTTGAAACGGGATACAAATATGCAATACGGAACACGGTTTCGCAACCTCGACCGGCTGAATATCAACACCGGCACACTCGTACGACCGGCTCAAAATGTCGAGCAGCGGCCTGCCAACTTCTCCTAAACCAACCACTATCACGACTTCATCGGACACAGGATAAACTCCCTCGTATGTTTCTCTTGCCAACCTTGGAAGATTAATCGATAAACCGGCAGGAGACCGTTCCTAGCTACAGGTCCACTGATTAAATGCCAGATAACTCCGCGGCTTCCCGTTCAATGCAACGTGATCATTGTAAAGAAGCTTTCAGCAGTTCTCCCTTGCGTCAGATAGTGTTCCTCTTTCGAGAAATAGCCGACGTTCGGCGTCGACTATTCTCTTCCCTCTGGAAGTCTAATCGTCGTCAGCCGTGTCGCCATATTTTCCATATGCATATTTTCCGTATCCATAATGCGATTCGCCCCTGGAGATATCATTGACTACGATACCCGTGACGTGATGTTCGCCGGATTGTAGCATCTCAGTGGCTCGCTGCAAGCTGCCACGCGGCGTAATGCCGATTCTCGACACTAGGAGAACAGCGTTCACATCCTGTGCCAAGAGCACAGCATCGGTAACAAGCAGAACTGGAGGACTATCGATGATCACGTGATCGTATTCCGCTCTGCACTCCTCAAGAAGCCCGCGCATCTGGGTCGATCCGAGCAGTTCCGAGGAATTCGGCGGACGCGCCCCGGCCTGGAGAACAAACAGATTCGGAGCTTCCGGTAAAGATACGACGGCGTCGCGCCAGTTACCGGCTCCGGTAAGGGAGCCACTCAAGCCAAAGTTCTTGGGAATATTCAAGTGTTCTGCTAACAGACCGCGCCGCAGATCGGCGTCGATCAGCAATACGCGCGCTCCCCACTGAGTGAGCACAGCGGAAATATTTCCACTTATACAGCTCTTGCCCTCCCCGGGAATAGCGCTCGAGATTAGGACGGTTTTCGGCGGCGTGCCAGCCGAAGCGAGCAGGAGCGCGGTGCGCAGCGTACGAAATGCCTCCGAAGCCTGCGAACTCGCCCGCAGCGAGGAAACTAGAAGGATCTGGCGCGATGCCTCTGCATCCGGCTCGCCTTCCCGCCCCGTTTTTTTCGGTTGCCTGATGTGCGGGATGATTCCAAAGAGAGAAACTCCCGTAAGCGGCTCGATTTCTTCCGGGCTCCGGATCAAGTTATCCAGGTTTTCCGCAACGATGGCGAAGACGATTCCGGCACCCGAGCCAAAAATGATGCTCAACGCGAGCACCAGGGGTATTTTGGGTTCCACCGGCTTCGTGGGCAGCGTCGGCGAATCGATGGTATCGATGTTGGCCGCGTTTAGACTGGCAACCACTCCCGCCTCTTTCAGTTTTTTCAACAGGTCTTCATAGAGATCACTGCCGGATTCCACTTCACGCTTCTGGATGGCGTACTGATTGAGCCCGTCGCTCATGTCGTAGACCTGCTGTTTCTGCTGGTCAAAGGCTGTCCGCATCTGTTTCTCGGCGCCGACAGAAACTTCGTAGTCCGTACGAAAGCGTTCCTGAATATCCGCGATCTCTTTGTGGAGGGACTTTTCCACTTGAGCCAGTTGATTTTCCAACTGAATCACCTTCGGATAGTGGGGGCCATACTCTGAGTTTGCCTGAGCGAGTTGGATTTTTAGATCTGCTTCCTGTCCACGCAGTACCGGAAGAACACTGTCGGGAACGATCGTGCCAATCAACTCGGGGTTGCCCGACTGAGCAACGCGATACCTCGCCTCTTTCACGATTCGGTCGGATTCCCCGTCGGTCAGTTCCTTACTGAGATCATCCAGCTTGGAGAGCACCAGGTTGTTGTTCTCATCGGTGCCGAAGATGCCTGTCTGCTTTTGGAGCTTGGAGAGTTTGGACTGTGATTCTTCCACCGCAGATTTGAGTTGAGCCATTTGGCCCGACAACCATTCCGACGCCTTCATCGTGTCGTCGTAACGCGTCATGAAGGTGCGTCGGGTATAGGCAGATGCCAGATGGTTAACTATTTTCACCGCAAGCGTGGGATCGGCATCGCGAAAAGCAACTTCCACCGCCTGTGTGCGCGCGATACTCTGCACTGTGAGCGACTTGCTGAAACCTTCCAATAGCTCGTTCCGGCGCTCCGGACTCGTCCGCTCAATATCATCGGGCGGCGTATCGCGTATGACATTCGGCCCCCACAAGAAAAACTTGCGGTGGCCGGCAAATGTGGGTTGCTTGTCGAGCCGCAATTCGCGGATGACTTGCCATGCAAGGCTATTGCTTTTCAGAATATGGACTTGGGTTTCGAGCTTTTCATCGAAACCGAGACCACCTGCCCCGAGGCTCGCGGTGATGTCGCCCATGTCCATGGAATTCGAACCTTCGGGGTTGATAGCCAAGTCGGCCACAGCTTCGTACCGGCGGGTCTTCAAGATGCAATACAACCCGCCCCAAAGGAATACAACGATGACCGAAGCGGCGATAATCCGCCGCCGGCGACGCATCATACGGATAATATCCGAGAGGCTGATCTCGCCAGAACTGACGGGATCCACCGCCCCTGCGCTCGCCTGAGTACTCCCCATACCGGGTCGGCTAGATCGGTTTTGCGTCGAATAACTCACTGAACTTTCTCTCCTGCGTGCACCACGATGGTTAGTGCAGCTCAGCAGCGTATACTGTGTAGGCGGCCATCTGGATCGCGCCTGCTAGCCCCTGCGCTCCGTAGTTTTTTATGTTACTCAGCGGAATGAACACGATATCTTCCGCACTCAACTGTGGATCTTGGGATTTGCCGTGGTAAATCCTGTCCAGTGGAAACGCAGTCTGCTCCATTCCTTCAGGAGAACTTCTGAGGAGTATGGCATGCTTAAGAGAGGCCACTTTCGTTGTGCCTTGGGCTAACGCAATCGCCCTCACCAAGGAGATGGAAGTATTGTTCTCCATGATATATGCGCCCGGCTTGTTAACCTCTCCTAGCACATAAACCACCCCCGTCTTGGAGACGATGACCGTGTCGCCTGGAGAGATCGTTACATTGGCTTGCTCGATCGCTTTCGTGCCCGAGAGGTTGATCACCTCCGGCCGGTCCCTCTGCCCCGAATGCAAAATTGTCACGGTGTGGCCAGCTTTCAGTGTGAGACCACCCGCCGCTGAAATCGCGTCATAGAGTCTATGTGGGCCCAGCAGCGGATAGATTCCCGGCGAATTTACCTCTCCGTATACCGTGATGCCCTGTGTCGCAAACTCCTCGATGAGCAGCGATACTTGCGGCTTCCTCACCAGCTGGCGCTCGACCAGTTCATGCGCAATCAATAGTTGCGCATCGCGAACCGTCAGACCCGCAAGCTTAAGGTCCCCGATCAAGGGGAGACTGACGCTGCCGCTTGAATCTACCCGAACCTTCAACAGCAGTTCTGGAACATCGAACACCGTGAGATCGAGCAAGTCGCCAGCTCCAATAGTCATTGCGCTCTGGTCGGGCATTGTTGCAGACTGCAAACCGTTTGCCGTTGTCTGCGCCCAAACGATGAGAGGAGACCCAAACCCCATCACAGCCAATACCAGCAAACACATCCCGCATCTGAAAACTCTCATCGCTGATGCACCTTGCGAACTTCCCCAGCAACGTATGTCCGCCCGATATAATAGATGAAGCGCGGCTTTCCACCTCAACACAAGCATAGACAATGTCCTCAGACTAAAATGTATTTTACATTAGGCAGTGACCTCGAATCAGGACAAGCCACTCTCTGATTCAGGAAGCACCTGGAAGAGGTGTGCCTTGCCACAATCCCGTCCCAAGTCTCAGACCGCGTAGTGTGTTTTCTTTTGTAGTCGAACTTTGCACGTGCCTCCATGCGCGTGAAGCGCCGATCGATGGTGGTTCGGTCGCGGTTCATCTTACGGTTTCGAGCTCTGGCCTCCCACCGCAGGTCGCCGTGCGAGGGGATTCTGCGCTGGCCTCCGCACCGGCGGCTAAACAAGCTGATCTCGATTTCATCCTGATTCAGCCAACTGCCACGTTCCGGCGCATAGTGCAGAGTGAACCGTTCCCACTTTTCTCCGAACCTCTCCACCACGGCGATGCGGCTGTGCGTGGAGAGTTTGTCCATTACCGGATGAATGGTCGTGGCCGTCACATCGCTGACCGCGATCTCCAGCCGATGGTCGGTGAACTCAAGTGGGGAGCGCGTCGTCGTCACCTTAGTGAAGTGCCGCCCAACCTTCGGATGTAGGACGCAAAAGACGTTGGCGGTGCCGCAGCGCTTGTACTCGCAGTCGTACCGGGCGATCTTCCACGGACGCATCGGCCTCCCCGGACGGACATCGGCGTGCAGCACCACCGGCTTTTCGCCGATATACACCACTGGATCGTGTTCGCAAAGCGGCTTTCCATGTAGCGCCAGTACATCTTCCATGCGCGATGTACTCCTCATTCAGTTCCGCCACGCACTGTCAATCGCGCATTCTACCTGCCCCCGCGCGTCTGGCCCACGCGAGGCTTTCGGCCTGCCTGGCCGGGATGTGACCTTTGACCAGTTCGGCAGAGTTCGATTCGACCGGCAAGGCGCCCCTCAGAAGTTGGGAACCGGGACTGTATTCGGGAATTAGTTGCTTGAGGAGAAGGATGAGACGGGCGACATCTCGCCTGGCAACAATCTGCTGAAGGTCCTGTATACATGCTTTGATTTGACCTACATCGATGCCATTAGGGCTAACAAAACTTCTGATTTGAGTATGCGAGGTCGGAATCAGACACTCATCCTGCAGATTCAATTCCTCAAATAACTTCTCCCCTGGACGCAGACCGGTAAACTGAATTTTGATGTCCCGGTCAGGCCGGAGCCCGGACAGCAGAATAAGGTTCCTGGCAAGATCCAAGATCTTGACAGGTTTACCCATATCAAGGACGAAAACCTCTCCGCCTTTTCCAATGGAGAATGCTTGCAAGACAAGCTGGGCCGCCTCCGGAATGGTCATAAAATACCGGCGCATTTCCGCATGGGTGACGGTCACAGGACCACCTGCGGCAATCTGTTCCTTGAAAATAGGAACTACGCTCCCATTGCTTCCCAGAACGTTGCCAAAACGCACCACCATAAACTTGGTGTCAGTCTCCTTCTGGACGGCGCGGATCACCAACTCCGCCACGCGTTTCGTGGCGCCCATCATACTGGTGGGTCGAACCGCTTTGTCGGTGGATATCATGACAACGTGTTTGACTCCGTGATTGATCGCCGCGCGGGCAACGGTCGACGTGCCGAAGACGTTGTTTTCGACGGCAGCAAAGATGTGCCTTTCCATCATCGGAACATGCTTGTAGGCTGCGGCGTGATAGAGAATCGACGGCCGATATTTCTGCATGACGTGCTGCAAAGTTTCAGAGCGAGTGATGTCACCAAGTTCCGCGTAGAACGCCAGCTGCGGAAAGCTCGTGCCCAGTTCTCTTTCAAGTTGAAAGAGTGGAGTTTCCGCTATATCGAAACCAACAAGGGCAAGTGGGCCGAATTGAGCGATCTGCCGGCAGATCTCCGACCCGATCGAACCCGCCGCGCCTGTCACCATGACGACTGTTCCCTCGACGCGCTCCCTGATTCTGTCCTGGTCCAACTGAACAGGCTTTCTGCCCAGCAGATCTTCCACTGCGACGTCCCTTATCTGTTGTTCCAATTCCATGCCTTGGATCAGGTTCCCCAAACTCGGCACCATCTTGTAGTCCACCGCGGCATCCACGGCGAACTTCAAAATGCGCACCATTTGCAATCCCGTTGCGGAAGGGATTGCAATGAGTACTCTCTTGATGTTGTGTTTCCGCACCAACTCTCCGAGGGTTTCTCCCGTTCCCAGCACTCGCTTTCCCTGGAAGCTTGAGCCAACCTTCCTTGGATCGTCATCAATTAAGCCAATAACATTGCACATCAGGGACCGATTCCGCCGTATTTCCTCCACCAACGTGAGCCCCGCAGCTCCGGCGCCGTAAACGAGCGTTCGCGTCTGCAACGCCTCGGCTTGATTGGCCGTCTTGGTGGTGATGACCACGCGAATGACGAACCTGCCCCCCAAAGTCAGAAAAATGGAAATCAACCACTCAAGGAAATACATGGAGCGTGGAATACCCGTTGGTCCGAGCAGAAAAACTATGATCGTTCCTCCCAGCAGCGATCCCGTCGAATTTGCCCAAATAATCCGGTAGACCTCGTGAACCGAGGTGTACCGCCAATACCCTCCCCTTACCCCGCCAACGACAAAAGCAATCAACTTGGCCCCCGACCAGATGCAAATGGCCACGACCATCGGGTGAAGGTAAATGCCAGGCACAGCGCCGTCAAATCGCAATTTGAATGCGAGGAATACGGAGAGCGCGAATGCGCCTAAGTCCAAGAGATATGCCAGAAGCAAATCCCGGATGCGCGCAGGATGAAACCGTTGAGCAGCCAGCAAAATGGAAGACAATACTTGCCCCCTCGATTTACATTCGAACCATTATCGGCCAAGCGCTACCGTAGGTTCTGCGGGTTAAACCACTCCGAAAGAGAAATGCTGGAATTATTTGCCCGTTCAATTCGAATTCAGCGGACTGCCTTTGCACAAAAATACAAAACAATTACCCAAAATATTCCGGATACGACAAAAGTCAAAAAGAATCCTCTTGCTCTCAGTTTCAATTTCGCAGAAATGTATTCGGCACGCATGGCACCAGTCCGTACATTCCCGAGCTCCTACATATGTCAGTGGCACGATTTGCCAAGTAAATCCGCATCGCCGCACCAAGTGCTGAATGGTGCAGGAAACGTACAAGTTCAGCCTGCTACCACCAGGGTTTGGTGATAGGTTCAATCGCGGCCCGCAATGCAGTCCGTGAGTCTTCATTGTTCGTAGTCTGGGCAAACTCTCCGGCATGGAAACTCAGCTTTTGCAGCTTAAGATTCAAACCCGCAGAGGAACAAGCAGAGGAACAAGACGACGGAAGATGTTGCCGCCGCTGGTAATTGGAGCTTTGGGTAGCTCTCTAAACATAATTAGCGCACATAATACGATTAAATTCGGCGCTGGGCAAGAGAATTATGGCTGCGGCAATCATCCGGTCTCTACCGGGGACTTGATAAGTCATTGTTCGTGTTCCCCTTCAGCGAAAGTGGGACTGTTGCGGCTGGAAGGTTAAGCTACAGTTTTTGAGGTTGAGTCGTCCCGAAACTGGGGTTAGGCTGCCGCAGCGAGCGAACCTTGCCTGCGGGTGATGTCTTCAGCGCCTGGTTGATCCTGGCATTGGCTGAAGGTCTCAGCTACGGCGCGATTGAGAAGAAGCTCAAATCGAGCTCTGCGTTGACTTGGCCGCGTTGAACAGTCCGTTCGTACCCGCTTTGATAACCGACGAGCACCGTTGCCGTACTGTCCAGGTAGATACGAAGGGGAATCGATTGTATTGTCCCGAGCCGGCTACGGGGCTCACGATCCGAGACCATAGCCTCAGGGCAGGCGGGTCTCCGTGCCGGGTGACTTGGTCGAGGTTGACACCCTCGATGTGCGTCCCGCGCCGGGCGTGATTATCAAGCAGTTCACCGCTCGCGATGTTATCGCGCGTTGGGATGTCATTCAGGCGCACACTCGCGCCACCGCCGCTCTGCTTCTGGAAATCTTGCAACGCCGCATGCCGTTTCCCATTCGCGCCGCGCAGGTCGACGGCGGCAGCTAGTCTGCCGCCCAGTTCGAGCAGGCCTGCCAGCAGCAGAAAGGGCTTCATCTGTTTATCCTCCCACCGCGCTCGCCCAAGCTGAAAGGCGCCGTCGAACGCCCCAACCGAACCCACACCGAGGAGTTCTATCAGGTCGCCCCTTGTTTTCTGGAAATCAGGAAACTCAACCACGAACTACGTCAGTGGGCGAATGTCTATAACACCATTCGCCCTCACCAGACCCCCGGATACGTCACCCCGCTCCAGTTCCTTCGCCAGCTCCAACCAAAGCTGTGAGAGTGCCAACAATCTACTGGACGAGTACAAGAGCTTTTCCTGTTTCTCGGGTCGTTGTATAATTCGGGGGTCGAGCGGGAATAACTCAATGGTAGAGTGCAACCTTCCCAAGGTTGAAGTTGCGGGTTCGAGCCCCGTTTCCCGCTCCAGTTAGCTCTCTGTGTCCTTGCCAGGTACATTCAGAAGAGAGGCCATCAATCCAGTGTTCAACCTGGGCCTTGCTTTCGAGGCGTGGATGGCGCGCAGATAATCTCTGGTCACGTTGATGTCCTTGTGGCCCATCCAGGTTGCGACCGTCTCAATGTCGAATCCTGCCCGGAGCTGCATCGACCCGAAGGTGGCGCCAGCGGTGCAGGATCCAATCACGGCAACAAGGTTCACATTCTCGAGTAGATTAATAGCCACAAGCTGGTCCGCCGACGCCTTAATTTGGACAGTATATTGGACAGCAAGTCTTTAACTCAATGAAAATAAAGGTATAATGCGGGAATCTGGCATTCTACTACTGAACTACTCCCGCTCACGGGCGGGCATGCTTGGAGTGCACCACCGTCAACTTTACGGCAATTGCTCCGAAGCTCGGAACCTGGGGACCTTTGAGACCTTGAAAGCAGGCTCCAGTGCGGTAGAATCCTCGTGACCTGCAAACAGGCCTGGAGGCGCCATGTTCCCTCTCACCGGAATCGTTTTTGTCATCCTCATTTTCTACCTCTTCAGCGCCATCAAGATCCTCAGCGAGTATGAACGCGGTGTCATCTTCCGGCTTGGCCGGCTGCTCGATCAGCCCAAGGGGCCCGGCCTGATCCTGGTCTTCGCCCCCCTGGATCGCATGGTCCGCGTCGATCTCCGGCAGATTGCCTTCGACGTGCCGCCGCAGGATGTTATCACCCGCGACAACGTTACGCTGAAAGTCAATGCCGTGGTATTCCTGCGCGTCATCGACCCCCGCCTGGCCGTCGTCGAAGTCACCAACTACCAGTATCAGACGCAGCAATTCGCGCTCACCACGCTGCGCAGCGTGCTCGGCGAGGTCGAACTCGATGAACTCCTGGCGCATCGCGACAAGATCAATCTCCGTCTGCAATCCATCCTCGATCAGCACACCGCTCCCTGGGGCGTAAAGGTGGCCAACGTCGAAGTGAAACAGGTGGACCTGGCCGAGAGCATGATGCGAGCCATGGCGAAGCAGGCCGAGGCCGAGCGCGAGAAGCGTTCCAAGATCATTCACGCCGAAGGTGAGTTTTCCGCCGCGCAACGCCTGGTGGATGCCGCCCACCTGCTGCAGACCGAGCCGGCTTCCATCCAGCTCCGCTACCTGCAGACTCTGACCGAGATTGGCGTGGAGAAAAACACCACCGTCATCTTCCCGGTTCCCATCGACCTGCTTTCCGGTCTCCAGAGACTCACTGGGAATGCTGTAAAATCCGCACTTTCACCCAGCGACGCGGCCACCAAGACCGAGTCATAATAGAGAATACGAATATGCGAGAGCGGGAAACGATGGTCGATGTCGAGGAGAACGATACCGAGATCACCCTCGGTGTGGGAAAGTTGCTCGGGCTGTTTTTCGGCCTGGTAGTTCTTTGTGGTATTGCGCTCGGCATTGGCTACTCGCTGGGTCGCAATTCCGGCCGCCAGGCCGCCGCCGCAGAGGCTGCGGCGGCCACGGCGGCTTCAGCCAACCCGGCGCCCTCGTCCATCAGCAAGCCCGGGGCGGCGCAGGTGGCGGCGCCAAAATCCCCCGATTGCAGCAGCGGTGACAACTGTCCAACCCCGTCAGCTTCGGCGCCCAGCGCAGGCGACCTCACTTTTTACCAGTCGGTGCAACAGAAGGACGCGCACCCGCAGCTGACGCCGCCGGAATCCGCCGCCCAACCCCAAGCCGCGGGCCAGGAACCCCGCGCCAGCCTTGGCCCTGGCTACCTGGTGCAGATTGCCGCCGTGCGCAGCCAGGAAGACGCCAAACTGCTTAGCGACACTCTGCAAAAACAGCAATACCCGGTCATCATCGCCCAACCCGGAGACAAGTTGTTCCACGTGCAGGTGGGTCCGTACGCTGACATCAAGCAGGCCGAGGCCATTCGCTCCCGGCTGGTCACTGCCGGCTACAATGCCTTCCTCAAACGCTGATTGGGCGCGCGCCAGTTTGTCTGATCGCCAGCCCCTCCAGTTCAAGCCGGGCCGGAACCGTTGGCCGCTTGCCCTGGCTGTCGAATGACTTAGGATGGTGGATTACCATGAAAGCTGCCTCTGACAAGCTGAGCCTGACGCTGCGCGCCGTCGCCGATCCGACCCGGCGCAAGATCCTGCGCCTGCTCCATCCCAGCACTCTGCGCAAGACAGCGGCTGCCGATGGCTGGACCGCCTCCGACGTCGAGCAGCGGATCAAACTGGCTCAGCCGACCATCTCCCACCACATGAAAATTCTCAAGCTCGCCGGCCTGATCGAGACCCGCAAGCAGGGCACCTGGGTGCGCTACCGCCGTATTGAGAGCGCGATTCGCGCCCTCCGCCGGGGATTGATCAAAGAGCTCTAAGGCTTGCCAGCAAAAACAAAGACGGCCCCGGCGGGCCGCCTTTGTTTTGATCCCTGCGCCTGGCGCTAGTGGGAAACCGCCTGAAACAGATCGCTCTTCAACAGTGCCTGAAACTTGCTGTCGTCGGCTTTGAACTTCACCACCAGGCGGCCGGCGTCGGAGTTGATCTCCATGTTGTCCATCGCGCTTTTTTCGGTGGCGCTGCCGGCGGCCTTCTTGTACAGCACTCCCGCCTGCAACAAGGCCGAAAGCGTGCCCGCCGTAAACGAATCCGCGGTCTGCACGTTGAGGTCAAAATCCACCCCGTGCTGCAGGTCCAGGCTGTAATACGATCCCAGCAGGCGCTTCTTGACCGTGTCAAAATCAGTCAGCGCCGAAGCTTCACCCAGGACCGAGTGCAACATGTTTTGCGTGCCCTGCTGATCCAGCACGCTCCACACCGGCCCAGCCTCGGTTTCGACGATCATCTGCAACATCTCCGGAGTTGAGGCAATCCCCTGCTGTTCGCCATCGCGGACGTCCAGGCCGTCCTTCACCGCATTGGCCTCGCCGAACAACATGGTGTTGTCATCCAGAAACGTCATGACAAAGCTGCCGCCCGTAGGCCACAGAAAGGCATCGCGATATTTCTCGCCCTTCTGCTTTTTCGCCTTCAAGCGCGCCAGCACTTTCTTGGGTTCGAACTGCCCGCTGGCAACGCCAAAGTTGCGCATCCCGCCCTTGGCCGTGCGATAGGCGATAAACGACAACTGCTCCACATCCACATCGGGATTGATGCCCATGTCGCGCAGCGAACTCTCAAAGGCTTTCAGATTTTCCGGCAGCACGCGGTTCTTCAGCGCCATGCCGCTTGAGGAATTGCGCAGCGCCCGGTAGTCCACCGAAATGATCTGCTGAATCTGAGCCGGAAGTACGGTCCGCGTGTTGGTTCCCAGCGGAGCTGCCAGGGCGCTGCTGATGAGCGCACAGGCCAATACGAGTGCAACTGAAATGCTCTTCATATAACTACGATTGTACCTCCGAGTGCCGGAACCCGGCACTTAGTCAAAAGTCCTACCTTCGATCCGCGCTTATTCCGGCTGCGTTTTCCTTAGTTCCGCGACCCTGGCGCGAGTCTCGGCCAGGAACGCCGCCCCGGTCCCGGGATCAAACGCCTCCAGGTTGATCTCCACGTTCGCCAGTGCGCCTTCCATCGCCGCTCGCGCCAGCGAGTCTGCCACCGCCAGGTCGCTCGCCATCTTCGGATTCGTCCTGGCGTGCAGCGAGGCGATCAGGCCCCGCACCTCGACTGCGCACTCAGCCACCCGCAGCGGCACGCTGGCGGCTCCACGCAGTGCCGCCGCCACCTGCCCGGCGGCCGCATCGGCCTGCTCCGCCGGCGCGGTTTTCTGTGCCCGATAGGCAGCCACCACCGCCTGGTAAGACGCGGCGTCGCCATCGATCGATGCTTTCAATTCCTCGCCGAGGGCCGCGAGTTTCGCCAGCGCCGCGCTCAGCTCCGCCTCAAACGCGGCGTATGCCTTCTTGCCGCGAGACATGCCGGCAACCATCGCCGCCAATCCCGCGGCCATGGCTCCGGCCGCCGCCGAAGCGCTGCCGCCGCCCGGTACGGCCGTCGGCGCTTCCAGTTGCGCAAGAAACGGCTCTACTCCCGCGCGCAACCCGCCAACGGCGCTTTTGCCGCCCATCACGGCTGCCAATCGGTTCTCCAGAATAAGCGAGGAATCAAAGTTCTCCACCTGGAGAAACCACTCCGCGGCATTTTCAATTGCCCGCTTCGGCACCAGCCCCACAATTTCACTGGACTGCACCGCGACGCCGTAACGCGCCGCCTCGCGCTTCACAAACTCGAAAACCCTGGCGATCGGGGTCAAATCCGTGTCGGTCAGGTTCATCGAAACCTGCGCCTGCCCGCGCACCTCCACGCCCATCCCCTTCACCGCGCGAAAACCGCCGCTGGAGAAGCGCACAGCTTTGGCGATCTTCTTTGCAATGTCCACGTCCCTGGTTTGCAGATACACGTTGTAGGCCACCAGGAACTTGCGCGCGCCAATCACGATGGCGCCCGCCGTCGGATGGCAGCGCGGGTCGCCCACGTCGGGACGGCGCGATTCCACCGTCGCCATCTCCTCGCGAATCGCCTCGAACTGACCGCGCCGGATCACCTCCAGATTCACCCGCTCCGGCCGCATCGCGGCGGCTTCGTAGAAGTACACCGGAATCTGGTACTGCTGCCAGACCTGCTGCCCCAGTTCGCGCGCCATTTGCACGCAGTCTTCCAGGGTCGCGCCCTCGATGGGAATGAATGGCACCACGTCGGTCGAGCCTAGGCGCGGATGCGCTCCCCGGTGCACATTCAGGTCGATCAGTTCGGTTGCCTTGCCGATGCCGGCCAGCACGGCCGCCAACAAAGGCTCACGCGCACCCACAAGGGTAACCACGGAGCGGTTGTGGTCCGCGTCCATCTCGCAATCCAGCAGATGGACGCCGTCGCGCTTCATGGCGTTGACAATGGCCTCCACCCGCGCCTTTTCGCGTCCTTCGGAAAAATTCGGTACGCACTCAATCAGGGTTGCCATCTTTCATCTCTCCGCTTACTGCTTCCACCAGTTGTAGCCCACACCAAACTGCAAACTGGAATTCACTCCCGGATTGTGATCGCCCAGCGATGCGTTGGACAGGTGGGTCGCCCGGAGATCGAAGTTCACGGAGCGCCCCGGCCGCAGAAAATAATTCAGCCCCACTCCCGCCCCGGAGGTGAAGTTCACCGTCGAAGTGTTGCCGGGAGGAATCTTTTCCGAGGTGTGCAGGATTCCGCCCTGCGCCAGAAAATACGGAATCGTTTTCTTGCCGTGGGTAAAATTCCACTTCATCACAACCGGGTTCAAGCCGAAGCCATAGACGTTCTTGTAGCCCCCCCAGAGAACGCAATCGACCGGCATGATCTCCACGTCCTCCTCGAAGGTTCCGCGCAGCCAGCCCTTGCCGAGTTCTCCGGTCATCACCCGTCCAACGCGCGCGCCGGCGCGCACAAATTGCACGTTATCGCGTTCAAACAGGCCGCTGCCGCCGCTGGCCAGCGCGCCAAAAACCCAGTGCTCGTGCCGGATTGAATCCGCGTCGCCGCCGTTTTGCGCCATCCCCACCGCCGCACTCAGCAGCAGCAGGGCGAAAGTTGCCGTCCGGAATAATTTCATCGTGGTGTGCATGGTATCTGCTACGGTAACAGGCCCGGAACCCTGCTTCCAAGTCAAAAGGAAAGGGGCCACCCGGTTGCGGTGGCCCCAATTGGAAACAGTCTCGAATCAGCCGGCAACTTCTTCCAGGTCCTTCTGGTCGATGTCGGCATTCGTGTACACGTTCTGCACGTCGTCGTAATCTTCCATCGCTTCCATCAGGCGGAACATGGTGCGTGCCTGCTGACCTTCGAGCTTCACATAGTTTGCCGGGATCATTTCGATGGCAGCGCTCTCCGGGGTAATTCCGGCGGCCTTCACAGCCTCCAGAACTTCCTCAAAGGCATTCGGTTCGCAGAGAATCTCCCAGTGGTCGCCGCTGTCCTGCAGGTCGTCGGCGCCGTGCTCCAGCACAATGTCCAGCAGGTCGTCTTCCTTGGCGGAGGCTTTCTCCACCAGGATGTCGCCCTTCTTGCTGAACATGTGCGCCACCGAACCGGCCGCGCCCATGTTGCCGCCATTCTTGCCGAACAGGTGGCGAATGTCGCTGACGGTGCGGTTGCGGTTGTCGGTCGAGGTCAACACCAGGATCGCGGCGCCGCCGGGGCCGTAGCCTTCGAAGGTGATCTCGTCGTACGTCACGCCCGGCAATTCGCCGGTGCCGCGCTGAATGGCGCGTTTGATGTTATCCTGCGGCATGTTTTCGGCCTTTGCCGCGGCCACCGCAGTGCGCAATCGAGGATTCTTTTCGGGATCGCCGCCAGCCCTGGCAGCCATCGAGATTTCCTTGATCAGGCGGGTGAAAATCTTGCCGCGCTTAGCGTCCAGCGCGCCTTTTTTGTGCTTGATTGTGGCCCATTTTGAGTGGCCAGACATGCCAACCTCGTAGATTGTTTGAATTCTTCAAAAATTATTTTCCGGCTCTGCTTATCCAGCCTGCCGGGTCTCGCACTACCGTACAACCCTCGGTAACGCCTGAGTATACCACGCAACTCCAAGACGCCTGCGCGCAGCCTTGCCGTTGCTCCGGCGCGCCCTACGACGAGGTCAGCGTGTGTTCCGTCGGAGCTTCCCGCAGCCGCGCCGCCGCATCCTCGGGCATCACCGCCGAGCGGTAGCTTTCCTTGAACGAATACGATTTCTGCCGCTCCGCCAGAATCGGCAGAATCTCAATATGCCAGTGGTAGTCCTGGTCGATCGTGCGCCAGTAGTTCAGCGCCTTGGACTGGTGCTGCGTGTTGGGCGCCGTGTGCACCACCAGGTGGAAGCTGTCGGTGACCGAGCGGATCCGGTTCAGCGTGCGCCGCAGCAATGAGGCGCAGTCCCGCAACGCTGCCGGCCGCGAAATTGCCGTGTGCTCAAAATGGGCCTCGTGATGCACCGGGACGATCCAGGTTTCAAACGGCGCCCGTGAGGCAAACGGGCAGCAGGCAACAAAGTCGCCGCGAATTTCCACGATGCGATCCCGCTGGTGCAGCTCCTGGGTCAGAATATCGCAGAACACGCAGCGCTCTTTTGCCGCGAAGTGCTCGCGCGCCGACCTCAGTTCGTAGAGCACCCGCCGCGGCACATAGGTCGTGGCCACAATCTGCGAAGTCGGATGGTCGAACTCCTGTCCGCTTAACGCGCCAAAATCCTTGAAGATGCTCACGTACTTGAAGCGGTGATCGTTCTTCAGATCCTCCAGGCGCTGCGCGCACAGCAGCAGAAACTGCTCAATCTCGGCGTCCGTGGAGGTCCAGAGCTGGCGGTCATGGCGCGCGTTTTCCACGATCACCTCATGGGCGCCCACCGAACGCATCACGTCGTACAGCCCCACGCCGCGCCGTCCCGGATCACCTTCCACGTGGTACAGCGGCTGCGGATGCACCACGGCGCGCGCCGACCATGGCCCGTAGTTCACCGATGCCATCGAGGAGATGATCTGCGGCTGTTGCGATGACTCCGGGCAGAATGGGCAAACCTGCTGCTGATTGCGGGCCGGCGCCGGTTCGTCCCCGGTTACCACCCAGGAGCGCGTGATTGGATCCTTGCGAAGTTCCATTGCGATAGCAAACCACTCCCCAGCCCCTTAGTCAATTGCCAATCACCTTCTGGCTGCCCTGAACCTTCCCGCCACAACTCGGCCGCCGCGCAACTCATCGCCCCGGCTTCTGCTCCCTGGCATTGCGCCTGCCGTTTGCCCCGTATTCGGCGGCTTTCGCGCACCTTCGTATGCGGCGCGCAAGGCTCTGCTATACTCGCCCTTTCAGGACCCCATGCCTGCCCATGAGTGAAGCCACAACCCCGTTGATGCGGCAGCACGCCGCCATCAAGAAAGACCATCCCACCGCCCTGCTGTTCTTCCGCGTCGGCGACTTTTACGAGCTCTTTCTCGATGACGCCGTCACCGCCGCGCGCGAGCTCCAGATCACCCTCACCTCGCGTCAGAAAGTCGATGGCGTTGCCCTGCCCATGTGCGGCGTTCCCTACCACGCCGCCGAAGGCTACATCTCCAAGCTTGTCCGCAAGGGATACAAGGTCGCCATCTGCGACCAGGTCGAGGACCCCAAACTCACCAAGAAACTGGTCCGCCGCGAGGTCACCCGCGTCGTCACCCCCGGCACCGCCGCCGACTCCCAGCTTGGCTCGGAGGAGAACAACTTTCTCTGCGCCGTCGCCCGCCACGCCGCCAGTCTCGGCTTTGCCGCCCTCGACCTGTCAACGGGCGAGTTTCGCGCCACCGAGTTCAGCGGCCCGGAGGCCGACCGGCGCGTGGCCGACGAGTTGCAAACCCTGCGCCCGCGCGAGCTTCTCTACGCCGCGTCCCTGCCGCTGTTTCAATCCGCCGCGCCCCAGCCCAGCTTCGCCGCCGCCGTGCCTGCGCCCGTCTCGGCCGCCGCCCCGCGCCTGGCCTCCAGCGAACTGGCGCCCTTCGGGCGCTGGAGCGAGACTCCGCTGGATGACTGGATCTTTGCTTCCGACTATGCCATCCCGCTGGTGGAAAATCACTTCGGAGTGCTGTCGCTCGAAGGCTTCGGCCTGGCCGGCCACAACGCCGCCGCCTGCGCCGCCGGAGCCATTCTCCACTACGCCCGCCAGACCCAGCGCGGCTCGCTCGACCATGTCGATCGCATCAGTTATTACGAGCGCCAGAACTGCCTCATTCTGGACGCCGTTACCGTCCGTAACCTGGAGCTGATCGAACCGCTGTTTGCCGGTACCGGCGATGCCGTAACCCTGTTCCGCGCCCTCGACCACACCCTCACTCCCATGGGCAAGCGCCTGCTGCGAGCCTGGATGCTGCGTCCCTCCATCGACACGCCCGAAATCAATCTCCGCCTCGACGCCGTCTCTGCGGCCGTCGCCAGTGTCATTCATCGCGAGGAGTTGCGGCGCTCGCTCGACGGCATTCTCGACATCGAGCGCCTGCTCAGCCGCATCACCCTGGAGACGGCCAACCCGCGCGACATTCTCGCCCTCGCCGCATCGCTTGCCAGGCTTCCCGGAGTGCGCGGCGCGCTGACGCACTTCCCTGCCGCGCGCTTTGCCGCCCTGCGCCAGTTGCTTGACGAACTCAGCGACGTGCGCCAGCGCATCGAGCGCAGCATTGTCGCCGAGCCGCCCATCACCCTCAACGATGGCGGCGTCATCCAGGCTGGACTGGACCCCGAGCTCGACGAGTTGCGCGACATCAGCCGCAACAGCAAGCGCTACATTGCCCAGATCGAGCAGCGCGAGCGCGAACGCACCGGCATCAACTCGCTCAAGGTCAAGTTCAACAACGTCTTCGGCTTCTACATTGAGATCAGCAAGGCCAACCTGCAACACGCCCCTGCCGACTACGAGCGCAAACAGACCCTGGTGGGCGCCGAGCGCTTCACCACTCCGGAATTGAAGGAGTACGAATCCAAAGTCCTGGCTGCCGAAGAGAAGATCGTCGCCATCGAGCGCCGTCTGTTTGCCGAACTGCGCATTGGCATCGCCGCCGAATCGCGCCGCATCCGCCAGAGCGCGCTGGCTGTGGCTGAGATCGACGTGCTGCTCTCCTTCGCTCATCTGGCCGCCGTGCGCAACTACTGCCGCCCGCAGTTTGACGACGCTGCGGCAATACTGGAAATTCTCGAAGGCCGCCATCCTGTCATCGAGCAACCCGAGCTGACCGGGTCGCACGACCGTTTTGTGCCCAACGATCTCTATCTCGACGCCGCCAGCCAGTCGATCCTGCTCATCACCGGCCCCAACATGGGAGGCAAGTCCACCTACCTGCGCCAGACCGCGCTCATCGTGCTGATGGCGCAGATGGGATCGTTCGTGCCCGCCACGCGGGTGCGCCTGGCCACCTTCGACCGCATCTTCACCCGCATTGGAGCCTCGGACAATCTGGCGCGCGGCCGTTCCACCTTCATGGTGGAGATGACGGAAACCGCCGCCATCCTCAACACCGCAACCGCGCGCTCGCTGATCCTGCTGGACGAAATCGGCCGCGGCACGGCCACCTACGACGGCCTTGCCATCGCCTGGGCCGTGGTCGAATTCATCCACCAGCACAGCCGCGCCAAAACGCTGTTCGCCACCCACTACCACGAGCTAACCGATTTGGAAGACCTGCTGGACGCGGTGAAGAACTACCACGTCAGCGTCAAGGAAGCCGGCGGCAGCATCATCTTCCTGCGCAAGGTCGCGCCCGGAGCCGCCGATAAAAGCTACGGCATCGAGGTCGCCAAACTCGCCGGGCTGCCCGCCGAGGTCGTCACCCGCGCCCGCGAGGTGCTGCACCAGCACGAAAACGCCGAACACGCCGCCACCACGCAGCTTTCACCCAAGGCGGAAAAATCCGGCCCGGTGCAGTTGACCATCTTCACCCCGGTCTCGAACACCGTCCTCGACCGCCTGCGCGAAGCCGACCTCGACTCGCTCAGTCCCCGCGAGGCAATGAATCTGCTCTATGAGTTGAAAAAGCAGGTGGACTGAATACGGTCGAGCACGCAGCGGACTAAAATACTCGCATGCTGATCTCCGGGATCGACGGGCAGGGCGTCAAACAGTTCGCCGAACTTGGCGCTGCGTTTCTTCTCTCCGCCGCCATCGGGCTGGAACGTGAATTCCGCCGCAAAAGTGCAGGTCTTCGTACCTATACGATCGTCGGCACAACCGCGGCCCTTTTCCTGCTGATCTCGAAATACGGCTTCATGAACGTTCTTGCCGACGGCCGGGTTGTCCTTGACCCCTCGCGGGTCGCCGCGCAGATCGTCTCTGGCATCGGCTTCATCGGCGCCGGCATCATTTTTGTCCGGGTGGATAAGGTGCAGGGGCTTACGACCGCGGCCACCATCTGGCTGGTTACAGCCGTGGGTATGGCCTGCGGTGCGGACTTGCCGCTGCTCGCACTTTTTGTCACTCTCGCGTATTTTGTTGTGGCGTTCGTGTTTCCCCCGCTCATGAGCCACCTTCCTGGTAATCAGGCTCCCGCCGAACAGGCCAGGCACACGGAGCGTGACGAGTGAATTGCCTGCAATACCAGGCCGGGTGCGCCAGGTTCGCGCCGCGCTATTTTCGGCGACAACCTGGGAAGCAACGTCTTCTGCATCCGCGCCGCGGCAATTGCTCCCGGCTGACTCTCCGAACGAGCTACACCTCTCTTGAAACCGCTTTGCGCGAATAACCTCTCCGCAACCTATCTTCCGTAGTTTTCTTTTACACTTATCCTATGTCCTCTTTACAAGTGCAGGGAATTCTCTTCGATCTTGACGGCGTGCTCATTGACAGCACCGCCGGAGTCACCCGCGTCTGGCGCAAATGGGGCTGCCGTCACGGCCTCGATCCCGAACGAACCGCCCACACCGCCCACGGCCGCCGCGCCATTGACACGGTTCGCCTGCTCGCGCCCGAGATTGACGCCGAAGCTGAAGTCCGCGATTTGGTTCGGCGTGAGATTGCCGACTCCGATGACATTGTGGCCATCCCGGGAGCCGCTGCTCTGCTTGCCTCGCTGCCGCCGCAGCACTGGGCCGTCGTCACCAGCGGCACCCGCGATCTGGCCACGCACCGCCTCGGGGTCGCCGGTCTTCCGGTTCCCGAGTTCATGATCACCGGCAGTGACATCGAGCACGGCAAGCCGCATCCGGAACCCTATCAGCATGGCGCCGCGCTGCTCGGCCTGCCCCCCGGCGCCTGCTGCGTCGTGGAGGACGCGCCCAGCGGAATTACCTCTGCCCTGGCGGCGGGCATGCCCGTTCTCGCCTTGCCTACCACCTTTCCTGCCGCCGAACTGGCCCAGGCAACCGCCCTGCTGCCCAACCTTGCCGCCTTGCGGGCGACGATTGTGGGCGACTTCATTCGCTTGAACTGGTAAATTGATCGCAGATCGCCAGGCGCGGAAATTGACAGGGCCGCATGGCAACAGGCAAACTTACCCAACCTTAGTTGGATTCGGTTTTCAACCCGCACTTCCAACCGGACGCAATGGATCGACGTCACACGATGAATGCAACCAGGGTTTCCTACACGCTCGACTCCACTCTGGCGAGTGTCAACAAGGCCGAGCAAGCCGTCGCCGAGGTTGCCGCCAAGTCCGGCTTCGACGAGGACGAATGCGGCCGCATCGCCCTGGCTGTGCGCGAAGCCACCGTGAACGCCGTCCTCCACGGCAACCGCTACGATCCAACCAAACGCGTGACCGTATCCTTTGAAAGCATTCCCGATTCCTTGACGATTACCGTGCGCGACGAAGGTCCTGGACTGGATACACGGCTGATCCCCGACCCTTTAGCCCCTGAAAACCTGCTCAAGCAGTCGGGACGCGGAATTTTTCTCATCCGGGCATTCATGGACGAAGTTCGTTTTCGTACCATGTCTCCCGGCACCGAAATCACGATGATCAAATTCGTCCGCGGTGCGGACCGCGACGGCAACAAGGAGGCTAACCAGTGACGATGAAAGCAAGCTCACGCCAGGTGGACGGTGTCACCATCGTGGATCTTAGTGGGCGTATCACACTCGGAGAAGGCAGTGTCGTGCTGCGCGATACCGTCAAGGACCTTTCCACTCAGGGCCACAAAAAGATTCTCCTCAACCTCGGCGACGTTACCTATATCGACAGCTCCGGGATTGGCGAACTGGTCAGTGCCTTCACCAGCGTTCGCAACGCCGGCGGCGAACTGAAGCTCCTCAACCTCACCAAGAAGGTGCACGATCTGCTCCAGATCACAAAGCTGTACACCGTATTTGACATTTCCGACGACGAAGCTTCGGCCATCAACAGCTTTAACCGCTAATCGCTGAAGTCGGTTTCTGGAAACCGGGCGGCTCATCGGGCCGCCCTTCACTTTGACCGGAATGAAACGGTCCCCTATGCTTTCTCCACAAAAGTTATTTCCTTTTTATTCAATTCGGCGAGAATTCCTCCATGCTTAAATTCAGAATCTGCATTTTTTTGTTCGTCCTCTCGGCCGTGGCCGCTTTCGCCCAGCCATCCGTGGTGCTTGTTTCCATCGATGGAATGCGCCCGGACTACATCACCAATCCCAAATCCTGCCCCACACCATTCCCAACCCTGCAGCGTTTTCTTACCGAAGGAACCTACGCCGAGGGCGTCATCGGCGTGCTGCCCACCATTACGTATCCCTCCCATACCACCCTGGTCACCGGCGTCGAACCGGCCCGGCACGGCATCTGGGGCAACACCACCTTCGACCCCGAGTGGACCAGTCAGTCCGGCTGGTACTGGTACGCGGAAGACATCACGGCGGACACGCTCTGGGACGCCGCCGCGCGCAAAGGCCTCATCACCGCCAGCGTGGGGTGGCCCGTCACCGTCGGCCAGCGCAATATCCGTTACAACATTCCCGAATACTGGCGCGCCGGAAATACCGAAGACCGCAAGCTGCAACGCGCCCTGTCCACGGCCGAACTCTATGACGCCGTGCTGCCGCAACTGCGCTCCATTCAACTGTCCGAGGGCGCATACCTGGCCACCGACAAGGCCTTTGCCGATGCCGCGATCTTTGCCATCGTCAACAAACACGCGCGCCTTGTCACCCTGCACCTGGGCACGCTCGACGAAGAGCAGCACGCCCATTCGCCCTTCAGCCCGCAGGCTTGCCAGACCCTGGCCGCGCTGGACCAGCAGGTAGGGCGCGTCGAGCAGGCTGCGCTGGCCGCCAACCCGGAGGCCGTCATCGCGGTTGTTTCCGACCACGGCTTCGTGCGTACCGATCACCGCGTCAATCTGGAGGTGCCGTTCATCCAGGCCGGACTGATCACGGTGACGCCGTCCCACACCGTGTCGGCGTGGAAAGCCGCTGTCTTCCCCGGCGGCGGTTCTGCCGCCATCGTGCTCCACGACCGCAACGACAAAGTGACCGAAGAGGCGGTCCGCCGCCTGCTGCACGATCTGGCCGCCAACCCCGCCAACGGGATTGGCGCCATCCTGGAGAAACCGGAAATCGAAAGCCTTGGCGGATTTCCCAACGCTACCTTTGTCGTCGATCTCCAAACCGATTATCAGCTTGGTTACGCCACCCAGGGAGAGCTGGTGACGCCTGCACCCTCCACCGGAATGCACGGCTATCTGCCATCGCACCCGGAGATGCGCTCTTCGTTCTTCCTGCGCGGCAAGGGCATTGCCGCGGGGCGCGACCTAGGCGTCATCGATATGCGGCAGATCGCGCCCACCCTGGCACGGATTCTCGGCCTCACCCTGAACGACGCCCGGCAACCGCCGCTCGATGTCCGGCCATAAGACTTTGGTGCCATCCGGCGGTGCGCCCGGTGCGCGCCGCCATGTTTCTCCGCATCCATCTTGCAGTACAATCCCTATCTATGCCACGTATCCCAACCATCGCCTACGAGCAAGCCGACCCAGCCGCCCAGGAAATTTTTGACCATTACAAGCAAGAGCGCGGCAATGTTCCCAACATGTTTCGCACCGTGGCCTACCGCCCGGAAATCCTCCGCACCATGATCGCGCACTTCCGCGCCGTCATGGAGACCGGTACGGTCGGCGTCAAACTCAAGGAACTGGTCATCGTGCGCACCTCGCAGCTCAATCACTGCGACTACTGCCTCAATTCCCACTCCCAGCTTGCCCGCCGCCATGGCTGGAGCGAGGAGCAGATTGCCGGACTCGCCGGGTTCCGTACCCGCACCGACTTTACCCCGCGCGAAAAGGCCGCCTTGGAGCTCGCCGAGCGCGAGACCCTCGACTCCACTGGCATCGACGACGAATTCTGGGCCGAACTCCGCCGCCACTTCGAGGAAGGTGAAATCATCGAACTGGCCGCCGCCATCGGCCTCTTCAACTATTTCAACCGCTTTAACAACTCGCTTAAAATGGAGCCCACCAAGTGATTCTGCTCTGGCTGCTCTGGGCTGCCCTGCTGCTCGCCATGCCGGTTCTGGCGCAGCCAGCCCAGGTCTCCGCCGTCCCGGCGCAGTCCGGCGCGCAAGCAGAGCCGCCAAGTTCCATGCTTTCCGAGATTCGCGTCCAGTGCACGCCGGCCTCCCAGGCTGCGGAGTTGATTGGCAAACATGGCTGTGTTTCCGGAAGGGTCTTTCAGGTCACCACCGCGCGCGGCGGCGCCACTCATGTTTCTCTCTGCCCCAGGCGCAGCAAGTGTTCGTTTCGAGCCGTGGCTCTGGCACGCGACCGGGGCGCCGTCGGCGACCTGTCTTCGCTGGGCGGAAACATCGTAGCCGTTGTCGGCCAGGTCACCCAATTCCACGGCCATCCTCAAATCATTGTGCGCGACCGCCAGCAGATTCAAGTCGCGGCCGGTAATCCGCCTCTGCCGTCCGATATTGACCCGGCCAATCCCGCCTGTACCCAGTCCTCGGGCAAAGGCAAGCACGGGCGCGCACAGTAGGCATCTGCATTCCATCGGGGCCAGGCGCGGCCACCAGACACGCGACCCCCGTTTCCAACTCCATCTCCGCCGTCACGCTTCTTCTTCCTGCGGCAGTTGCGGAGCGTAGCGCACGCCCAGGAACAGCACACCCGCCGACAGCGTAATCGCCACCGATGCCGCCACAAACGCCATCTGCATGTTGCTGCGGTCGGAGATGTATCCCATCAGGCTCGGCGAAAACGCATCTCCCAGCAGGTGAATGGTGAAGATGTTGACTGCGAACGCCGTCGAGCGGATTGGCGCCGAAACCGAATTCAGGATCGCCGCGTTCAGCGGCGCCGTATTCAGCAGAAGGAAAAATTCGCCCATAAAAATCGCCGGGTACATCCACTGCCCGGCGTGGAAGACGGCCAGCAGCACCGAGGGCAGCGCCAGTGTCATGCCGATTGCAGAGATCAGGCAGTGTCCGCCGCGGCGACGCGCCTCCATGCGGTCGCCCAGC
Organism: uncultured Acidobacteriaceae bacterium; assembly: GCA_964591805.1. Classification (GTDB taxonomy): domain Bacteria; phylum Acidobacteriota; class Terriglobia; order Terriglobales; family Acidobacteriaceae; genus TOLSYN. The sequence continues at coordinate 146,497 of CAZQDD010000003.1, read as the reverse complement.
CAGCCTCCCAGCATCGTCGCTAGGATTCCCGCCGCCAGCGTCATCAACCCAAAGCGCAGGTTCGCCGCCGCCAGCGGCACGCCGCGGATACGCGAAAGAAACGTCGGCATCCAGACCTGCATGCCGCCCACCGTAAAGGTCATCATGGCCATGCCCAGGGTCGCGGTCCAGAAAGCCGGATTGCGCCATAGCCCAAGGAATGTTCCGCGCTCCAGGGTGACCGCCAGCCGGTCCTCGGCGCCACGTTCGGGCTCGGGAACCAGCAGCAGCAACAGCCCCAGCAGCACTCCCGGCACGGCGCCCACCAGGAATGGCGCGCGCCAGCCCCAGCGCGCCGCCAAGGCTCCGCCCAGCAGGTATCCCATCGCCGTGCCCACCGGAATGGCCAGGTAGAAAACCGAGAGCACGCGCCCGCGCCGGCATTCCGGATGCAGATCGGCGAGGAACGATGGCGCGATGGACACAAACGTCGCCTCACCCACGCCCACCAGGGTGTGCCGGATCATCAACTCGGTGAAGTTGTGGGTCACCGCCGTCAGCAGGGTCGCCGCGGACCACAGCAGCGCCCCCGCGCACATGATCAGCCGCCGCGGATAGCGGTCTGCCAGCCAGCCCACAAAAGGAGCCGTCACCATGTAGCAAAAAAAGAATGCCGTCGTCAGCAGCCCGAACTTTGCATCCGATCCCGGAAACTCGCGCTGCACCAGTGGCTGCACGGCAAACAGCACCGAGCGGTCGATGTAGTTCACAAAGTTCAGCGCGGTGAGAATCACCAGCGCCGTCGCCGCCCACCGCGTCGCTCGTCCCTGCTCTTCGGCCAAGCCGTTTGCCTCGTTGTGGAAATCAAGTTCGGGTCAACTGCCACTGCCAGCCAACTGCCCAATCCGTGCCGCTTACTTCTTCCGTGGCCAGCGCGCTTCCACCATGGTCCCCAGCCCGCCCCGCGGACGGAACTGCGCCCGCACCTCGCACCACACCGGCTGCGCCGCCTTCACCACGTCCTGCAGAATCCGGTTCACCACGTTTTCCTGGAAAATTCCCAGGTTGCGGTATTCGTTGATGTATTCCTTCAGCGACTTCAGCTCCAGGCAGAGCCGGTTGGGCACATAGCGAATCCACACCGTGCCAAAATCCGGCAGCCCCGTTTTCGGGCATACCGAGGTAAACTCCGGGATGTCGATTTCGATCACGTAGCTGGGAAACTGGTTGGGCCAGCACTCGATGGCCGCAAAGCCGTGATCCAATCCGCTGGCGGCGTGGCCGGGAGTGTAGCCATGGCGGGTCACGCCCGCCGGGGCGGTTTTCTTCCTGGTGAGGTTCTTGGTAGCCATCCAGCTATTCTAGCGGACCTGCCGCTTTTGAAACTTTTCCTAACTTTCCCGCGGCACAAATCAACCAGGCAACTTGCCAAACCCGCAACCGAGCCCCTAGTCTGGAAACATTGTGAATGCCCGGCTCGGATATACTGAAAGTCTTAACTCATGGCTAACGGAAGCTTAAATGGCACGTCCGGCGTTGACCGCCGGCCTTGGATCACGGTACTGATCGTCCTACTGGTTATTTTCCTGGCCGCGGGAGCCTATTTTGAATTTCGCCCGCACCGCATTCGTGTTTCGGTGGTCAAACCGGTGATGCAAACCGTCGCCAGTTCGATTACCACCAACGGAAAAGTCGAACCCATTCACGGCTTTGAGGCGCACGCCCCGCTGGCTGGCACGGTACGGCAGATTCTGATCAAGGAAGGCGCACGGGTCAAGGCCGGCCAGTTGCTGCTTGTGCTCGACGATACCCACGCCCGCAGCGATCTGGCCACCGCCGAGACCCGCCTGAAAGGCGCCGAGGAGAGATACGGCAATCTGCTGGCCGGAGGCAATCAGCAGCAGCTCCTTTCGCGCCAGACCGATCTGCGCAAGGCCACCATTGAGCGCGACGCGGCCGAGCGCCAGGTTGCCTCGCTCGAGCGGCTCCAGCAGCGCGGCGCCGCCAGCCCGGACGAGGTGGCTGCCGCCCGCGATCGTCTCACCCGCGCCCAAGCCGATTTCGCCCAGTTCCAGACCCAGTCCCGCTATTCCCCCCCGGAGCTTGCCCGCGTCCAATCCGAGATCGCCGACTCCAGGGCAAACGTCGAACTGGCCGAGGAGGTTTTGCGCGACTGCAACATTCGCGCTCCCTTCGATGGCACCGTGTACTCGCTCCCGGCGCACGCCGGCGCCTTCGTCAACGTCGGAGATCTGCTGTTGCTGGAGGCCGATCTTTCGCAGTTGCGGATTCGCGCCTTCGTCGATGAGCCGGAGATCGGACGCCTGGCCATCGGACAGACCGTCCAGATCGGCTGGGACGCGTTGCCCGGACGTTCCTGGATGGGAACCGTCACCACGCTTCCCTCCACGGTCGTCAATCGCGGCTCGCGCGTCGTCGGTGAAGTCTTCTGCCAGGTCGATAACTCCGCCCGCCTGCTGCTGCCCAACGTAAACGTCAGCACCACCATTATCGCCACCAGCAAGCAGAACGCGCTCACCGTGCCCCGCGAGGCAGTGCGCGAGGACAGCGGACACAATTACGTCTATCTCCTCCAGGGCAGCCATCTGCGCCGGCGTGACGTCAGGCTTGGCATCTCCAACCTCACCCGCGTCGAACTGCTCGACGGCGTCTCGGCAAATGACGTCATTGCCGTGCAATCGTTCAGTCCCTCGCCCATGGCGGATGGCGTCGAGGTGAAGGTCGTCGAGAATCCTACGTAATGGCCGCCCTTGCCTGCATCCGCCTGTGCCTGCTTTCATCCCTCGGCCGCCTGCTGCCGGGGGTGCTGCTGGGCTGTCTGCTGCTGTTGCCATCGCCGTCTGCTGCCGCCGTCAGCCCCGGTGAACTGCTTGACGCCGGGCGCGCCGACGATGTAATCCGCCTGCTGACCCCAAAGGCAACCGGCAACCATGCCGAGGCTTTCAACTATCTCTGCCGCGCTTATTATTCGCTGGGAGATTGGGACAACGCGCTGCAGAACTGCGAGCGCGCCGCGCAACTCGAACCCGGCAATGCGGCCTTTCAGCTCTGGCTTGGCCGCAGCTATGGACAGAAGGCCAACAGCGCCAACGCGCTATCGGCCTACTCGCTGGCCCGCAAGTGCGTGGCTGCCTTCATCTCCGCCCACGCGCTCGACCGCCAGAACCCCGCCATTGCGCGCGACCTCGCCGAGTACTATGCCGCGGCCCCTGTCATCGTTGGCGGCGGTGGTGACAAGGCGCTTGCCCTGGCCGCGGAACTGGCTCCCGGCCATCCCGCCGATGCCGCCTGGATACGCGCCACGGTTGCCACCCACAGCGGTCACCCCGAACTGGCCGAACGCGAGTACAACAACGCCATCCTTCTCGATCATGGCTCTGCCAGCGCTTATCTGGATCTGGCCCGCTTCCTGCGGGGACGCAAGAGTTGGGATTCATTTCAGCAGAACGTCGAGCGCGCCATCGGTTCCGCCCGCATCCGTCCCACGGACCATTACGACGCCGCCGAATTGCTGCTGGCAACCAATCGCGATCTTTCCCAGGCTGCGCAGCAGATGCGCGCCTACATCCAGGGTCACACGGAAGAGGCGGCTCCACTGTTTCGCGCCCACTTCCTGCTCGGCGAAATTATGCAGAAAACTGGCGACGCCGCCCAGGCCGCCGCCGAATACAAAGCCGCGCTTGCCCTGGCCAGTTCCTATCGCCCCGCGGCCGAGGCTCTCCGGCACCTGGAGCAACGCTAGCGCGGGCGCAAGGCGCCGGCTGGCGGAGGAGTACCACAGAACCATGACGAATTTGAGCTTTCTGAAATTCCGCGCTTTTCTCATCGCCATGCTGCTGCTGGTGGCAATGCCCCTGCTGGCGGAGTCCATCGGCTTCCGCGAGGCCATCGGCCTTGCGCTCAAGCACAGCGGCGTCATGGTGGCAGCCACGGCTGACCGCACCCGCGCCGAGCAGCGCTATCGCGCCGAGCGCTTCGCTTACATGCCCACCGTGGTCTTCGGCTCCAACCTCGGTTATACCTACGGCCCGCCGGTCGCCATTGCCGGACAAGCGCCTTCCATTTTCAACATCACCCACTCGCAGACTCTCATTAACTTTGCCGCCCGTGAGTCCGTCAAGGCCGCGCACAGCGACGCCATCGCCGCCGGCATCGACTACACGGACCACTCCACGCAGGTCGTTCTCGATACCGCCCTGCTCTACATCGAGCTCGATAGCACCCGCCAGCGTCTGGACGCGGCCAGGGAGCAGAAACAGTCTGTCGGCAAGGCTCTCTACATTGCCCAGCAGCGCCAGCAGGAGGGCATCGGCACCACGCTGGACAGCAAGCGCGCCGAGCTCGATGCCGCACGCGTCGATCTGCGCATTGCCGAGTTGGAAACCAGCCTTGACGTGCTCCGCGAGCGCCTCGGACACACCATTGGCCGCTCGCCCGATACCCTGGAAACCGTCAGCGACTCCATTCCCGCCGCGCCCGGCCCGCGTTCGGAAGAAGACATCTCTTCGGTCGCGCTGGTCAACTCCGCCAGCGTCCGCGTGGCCGATGAGCATCTCCGCGCCGCCCATGACCGCGCCCGCGCCGAGCACCGCATGAACTATCCCTCCATCGACTTGGCCGGACAGTACGTCCAGTACGCCAGCTTTAATAATTATTCGACGTACTACCATAACTATCCATCCAACAGCTACAGCGTCGGCATCAACCTCCGCGTTCCCATCCTCAACCTCGCCCAGAACGCCCGCGCCGCCGTTGCCGATGCCGAAGCCATCCGCGCCGAAGCCGATGCCCAGACGGCCCGCGACCAGGTGGCGACCGATGCCGTCCGCGCCCAGCACGCCATTCGCCACTTGGAGGCCGCCGCCAGGGTGTCCCGCCTGGAGTACGAAGTCGCCGAGGCCAACATCGATGCCGTGCAGCTTCAGGTGCAGAACGGCCACGCCAATGCCCGCGATCAGGAACTCGCGCGCGCTGACATTGCCAGCCGTCGGGTCACGCTTCTCGAAAGCCAGTTCGAATACCTGCGCGCCCAGCTCCAGCTTCTGCGCCAGACGGGCGAGCTGACGGGCTGGGCCCTCGGCGGCAAGTAGACTGCGGAATCCGCCCTGGCCGTATGCTGCCGGCCGCTTGCGGCCAGCTTGAAAATTTGATCTTCAGCTTCTACCATCGTTCAGGAAACCCAACTTTGACGCTTCGCAAATACCTGGTTCTGCTTGCCATCGTCGCCTTCGGCTCCATCGGAGACACCTTCCTGGCGCGTGGCATGAGAGATGTCGGCGCCATCGACGTTCACCACATCGTGCACGTCCTTTCCGCGCTCGCCAATCCCTGGATCATCTTCGGAACCCTTTGCCTGCTCGGCTTCATGTCCAGCTACATGACCGCGCTTTCTTTCGCCGATCTCACCTACGTCCTGCCCGCCACCGCCCTCGGCTACGTCGTCATGGCGTTGCTTTCCCGCTTCTGGCTCCAGGAACATGTCAGCTTGCAGCGCTGGGCTGGCATTGCGCTCATCACCGCGGGCGTTGGCCTCGTCGCTGGGGGCCCATCCCGCACCGAGCATCCCCCGGCTCCCGCCAAGGCCGTCGAGACCCTCCAGGAGCGGCGATGAGGAACCTTTACATCTGGTTCTGCATCTTCTCCACCGTCTGTGCTTCCACGGCGGGAGACGTGCTCATTGCGCTGGCCATGCGCCGCATTGGCGACCTCGGCCAATTGCAACGCAAGCACGGCTTGCTGGCTGTCCTGGCCCGCGTCGTCTCCAGCGGAGCCTTGTTCGGCGGCATTTTCTTCATGGGAATGGCTTACTTCAGCAACCTAGTCGGACTTTCCTGGGCCGACCTCAGCCTGCTGGGTCCAGCCTCGGCCGCGCTCACCTTCGTCGCCAACGCCATCGCCGCCAAGCTTTTCCTCCATGAAAATGTCGACCGCCGGCGCTGGTTCGCCACCATCTTCGTCTGCTGCGGAGTGCTGCTCCTCACCAGTTCCTGATTCCATGCCCTGGCGTCCCAGCTTTGCCGCAGGCAAACACCGAACCGCTCTCCACTGCTGCTAAAATAGCTTCAGGAATGTCCATCACTCGCCCTACCGCGCCCCTTGAATTGAACTCCCCATCCGTCGCGCCTGCGCCGCGTCCGCGCATCGGATTCGTCAGCCTCGGCTGTCCCAAGAATCTTGTGGACTCCGAGGTCATGATGGGGATGCTTGCCACCAACGGCGCCGAGATCACCGCCAACGCCGCGGATGCCGACATCATCGTCGTCAACACCTGCTCGTTCATTGACACCGCCAAGCAGGAGTCGGTCGACGCCATCCTGGAAATGGTCGAGCACAAAACCCACGGCCGCGCCCGAAAGCTCATCGTCACCGGCTGCCTCGTCGAGCGCTATCGCAACGAGATTCAAAAGAGCATTCCCGAAATCGATGCCGTTCTTGGCACCGGTGAGCTGGCCGGTATTCTGGCCGCCGCCGGAATCGCGCCCATTACGGATAACTGCGCGCCCAATCCCTTCACCATCCTGAACGGGGTCGAGGGCAATGCCGCCAGCGCCGCGCACCCTCATCCCAGCGCCTCGCAGCAGCTCAAGAGCGGCCGAGCGCCAGCCGCCGGCAGCGCAGCGTTACCCGACCACCCCACCGCCTCGCATCCCGTCCCTTCGCGTCCCGAGGGCGATGCCCGCCAGCGTAGCGGACGCTTCGCCCGCGATGCCTGGCACGGGGCGAGCGCCGAGCTGCCCAGCTATCTCTACGACGAGAACACCCCGCGCCTGCTCTCCACCCCGCGCCACTCCGCCTACATCAAGATTGCCGAGGGCTGCGATCATCCCTGCACCTTCTGCGTCATCCCCCAGCTTCGCGGCAAGTTTCGCTCACGCACCATCGCATCCGTGGTCACCGAGGCTCGCCGCCTTGCCGCCCAGGGCACGCGCGAAATTAATCTCATCGGGCAAGACACCACCTGCTTCGGCGAAGACCTTGGCCTACAGGACGGCCTCGCATCCCTGCTGGAAGAACTGGCGCAGATCGAGGATTTGCGCTGGGTCCGCTTCCTCTACGCCTATCCCAACAAGATCACGCCGCGCCTGCTCCAGGTTTTGGCTAGCCATCCGCGCCTCTGCCGCTACATTGACCTGCCCCTGCAACACGCCGCCACCTCGGTGCTCAAGCGCATGAAGCGGGGCGGCTCGGCGGAGATATTCCTCAAACTCATCGCCAAAATGCGGCAGGCCGTTCCCGGTCTCACCCTGCGCACCTCGTTCATCGTCGGCTTCCCTGGCGAGACGGAGGACGACTTCCAGCAGCTTTGCGACTTCGTCACCGCCGCCGGATTTGACTGGCTCGGAGTTTTCTCCTACTCCGACGAAGAGGGTTCGCCGGCTTTCCATCTCGCCGGCAAAGTGCCGCCCAAAGAGATCGAGCGCCGCCGCCGCCGCCTCATGCAATTGCAGAAGCGCATCAGCCGCCAGCGCCGCAAGCAGTGGATTGGCCGCGAAATCGAAGTCATGCTCGAAGGTCCCAGCGAAGAGACCGATCTGCTCTGGGAAGCCCGCACTCCGGCCCACGCGCCGGAGATTGACGGCAAGGTGTTCATCAACGATTTCGGCGATCACGACTCGCCCAAGGCTGGTAGCTTCCATCGCGCCATCGTGGAAGCGGCTCACGACTACGACCTGGTCGCAAGATTGTTGTAAATTGGAGAGGCTGGGTGCACCACTTTTGCCGTGTCGTCTTGGCGCGGCTCAGGTGGAGAGCGGAAAGCTTCCCGTTACCCTGATACCTGTCCCATGCCGAAGAAAAAGACTGCATCGCTCCGTTGTCCAACCTGCCGCAAGATCGTGCTTGCCACTGATCCCGACTTTCCTTTCTGCTCGGACCGCTGCCGCGTCATCGATCTGGGCCGCTGGCTCAGCGGCGGCTACGTCATTTCTTCGCCGGTGAATGATCCCGAGTCCGGCGCTGAAGCCGAGTACAATGAGCCCAGGCAGCGCGGCGTTCGAAGCCTGCGTAAAGGCCCCAACTCTCCCAGTTCTGCGGATGAAAGCGAGAATGATGAGCGCCGCAAGCCCAACTGAGGCACCCGCTCAACCGGGTCGGCACACCAAGAAGGGCTCGGCCCGGCCGACTCGTCCCTACTGGGCATGGACGGCCGCCACTTTCTTCGGCAGCGGCACGCTCCGCCCCGGTCCCGGCACCTGGGCATCGCTGGGAGCGGTGCTCACCTGGTGGTTCATCGCCCACCGGTTGCCCGCGCACTTGCTGATCCCCGGAGCCTTGGCCTATTGCGTCCTGGCCACCGCCATCGGAATCCCGGCCGCAACCCTCACCGCCCGCGCCTCGCACCGCGACGACCCGTCGCACGTCGTCATCGATGAGGTTGCCGGCCAGATGCTCACCCTGGTGGCCGCCCCGCTCACCTGGAAGGCGCAGCTTGCGGGCTTTCTGCTTTTCCGCGTCTTTGATATCCTCAAGCCTCCGCCCATCCGCTTGCTGGAACACCTGCGGCCGGAGGGCGTTGGCATCATGGTGGACGATCTTGCCGCTGGTCTTTACGGCTTCCTCGTTCTCCAGTGCCTGTTGCATTTCGGCATCGTAAGGTAATACTTGTGCCTATGAGCCAGACTCCCGAATCGCCCGTCATCCTCTCCGTCGAGCCCTCGTTCGCTCTGCCCGGCGGCGAAGTGGTCCTGCACGGCCGCGCACTGCTCACCAGCCTCACCGAACCGTTGCTGGTTTCCTTCGGCGAGGCCGTCGCCACCGCGGTCTTCGCCACGCCCACCCGGCTTACCGTCGTGGTGCCGGAGACTGCCACGGGAGACACCATCACGGTCACCACTCGCTACGGTTCGGCGTCCATCGCCTTCACCCTCGCTACCCTGCTCTCGGAGAATCTCCATCCCGTCGCCAATCCGGCCGTCGATGCCAGAGGCAACGTCTACGTCACCTTCTCTGGCAGCCGCGGCCAGTCCGTGCCCAACTCGCTGTTTCGCATTGATGACGAGTCCACTCTCCACCCCATCGCCGCCGAAATCATGAATCCCACCGGCCTCGCCCTGGACGGCGACGGAAACCTCTACATTTCCTCGCGCCACGACGGCGCCGTGTATCGCCTTTCTACCGATGGCGATCTTTCCACCTACGCCGAAGGCATGGGCGTCGCCACCGGACTTGCCTTCGACGTGCTCGGCAATCTCTATGTCGGCGACCGCAGCGGCACCATCTTCAAAATTGCGCCCGACCGCCAGATCTTCGTCTTCGCCACCATCGAACCCAGTGTCGCCGCCTATCACCTGGCCTTTGCGCCCAACGGCAATCTTTACGTCTCCGGTCCCACCACTTCCTCCAACGACTGCGTCTATGAGATCGACCAGAAGGGCGTCGTCACGCCGTTTTTCCGCAATCTCGGGCGCCCACAAGGCCTCGCCTTCGACCTTGATGGCAACCTCCACGTCGCCGCCTCCTGGCGCGGACACCGTGGCATCATCCGCATCACTCCAAACCGCCAGGCAACCTTCGTAATCAGCGGAACCGGCCTCGTCGGCCTGGCCTTCGATCCCAACCGCGCCCTCATCCTCGCCACCACTTCCGCCGCCTATTTCCTGCCCTGGAGCATTCCAGGCTTCATCCAAACCCCGCAACTCCCCGAGCCATAGCCCTCGTCTGGGCGGCCTACATTCACGTCGCGCTTTTCGGCATATAATTCGCAGGTCCCCTTCCAAGTTGGGTCGAGAATGGTGAATTGAAGGTAGAGTACGACAAAGCATCCAAAACTACGGAGCAGCTTTCCGGAGGTTGAAGATGGAAACCAGTGATGGTATTACGGTTACGCTATTACTCGTGGACGGCTCTCCGAGAGGTTTGCTTACAGGAGAGATTATGAGCCGGACGATACACGTCCTTGTCGCGCCACGATCTCGACTTGGCGAAGCCATAAAGCGTGAACAGGCAAGAAAACCTGGGGTGTACTTCTTGGTCGGCGACGAGCCAGAGCCACCACAAAAACAACAAGTGTATATAGGCGAGGCCGACGTTGTCGCTGACCGGATTAAGAGTCATGCCAACGATGAGTCTAAGGACTTCTTTGAGCGATTCTGCCTAATTACTTCCAAAGATGAAAACTTAAACAAGGCTCATGTGCGGTACCTTGAGAGCCGCCTCCTTGAAATAGCGAAGGAGTCTGGTCTAGCGGATTTGAAGAACGTAAATGAGCCCCAAAAGAAAAATCTTTCCGGGCCTGAAGTCGCCTATATGGAATCTTACCTAAAAGATATTGCGTGCTTTTGCCAATTGTGGGTTTTAACTTCCTCCGCCCGAAAGTTATTGCGGTCTCACCTACCAAAGTGGTCCCTCCCGACGGCGATCAGCCTCAGCCAATCGAATTGATCCTTGAAAGCCCCAAATATGGATATAAGGCACGGGCAATCGAGGTGAACGGTGAAATTACTGTACTAGCTGGCTCTGAGGCGCAAGCCAAGAAGGGATTAGCTCACCAAAGATATGCACCGCTTCGCGAGCAACTAATTAAGGACGGGCGTCTGAAGCCCAAAGCGGGGAAACCATTCCTTGAGTTTGCCGATCAAGTACCTTTCGCCAGCGCGAGCGCCGCAGGCTCAGTAATCAATAATTGCAATACGAACGGCCGAACAGAATGGAAGTTGAAGTCCACAGGACAGACGCTGAAGGAATGGCAGGATGCGCAGATTGTGTAGGGGCAAAAAGCGCACCCATGTTCAGGGTGCGCCCTTCCAATTCCTATGCAGCTAGTTTACGTCCAGCAACTCCACGTCAAAAATCAAGTAAGCATTGCGCGGAATGGCCGGCGGCTGTCCCCGGTAGCCATAGGCCAGATCCGGCGGAATCCGCAACTGCCGTTTGCCGCCAACCTTCATTCCGGTCACGCCTAAATCCCAGCCTTTGATCACCTGCCCCGCGCCGATGGTGAACTCGAACGGCTCCTTGCGGTCGTACGAACTGTCGAACTTGGTGCCTTCCTCCAGCAGAAATCCGGCGTAGTTCACCGTCACCTTGCTGCCCTTGGCCGCCACTTTGCCGGCGCCCACCCTCAAGTCCCAGTACGCCAATCCGTTGGGCAGCGTCACTCCGGCGCCATCCACGGACGAGGGATGCTGCGGCGCCACCTGTGCCGTTGCCCACATGGCCGTCACCAGCAGCATCGTCACCATCGTTGCCATTCGCATCGTTGCTTTTCGCATCGTTGCTATTCCTTCCCTACCTCATCCTGCTTCACCGCGGTATGCGCCGCGTGCAACTCCTGCAGGTTGCAGACGCTGATCACGCCCGCCTGCAGCACGGGAATTCCCTCCACCACGGCGCGCGCCGCCGCCAGCGTGGTGATCGTCGGGATGCGCGCCGTAATTGCCGCCCGCCGGATTGCCTTCTCGTCGAACCAGGGCTCGCCGCGCGCCTGCGGCGTATTGATGATCAACTGAATCCGGTCGCCTTTAATCAGATCGACCACGTTCGGTCTTCCCTCTTTTACCTTGTACACCCGCTCCACCCGCAGCCCGGCCTCTTCCAGCGCCTCGGCCGTTCCATGGGTGGCTACAATCTTGAAGCCCATGTCCACAAACTTCTGCGCCACCTCGGCCGCGTACGGCTTATCGCGCTCGTTCACGCTGAGGAACACCGTGCCCTTGGATGGCAACTCCTGTCCCGCCGCCAGTTGCGCCTTGGCAAAAGCCTCGCCAAAGTTATCTGCAACCCCCATCACCTCGCCGGTCGAGCGCATTTCCGGACCCAGCACGGTGTCCACCCCGGGAAACTTGTTCCACGGGAACACCGGAGACTTCACGTAGAAACACTCTCCCGTATCCAGGTCCTTGCGGGCGGCAATGTTTTCCGGCAGGAACTCCTTCAGCTTGCGTCCCGTCATCAGCCGCGCCGCAATCTTGGCGCAGGCCACGCCCGTCGCCTTGGAAACATAGGGCACCGTGCGCGAAGCCCGCGGATTCACCTCGATCACGTAAACCTTCTCGCGCTGGATGGCATACTGAATGTTCATCAGTCCCACCACGTTCAGCGCCTTGGCCAGCTTGAAGGTGTACTCGCGGATCGTTGCCAGTACCTCCGGCGATAGATCGACGCTGGGCAATACGCACGACGAATCGCCGGAGTGAATTCCCGCTTCCTCGATGTGCTCCATGATCCCGGCAATCACCACGTCTTCGCCGTCGCTCAAGGCGTCCACGTCCACCTCGGTCGCCGCCTCCAGAAAGTGATCCACCAGGATGGGACGGTCCTGCGAGTATTCCACCGCCTGGCCCATGTATTCCTTCACCGACTTGGCGTCGTAGGCAATCACCATGGCGCGTCCGCCCAGCACGTAGGAGGGACGCACCAGCACCGGGTAACCCACCCGCTCGGCCGCCGCCAGCGCTTCGTCCACCGAGGTTGCCATGCCGCCTGGCGACTGCGGAATATCCAGCTTGCGCAGCAGCGCCTCAAAACGCTTGCGGTCTTCCGCCAGGTCAATCGACTCCGGCGAGGTCCCGATGATCTTCACCCCCGCCTTTTTCAGCCGCAGCGCCAAATTCAGCGGAGTTTGCCCGCCAAACTGCACAATCACGCCGATGTCATCCGTCCCCTTGGCCTCGTGCTCGTAGATCGCCATCACGTCTTCATACGTCAACGGCTCAAAGTACAGGCGGTCGCTGGTGTCGTAGTCGGTGGAAACCGTCTCCGGATTGCAGTTCACCATGATGGTTTCTATACCATCGTCGCGCAAGGCAAAGGCCGCGTGGCAGCAGCAATAATCGAACTCGATTCCCTGCCCGATGCGGTTCGGCCCCGATCCCAGGATGATGATTTTTTTCTTTGCCGTCGGCAGCGCCTCGTCCTCGTCCTCAAAGGTCGAATAGAGGTAGGGAGTAAAGCTTTCGAACTCCGCCGCGCAGGTGTCTACCCGCTTGTACACCGGAACCACTCCCAGTTCCTGGCGCTTCTCGTAGATTTTGATCGCGCCCTCGCGCGCCGGCAGATGCCACAGTTCGCTCAGCCGCGTGTCGCTGATTCCCTTGCGCTTGGCCTCGCGCATCTCCTCAGCGGTGATCGTCTCCAGCGAGCGCTGCTCCAACCTGTCCAGTTCGTCGCCCACTTCCTGCAACTGGTAGAGAAACCACGGATCCATCGCCGTCAGTTTGGCCACGTGCTGCACCGTCCAGCCATGGCGCAAAGCATAGCGCACGTACTGCAAACGCTCCGGATGCGGCGAAACCAGCCGCTTGGTCAAGATCCTCGGCTCAATCGCCTCGGCCTCCAGGCGCTTGCCGGTTTCCAGCGAGCGCACCGCCTTCAGCAGCGATTCTTTGAACGTCCGGCCAATCGCCATCACCTCGCCGACCGATTTCATCTGCGGCCCAAGGCTCTCGTCGGCTCCCGGAAACTTCTCAAACTGCCACTTCGGAATCTTCACCACCACGTAGTCCAGCGTCGGCTCAAAACACGCCGGAGTTTTCTGTGTGATGTCGTTGGTGATCTCGTCCAGGGTATAGCCCACCGCCAGCCGCGCCGCGATCTTTGCAATCGGGAAGCCCGTCGCCTTGGATGCCAGCGCCGAACTGCGCGACACCCGCGGGTTCATCTCGATCACGATCTGCCGCCCGCTCACCGGATTCACCGCAAACTGCACGTTCGAGCCGCCGGTCTCCACCCCGATCTCGCGCATCACCTTGATCGCGCTATCCCGCATGCGCTGATACTCGCGGTCGCTCAGCGTCTGTGCCGGGGCCACCGTGATCGAGTCGCCGGTATGCACGCCCATGGCGTCGAAGTTCTCAATCGAGCAGACAATGATCACGTTGTCGGCCAGGTCGCGCATCACTTCCAGCTCGAATTCCTTCCAGCCCAGCACGCTCTCTTCAATCAGCACTTCATGGACCGGCGACAGGTCCAGCCCGCGCGCCAGCAGCTCCAGCAGCTCTTCGCGATTGAATGCAATGCCGCCGCCCGATCCGCCCAGGGTGAACGACGGACGCAGCACCACGGGAAAACCCAGCTTGGTCGAAAATTCCAGCCCGTCCTTCAGGTTGTTCACCAGCACCGAGCGCGGCACCTCCAGCCCGATGCGCGTCATCGCGTCCTTGAACATCAACCGGTCTTCCGCCTTCTTGATCGCCTCCAGTTGCGCCCCAATCAGCAGGACGCCGTACTTCTCCAGCACCCCGCCGTCGGCCAGCTCCACCGCCAGGTTCAGCGCCGTCTGCCCGCCCACGGTCGGCAGCACGGCCATCCCCTTGCCAACCCCACGCTCCACTTCCTTGCGGATAATCTCTTCCACGTACTGCCGCGTCAGCGGTTCCACATAGGTGCGGTCGGCCATCTCCGGATCGGTCATGATGGTCGCCGGATTCGAGTTCACCAGCACAACTTCATAGCCTTCGGCCTTCAGCGCCTTGCACGCCTGCGTGCCGGAGTAGTCAAACTCCGCCGACTGGCCAATCACAATCGGCCCCGAACCAAGAATCAGAATCTTCGAAATGTCTGTGCGACGTGGCATCTAAATATGCTTTCTCACCAACCTGTATTAAAGAGTGTCATCCTGAGCGAAGCCAAGGACCCCAGCGCAGCTCAAGTCACCCGTACCGTTTCATGCTTTCCGGCCACAATCGATTTTCGCTCATCGTGGAAACACTTTCACCCTACCGCCTCCACTCGCTCATCATCTTCATGAAGTCCGCAAACAGGTAATGCGAATCGTGCGGCCCCGGCGAAGCCTCGGGATGGTACTGCACGCTGAACAGCGGATAGTTGCGGTGCCGCAGTCCTTCCAGCGTATTGTCGTTCAGGTCCACGTGCGTCAGCTCCACCTCGCTCTGCTTCAGCGTATCCGGATCGACCGCGTAGTTGTGGTTGTGCGCCGTGATCTCCACCTTGCCGGTCTGCAGATGCTTGACCGGATGGTTGCCGCCGTGGTGCCCAAACTTCAGCTTGTAGGTCTTGCCGTCCAGCGCCAGTCCAATCAACTGATGCCCCAGGCAGATGCCGAAGATCGGAACCCGGCCCGCCAGCTGCCGGATCGTTTTCTGCGCATACACCACCGCTTCGGGGTCGCCCGGCCCGTTCGACAGGAACACTCCGTTCGGCTGCAGCGCCAGCACCTCCTTCGCCGTCGTTTGCGCCGGAACCACCGTCACGTCGCAGCCCGAGGTCACCAGCCGCCGCAGGATGTTGTGCTTGATGCCGTAGTCGAAGGCAACCACCTGTTTGCGCTCCGGCCCGCTCCCATCCGCCGCCGCCGCTTCGCTGGTCACCACGGAAAGCCGCGTCGTCTGCAGGTGCGGCACTGCGATCAGCCGCTCCTCCACGTCTCCCTTTGTCCACTGGTAACTCTTCTTGGTGGAAACCGCCTTGGCCAGGTCCAGCCCGTCGATGGTTGGCGTAGCCTTGGCCGTGGCCACCAGTTTCGCCACGTCCATTTCACTGGTGGAAATCACCCCGCGCATCACCCCGCGGTCCCGCAGGTGCCGCACCAGCGCCCGCGTGTCGATATCCGAGAGCACCGGAACCCGGTGCCGCTCCAGGTATTCGTCCGTCACCTGCTGCGAGCGGTAGTTCGACGCATAGGGCGAAAACTCGCGCACCACCAAGCCCTCGATGTAGGGTCTTGCCGATTCTTCATCGTCGGGATTGGTGCCGTAGTTGCCGATTTCAGGATTCGTGAGAACCACGATTTGCCCGGCATAGGAGGGATCGGTGAAGATCTCCTGGTAGCCGGTGATGGATGTATTAAAAACTACTTCGCCCGTACGTTCGAGCCGCGCTCCGTAGCCTTTGCCGCGGAAGATTCTGCCGTCTTCCAGCGCAAGGATAGCTTGCATCGCATCCTCAGGGGAGTGGATTTTCTAGATGATATCAGCTATTCCACCCCGGTGCAGCCCCGCGCCGCGGAAATCCTCCCCGGCGATGCATACTAATGCACAGATATGAATAATATGCACATCATGTGCCCCACATCCGGTGGCCCACATCCGCCCGCTTTTGGCGAATGTGGGGAACTCGCAGGTGCCTCACATCCGCCGCGGTAAGCAGATGTGGGTCTGTTGCCTTTGCCTTTAACCTTCGAATCCCCGCCTTTACGCCCCTGTCACCGCCGGCGACTCCCGCACCCACAGCCGTTCTTCCACTGCCCGCAGCATCGCCGCCGCCACGTCCGCCCGTGTCACCCGCGCCGTCGCCGGACGCCCCGCGCTCACCGTGTAGCGTCCCGTCGGCGGCCCATTGGTCAGCAGCGTGGGCCGCAGAATCGTCCACTCCAGCCCGCTCGCCTTCACCTCGGGCTCCATCAGGTTCTTGTCTTCGTACGGAGCCCACAGCAGGGTCGCAAACAGCAATCGCTCCACCAGGTTGGCAAGCGCCAGGCTTTCGCCCGCGCCAAACGCCGACTCCACCACCAGCCGCCGCGTGCCATGCTCTTTCATCACGTCCATGATCAGCCGCGTTGCCACCGATACCACGTGCGTATTGCGCAGCAGGTTTCGCTGTCCCAGGCAACTGAGCACCGCGTCGGCTCCCAGCACCGTCTTGGTCACGCTCTCATGATCCAGCGCGTTGCCCAGCACCACCCGCATATTCTGGTTCACCAGCGGCATCCGTCCCGGATTCCGCACCAGCACCCGCACCTGGTGGCCCCGTTCCAGTGCCTGCCGGGTCAACTCCAGTCCGGTGCCGCCCGTCGCGCCAAAGATCGCCAATCTCATCGTGTTCTTCCCTGTTGCTTTCTAGCGCAGCCTGCCCATCATTTCCGTGGGCCAGTAGGCAAACACCGCCTTGCCAAAGATGGCCTCGCGCTCCACCACCCCAAAATCGCGGCTGTCGCTGGAGAGATTCCGGTGGTCGCCCAGCACAAAGTAGGAGCCGTCGGGAACCGTCACCTCGCTCATCGACCGCTGGTCCCGGAACAGCTCCGGTACGTATGGCTCCTCCAGACGCCGGCCGTTCACGTAGACCGCCCCGCGATAAATTTCCACCCGGTCGCCCGGCACGCCCACAATCCGCTTGATGTAATTCTTGCTGGCGTCGCCCGGATAGCGGAACACCACCACGTCGCCGCGCTCGATGGCCTCCAGGCGATAGGCAAACTTGTTGATGAAGATCCGCTCCTGGTCGGCCAGGCCCGGCATCATGCTGGTACCCTCCACCTTCACCGGCTGGTATAGGAACACGATGATAAAAACCGAAATTCCCAGCGGGATCACGATTTCGCGCAGCCACTTCCACGCCCCTTGTTCCTTTTTGTGATCCATCGCCATCCCCGCCACCGGTCCATCCTTTTCATCCATCTCCACGCTCCAGACTGCCCTCATTCTATACAGACGCAGAACCGCGCCCGGGGTTGCGGAGCTTTTCTTTACCGTTCGCCGCTTCACCCCGGTAATCCCGCCAAAATCGCCTCCGGTTGACGATGCCTGCTGCACACGGTATAAAGCAGTATTCTGAAGTAGTTGCCGTTTCCGGCATTCTAACTGCCCGGAGCGGTTCGATTGACTCGCTTTTTTGGAAGCGCCCATGAACAAGAAACTCGATGCCAACCCGAAAAGCCCCTCTGCCAAACCCAGGGCCGAAGCGCACAAGAGCGCGCCCGATGAGCAAAAAGTGCGCTATGCCCACACCCTTCAAGGCTATGAGCAGGCCCTCAAGCTGTTGCAGACACAGAAGTTCGAGAAGGCCCGTACCCTGCTCGAGAAGGTCATCGAGTCAGGAATCAGCGAATTGGCCGACCGCGCCAAGATTCACCTCAACATCTGCAACCAGCAGTTGGATCATATTCAGAACACCTTCGCCACTGCCGAGGAACACTACGATTTTGCCGTTTCCCTCATGAACCTTGGCGACTTCGTCACCGCCCGCGAGCACTTTGAAAGCCTATCCACCCAGCGCCCAGGACTCGACTTCGTCTGGTATGGCCTGGCCGTCCTCGAGTGTCTTACCGGACGTACCACGGAAAGTCTGCAGCATCTGGCCGAAGCCATCCGCCTCAACCCCGGCAGCCGCTTCCAAGCCCGCAATGACTCCGACTTCCGCAACATGGCCGACGATCCGCGCTTCACCGAGCTGCTTTATCCCGAGGGCGCTCTTGGCGCTTGAGCCCCGGCGCAGGGCCCGCCATTGCGAATTCCCAGGGAAGCCTTCATCGCTTCCCTGCTACGGTTAAAAGCCATGCCGACACTCCAGCCGGTCACAAATCGTCCCGCGGGCTTCCGGGTCGCCGCCATCGGCGGGGGCACGGGCCTGTCCACCTTGCTGCGCGGACTGAAGCGCCACGTCGTCACCCTCCCCACCGACTTCACCACCCCCGTGGCGATTGCTCCCACCATCTCCCGCCTCACCGGAATCGTCACCGTCACCGACGATGGCGGCTCCAGCGGACGCCTGCGCAAGGAACTCGGCGTACCTCCGCCGGGCGACATCCGCAACTGCATGACCGCGCTCTCCGACGATGAAGAGCTGCTCAACCAGCTTTTCTGCTATCGCTTCCGCGGCGGCGGCCTTGGCGGCCATAGCTTCGGCAATCTCTTCCTCTCCGCATTGGCCGAGGTCTGCGGCGACTTTTCCCTGGCCGTCCAGCTCAGCTCCGCCATCTTGAAAACCCGCGGCGAAATCTATCCCTCCTCCAGCAACAGCAACGTGCAACTGGATGCCCTTATGCACAACGGCAAGCGCGTCCGCGGAGAAACAAAAATTACCGCCGCCGGCAGCGGCATTGCCCGCCTGCGCCTGGTTCCAGCCAATGCCCGCCCGCTGCCCCAGGCGCTGCGCGCCATTCTTGAAGCCGATCTCATCACCATCGGCCCCGGATCCCTGTTCACCAGTTGCATTCCCAACCTCCTGGTGCACGGAGTTCCGGAAGCCATCTGCAACTCCAACGCCGTCCGCGTCTACATCGCCAATCTCATGACCCAGCCCAACGAAAGCACCGGGCTCACCGCCTCGCAGCACATCCAGGCTATTTTCGAGCACGCCAAGTGCAAGGTGTTTGATTACGCCATGCTCAACTCCGCCCCCGTCCCCAGCGAACTCCGCGCCCGCTATGCCGAGGACAACTCCGAGCCTTTGTACAACGATCTCGAACAGATCCGCGCTCTTGGTGTCACTCCCATCCTCGGCGACTACCTCGACGCTTCCCACTTCGCCCGCCACGCCGCCGACCGCCTCACCTTCGACCTGCTGAACCTTCCCGCCCAGTTGTACCAGCAACGCCACGCGCCTGTCCCCACCGCGTAACTCGGCGAACTTGTTTTCCAGCGCCCGCCGCCGCCCGCCGCGTAGCCCGGATACTCCAGCCTCTCAAACCTCATCCGACGCGTTTTCCCTACCCTACTCCCAAGTCTGAATCCGCCTTGTAGCCGGCGTGGGACGGTCCATATCGCCATCTCCGACCCCCGTGCCTGCTTTACAATACCTACGCATGCCAAACCCACGATTCGCCATCGCCATACTCGCCGCAGGCAAGGGCACGCGCCTCAAGTCGAAGCTGCCCAAGGTGCTGCACCAGATCGCCGGACGCCCGCTGCTAGCCCATGTCGTCGGCGCCGCCAGCCAGATCGTCGCGCCCGCCGATATCTTCTGCATCATCGGGCATGAGGCTGAGCGCGTTCGCGCCGCCATCGCCCCGCTTGGAACCCGCTTCATCGAACAGCGCGAGCAGCGCGGCACCGGGCACGCCCTGATGCAGTGCCGCGAAGCCCTGGCCGCCTACGATCACGTCCTCGTGCTCAGTGGCGACGTGCCCCTCATCCGCCCGGAAACCATCGCCTGCGTGCGCGATTTCCACATCGCCCACGGGGCCGCCATGACCATCCTCACCGCCGAGCCGCCTGATCCCTCCGGCTACGGACGCATCGTCCGCCGCGTCGTCAACGGCGTCAGCACGGACCAGGTCGAAGCCATCGTCGAGCAAGGCCAGCTCAGCGGCGAGCAGGCGAACATTAACGAAATCAACTCCGGCATCTATGCCTTCAACGTCGTCGAACTGTTCTCCCGCATCGGTCAGCTCTCCACGGAAAATCCCCACGGTGAGTATTACCTCACCCAGATCGCTTCGATCCTCGGGCGCGACGGGGTTCCCGTGCTTGCCCTGCGCACGGCCCACGCCAGCGAGGTGCTCGGCGTCAACACCCGCCGCGAACTGGCGCAACTGGATTGCATTCTGCGCGAGCGCAAGGCGCGCGAGCTCATGGACAACGGCGTCACCATCTTCCGCCCCGAGACCGTACTCATAGACTCAGGCGTCACCGTCGGCGAAGACACCGTCATTGAACCCTTCGTGCAACTGCTGGGCAAAACCACCATCGGCCAGGACTGCCTGATTCGCAGTTACTCGGTGCTTGCCGACACCTCGGTCGGCGACCTGGTCCGCATCAACCTCGGCACCATCACCGATGGCGCCACGATCGGCCAGTCGGCCATCATCGGCCCCTACGCCAGGCTTCGCCCTGGCAGTGAAATCGGGCCTGGGGCGCATGTCGGCAATTTTGTTGAGACCAAGAATGCCAAGCTCGCCCGCGGCGCCAAGGCCAATCACCTCACCTACCTTGGCGACGCCGAAATCGGCGAGCGCAGCAACATTGGCGCCGGCACCATCACCTGCAATTACGATGGAGTGAACAAGAACAAGACAATCATCGGCAGCGACGCTTTCATCGGCAGTGACACCACCCTGGTCGCTCCCGTGCGCATCGGCGACCGCGCCTACGTCGGCGCCAGTTCCTGCATCACCCGTGACGTGCCGGACGACTCACTCGGGCTCACCCGCCCCGAGTTGCAAATCAAGCCGGGATGGGCCACCGCGAAGCGCGCCAGGCTGGAAGCCGCGAAGCTGAAAAAGTAAGCGCATGGCATGGACCGCGGCGCCGCAGGGACCTGGGAGACCGCGCGCGCCGCAGGCGCATAAACAAAGGGCGAAGCCGATGCCTCACCCTTTTTTATTGCGTTTGATTCCCTTCGCAAGCCACAACCTAAATGTCTTCCGAGGACTTGCCCACCGCCGCCAGCAGCACTCCGAGCGCGATCAGCAACCCCGCCGCCAGAGGCTGCGCCAAGGTTCCCGCCTCGGCGGCCATGCCCACGAACAGCGCCCACAGTGCGCCTACCACCACCATCAGAGTTCCAATCGGACGCAGCACCGCATCGCTGGTTACACCCACAATCTGCTCCTCGCTGCCCGCATGATGATTTGTCATAACCCTCCAGTTCATCTTTTCGATGTTGCTCGAGCTCGGCGGGATGCGCAAGGTTCGGTGGCCGCCGGGCGCAGGACCGCGTCCGAGCACGACAACGATTGGCGTTCCAGGCAATGGTTGGCATGCCGGAATGTACCTTTTCAGCAATCGTTCGGCGCTCCGCCAAACGATTGCACAAATGGTTACTTCCCCACCCGCAAAGGATTATCTTCCCGGTCAATCGTTCGGCGCCGGACAGCCAAGTGGACCGTCATCAATTCTCGCGCCGAAGCCCGGGGCAAGTCCGCATCCCGTCGCCGGCGGGCAGGGGCAGGAGAGTTCACGGCAAGGTTCCTGCTGCCGCGGCGCGGAAATTTCCTGGGCGAAGACCGCGGGCCGCAATGCTACACTCCTGTTTATCCCTGCAAGTTGAATTGGATGAGTGCGCCTTGCCTGAAGTTCCGCAGACTAGCCGTTCCGCAGTGTTGCTGATCAGTTGCCCGGACCGTAAGGGTCTGGTTGCGACGATCTCCGATTTCGTTTTCCGCCACAATGGAAACATTCTGCACGCCGACGAGCATCGCGATGCGGAGACCAACTTGTTTCTGATGCGGGTGGAGTTTGATCCGTCTGGAATGGACGTGAGCCTGGACGCGTTGGGCGAAGAGTTCACCCCGATTGCCGCCCGCTTCCAGATGCGCTGGAGGCTGGCCAAGGGGCAGCGCCGTCCGCGCATGGGCATCCTGGTTTCGCAGTACGACCACTGCCTGGCCGACCTGCTCTACCGTCACAAGGCGCGCGAGTTGGATTGCGACATTCCACTCGTGCTCTCCAACCACGCGGCCACCGAGCCGATGGCGCGATTCTACGGCGCAAAGTTCGTGCACCTGCCGGTGACGAGAGAGACCAGGCCGGAGGTCGAGCGGCGGCAGATCGCATTGCTGCTCGAGCATAACTGTGACCTGGTAGTGCTGGCGCGCTACATGCAGATTCTTTCGCCCGCGTTTCTGGCCGAGTTTCCCCACCAGGTGATCAACATTCATCACTCGTTTCTGCCGGCTTTTGTGGGCGCGCGCCCGTACCATCAGGCGTTCGAGCGCGGGGTAAAGCTGATTGGCGCCACCAGCCATTACGTCACCGAGGTGCTCGACGACGGGCCGATCATCGAGCAGCAGGTGGCGCGCATCTCGCACCGCGACTCGGTTGAGGACCTGGTGCATAAGGGACGCGACCTGGAAAAGGTCGTGCTCTCCCGCGCGGTGCGCTGGCACCTGGAGAATCGCGTGCTGCTGTATGGGAAAAAAACGGTGGTGTTCGACTAGCTGCCCGGCATTTCCACATCTGCTTACTGCGGCGGATGTGGGACACCCGGCATCAGCTTGAGACCGTCGATTGGCTTAGGTGACGTAAGAACAGCAGGGTTGACCTTGTCGCTGAACGAGGCTAAGCTATGCGCCAACATCACCATGGGGGGTGAGTTATGGCCACAGAACGCAAAGTCATTGATTGCCGTTGGTTCGCAACCGAAAACCCTTGCGACATCGCTATCTCGGGAAGTGAAGAAGAGGTACTGAATATCGCCGTGCAGCATGCCGTCCAATCCCACGGACACCAACACACGCCCGAGCTTCGGGAGCAGTTGCGCTCTATGCTACGTAACGAGCGCGAGTCGAAGGCCGCTTAGCAGGAGACCGGGGGAGCGGGCTGGTGGCCCCCATCTCCGCTCTCCCTTCGTGGGTGCCCATATCTGCCGCAAAAAACTGCGGGTGTGGGCACCCGGTATTATTTCTTCAAGTACTCCAATCCAAAAGACCATTTTTTGGTGCGCTCGTAGTTAATTGCTGGGTTCACGGTATCCCCATACTTGACGCGAAGCTGCATCTGGCTCGTCTGCGCTTCTGCTTTTACGCCGGGAATAACCGGGAGCTTCGAGAACGGGACAAGCAAAGACGTATCCCAATAACCCTCCACACGCTGAGAGCCTTTCGGGGTATCCTCACGCGGTAGGTAGTAGAGTCCCGCATCGGCCTCCCAGTTCAGGCACGGGCCGTGCCTTTGCGGGTGTGAGCCATACCGATTGCAGTAGTTCTCAAACAACTGGCCGCCGCTGAAGGCAAAGGATGGATTCAGCGCAAAATCGTCCACCGGCAGAGGCGGGGCCTTTGGCAGAACCAATTGGTTGATGCGGTGGGTGTAGGGCATATCGAGCTTGAAAATAGGAGGGACGGGTGAGCTTACATACAAATCGTTAGTGTTCTTCCCTACCCATCCCCACGGGACCGAGGTGCTTAACTCCACCAGCGACACAGCCGAGAGGTTGGTCGCCACCTGATTTCCTTGCATCAACTGCTCGATTTTCAAAGGGATGTACCAGCCGTGCGAGAGCCCCCACTGGAAGCCGCCGCCACCGTTGAAGGCGCTCTGCGCATCCCTCTCGTTGGTTGAAAAGAGGTCCTTCTGCGTCTCCAGTAAGAAGCCCCCTCGACTCCACTGTAGCTTCTTAATCGGGACCGTGCCCGATACGCCAAACTGGAAGACGCCTTTGTTGTATATTGTCTTGTCGTTCAGCTTCTCATTGAGTACTGATTGGACCGAAACAGTGAAAATATCCGGCGTCCAGTGAATCTCGTCCTTTGAGGTTCCGGTGATGGAAATAATCTTCCCATCGGCGCTGCGAGGCGGATGGGGCAAATTTAGAATCTCAACTTTAGCCTTTCCTGCCAGGTATACGAAGCCGTTCTTGGCCAGGATGAGCTGAATGTTCGACGCAGATTTTTTTGTGAATGAGTTAACGCAGACGTCAGGTCCAGCTCCGTCGACAATTACAACCCCAACGACGGGGTACGGAGCTTTGTGGTCTCCGAACGTAACCCTATAATTTTCTGGATTGCGACAGTCCCATTTTTCTTGGACGGCTTGTTCCATCACACCGCGAAGGTTGGGATAAGTCCCGCTAAACTCTATCTCCAGCCCGTACGATACTGCAAAGGACTGCTCGGTGGTGCCGGACCTCTGGGTGATGATGAGTGCCGAACTTTCATCTGCTGCATAGAGACTGCTGCAGAGTGTGGCGGCGATTAGGAGGAATCGACTGAATACAGCGAGACGGAGAGGCGTCATGCACATGCTCCATAGACACTTGGGTTACTGGATTGTGGTCAGGTAATTCACCAGATCGAGCAAGAACTTCGGCGGAGCCGCAATCAACAACGCATTCAGTCCTTTAAAGAACTGGCCCGCTGCGCTACCGGCTGGCTGCGCGGCGAGAACGGCGTCCAAGTTCGAGGAATGGATGCCGTTGATCAGATTTTTCCATTTCGGGTCCCCAATGCCTGCCGGATAGGCCACTTCTAAAAGCGTCGCAAGGTTGGCAATCCCGCAGTTTGCTGTCACGAAATCCGGAACCACAAAATGGAGTTTAACTGTGTCCACGTCGTTGGTGAAGGATCCGAAGACTTGTGTCGAATCCAAAACGTATCCCAGAGGTGGTCTTCCGTTAAATTGCCTTCTGACCTCGATCAAGAAGTTGGGTTTATTGCTATCTGTGACAATGTCCCCGATTTTCTTCTTTGCAAACTCGTTCGGTGTTCCATCGTGGGCCGCAGCATAGTTCAAGTCCCCAGCGATACCACGAATCTTAGTCAGGTTTGTGACCCACTTATTCAAATCTTCGTATGGCAAAGGCATGTGTCCTCCTGGAAGCACTTCAGGCTAGTGTTGACAGAGCTAAGCATTGGCATTTCCTTGTAGGCATGTAAACAGTCTCCAAACAGGCACGCACGGCCTTCAGGCACGCAATGGAACCATAAACATGTCGTCGTGCTTAATCTCAGATCCCCAGATGAGGCAGATGATGCCCTCACTTACTGAGTCATGTCTACTACCCAAGTGGGAGGAATTCGGGCTGGTGGCTCCCATCTCCGCTCTCCCCTGCGAGGGTGCCCTATATCTGCCGGCAGATGTGGCGCACCCTCAGCTTCCTTTACTGCACAGACCTGGACCACCCAGCCGGCCCGCCGCAAAGAAAGATCGATTAGCGGCTGGAAATCTTGAGACGGTGCGAAAGAACTGGGCTGCGTTGAGGTCCTTCGCGTTGCTCAGGATGACACCGTCAAGAAAATACGCGAAGGCGGGCACCCTCAAACAGGTTGACGCCCCACAAATACGCGCAGACGGACGCCCCCGCAAATGCGTGTAGCATGACACGCTCAAAATGCGAAGAGCGTGGCGCTCAGTCGAAGCGGCCGGCGATGGTGGCGTTGCAATGGGGGCAGCGGCCGTGGACGACTTCGCAGTGTTCCACGCGGTGCCAGGAGCGGCGGATGAGGATGCGTCCGCAGCCGGGGCAGGTTGTGTTGCCGCCTTCGCGGGTCACGATGTTGCCTTCGTAGGCGAACTTGACGCCGCGTTCCCTGGCGATGAGACGGGCGCGGTGGATGGTTTCGGGCGGCGTGGGCGCGCGGTCCAGCATTTTGAAGTCGGGATGGAAAGCCGTGAAGTGCAGCGGCACATCGTCGCCCAGCTCGCCCAGAATCCAGTCGCAGAGTTCGCCGGTCTCGGCTGGCGCGTCGTTCAGTCCGGGGATGATGAGGTTGGTGAGTTCAAACCAGACACTGGTTTCGCGGCGCAGCCAGCGCAGCACGTCGAGCACGGGCGCCAGGTGCGAGAGCGTGACCTTGGCGTAGAAATCCTCGCTGAAACCCTTGAGGTCGATGTTGGCGGCGTCGATGTGCTCGTAGACCTCGAAGAAAGCCTCGCGCGTGATGTATCCGTTGGAGACCATGACGGTATTGAGCCCCGCGAGGTGTGCGGCGCGGGCAATGTCAATGACGAACTCCGCCCAGATGGTGGGCTCGTTGTAGGTGAAGGCGATCGCGGGCGATCCGTGCGCGATGGCGAGATCGACGACCTCTTGCGGCGACATGTGGCTGGAGCTTTGCTGCACCGAGCGCGCCTTGCTGATATCGAAGTTCTGGCAGAACTGGCAGCCGAGGTTGCATCCCGCCGTGCCCAGGGAAAGGATGGGCGAGCCGGGATGGAAGTGGAAGAGCGGCTTCTTCTCGATGGGATCGATGGCCAGCGCGGCGGGACGTCCATAGGCGTTTTGCACCAGCTCGCCGGCAACGTTCTCGCGGATGTAACAGAAGCCGCGCTGGCCTTCGCCGATGTGGCAGTGGCGGGGACAGAGATAGCAGTGAATGCGCCCGTCAGGGAGGGTTTGCCACCAGCGCGCGGGATGCAGTGCAGTGGGCATACGAAGCCACCAAGGGACACTATACGCCGAATCAGCCGCTTCAATTTTAAGGCTGAACTGGTTTGCTCAACGTGTCACAATACCTTGCAGGAGGGCAATCATGAAAGTGCTTTTAATAAGCGGCAGCCCGAAGCCGAATGGCAATACCGCACAGTTAATGCAGGAGTGCGCGAAGGTGATTGAAGAACACGGAGTCAGCACCGAGATTATTTCGTTTGCGGGAATGAAAATCGAGTCGTGCATCGCCTGCCGCAAATGTGTCAAAACCGGCAGGTGCGGTCTGGATGACGGACTGAATGAAATCATGGACAAGGTCCGTGCTGCCGAAGGGTTGATTGTGGGTTCGCCGGTATACTTTTCAGGCGCCCGCGGCGACGTGATGTGCGCGCTGCAACGCATTGGATATGTTTCGAAAAACTCAGACCAGTTCCTGACCGGGAAGGTTGGCGGCCCGATTGCCGTCGCTCGCCGCGCCGGGCAAACCATGACCCTGCAGCAGATGATGATGTTCTTCCTTGGCACCGACATGATCGTGCCGGGCTCCAGCTACTGGAACCTGGTGTTCGGAAGACAGCCGGGCGAGGCGCTCAACGATGAGGAGGGCATGAGGACGGTTCGCCACTTCTCCGCAAACGTGGCCGAGCTGTTGAAGAAGCTGCATCCGGCGACAAGCTAGGCGCGCCCACTAATAGCGCGGAACCTTGGGATCAATCTCCAGCGACCACTGGTCGATGCCTCCGGCAATGGACTGCACCTTTTCGTAACCCTGCCTGCGCAACCAGTCGGTAACCGAGAGCGAGCGCACGCCGTGGTGACAGTAGACGACGATGTGCTGATCGGGGTCGAGCTCCTGCAGACGCGAGGGAAGGTCGGCCATGGGAATGAACTGGCTGCCAACGATGCTGGCGGCCTGGCGTTCCCATGGCTCGCGCACGTCGAGCACGGTGAGCTCTTCGTGGCGCTCCTGGCGCTGCCTGACTTCCCGCGGAGTGATCTCGTAATCCATGGCTGTCTTCTCGAAATTGATATTTTTGCCTCAGTGATACGTCTTGCGCATGGCGAACAGGCAATGCGCGTCCACGACCATCTCCGGCGTGGAGATGATGACGTTGTCCGAGCCGCAGCAGGGGCAGACGGGAGTTTCGCCATCGTCCCAGAAGTCGGCGATATCAGCATAT
The DNA here is from genome assembly GCA_964591805.1 of uncultured Acidobacteriaceae bacterium. Lineage (GTDB taxonomy): Bacteria > Acidobacteriota > Terriglobia > Terriglobales > Acidobacteriaceae > TOLSYN. The sequence goes on along the minus strand of CAZQDD010000003.1, from coordinate 118,892 downwards.
GAAAACAGACGGTAGCAGTTGGTGCAGCCGCAAGGGGTGTCGGGAGCTTCTGAGTTACGCATGGAGTCACTCCGCCTGGGGTTAGCTCTTGATGTCCACCATGAGGCGCTCAATCTCCTTGCGCTGGGTGGCGGTGAGCGGCAGCAGGGGCAGGCGTGGATTGCCGCCGTAGTAGCCGTTCAGGTCAGCGGCGTATTTGACCGCGGCAATTCCCAGCTCGCTGACAACGCGCATGCTGGCGGCTTCGATGCGTTGCTGCTTCTCCTTGGCGAGCTTGTGGTCGTTGTCCTTGAAAGCCGCGTAAACCTCATAGCAGGCGGTGGGCGCGCAGGAGGCAAAGGCAAGGATGCCGCCGACGGCTCCCACGTTGAGCAGCACCTGCAGCTTGTGGCCCGAGCCGACCAGGGTCTGGAAGCCAACTTCCTTGTGCCGGGTGCGCAGATCGCCGACGACTTGCACGGCAGCCGACGACGGCCGGGCGGGCGCTTCGACCACGGATTGGGTTGCGAATTGGGCTGCCGGACTTGCCGATGGCGCGCCAGCCGTCGAGGCCAGCGCCCCGGCCGTGACCAGCTCGCCCTCCGGAGCCGTAGCCGCCTTCTTCAACATGCGCGCCGTAACCGGCTGGAAGTCGTGTGTTGTCCTCACCTGGCGCTTGATGTGGCGGGTGCGCTGGACAATGCGCTCGACCTTGGCCAGATCGCCTGAGGATTCCTTGATGCCGATGATGTTCGGGTGCTCGGCGAGTTCGACAACGAGTTCCACCGGGAGATCGTAGCCGGTGCACTGGGGAAAGTTGTAGAGCAGGACAGGCAGCGGCGAACGGTCGGCCACGGTACGGTAATAGTTGAGCATCGCCGCCGGCGTCATCTGGGCGCGGTAGTAGTGCGGGGTGCGCACCATGGCAACGTCATAGCCGAGCGAGGCCGCGTATTCACAGGTCTGCGTGGTCTGGTGCACGGACTCATGTCCGCAGCCGGCGATCATCACTTTGGCGGGCGCGGCGGCGGCAATGGCAGTGCGCAGAAGTTCGCGCTTCTCCTCGCCGTTGCACAGCACTACTTCGCCAGTGGAACCGAGAACGACAATTCCGGTGATGGGGCCTTTGCCGTAGCGATCGACGTTGTGCTCCAGCTTTTTCAGGTAGAGACGTCCGTCGGCATAGTAGGGAGTAGTGATGGCTGGAAAGATTCCGTTGAGCAGCATGACCGGATCATTGTAAAGCAAGGGACCTGGTTCGGCCACCAACGCTGGTGCGGCAGGCATGCGCCAAGGGCAATCGAGGGCAAATTCCAGGGGATACCGGCATGGACGGGAGGCGGTCTGCGGGCAAAAAAGTACCCGGCCGGAGCCGGGTGGAAATGGGACAATTTAGGGGAATGACGAAGAGTGCTTGACCCGCACAATAGGCCAGATGGCGTAGGAGCTTGAAAATTACACGCCGACAATCAACATCAGCATCCGTACAAAAAGCATGACCTAGAATGGCGGGCAAGGGAAAGTCATTTTTTCTATGGGATGTATAACGAAAGTTTTGGAAGCTGGTAACTACACGTTTGTCTGCTAGTTACTGAAGTATCTGAAAGTAATTGATCAGCGAATATTTGAACCAGCCGCGGAAAAAAACATGCGCGGTGCTCCGCCTGGGAGCCCGGGTGCGAGCACCTCGCGAACGCCGGTCTCCGCAACTAACCGGTCTCAGCAGCTAACTCGAGTGCAGCGCTTCCTGGGCCTGGGAGCGGCGCTGGATTTCCTGAGGACTTACGTCCTCGACGTGGGTTGCGACCCACCACCAGTTGCCGACTGGATCCTCAAAGCCGCCACTACGGTCTCCGTAGTCCTGGTTGGCCACCGGCATCAGGGGTTTGGCTCCGGCATCGAGGGCGCGCTGGTAGGCGGCATCGACATCGGAAACGTAGACGTAAAGGGTTTGCGGGCGCGGATTGAACTGCTGGTTGGCCTGGCCGACCATGAGGCGGGAGTCTCCGATCTGAAGCTCGGCGTGCTTCAGGGTTCCGTCCAGCCGGTTGAAGCGCTCGCGGAGATCCGCCCCGAACGCATCGTGCAGAAAACGCAGCATGACCTCGCCGTCAGGCACGACAAGGTACGGGGTCAGGGTGTGATAACCTTCGGGAATTGCTTTGGGCATTCGGGCCTCCACATTCAGTGGACGCATTATGCCACAGGCAGGGCCGGGACCGAGCCCAGAGGGCGAAAATCCCAGCCCCGGAATGAACGCTCGCCAAGGCGCATCCTTTTTCCGGACCGAGGCATCGAAATGGCTATGGCAAATACAGAAACGGCGATACTGGGCGGAGGATGCTTCTGGTGCGTGGAGGCGGCGCTGCTGCAGTTGGAGGGCGTACTGACGGTAGAGAACGGCTACATGGGCGGCACCGTCGACCAGCCCAGCTACGAGCAGGTTTGCAGCGGGAAAACCGGTCACGTGGAAGTGGTGCGGGTGGAGTTCGACCCGCAGCGGATCTCCTACGCGGAGTTGCTGGATGTGTTCTTTACGGCACACGATCCGACGACGCTGAACCGGCAAGGCAACGATGTGGGAGTGCAATACCGCTCGGTGATTTTCGTGCTCGACGAGCGGCAGCGGGCCGAGGCCGGGCGGGTGATCGCCGAGTGGACGGCGAAGCAGGTTTTCGACGCGCCGATTGTGACCGCCATCGAGCCGGCGGGCACGTTCTGGAAGGCGGAGGCGTACCACCAGAATTATTTTGCCAACAACTCCCACCAGCCCTACTGCCTTTTTGCCGTCGCCCCGAAGGTGGCCAAGGTGCGCGCCAAGTATGCCAACCGGGTGAAACGGGCCGGCTGAGCGGCAACTGCGAAAGACAGGCAGCTCCGGCCGCATGAGTTGGCTGGTTGTTTGCCTGCGACGCGTCTCCACGGAGGCGCGTTTTTCATGCCATCGGGGTTTGTGGAGGGGCGATGACCGGAGGCTCCGGCACCGCGTCCGGGCGGAGGTTCAACCCGGCAAGGCGAGTCAGCAGAAGGTTCATGGAAAACGGCTTCTGCAGGCAAACCGCGGAGCTTTCGCCGTGATCCTCCGAGTTCGAGGCCTGGTCGTCGTAGCCGGACATCAGGACAACGTGAAGGTGAGGAAATCTCTTGATGGCCTGGCGAACCAGTTCGCGTCCGCCCATGCGGGGCATGATGAGATCCGAGACCAGGATAGACACGTCCGGGTTCACGGCCAGTACATCCAGGGCCTGAATGCCGTCGGTGGCCACCAGCACCTCGTATCCATGATTGCGGAGATGCTCGGCGATGGCTTCGCGCAGGGCATCCTCGTCTTCGACCACCAGGACAAGGCTTGGCCGGGCAAACGGCTGGGGCAGCACAACCTGCACGGATGGCACGGGTTCCAGGCAGCGCGGAAGATGGATTGTGAAGGTTGTTCCCTTGCCCGGCGTGCTCTCCACGCGGATGTGTCCGCCGGATTGTTGAACGATGCCGTAGACGGTGGCCAGGCCGAGCCCGGTTCCCTTGCCGCGCTCCTTGGTGGTAAAGAACGGCTCGAAGAGTTTTTCCTCCAGTTCGGGAGTAATTCCGACGCCGGTGTCGGCGACGGAGATTTCGACGAAGCCATCGCCGGCATCGGAGTTGCGGGTGGACAGGACGAGCGATCCTCCGTTGGGCATGGCATCGCGCGAGTTGAGGCAGAGATTGAGAATCACCTGAACCATCTGGCCGGCGTCAGCCTTGACCGCCCAAAGTTCCGGCGCACAATCGCACTGCAGGTCGATATTTTCCGAGATGAGACGGCGGACCATGCTGCTGGTTTCCAGAAGGATGGAATTGAAATCGAGGATTTGCGGCGCCAACACCTGTTTGCGACTGAAGGCCAGCAGTTGCCGGGTGAGCGAAGCGGCGCGGTGCGCGGCGCGCTGGATCTGCTCGGTGTGCTTGCGCATGGGCTCATTCTCGCGCAAGCCGGTTGCCAGCAGGTCGGCGTAGCTGACGATGACCATCAGCATGTTATTGAAGTCGTGCGCCACGCCCCCGGCCAGGCGGCCGACGGCGTCCATCTTGCGCGACTGGTGAAGCTGCTCCTGCAACTCGATTTCCTGGGTTACGTCGCGCTTGACGGCCACATAGTTGATGGTTTCACCCTTGCGGTTGACGACCGGCGAGATGGTGGCTTCCTCGGTAAAGAGCTTGCCGTTCTTGGCGCGGTTGATGAAACGGCCACTCCAGCTTTCACCGGCCTTCAGCGCATCCCAGAGTTCGGTGTAGAACGCCTCGCCATGGCGCCCGCTTTTCAGCACCCGCGGATTCTCTCCCAGCACTTCCCCGCGGGTGTAGCCGGTAAGGCGCTCGAAGGCCGGATTGACGTAGACGATCCTGGCATTCAGGTCCGTCATGACGATGGATTCGGCGACCTGCGTGATGGCGCTGATGAGGCGGGCATTCTCGGCCTCGTCCTGCTTACGCTGGGAAATGTCACGCAGCGTGACCTGAATGGTTTGCTGACCGGCCTGGAGAAAAGACGACGCCGACACGTCGATATCCACCACCGAGCCGTCCCGGCGCAGTCCGCGGGTTTCACGCGAGGCAATCCGCATCTCCCGCGCGTAGAGTTCGCTCACCAGCTTTTCCGCCTCTGCCCTGCGCTCGGGAACCACAAACTCCACCAGGGTGTGATCCTCAAAATCAAGGGTCGCGTCAAAACCAAACATCGCCACGGTGGCGCGATTCACCAGGACAATCTTTCCCTGGCGCTCCACCACAATGGCATTGGGCGAGTCTTCGACGAGGCGGCGGAAGCGCGCTTCGCTTTCCTCCAGGCCGCGGAGCACGGCGGCCAGCGAGGTGGTCGCCGTGTTCAGGGCGCCGGTGCGTGCTTCAACCACGCGCTCCACCTGCCAGCGCCGGTCGAGCGTATCCGCCATCAAGGCCGCCACCAGCAGGGTAAACAGGAGACAAAGCGCGCTGGCTCCATAGCTGTAGGTTTTGTCGGGCAGGAACGCACCGGGCATTGGCGTGGCAGCCAGACGCCAGTTGCGTCCGCCGACCGTGATCGTGCGGTACAGGGTGAAGGACGAAACCGGCTGCGGCTGTTTTCCGGCGGACGGGTATAGTTGTTGCTCGCCGGCGGGCGCACTGAGATCGGTCACCGCCAGATCCACCCCGGAGTTGGCGCCGCGTTTCTCCACGACATTGCCAAGGCGCACCACGCCCAAGGCAAAACCCCGCAGCTCGCGCTTGCCCAGGGAATCATCCGCATGACCGAAGACGGGGCGGATGATGAGGATGCCGTACTGGCCCGATGTCTCCTGAACCAGGGTGATGCGCTGGGTTACCGTCAGTTCGCCGGTGCCGGCGGCACGCAGAACGGCATCACGCCGGCTCTTGATGGAAAGCAGATCGAAGCCGAGCGCGAGTTCATTGCCGGCGCCGGGCTGCACGGCCAGCACAGGAAAGTAGAAAGGGCGGTCGCCGGCACGAGCCATTTGTCCCAGCGCCAGGCGGTCGCGAATCTCAAATCCCGGCAGACCACCGGCACGGATTGAGCGCTCGAAGCCGGGGCGCTGCAACGCAGAGACGCGGGGCGCCCACTCCAGGGCCTGGATATCGGGATCGTGACCCGACAACAACGTTGCCGCGAAATTGGTAAACGAGGAGCGTGTGACGGGAGCGCGCGACTCGCAAAATGCCCCCACGGAAACGACCGTGCTGACAGTGAGATCCAGATCGGATTGCAGGCCGTCCATGCGCTCCTGCGCGATCCGCTGAAAGGCGACCTTGGCCTTTCCGGCCTCAAGCGAGCGCAGCGCAAAAAAGCACACAGAAGACGTAAGGATGCCGAAACACACCAGGGCAACGACAGGCAAATGCAGCCGCGGCGACCTGAACAACCTCTTCAACAAAAGAGTCCACCCCGTACTTCCCTAGCCACGAGCGCAGCAGGACTACGTCAGGATACGCCCGCCGATGGCGCAGGCTGCGGCCCGAAAGCCCGCTGAAACCGAAGCAGTCCCATTAAGGACATCTTCTCCCAAAAAACCACCTTGCCGGGAACAATTCCCTGAGCACATATGCCCAAGGTAACCTGCGCCTAGAGAACCGGCTGGGATTGCGGAGGAAAAGCACTGGCGCCGGCTCGCCGTACCATGGCGGCGATCAGTCCGGGAATGGTGTACTCGGCCGCCTGCACGTCCACGCTTAACTGGAAGTGGCGAAGGGTATCGGAGGTAACCGGGCCGATGGAGGCGTTCAGTACGCCTTCCACCAGTTGCGATTGTCCCGAACGAATGCCGAGCAAGGCAACGTAGTTGTTGACGGTCGAGGAGCTGGTGAAAGTGATGACATGGGGGCGGCGGCGGGGATCGCGCAGAACGGCGCGAAGTTCAACCCGCGAACTCTGCGGAATCACCGTTTCGTAGGCTTCCACCACATCCAGAAACGCACCCATCTGGCGCAACTCGCGGGGAATGACGTCGCGGGCGATCTTGGCGCGGCAAAGCAGAACCCGCTTGCCGCTAACCTTGTCGGACAGCGACTCCACAATTGCCTCGGCAACGTATTCCCTGGGCGTCACGGCAACCTTGAAACCTTCGCGCTCGATGGCCGCCCGCGTGGCCGGACCGATGGCGGCAATGTTCAGGTGAGCCAGCGCGCGCCGGGGAATGTTGAGCAGGTCCATGCGATCAAACATGGCGCGTACGCCATTCACGCTGGTCAGGATCAGCCATTCGTACTCGGCCACCAGTTTGAGCGACTCGTCGAGCGCCTTGAAGGACCGCGGCGGACGAATCTCAATGAAGGGAATCTCATAGACCTCGGCGCCCAGTGCGCGCAGACCTTCGGAAAGCACGCCAGCCTGCTGGCGGGTGCGTGAAACCAGAATGCGCCAACCCTCTAATGGCGCCGGTGATTCGTTGTGATTCTCCTCGCTCATTGCTCCTGCCCCGGGGTTCAGCGTGGCGTGGTGCTGGCCGCGTTTTCGTTTGCTACGTCCTGCAGAATTTTGTCCCCGCCGCGGCCCAGGAGAAGTTTGCCGACGCGCTGGCCGAGCTCGACCGGATCAGTTCCGCTGCCGCTCTCGCGCAGCAGTTGGCTGCCGTCGGGACGGGCGCAGATGGCCGTCAGCTTGAGTTCGCCGTTGGCGGCCACCGCGTAGGCGCCGATGGGAACCTGGCAGCCGCCGCCAAGCTGATTGAGCAGCGCGCGCTCGCAGACGGTGGCCAGTCGCGATGGCTCGTGGTTGAGGAAGGCGAGCACTGCGCGCATCTTCGTGTCACCCAGGCGGATTTCAATGCCGAGCGCGCCCTGTCCGGCGGCCGAGCACATGATCTCCGGATCGAGAATCTCCTTGATGTGCTGCGTTTTGCCGAGACGTTTCAGCCCGGCGGCGGCCAGGATCACGGCGTCGTATGCGCCCTCTTCCAGTTTGCGCACGCGCGTGTCCACATTGCCGCGCAGAGGAAAAATCTCCAGGTCCGGGCGCAGCTGCTTGAGCTGGGCCTGGCGGCGCAGGCTGCTGGTGCCAACGCGCGCGCCCAGCGGCAGGGCATGCACGCTCTCGTACTCAATCGAGAGGAAAGCATCGCGGGGATCGACGCGCTCGGTGATGGCCGCGATCTCAAAAGGACCGTCCAGGGTGGTCGGGAGATCCTTGAGACTGTGCACGGCAAGGTCCACGCGGCCCTCGTCGAGAGCCTCTTCGATCTCCTTGGTGAACATTCCTTTGGTGCCGACCTTGGCAAGCGCCACGCCGGTGATCTTGTCGCCCGTGGTCTTGATGATTTCAAGCTCGATCTCGTGTCCCTGCTCGCGCAGCAGGGCCGAGATGTGATGGGCCTGCCAGAGTGCAAGCTGTGAACCGCGGGATCCGATGCGAAGCAGGGCCATTCCAACTTCCTTTACTTATTTTCGATTTTGACTTGCGGCCAGCGGTGGGGCTGGTTCGGCGCTTGCCGCCGGCTGCCGCACTGGAGCCGGAACGATCGCCACGGGCGCCGGCATGGGAGCGGCCTCAGTGCGCAGGTTGAAGAGCTTGCGAACCACATCGACCACGGTTGTCGATTCCGGATCGCGCGCCGCCGATTTCAGGGTGGTGATCGGCGTGTGCATGATCTTGTTGATGATACCGCGGGTGAGCGATTCGACGGCCATCTCCTGCTCGGGAGAGAGATTTCCCAGGCGGCCACGGACGCGGTCAAGCTCGGCCTGGCGCAGGTTTTCCAGATGCTGCTGCAGGCTGACGATGGTTGGGACCACGTCGGCGGTCTGGGCGCGCTGCTCGAACTTGCGCACTTCCTCTTCCACCAGCAACTCGGCGCGAACCGCTTCCTTGCGCCGGTCTCCGATGTGCGACGCCACCACCTGCTGCAGATCGTCAATGTTGTAGACGAAGATTCCGTCCAGGTCATTGAGGGCGGGATCGATGTCGCGCGGCACCGCGATATCGATGAAGAACATGGGGCGGTTCTTGCGCGCCTGGAGGAACTTTTCGCCGTGCTCCTTGCGGAAAATGGTATGGGGCGCGCCGGTGGAACTGATGATGATATCGGCCCACGGCGCGGTGTCATAGAGGCGGTCAAACGGAATGGCCTCGCCGTCGAACTTCTCCGCCAGCGCCACGGCGCGGTCATACGTGCGGTTGCCGACGTAGATCTTCTTGGCTCCGTGGGCGATCAGATGGCGGGCAGCCAGTTCGCACATCTTGCCGGCTCCCACCAGGTACACGGACTTGCCGGTGAGGCTGCCAAAGATCTTTTCCGCCAACTCCACGGCTACCGAGGCGATGGAGACCGAAGAGGTGGCAATGGTGGTCTCATTGCGGACCTTCTTGGCTACCGCAAAAGCGCGGGTCAAAAGCTGATCGAGCTGCGAATTGACGGCTCCGACGGCGCGCGCGGTGGCGTAGGCTTCCTTGACCTGTCCCAGGATTTGCGACTCGCCGACGACCATGGAATCCAGGCTGGAAGCGACACGAAAGACGTGCTTGACGGCCTCCAACTGCTGGTGTTCGAAGATATAGGGCTCGTACTCGCCGGCGCTGAATCCAAAGTAGTCGCGCACGAACTTCTGTAAATCACAATTGCCGTTCTGCGAGCGGGCGAAGATCTCCACCCGGTTGCAGGTGGAGACGATCATTCCCTCTTCGACGCCATCCATCGCGGTCAGCCTGGCCAGGGCCTCGGGCAAACGCGACTCGGAGATGGCGAAGCGCTCCCGCACTTCCACCGGCGCCGTCTTGTGATTGACACCCAATACGGAGAAATTCATGGGGCGATGAACCTATGCAGTTTGCTCAAATAATTCGCGCCCCAGGCGCAGACCGCGACGAGGAAGGCGAAGCTGGCCAGGTAGGCAGCTTTCCTGCCCCGCCATCCGGCGCTCCAGCGGGTGTAAAGCAGGGTCAGGTAGATACCCCACATCAGCAGCGAGAGCAGCACCTTGGGATCGGCGGCAAAGGCGGCTCCGAAGCGCTCCTCGGCGACCACGGAACCGGCCAGCAGGCCGATGGTCATAAAGGGGAAGCCGAGCAGCAAGGCCCTGTAGCCAAGCTCGTCGATTTCCTGCAACGCGGGCATGCGCGCCGCCCATGGCGAAGTTTGTTTGCGCTTGAGCTGGCGCGAAAGCACCAGGTACAGCAGGCTGGAAACAAAACTCAGGAACAGCATGGCATAGCCAAAAATCAGGGTGCAGACGTGGAAGAAAATCCAGCCGCCAAAGATGGAGGAGGAAATGGTCACCGAATGCTGCGCAATGGCCGAAGCAAAAGTCAGAATAAAAACCAGCGGAAAGATGAAAGCCGCGGGAGAAGCCGTCTTGTAGCGGAGATACAGGCCTGCGAAAATGACGGCGATGATGAGGGCCAGGGCGGACTCGGCGTGGCGAATGGTCAGCAGCTCCGCGTAGCCATACAGCACCGCGGTCTCCACCAGGGAGACGAAATGAAAAACCATGCCCAGGCACACAGCCGGCGCAGCGATCCTTCCGGAGCGCTCGCCCTTCTGCCGGAGCATCAGGATTGCGTGGACCAGCCCCACCCCGTAGAGCACGGTCGCAACTCGAAGCCAAACCAGTGGCATAGAAATAAATCCCCGCTCAACCTTATCCAAACCAATCCGAAGCAAGGACTATGCAGATTATACAAAGTGGCGGGATGCGTCTTAGTGTATTCGTCACGTTCACGTGTGATTTACGTCACATTCAGGAATCGGGACAGTCAACTTTCGGGCGCTCCCGCTCTCCGGCCCGGCGGCGGTAGAGGCCGGGCAACGAGGCAGCCGCGCCGCTTCCGGGGCAGGGACAGGAGCAGTAGAGGTTTGTAATTCCGCAAAACGGGTGCTAGGATGCAGGGCTAAAGGTTTATCGAGGAGGCGTCTTATGGCTGATGAGAGCTGCGGTTCCAGTTGCAGCGGGGCTGGTATTTTGTGGTTTCTGGCGGGACTGGGCATTGGGGCAGCAGTTGGCGTGCTCTACGCGCCCAAGTCCGGCCGGGAGACTCGCGAATCAATTCTGAATGCGGCTGAAGAAGGCCGTGACCTGATGCAGGAGCGCGCCCGCAAGTACAAGGAACAGGCACAGCAATGGGCCGACCGCGGCAAGGACGTGATCGCGCAGCAGAAAGACAACATCCGTTCGGCGTTTGAAGCAGGCCGCCAGGCGTACCGGGATGCGACTCAGGATCCGATTCCCGATCCCGACAGCCCCAAACTGTAATCGTTCGCAAGGATTGGCCGCAGCGGGGCCGTCGGCTCGATGGCCTTGCCTGCGTATGGACGGGCCATCATGAATGAAACAACCTTAATCATCGCCTTCATTGCGGTGACCGCGGTTGCGGTTGTGCTGCAAACACTGATCCTGGCGGGCATCTACGCATCGACGCGCATGGTGGGCAAGCACGTTGACGCGTTGACGACCCGGATGAACGAGCAGGTTCTGCCGCTGGTCGAGAAGGCCCTGGGCCGGGTCGAGGAGAGTGCGCCGAAGGTCCAGACGGTGATTTCGAATCTGGCCGAGACCTCTGACTTGGTGCGTTCGCAGGCTGGCAAGATCGACGAAGCCATGACTGAATTTGTCGGCATCGCACGAACCCAGGCCGGCAATGTGGATGTGCTGGCCACCCGTACGCTGCAGCGCGCCGACGTCACGGTGGAAGCTCTGCAGCATGTAGTCATGTCCCCACTGCGGCAGGCGAATGCGCTGGTGGAAGGCGTGGCGGCAGGTTTGGGAAGCTTTGTGGGCGGACGCAAGGCTCGGCGTGCCAAGCCAGTTTCAACCGACGAGATGTTCATATAGCGGGTATTAATTTAACAATTTCAAATAAAGACAAACCACGAAGCTAGAGCGGAGGCTAACCCCTCCGCTCCTTTTTTGTGATTAGCACGATACCTGGACGAACCGGCTCGCGGCGTATTTCTCTGCCACGGATCAGCCGGTGCAAGGTGGGAATACCGAGCCGTCATGGAAATTGTCTTGTGACCAGCTAGCGTCTGAACGGTTTTGAGGCCGACTCCAGCCATGATGAGTCTCGATCAGAACGTGTGCCGGTTGTCGTGCCAGCGGTAACCCTCGATCTTGGCGTTGTCCCTGGCGCTCGCAAACCAAGCGCGAAGGTTCTTGATCTCGAATACATGAGCTCCCTTCTTTGAGCCTGTCTGCTCCTTCAGTTTTTGAAACGCCGCGAGCACATCTGCGTTCATCGGAACGTCGCGGGCGTCAACATTCTTTATTTTTGCAAGGTTGGGCCTTAGTCAATACACTACTGCCTGGCTTCTACTTGATGCCATAGCTGAAGAGGGTCACCGGAACGACCGTGAACGGGTACTGCGTCGGATTGGCGAACTGATCGTTGTTGGCATCGACGGCTGTGATAGTCAACGTGGTCGGGCCCGCCTTTCCAACAGCCGTTGGCGCAAAGGTGACCGTCAATGTGCACGTACCACCGCCCGGCAACAGTCCAGACGTACTTGCACACGCCGGAGCAACGCCGACTGAGAATGGAGTGCCCACAGGCAGAGAAGCTGCAATCTGCAGGAGTTCGCCGGTTTTGTTGGTAACCGTTACAGTAGCTGTTTTGCTCAGACCAATCTTGGTGCTGGGAATGCTTAGGATGCTGACGCCCGGCTTCAGCGCGCTGCTACTGTTGTTGGGCGTGACCGTCAGCATGCTTGTGACCGGAGTGATGCTGTAGTACGAAAGCTTTCCGCTCGCCTGCATCTTCGCGGGCGAAGGAGTGATGGCATACGACCCGATTAACAACGCATTTTCTGCCGTTCCTGTCACGTCGTTGTTACTCGAGTCGGTCAGCGTGTAACCACCGCTTGCGGGCAGCCTATCCGTACTGAAAGCCAATGGTGCGCTTTCGGCCGTCAGCGCCAGCTTGATCTCTTCTGGGAACGTGGGAAGCTTGCTGTAGGTCCACTGCGGAGAGTTTGCCTCCACCGATATCGGCCGCAGATTTACCGTGGTGGTGGCCGACGTCCAGAAGAGTGCAGCGTAGCCGCGCCCGCCCGGCGCGGTGATCTTGACGGCAACCGTCTCGGTGGCCTTGAACGTCACCTTTTCTGACACCAGCGTGGACTTCAGCCCGGTGGTTGCAAAGGCATAGGTCAGCCTCGGAATGTTGGGGTTGTCCGTGGTGCAGCCGGAGATCGTAACCGTGTCGCCGTAGAAAGCTGCGGATGGCATATCGGTCGACGTGGTCACGGTTACCGGACTGGTGGTCGTGCTCGTCAAGGTAAACTGGCAGCCGATGAGGTTCACCGGAATGGGCTGCGTGGTGAAACTGACAGGCGCAGCCGGGGTGACCGTCACCGCAGTGTAGTTCGCCGTTGCCGGCACAGTAGCCGAGGTGATATTCACGGTTCCGGTTATGGTGCTGAGGGTCAACTCCTGCCCACCGCTGCTCGCCGCTATCCTGGCCGCTCCGGTCACAACCTTGTAAGTGATCGGAGCTCCCGAGTTGGCCGTGCATAAGGCGGACGGAGTCGCCGTATATGTCACCGGCGTCGACGGGCAAGTGATCTGTCCCGGAGCCTTGTCGGTAATAAACGTGGCAGTCACACCGGCATTGGCGGTGAATGGCACCGAGCAGGTTCCAGTCCCGCTGCACGCGCCGCTCCAGCCCGCAAACGTGTAACCGGAGTTCGGAGTTGCCATGAGCGTAACCGCCGTTCCGCTATTCTCTGTCTCAGTGCAAACAGATCCGCAGTTGATGTTGGCCGTGCCGCCCGTACCGGTCACCGTGCCGTTGCCGCCGTTAGTCACGGTAAGGGTGTAGCCAATCAATTGCAATGCTCCCCGATCCCAGGTCCCATTCGCATCGCGAGTCACGCCCTCCATGTCCGCGCTGTTTCCCGCGAGAACAGAGTTCGTGTTTGTGCCCGTCGTTGTATTCGATGTAAGTTGATAATCGGCCGTGGAATAGGCAACGAACGGATTTCTAGAGGCCACCTGCTTGGTCGTGCTTGTATCGTTCGAGGCGCTGCCGTCGGGAATCTGGAAGTATCCGTTGTACGCCCAGGTAGTCGAGGTCAGTGACGCTCCACTGTACCGAGTCGTGCCCGTGTGGATGATGTTCACAACGTCATCTCTCCACCACAGGTTGTTCTCCACAATGAGATTTTTCATCGGCGTGGTAAAGCCCAGGCCGACGGAGATGCCATTGTTGTCGGCTTGGCAGCCATACATATTGGCAATCGTGTTGTTCACAAAATAGACATCGCCGGTAAAGTTGGCGTCGAATATCGTGAGCATGCCATCGCCGGTGCCGCAGTGCAGGCTGGAGATTCCCGCCGCCGTCGCCATGAAGACGTTCCCATAGATATACCATGGGCCGTTGGGACCGTTACCGTTGTTGTAATCGGCGCCCGAAGGTGTCGCAAGGTAGGCCGTCCCGATCATGTCAACCCAGTAGTTGTAACGAATGGTGAAGTCCGTCAGTCCTTCGGAACAGGAACATCCCTCGCTGTGGTAGGCGCTGGAGCTGTAATTGTGCGCCACGTAAGAGTACTGAATGGTGATGTTATTTCCCGAGCCGAACACATATCCGCCACCGTTCTGATTCGCATGACTCCCTTTCAAAAAGAAAGGAACCCAACCATCATGCACATAAAGATGATCGAATAACAGGTTGTAACTTCCGCCTTCAAAGTCGAGCTGGGTATCCAGGGTGGAAGAGTCACTGGTGGGATGCGCTCCGTTCACTTCGACATATTGCACGGTAATGTCGTGATCATAGTCGGGGGGCCCATTGTATCCGAGGCCGCCCTGGATGTCCGCGCCGGCGTAGGCGTTGCTGTTATTCACCTTGAATCCGTAGCCGCTGGTGCAAACACTGGCTCCGGTTAACGGCGTACAGTAACTGCCGCTAAAGACGTAATAGTCTGTGGCAAACTGCAAGACGCTTCCGCAGCCTGACGTGCAGCTAAATACGGCCTGCCCTTGATAGGCGCTGCTCCAGCCGGTATTGGTGCCGTGGACAGCGCTGGTCGGAGCTTGAATTGTAATCAAGGTTGAACCTGAGTCCGCGTCCTGAAATACATGATTGGGGTAAGAGCCGGCCGCCACGTAGTAGGTAACTCCGCGGGTCAAGGATGAGGGGAGAGCGGTATAGGCGTTCGTCCAATCAGTTCCGTTGGCGGCGCCGAGCGCGCCCGCGCGAACGTAGCAATTGCCGGCGCCATCGCAGCCGGAGGCCGCCCAGCAAAGTGGGGTGATCGAGCACAGGATAATCGCGCACAACAGATTGATGAGTACTTTCACAACACATTCCTTATCAAGACACCCTTTAGCAGGCGACTAACATCGCAGTGAATTAAGGGCTTTACCCTACCACGGGCAGGCGGGGCGAGCGGTTAAATGATCGTGAAAGAATTGTGAAGCGGACTCGCCCTGCTGACCCAAGATAGGAATACAGGTCAGCAAGACGACGGACCGGGGTGGGTAGCACTTGGACGGCGGAACAACTGCGATTCGTGCCTCTGCCCGGCTGTGCCGGCGAGAATAACCTTGGTCGTCTCCGAGGCTGGCTGTGGGGATCGTTTCACCGTTCGCTTGCACAGTTTGTGGGAGCAGGCATCAGGGCGAATCGCATGCCATCTGCCGCAACTTTGTTGATTTGCGTTTAAGAAACGGGAAACCGCACCTGGCTCTCTCCGCCGCGGCGCACAAAAAAAACGGCCTGCGCAGTTGCACGCGGGCCGTTTTCTTATAGCTGCACAACTGAGGATGAGCGCACGCCGGGAAACGATCGGGAGAATTTGCCTGAGAAGCGGCTTCCTTCCGGCTCGTAATTACTGATTGCTGTCGGAGATAATCGTTCCTATCCAGATCGGGCTATTCGGATTGAACCGGGTGAGAGTCACATCGGTCATATTTGCGGCATCGGCGAGTCGTCCAAAAACGCAATGGAAGGAGATAAGGCCGCTGCCCGTAGGATAAACCGTTTGAGACGGCTGTGTTGGGCTGACAAAGGTACCGTGTGTATCTAGTGGATTATCCTGGCTGGTAGCTCCTTGGCAACTATAACTAAGGGGTATTCCAGCGGTCAAACTCGCGTCCGTCACCAGCAGGAATCCATCGTTGGTGCCGTCCCGCTGGAGCGACACGCCTGCCGGACTTAGCGGGTTCGTGTTATCGACCTGGGCAATCGCCACCACGGTCCCCGCGGTTGAATACGCGCTCTTGAAGCGGCGAATTATCATGCCGTTGTAGGGTACCGATGGCGTGGCAGGGCAGGAGGAAGCGCAAGGCGAGTCAGGCGGAGCGGCAAGATTTTCATTGCCACTCTCGATAAGCCCGTTCTGGCGCAACTGGCCGTCGATGTTTGCATCTGAGTTTGCCACATTCAGACCCAAGCCGCTGTCTGACGTGCCATAGAGACCGGTTGAGCCGTTGACGCCGATAGCAGAGACCGCGGCACTATTGGAACCAGTGTTATCCGTTGCGGTTCCCATGATAGCCGAGGCAGGATAAGTCGCCGTCGCCCCCGTTGGGGCAGAGCTGGTGACCGACACAGCAGTCGCGTTTGCCGTGCTTGGTCCGGCGAAAGTTTCCTGGCCCACAAAGTTGTTGTTACCGATCAGATTGACATCACCGCCGCCGCCGCCACCGCCGACAGCCTGGCAGGTTACCGTTCCATCCTGCTTGATGGAGGCAACCGCGTTGCCGGAGGAACAGGTACCGCTGACGCGCGCCTGGATCACACTGCTGTTGACTTTAACAGTGGGAGCGGCCCCGGTGCCGCCAACCGTAATCGAAGAATCCGGCGAAGTCAGCGCGATGCCCGCAGCCGCCGTCGCCTGCACCGTGCCGTCAGGGAAACGGAAGCCGCCCGACAGGCTCTGCACCACGCCGTTGACTGACAACGGATAGGCGGGGGTGGTGGTGCCGATGCCGACGTTGCCGGTATTGTCGATGCGCATGCGCTCGGTGCGCGCCTTGGTGCCGTTGGCCGTCGTCTGGAAGCTCATTGCAGTGCCGTTCGCAGTGGGTGTCCAGTTTTCAGTGGCCATAAAGCTGACCTTGACCTTGCTGCCGGGAAAGGTTGAGCCGTTGTATCCAGCGGCGGCAAACTGGCCTAGGTTATCGCCACTCTGGGTGGCCAGCGGAGCGGTCGAGGTGCCGCGTCCAGAAATGAAGTTGAAGTTGGGCGAGTCGCCGGGAGTATTCGAGTAGTTGTCGATGCGCAGCGTCGGGTTGATGCCCGAAACGTCGAGCGTGGCCGCCGGAGCGGTGGTACCGATGCCCACGTCACCGTTAGTGGCCTGGAAAAGCGAAGAGTTTTCCAGGTCGCCGCTAGCGTCGTAAAAGAACGGCACATAGCCGAGAGTAGGGTTGGAGACCGCGATGGCGGCGGCAACGGCCTTGTTGACTGCTGAATTTACGGCAGCGGTGTTGATGTAATTCGTGCGGGCTGCCTCGGCAGGCGCGGCGGTCACCGCAACAGCGTCGGAGCGGAGGAACGCCGATGCTGGCAGGCCGCCGAGGGTTTCGGCATCCGAGGCCTTGAGCGCGTAGGGAACGCTGACGAGTAACACGCGCGGTTGCTCGGGCTGGCCCTCGGCTTGCACCCCAAGCCAGCGCGCTTCACCGTTGCTGAAGACTTCCAGTGGAATGCCCGATGCGCTGCGTGCGCCGAGGAAGGCCGAGTAGCGCCCGCTAGCGTCGATGGTGATGTTCTGCACTTCCTGCCAGAGCGGCGCGCCGCCGTTCTGGTCCTTGTATAGCGCAAAGATCACGCCAACCGTTCCGGCGGGTGTACTGGAAATTGTTCCGCTAAACTTCACCAGCGGTGGGACGGGAACCAAGCTGGCGTCGGCTCCAGACGTTTGCGCCCAAAGTGAAATCGTGACAAAAACAAAAAGCAAAAGACTTGCGAAGCGACGTTGCATGCGCTCTCCTTTTATGGGTGTGCCCGCTGTTGATTCCAGGGCAAGGGGTCGGATTGAGTTGTTTTGAACGGATGCCGGGACGGCCATGCCTGGCGTGCGGTCCCGGGATCATTTCTAAGCCGCTTAGCAAGCGAAGCAGAAACCAACCGGACGGTTCATTTGAAAAAAGTGGGAAGCTCCGAGGGCCTTACTGTTGAAAAAGATAGATGCCGATCGGCAGGAAGTAATCCATGTCTTCGCCGATGATGAAAATGGCGTACCTGCTCTCCGGGTTTCCCACCACTGCAACTGCCGGATAGGTCGTCCCGGTGGTCTGGTTGGTGATGACCACACTTGGATAAAGGCCATGGGTGGCCGCATTCTCCGTACCCAGATTGATGGTGAGATAGTTGACGGCTGGCTGGGCAGTGTCGTCATTGGCGAATCCCCCGCCCACTAGCTGGCCGGCAGGATTAGAGGCGCTGAATGCGGCCAATTGGGTCTCCGGAATCAGGCCAGCGGCATCGGCGCCCGCCTCATAGATGAAGCCAAGATATTTGTGAGAGAGAACATCCGAAGTGGTCAAGGAAGTCGACGGCTGGATGACACCAAGCTGTCCGGGATTGCCGTTGCTATTTACGTCCAGGCCCTGGTCCGCAATATAGAAGCCGGATGGCCCGACGGCAATGGTCTTCGGCAAGGTTAACGCAGGATTCGACGGCACATACACAGAGGTTCCGGCGCCTGTCGCTGCGCAGGTTCCAGGCGGCAGCGTGACTCCACTGTTTGGGGCAACGCCTCCTGCCAGCGTTGATTGCTGAAAGGAAGTCAAATTCCAGGTGGTGCCGCTGTTGGCAATCGAGAGCGACCCGTAGGCCGGGTCCGTAGCCTGTGCCCAGGAGTCCGTTGGAAGGATCACGAAGTTGAACTGGGTAGCGCCATTGATGCTCGGGCAACCGGTCGGAACCATGGCGGTCACCGGTATCGTATTGCCTCCCTGGCGGAGGATCGCCACGCGGTCTGGAATCTCGAGCGCATAGCCCGCAGGCGGTGGATTGTCGAGAGGATCGTTGGTCTGGGTCAGATCCAGAAACCCTCCCGACGCGGTAAAGGTACCAATGACCTTGACGCTGTAGGCATCGGTGTTATTTCCCTGCGTGGTCACGTCCCAGGCACTGAATGCAGAGGTGGAGTGGTCAAACGAGGCATCCCAGACGCCATAGGCATTGCCGGAACCAGAGCTGCCGCTGGCGGTGGTGGTGGAATCAAACGGGCTGGTTCCTATGTAGGAATTAAACGTTCCAGCAGCGGCGGGCGGCTGCAGACCCGCAGGATCGGCACTGCCTTTTGATCCTCCGCCGCACCCCGCCATCGCCAAGACCAGCAGCAGAGAAGCCGCCCCACTAAAGCGGCAAGCGGCAAAAATGCTGCCACCGTGAACGATCGTTGCTGACTGCGGCAGAAGCCGCGAAATTCTGTGAATCCATGACGGCATATTTTTTGCTCCAGATCACAATGGGCTACCGGTTGGAAGGTGCATCACCCAATCTTGGAAAGAGTTGTGAAACCCAAAAGGCATCCGCGGGCTGATATGCAATGAGCCGGAACGCGGCCCTCGCAGTCTACCTCCGCACTGCCGCTCCACGATGCTCCTGGCTGGATCAGAATCCGAGTTTCACGCCAAATTGCATGGTGCGCGGGCGGCGTGCATCCACCGGGTGCAGAAAGCCATTACCGGCAAGGCAGGCGGGGTCACCGGCAGAGTTGCTGGTCGCCCCATAACAGCTGATCGTGTTGCTTTCGGTATTGCCTTTGTCCGGATCGAAGGTGCGGAACTGGGTGTGGTTAAAGACATTGAAGACTTCGGCGCGTAACTCCAGGGTGCGCTCGTTGAACACTTTCATTTGGCGGAATAAGGCGGTGTCAAAGTTGATGCGGCGGGGATTATTCATGGAGTTACGGCCGGCATTGCCCTGGGTCAGACCGCGAGGGGCAACAAAGTTGCACGGATTTCCTAACAGCGGTCCGACTGTGCCAATTCCGCTCCCAAACGTATTGCATCCGAAGCCGCTAGCTTTGTCAGGGTAGGAGTCCGCTCCCATGCCCAGGGCCAGCCCCGCGTTGTCCAGCACGGAGACGCCATTCGGGCTGGCGTTGTTGATCACGCTGAATGGGGTGCCTGTCTGCAACGTCGTGATGCCAGACAGGTTCCAGCCGCTGAGTAGTTTTCTTGTCAGCCCGCTCGGGCCGGAATAGGCAAACACGGCGCCGGGTTTCTGGCAGTCCACATTATTCTCTGCATTTTCCTTGGTGCAGTGCAGGGCGTTCCACAAAGCCGTGGACCAATCCAGCAGGGGAAGTTTGTACACATAGTTGACGTTGAAAATCTGGCGCTGGTCGAAGTCGGAACTGGCGCGATTGGCGGCCAGGTCGTAAGCGTTTACGAAGGTGGCGCTATAGCGCCCAGAGGCCGAATCAATCGAGTGCCCGTAGGTGTAGGCCATGCCCAGGTTGAGAGGACCGTGGTTGGTCTGCGCGGTGAACTGCAGGGCGTGATAGGTGGAACTGGCTAGATTCTGCAACGAGTAGATGCTGCCCAATCCCCGCGCCAGCTCGCGCAGGCTGTTTACGTCGGGAACCGGGCCATGCGCATTCGCGCCCGCGCAGGCGGCTTCCATGTTGACGAAAGCCGGGTTGCCAACTCCCACAACCGTATTGCCAACCGTAAAACTCCCGCCGTCGAAGGTTCCGCAAGTTGCCGTGGTGAGAGGCTGTCCGGCCAAAAATGGATTGAGCGCGGCAGGCACGGGAGCGAGTTGATTGATTTGCTCCTCCACCGTGAGATGGGTTCCCTTGCTGCCTACGTAGGCAACCGTCAATAGCGTTCCCTTGGTGATCTCGTGCTGTACGCTGAGACTCCACTGTTGCACGTAGGGCCAGATAGCCTTGGTGGGAATGGAGGTCACATTGATGGGCCAGGCAGGAATGGTACTCGAGTAATTGGAATTGACGTTTCCGATGGCGTCGTAAGCCCCTGGGAAGTCTTGCGTCGCGTCGAGTACCAGGGGAGCGTTTCCAATCAGCGAGCCGACGTTCGACTCGCTGCTCGTGCCATGCTCGAAGAAAACTCCGTAGCCGGCGCGGATCGAGGTTTTGCCTGTTCCAGTCGGATCCCATGCAAAGCCGATGCGCGGGGCTGGGTTGAAGATATGACTCGACATGCAACTGGAAGGCGTGCCGCGCGTGCCGCACTGCACCAATCCATTTGTAATGCGCGAGTCCAGGTTATTGAGGTCCAGCGGAATCGGGTTCCCGGTAAGACTGTCCAGCAGTTGTCCGTTAAAAGGATTGATCTGCGCGCCTGAGGCCAACTCGGAACTGTAGAAAGACGGCTCCCAATTCCAGGCCTGACCTTGCTTCATCTGCCAGTTGCCATACAGGCTCAGGCGCATGCCAAGGTTGACGGTGAGCCGTGGTGAAAGACGCCAGTCGTCCTGCAAGTACGGTTCGATCACCAGGTAGTGCAGGTCGTAGCGCTTCTGGGTGCTGTCCTGCTGGAAGTAGCGGACCCTTCCATCGGGAAACGGCTGACAGCTCTCCGGCGTCGGGCACCCAGGACCGATAATGAAGTCGGCAAATGCATTACCGGTGGAAAGAACGTTGTTGATGTTATTGAAGCTGAGCAGGCCTTGAACGTCTCCAGTATTGGCCCCCGTGGCGCCGTTCGTTTCCGATTGCCGGGCGTAAATCACCTGCACGCCGGTTTGCACCGTGTGCTTGCCGATTACTTTGCTCAGGCCGTCGCGCACGTCCCAGGTCGGATTACGATGATCCCATGGCATGTAGGAGGTATCGACCGCGAATCCGGTGCCGCCATATTCGGCGTTGTTGCCGGCAATCACGATGCCCGGCAGCTTTCCGCCAAAACCGTTATTAAAGAGGTAGCCAAGGCAGCTCGCACCCGGACAACCAGCGGGTCCCAGAGAAGCGGGCCTTGTCAGGGCAACGCCCGCTCCGGGCTGGTCGGTGAGGGTAATGTGGGTGTTCGTATAGCTGACGCTAAGCTGGTTCAGAAAGGTCGGAGACAGCACCTGATCAAGCCGGGCAACCATGCTCAATCCTGGGCCATTGAACTGGTTTAGCACCGAGGGGAAGCTGTTGGTCTGCACGGTTCCCCACTCTGGGGTAAGCACCTGGGTGGACCAGGAATCGTGGATGAAGCGGAAGCCGAGCTTTTCCTTCGGGTTGAGGTTGTGATCGATGCGAAACAGTTCTTCGTACCAGGTGGTGCTGGGAGAGACCGTGGTGGCAAAGCAGGAGCCAGTCGGCGAGTTGCAGACAGCGCCCGAAACTGCCAGCGGAAACAACCCCGTTGTGTTCAGAATGGTAGCTGCCACCCCATTCATCGCGAACTGATTGTTGATCGCTGCTTGCCCGGAGACCGGCGTAGGACAATCGGGATACTGGGAGCGGCTCACCTTGGTTCCGGAAGCATAAACCGGGCAGACATCGCTGAAATCGGCGTAGCCAAGGTAATTGCCATGGGCGTCCAGGCCACGCTCCGCGTTTGAAGGCACCGCTTGGTGGTACTGGCCGTTGTCAGGTGATTTTTCCAGGCGAACTTCCTGCGAGTAGAAGAAAAATGTCTTGTCCTTTTTCTCGTTATAGTGGCCGGGAATGTACACCGGTCCGCCGAAGGTGAAACCGAAATCGTTCTTCCGGTAGAGCGGAGTGCGGCCGGGCGCGTCGAAATAATTGCGTGCGTTGAAGAATTCGTTACGGAGAAACTCGTAGGCATTGCCGTGGTACTCTGCGCCGCCCGACTTGGTGGTGACCAGCACGGTTCCCGACGCACTTCGTCCGTACTGCGCGCCGTAATTCGAGGTGAGGACCTTGACCTCCTGAATTGCATCCAGGCTGGGATAAACAATCAGCGGCATGCTCTGACCCTTGCTGGCGTTGATTCCGGTATTCAGCACGTCGCTGCCGTCAACGTCGAAGGCGTTATATTCGACGCGCCCGCCGTTGACGCTGTACTTGGCGCTGCCCGCCACGCCAACCTTGGCTTCATCCTGCCCTGTCTGGTTGCTGACGCCGGCAGCAAGTGCAATCAACTGGCTGAAGTTTCGCCCATTCAGCCCGAAGGTGACCACTTCCTTCTCGGAGATGGTTCCCGATTGCTGCGAACTTTCGGTCTCAACCTGGGTGGCTCCGCTGGCTTGCACCTGTTCCACGGTTTCCACTCCCGCCGGGTTAAGCGTTACCTCCAAGGGTGTGGTCTCTCCAGCCGTAACGTTGACGTATTCCGTGCGCGACTCCTTGAATCCCGGAGCCGAGACCACCACTGTGTAACTACCCGGAGACAGCTTGGAGAATGTGTAGACTCCAAGCTCTCCCGTCTCCGCGCTCTGGCTTTGGATGCCGTTCTCGCTGACAGCTACTTTCGCGCCCTGGATGACCGCGCCGGTTGCGTCATGAACCGTAGCACTCAAAACACCCGTTTGTTGGGCACAGAGAACCAATGGTGCGGCAATTAGTAGCACAACCACGCACAATGCGGATCGCAGAAAACTCATGAATTGGCCTTTCCAAGTCTGGAAGAAAAGAAAAATCGAGGAACCCGCACTGCGGGTGCAAACTGCAAGGCATCGTCTGCCAGATTAGCGAGTCGCTTCAGCTTTGCCGGATGCGGGCGCCGCCGCAGCGGGCCTGGCAACCTGCCGAACCGCAGCTTTGGCTTGGCTGTCTCCTGCGCTAGTCGCCAGGCGAGCTTTAACCCAGTCGAACAGTCTGCCGCCGTCGGTTTGTCGAATCAGATCCTGAGTATCTTTGTAGCGCGTTACGGTGTAGTGGATCGAGGCGGTGTCGTGCGCGGCGGCGCTCTCCATCTGCTGCATCGCCGCTTCCGGAACAGCCGGGTTCGCGGTGACGAACTGCAGGCGCAGCGCCGAAGCTTTTACTTTCGGCAGCCAGCGAACCGGCTCCAGCGGCTTCACGCTGTCGAAAAACTCCGGCTTCAGGTAGGACGGACGCTCCACCTCGGGGATGACCGACGACTTGGCCAGCCAATCGCTCCAGTCGCCCCAGGGATTCAAGGTGTCCACTGCCTTCAGGCGCGAGTCGGTGGCCGCGGCCAGAATCGCAATCGCCCCACCCGAGCCCTGACCAAAGATTCCGGCATGCTCCAAATCGAGGTCTTTGCGGCTCTCCAGGTAGTTCAGCACCAACTGCACGTCATGCACCGAGCTGCCCAGCGACTCCTGCAGTTCGCTGACGAACCACTGCTTCATCGGCCGGCTGCGGAAGCGGTCGGCGCCCAGCGCCGGCTCAAAGCCGACGGCGGCATATCCACCGGCGGTGAGGCGCTCGCAGTAGCGGTCATTCTTGAAACGGTCGAGATTTTCATTGTAGCTGTACAGATAAAGGACGACGGGAGGCTTGGCGATGCCCTTGGGACGGACAACATAGACCTCGACGGGATCGCCGACGCGCCATTGCAGCTGCACCAGTTCGCGGTAGAACTTTTCGTTGCCATCTTCGCCGCCGAAGGCCGGTTCAAGAAGCGCAAAGTTTGCCGGGTCCAGCTCCAGCCGGGTCCAATCTTCCGGGGTAACCGTAACCGGAGTGGGCACCAGCGGGTCGGGAGCGGGGGCGTAACTATGTGCGGTTGCCGGGGGCGCAACCGGGGAAGGTGCCGCCGGCGCGGGCAAAGAAGTTTGCTGGGCTACGGCTGTGCAGAACAGAAAAAACAATGGCAGCGTGGCAAAGACGGCGTGAAAAATGAGGCGATGGATTCTCAACTCTGGTTTCACCTGTGGAAATTAGAAGTTTCCTATTACTGGAAAAGGGCAGCCGGGCAGGTTTGCCCGGCCACCCCCAAGACAACGGTGTCGGTTGAACACCGTGAGTGGTTATTGCCTGACGTTCAGGATTTCACCCGTTGGGTTAGCAGTGGAAACACCGTAGTCGGCAATGTGGTCGTAGTCGGCCTGAATCGTGAAGACCGCGCCGCCCACGTCGCCACCAGCTTCAGTGTAAGCAGTGTACGGCGCGGTGCTTACGCTGCTGTGACCATTCGAGGGAGCCACGCCATCCTGCAGGTAGTGCGAACGGAAGACCTGCAGCGAGGTAAGAGGAGCGAAATCAAACGCGGTAGTGGAAGAAGTTTCCGCCGCCGCAAGGATGGTGGAAACGAAGCTCGGCGTCGGAGAGGCGGTCACCGCACGGTAGACCGACCAGATCGGGTACGATCCGTTGATCACGTTGGTGAACGGTACGTTCGGGCAGCCAAAGTCGGCTTCGTAGGAAGCGGCGGTGCAAGTTGGGTACACGCCGGCAGTGTATTCTGCGTTGATCGGATCGACGCCGTCCACGGTGATGTACTTGGTGGTCGTGGTGGCGCTGTTGTTGCCGGACTTCAAGTTGCCGTAGCCCCAGAAGGAATAACCGATGTTGTCGGCGCCTGCCAGAGCAACCTGCTTGACTTCTTCACCGGTGCCGATGGCGCGCGCACGGGTTGCGCCGGCGACGCCGATCATGACGCCAGTCGCGTTAACGTTTCCGAGCGGGTTGGTGGTGATTCCAGCAGCCGACGGGTACACCTGGATGAACAACGGGTTGCCGCTGTTCTTGTTGGCGTCGCCGCCGCTGATCCAGGTCGGCAGGGTGGTAGACGTGCCGCCATCCGGCGGGTTCTTCCCGTCGCTGGTGTAGACGGCGGTGACTTTCGGGTTGACTCCGATTTCCTGCGAGCTGCCGATTTCCTTGCTCGCCGGGATGTTGAACTCCACTGTGTTGTAGGTGCCGGACAGCGGCTCGCGCAACCAGACGTGGACCGGAGCAGAGTTTTGGGTGTTCGAACCCGCACCCAGCTGTATGGGCGCTACGGCGCCGGTACCGGTGATGGTGCCGTTCAGGTAGCCGGCCAGGGTGAAGCGGCTGATGTTCTTGACCGGGTTCGTGGTGTCGCCGAAGTGATAGAGACCGTCACCAGAGGTGCCGGCAGTGGTGTTAACGAACACGACCACGGGGGCCGCGCCGATGGGAACAGTGGTGTAGGGCTGCTGCAAGGACCCGGTGATCGGATCGGCGCCGCTAAGCGCGAAGTTGACAACATTAAAGGTTGTGCCGGCAACGCTGACAATCGGCTTGCCGATCGGGCCAGGGCCGTAGCCAAGTCCGGTGCGAGTGGCGTTCAGCGCTCCCAGAGCGCGGGTGGTGGCAAACTTGGCATCCTCAGGGCGGATGTCAGTGATGGCAACGTTGAACGGCTGGCCCTGCGCAGCAGCCAGGACGTCGGCAGGAATCGAGTTTTCATCGGCGCCGGCAACGACGCTGCTGGAGCTGTAGCTAGGCCAGAAAGGAGCGATGGAGTTGCTCGTTCCGCTGGTCGCGGTGATGTTCAGGAACTCAGCCGGAACCTTGAGGTTGGAGTTGAAGAACGCCTTGACGCCGAGAGTGGAATCCAGGCTCAGATAAACGCAAATCTTGGTGGGCCCGGCCGGGCTCGGATAGGCGCTGCCGGTGCCGTCTGCGCTGTTGTCCCAAACGATCAGGAGGTTGCCGGTGTCAGCCGGAGTTACGCCGCTGCGCACGTCGGCAGCCTGCGCGCCGTTGCTCTTGGTGAAGTGGTGACCACCGCAAGGTCCGTCGTTGCCGGGTACGCCGGCAAACGCCAGGGCATATTCAAAGAACTGCGCCGAAGAGCCGGCGCCGATGAAGTAGCTGATGCCCGAATTGGTAGCCGCTCCGAAGGCGGCAGAGGTAATGCCGCTGGGGAGGTAGCCGAGCGCAGACGCGTAGGAAAACAAGTAGGTGGTCGTTTCGCCCGAAAGCGGAAGCTGAAGGTTTGTGCTCTTAGGAACATACGCGACGAAGCCGGACAGCGCAGGCGCGGTATCCGTGGAAGACGTGGCGTAGTAGATGGTCGGCGTCACGACTTTGCCCAAGGAGTTGGTGCCAGTCCAGGTGTCCGCGATTGAAACGCTAATCGCAGAGGTTGAGCTCGAACCATTCGGGCTGAACTTCGGAGCGCCCACAATATTCTCAACCTTGTAGGTTCCGGAGGTAACAGCGCTGCTCTTGTAGGTGGTGGTTGCGGTTCCGGAGTAGTAGTCCTCGGCCTTGACGGTCTTCGTGACGGCATCGCCGAGGTCGCCAGTGGTGGTCGTCTGGATGGTAACGTTCACGGCCGTGTTGCAGGAGGCTGCGGTGAGGCTGACAACTGCGCCTGTGACAGGAGCCGATCCGTCTGTGGTGTACCAGCAGTTTGTACCAGTCGGGAGACCCGTGCCGGGAGCAACGACAACGGTCAATGGGGACGCATAGACAGCGGTGCTGCCGGATCCTGAGGCAGGGTTGGCGTTTGGAGTAAGAGTTGGAGCATTCACCGCCGTGGCGACGGCGAATGAATTAACGGCGAGCAGCGCTGTCGTGGCGAGTAACAGTGCGGCCCCGGACAGAGTCTTTTGCAAGTTCATGGTTTCTCCTGAGCATGACCAAGGTCAAGTCGTCAGTGTTGTGGCGAGGATCTCGCGTTGGACTGGGGTGAGTGGGTTTCCGCTCATGTCGCGGGATGGCCAGCAATCGCAGCGTTCCGTAGCTTGCTTCCGCTGGTGATTCCCGGACGGCCTCTAACGGAATTGATAAAAAGGTTTCACTGGGTTCGAAGCAGAAAGCCGCAAAGGTTCACGGCAACCTGATGAAACCAAGGGAGAGAGCGTGAGCCAAGCTCCGCCCAAGGTCCGCCACTGCACAAAATAACGTTGGCAGAATCTGGGGTGGCGCGCCCGCAACAACATCGCTCGAATGCAGAGCGTGTGGAAACTTTGAAAATCGGGCAGGAGGCTCGGGCGTTTGGATTAAATCAGCCAGCGAGAACGCATCGGGAGTCGGGTGATTCAAGGCCGGAGGCGTGTGCGCCGTAGGCCGCCGGAACGACATTTTCGATGTCCGCCCTGGTGACTTCCACGGCTATACTCCGCTCCAGCAGCGCAACCTTGATCACCACCCGGAGCTCGTTCTTCTTGCGAATCAGAACCCCATCCATGCCGGCCATCGCACCGGCAATGATCCGAACCTTGTCGCCAATTTCTACAAGAGGATGCGGTTCGATCTTGTGAGCGTCCAGTCCCTGACGCAGCGAGGTAATGTATTCATCCTGCACCGGAAGAAGATCGGAGTTGGAACCGAGAACCGACAGCACTCCGGGGACACTCAGAACACGGAAGCGTTCCTCGCGTTCAATCCGGACAAAGAGATAGTTCGGAAACAACGGCAGATCAAGCTTGACCCTGCACCGGTTCTTCCATCGCCGTACCTCCTGATAGAGAGGCAAAAAAGCAACAATCTGCCGTTGCTCGCAATGAAAGGCAACGCGCTTCTCGTGGCGAGGAGTTGTGTATACCGCAAACCAGTTTGGAGAATAAGAAATGGGATGAATCTCACCCTGTTTCACAACGACTGGTGACGGCTGCGGCGGGTAATAACCTTCTTTTTCCGACAAAGCTTCGCCCTCCTTGCTTAGCAAGGAACTTGGGAAATATTTTTCAGAGTGACTTTTCCGTTGCCCCAACTCTTCCAGGACAACCGGCTACGCTTTGACGGGATAACCACTCCTCGATTGGTTCCTTAGAGATCCCACATCCGCTCAAGCGTAGGTTTAGGAAAGCGACAAAATACTTAAAAACGAACTTTTCGGCAAACGCGTCAATGATTTCAACATTCGTTGAATCGAATGGCCTTCATTCCACCACTCACATGCACTGTTCCTGCTGCAAACAGTCTGAAAGCAATTCAATAAATCCACAAGAAACAAAATTACAATTGAAACTACACTTAACTTTGGTTGCGTCAGCTGAATTTCTGACTTATTGCGGCAATGGCTCAAATGGCCCAGTCCGGTAGTATTCAGATTGTCGGATAATTCAGCTCCTCATATATAGCAAAGCTTCTTTACTGGAAGATTAAAGTTCGATTAGAAAAGCGCCTATTCCAACTTCCTGCTGTGGGAAATCCGGTTTTATTGGAACTTTTCTGATATAAATTTTTTCCCCGCAAATCCATCGCCATACAAATCTCGTTTGGCCCGCCGATAAACAGAGCAAGCCGCTACGTTTCTCGCCTTTCGTTCCGGCTGAATTCTCTGCAGAGGCTGACCATGCACTGTCGAAAAGCTCTGTTCTTCTTGCTGGTTCTCGCAAGCCTGGTAAAAGTGTGTCCCGCCAACCCGCAGAGTTCAGCCCCTTTGCTGGAGTTGCGAACAATTCGGCCAGTGGACCGTGTAATCACGCGGGTAGACGAGCTGCAGACGATTGTTCTAGCCGGTAACCAGCATCCAGTTGTCAGCTTGGGAAACGACATTGGCGCCGCTTCACCGGATCGCCGCATGGAGAAAATGATTCTTCTCTTACGGCCCGATCAGACACAACAAAGCACCCTCAACGTCTTAGTTGAAGCACAGCAGAATCCTGCATCTCCTTACTATCACCAGTGGCTTACCCCGGAAACCTATTCGTCTTACTTTGGAGTCTCGGAGTACCACAGAAATCTGGTTCTGGATTGGCTTGTAAGTCACGGCATGCAAGTGGATGAAGCATCACCGGGCGGAATGACTATCCTTTTCAGCGGAACCGTCGCGCAGGTCGAAGAGACGTTCCACACCCAAATTCATGCTTACCTGTGGAATCATGAGCTGCACTATGCCAACACCGGCGATCCTGAGATCCCGGCAGCCTTGAGCAGTGTTGTGGACGGGGTGGTGTCGCTAAACGACTTTGAAAGTAAGCCGCCGCATACCAACGCCTCAAGCCTTTCACCGCAGGTTGTAAACGGCCAAACTTACTCTCTCACCCCGGCGGACCATGCCTCGATTTACAATCTTACCCCACTTTACAGTGCGGGCATCGACGGGGCAGGCGTAAGCATCGCTGTTACAGGACGCACAAACATTGACTTGTCGGATGTGCGGAGATTCCGAAGCATGTTCGGGCTCCCCGCAAACGACCTGGAGATTCGCGTCATTGGTCCTGACCCAGGCCACCTCGGGTTGGAGGAAGAAGCCGCGGCTCTTCTTAACGTGGAATGGGCGGGAGCAGTGGCCCGGAATGCATCGATCAAGTACGTTGTTTCGGCATCAACCGGCACGACGGATGGAATTTTTCTCGCAACTCAATACATTGTTGAAAACAACCTGGCGCCGGTGATAAGCGTGGGTTTTGTTTTTTGCGAAGCGGCTCTGGGCGCTTCGGCAAATCATTTCTTGAATTATCTCTGGCAACGGGCGGCAGTACAGGGAATCACGGTGGTGGTGCCGTCCGGCAACAGCCGCGCCGACGGCTGTGACGATGAATCCGCCACCAGTTCAAGTGGAAGGCGCGCCGTCAACGGACTCGCTTCTACTCCATACAACACCGCTGTCGGCGGTGCAGATTCCAATGGTGGCGCAAGCTCGATCTATGACAAGCCCTGGTGGCAGCACGCAAACGGAGTTCCTGCCGATGCCCATCGTGACATACCCGATGTTACGTTTGCAGCGGAGAATCCAGACGCGTATCCGATTTACATGAATGGCCGCGTTGACATCCCGGAAGGCAGTTCGTTGGCAAGCGCCTCCTTTGCAGGGATCATGGCGCTAGTTGTACAGCACACTGGCGTGAGTCAGGGCAACTCCGCGCCAACCTTGTACTCGCTCGCAAACCGGCAGGATCTCTATGGCGAAGCTAGTGTATTCCGGCATCCACGAAGCACCAAGGATTCCGGGCTTGATGGGGATGACTTGAGCCCTGGCTACAACTTCGCAACCGGACTGGGCTCTGTGGACGCGAACTTACTAGTGACTCGCTGGAGCGATGCCGCAGATGACAACCGGAATACTCATCTTAGCGGCTTTTTTTCCCCGAGGAAAAGCATCTCAGCTGTAACCCAACCATTGATGTACGCGGCACCGGCGCTAGATCCATCTGTTTCGCCAACCCTGACGCCTGCAAGCGTCCCTGCCCCCGTGCTTTTCTACAGCGATATCGATTCCGGGCCGGCGACTGGCGGCGAGGCCGAAAGCGATGGTGCGTTCGTCTGCGTCTACGGGGAAAACTTCGGGCCGGCGCGGAACGACTCCACAATCAGCATCGGCGGGACCGCGGCGGCAGCCTACAAAGTGTGGCTCGATCCCGGTGCCCCATACCTTCCAGGACACTACGCGAAAGCGTGTGCGCAGATAAGCCACGCCACGCCAAGCGGCAGCCAGACCATGCAGTTGAATATATCGCAGAAGACAAGTAACACTCTGCCGTTCACCGTGCGGCCGGGCAATGTGTATTTTGCGTCACCAGCGGGAAACGATAACAACGCAGGCACCAGTTCTGCCCCGTTTGCAACGTTGAAGAAATGCAAGAATGTCCTCAACCCGGGTGACATTTGCTACGTGCATTCGATGACGGTCACCGCTCCTGATACCTACGCCAGTTTGTGGCTGGGCGCCTCCGGCACCGAGGGAAGTCCAAAGGCAGTCGTGGCATATCCTGGAGAGGCCGTCACGCTCGATTCCACTGTAAATCATATCGCGAAAGCGATGGTCAACTACGCTACCAGCAAGGCGAAGTACGTCAGCTACTGGACTATCGCAGGTCTGACCTTTGTCGCATACAACATTGGCGTAGATTTTGAGTCCGGAACTGGCTTTCGATTCGTCGACAATGAAGTAACGGCCCCAGGCTCAAATACAGCAGGTTCGGAAACCGCCGGACTTATTGGCGGGGGAGTTTCCACACATGCACTGGACAAGATCGCGGTCTATGGAAATCGCGTCCACAATGTGGGATGCGGTGACCCCAGCGATTCGGCACACTACTTCAATTATGCCAGCAGCACGCATCCGTGCGGGTGGACTCCCGCTGGAAAAGTCTCAACCGTGGGTAGGACAGTCACGCAGACCACCTTTTCCAGCGGAACTGAACTACCGAATGTGATTATGGCGTACAACCCCGGCGCAGCCGGACAGGCGCAACTACGGCGATTGTCAACTTCCGCCACAACCCCATGCGCCGAGACTACCAGGGGCGGATTTCCTTGTAGCTCATGGAACGGAACGACCCAGACCTTCACGATCGACCAGCCATTTGTCCCGGATCTTCCTGCGGGAACACAGCTTTATTATCGTCTTTACGCCCCAGCAAAAACTGAGCACAACGTTTACTTTTCAGCCTATACCTATCACCTCGACTTTGGCTGGAACGAGATCGACGGAAGCGAGGGCCGAGCCTGCCGGGGATTTCAGATTTTCCACGACGCGATACCGAACAACCACAACCTGTTGATTCACGACAACTATATTCACGACACTGTATGTGACGGGATCAACATGAACGCCTTTGACGCAACCTGCGGGCCAGTGCAAATCTATAACAATCTTCTCGTCAATACCGGTGAAGGGGTGAGCGACATCATCGCCGATTTGCCTGGAGGAGGAGCAAACTATTCCTCTATCTATATGTCGGGCTCCGGAACCATATTACCGTGGCTTGTGGAAAAATCGGCAATTAAGACAGTCGGTCAAGCAGGATCCACACAGTACAGTTATGGGTTGATCTCTGTTTTCAATGGATCCTACATTATTGGTCCGGTCTCAACGATACGAACGGGAAACTCCACGCTAAACGCAATCAACTACAATACCTTCGTCCTGCCAGCTTTGCCTGCAGACGCCTCCTCGTGGTCCGTCATTCGCACGGCGGGAGGCGGTTCAGTGGGTATGATTGCCAGCGGCCTGGCGGGAGGGTCAACGTTTAACGACACAGGTCTGACCGGCGACAGAAAGAGTTATGCTCAGGCCGGTAAGTGCCTGGCTCCGACGGGCCAACCGCTTTATCCCGATCAACTGCTGATCTACAACAACACGATTGTAAACGGCGGTGACGTGACAAATGCTGCTGGAATGCAATGGCCGGGTAGTAACGAAGAGATTGGACGATCTTATGATTTTCACGATCCCACTACGAAACTTGTGCTCAGCAATAACATCATCGTGCAACCTGCAAATTCAACGGTTCCGTACTGGATGGCCTATCAGGCGTCCACGGCGAACATAGTCGGCACGAATAATCTGTGCCATGGAATTGGCGTTTGTCCATTACCATTCACTGCATCGGCGATTGGAAATCCGAAGTTTGTCAACCAGGCTGTCAGGGACTTTCATATCCAGACTGACAGCGCTGCCGTTACCAAAAGGCGGGTTACACCATCCTCGCTTTTGGATTTAGATGGCTTGGTTCGTGATTCCCTGTACGTCGTCGGTGCCTATGCGCTCGATCCAGAATTTTTCAAAGAAAGGCCTCGGTAAGATCCGTCTGGACAAATCGCATCGGCTATTCGGATTCACAAGCTGGTATGCCTATTCATCAAACACAAGTCCAGACGGGTTCTAAAGGGCCGTTACCTTCCAAGTAAGCAAACAAAAAACCTCAGAGATGCCACAGAAAGATTTACGAGTTATAGTCAGCTACTCCTTTGGTACATGCCGCTGTTGTCGGCTGGATGCATTTGCAGGTATGCTACGGGAGTCCGCACGAGTTCTATGGCTTAGTGAACCGTGAAGCGAAACGGTTCGCTCGTCGCACGTAGGGGGTAGCTGTCGCATGGGCGTGATCGAACAGATCCAGGATGACTTCAGGTTCTACCGAACACTTAGGTCAAGACAATCTTTCCTGGAGGTGATGCTGGACCGCTACTTCCTTGTTTGCGCGAATTACCGTTTCGGACATTGGGCCTGTCAGCTCAGGACGCCATTTGTCGGCAAGTTGATGCGTTTTTTTTATTTGCTGACAAATTCCTTGGTATCAACACGCAATGGCACGGACATACGTCCTGGCGCCGTCATTGGAAGGCGCTTCGAAGTGCACACCAGCTTCGGCATTGCCATCGATAATGGAGTTGTCATTGGCAGTGATTGCATTATCAACACGGGAGTTTGCCTTGGGAACAAGGCAAATGGCAGGGGAGAAGGGGTGCCGAAGATTGGCGACAAAGTGACCTTTGGATTAGGCTGCAAGGTCTTGGGGGGAATCACGGTCGGCGATAGCGTGATCATCGGGGCCAATGCGGTGGTGAGTCGTGACGTCCCTTCTAATCACCTGGCCCTTGGAATTCCCGCGCAGAATAAACCCATAAGGCAAAAGGTCACAGCGGTTTCATCTGAGGCGAATCCAGATTCGCTCCAGATCAGCGAGCAACCGTCTTAGGTTGCCGGGCAGTCAGGCCATCCTGCCCATTCCCTTATGAGGGAATACAGACGCAACGTCCATTAGGAATTGTTCCTGCCACTGCTCCCGAATGCCCACGGCGCATGTGTCCCGCTCAACCTGAGCTACCATCGGTAATCTAAATTCCAAGGCTAGTATGAACCTCGAAGTCTCTGCCAGTGGCGCTGCTCGACGAGACAAGCACAGCGGGTGCAAGAACAGAATGAAAGGCTATTCTTTATCTGGCATGTCTATTACTCCAGGTTCGGGGATGGGGGCGCCTGATGGTCGCTACGCATTCTGATAGCTGTATGAATAACGCTCTGGACTCCGAGGATCCTCGTTCCAAACAACACCGAGTAGCTTCTTGGAATCAATCTGTCCCAGGGCTTCTTCTAGGGCCCGCTGCGTTGTTCTGTGAGCTCGCACGACGACCAGACTGCCATTGCATCCGGCTTCGATCAGGTTCAAATCAGCCACGATACCGATGGGTGGGGAATCTATCAGTACAAGTTTGAACGACTCGCCGGCCCAAGCCATAAACTGGCTCCACCCTGTACCGGAGAGCAATTCGGCCGGCGATTCGTTTCCACCCCCCGCTCCCATGAGGTACAAATTTGGAACGTCAGTTGCAACGACCGCGCTCGCGTACGGTACATCGTTGCCCAGCACATCCCGCAATCCAAACTGCTCTTGATTTCTTGTCAGGGCGGTTAACCCCTGGGCACGCAGGTCCGCGTCCACCAACAGAACCGGAGTATCCGCAAGCTGCGCGCAACAGTATGCCAGGTTGAACGCAGTCAATGTCTTGCCTTCGGAGTGAGTCGTGCTCGTAACCACGATTGAGCTAATACCACGGCTTTCTCGCGCCTTCATCAGCTTGGATCGCAAGCTCTTGTAGGCTTCGACGGCCTGGGCCACAGGGAGACCTCCCCCGGTTGCGACAGGCTCTTTTCCGTATATCGGCAGTTCGATCCGATGACAATTCGCAGATTGTTCACGCGCCGGAAACAATTCGCGATTACGGTCGGAATTCTTCAGGCCGGTAGTCATGGTCAAATACTCACTCCTTGCCGGTTCGCGCTGTCACTGCAGTGACCGTTCCAAACCGCTCCAAACACCGCGCATAAGTTTGGAGTAACCTCGGCCGATCCGCTCGTCTCCGGGCCGGCTCTGAGATTGGAATTCAGAGGCTTCTGTAACACAACTGTACAGTTGCTTCGAGTGTACCATGCATTGCCAGGCAGGCAAGCATGCGGAATCATAGAACGTTTGCCCGCGCGCTGAAATTGGGTTCCCTGCTCACAAGTACACAGTTCCCATGTTCCGCAAGGCTCCTGGCTCAAGTAGGAACGCAGGGAAAACTCCACAGACGCACAGATTCGCCTAGCAATGTTTTCGACCGAAGGTCCTATTGAAAATTGCTTTATAAACACCGCCGGCTGTCCGAAGTTGCCACCGAACGAAGTTGCCGTCGATCATCTCAAAGCGTTCAGTTCGCGTGTAAGTGTGTGTACCGAGGTTCCTTGGAGCCCATTCCGGGCCAATACGGCCATAAGCATGCATTGCCAGGCAGGCAAGCATGCGGAATCGTAGAACGTTTGCCCGCGCGCTGAAATTGGGTTCCCTGCTCACAAGTACACAGTTCCCATGTTCCGCAAGGCTCCTGGCTCAAGTAGGAACGCAGGGAAAACTCCACAGACGCACAGATTCGCCTAGCAATGTTTTCGACCGAAGGTCCTATTGAAAATTGCTTTATAAACACCGCCGGCTGTCCGAAGTTGCCACCGAACGAAGTTGCCGTCGATCATCTCAAAGCGTTCAGTTCGCGTGTAAGTGTGTGTACCGAGGTTCCTTGGAGCCCATTCCGGGCCAATACGGCCATAAGGTCGCTCGCTGTACTCTGTCTCGGAAAGAACCTCAACTTCCCGAAAAGCGATCGCATAGCCGTACGCAGTCGAACAATCCTGCGCAGGCCGAATCAGCCTCTCTCCCTCCCAGAATAACCCTCCAGCCGACCGCGCATAGCGCACATCGGAGATAATCGGGTTCAGAAGATGCGCGTGCCACGGTCCTAAAGGAGAATTTGCAAAAAAAAGATGGAGCTCATCACAGGTCGAGTACGTTTTTT
The DNA here is from genome assembly GCA_964591805.1 of uncultured Acidobacteriaceae bacterium. Classification (GTDB taxonomy): domain Bacteria; phylum Acidobacteriota; class Terriglobia; order Terriglobales; family Acidobacteriaceae; genus TOLSYN. Next base: position 83,181 of record CAZQDD010000003.1, on the reverse strand, counting down.
TCGCCAGATTTACAAATAACCAGTATTTTCCACCATATTGCAGCAGCGTAGGATCTACTGCATGCTCCCTCCGCATCAATTCTTTTTCGAGCACCCAGCAACGCGGGAACTCTTCCGCGCGGTACACCTCCAATGTGCGATTCATCCTGGTTTCCGGCATCATGTACACGGAACCGGCGTACTCGAAGACAAAAGGATAGGAAAGGTGATACGGCCTATCCAGCACCACCTCCGAGTTTGCGAGACGACCGTCCGATTCTATCCGAGCACACGAGATCGCAGCCTTACCGCTCGCATAAGAGAAATCCTCATAGAAGACATAGTCGGAGCCCTTCCAATGGAACAGACACGGGTCCGCATGAAAAGCATTTTTTGGCGGCGCAAGGACGCGATACGAGTGCATCGCTTCATTGGCGGCGCGTCCTGGTTCTTTGGGTCTGATTGCAAGAAACCATTGCACGTGGTGAGTCCAGAATACCGAGACAGCTTTACGCCGCAGGTTTCGCCAACTCATGCGGGCCAACAGGCACAACATAACCCAGTTGCCTGGAGTCTTGTATATTGCCTTTCGATAAGTGTCTGTTTCCTTGTAGCTGTCCAGCGATTCGATGGCGGTCCACCCTCGCAGGTGAAGATCCCGCAGACGGCGAACCGCAATTTCCGATGTCTTCCAATACAGCGGATTCTTATTCGCGTACAGAGATTCACAGTTGGTCGACGCGAGCGAGCGGTCAATCACCTTGCCTCCATCCAAGGATTCTGTAAGTATCTGCAACGTACTGCCGGTAACTGGATTCTTCTCATAAATCTCCCAGAATCCAGGCGGTGCTCCTCGATATTCACGGTTATCTCCATGATGGAACGACCACACTCCATACTTGGCACAATCGAGAATTTTGCCTCTGAGAATGCGAAATCCGAACCGGAAGAGGACGTCCACGTCCGCACTTCGGATTCGCTGAATGTCCTCCACTCTGAAGCGATCGGTAAACTTGTTTTCAATGACCGGAACGTCGACCCTCGGCACATCACATAGCAAATCCTCGACATCAACGCTAGCCAGAGCGTCATTATCTCCCCTGTAGTGCAGATAATCCCATTTGGAATACATCGCGAAGAGACCCACTCGACAGTAGTTCCGGAGTCGTTCCCGAATCGATTTCTTCGTTTCGGCCTTACGGCGGCCGGTTACCACAAGAACAATTTCCGCCCAGTCGGAGTGCTGAAGGTCTGCGATGATTTTCGCAACCCATGCGGCAGGCTGATAGGAGTTCAGCAAAAGCCCTATGCGAAGACGTCTGATTGGAACCTCAGTTATGTCGCTTTTGACCATAGCTCTGCAAACATTAGGAGCGTCAGACTCCAAGCCATTCCACATTCACCAGGGCGCGCGCCCGTGCAACCCCATAGACCAGATGCAGTACGGTGAGCGGTAGTAAGGTCATCCAAAACAACCCGCCGCGAATGGTGCGTAGCTTCCGGATACTGCATGCAAGCGGCGCAACTATTATGCCGAATGAAGCTGCTGCAAATAGTGTGTACTGCTGAAAAACTAGCCCTAGGCCCAGGCCCGCTACCACACCGAGGCAACACACCAATATGTACAAGGCAAAAGCCACGGCTCGGAAGTTCGCCATTTCGTGCAAATTTCCCCGAAGCGCCTTTACAACATGAGTGCCATGCCAGCGTTCTCTTCGATAAAAGGCTCCCAGTGTTTGCGGCGTGCGCAAGTGAACCACCGCCATTTCCGCCACTGCACGAATGGGTAGGCCAGCGGTCCGGGCACGCACGCATAAATCAAAATCCTCACTGGTCTTTAAATTTTCGTTAAACCCGCCCACTTGGAGGAACCGGGAACGCCTTACCAAAAGATTTCCCGAAGGCACATAGGAGACCTCGCCACTCTTAGGCGCATACCCTACTCCGTACCAGGCTCGTGCCACCCAGCGGGAATCGGGCGGAATAAAAATATTTCCGCCCACAATGCCGGTATCTTCGGACTGCAACTGTTGTAGGGCACATCTAAGCCAGTCCCTGGGCACGAGACAATCCGCATCCAGGAATGCCAGAATTTTTCCTTTTGCCTCCGCCGCTCCGAAATTACGGAGGGCCGAAATGTTCACGTTGGCCTTCTGCAGAACCATGATGTTGAGCCGCGACGAGTAAGAACGGCCGATTTCCATGGTTCGATCCGTCGAGCCGTTGTCCACTACAATAACTTCAAACAAACTTCGCGGAAACTCTGTTTGCTCCAGGCAATCAAGACATTTCCCTATCATCTCCTGTTCATTCAGTGCAGGGATGATGACCGAAATGCATGGAAGAACTACGTTGGCAATGCTCTCGAACTCACCTGCTCTCGGAGTGCTGTTGGGCGCGCAACCCATTGCCGCCTGGATGGCCTCCTCCACACGTAACTTATCCGCTTTGTGACCCGGGATCATCGTCATCGCACTGCCATCTGGTAAAGACTTAGGTACTTGGCGGCCATCGCCGAAGCAGAAAACTTTTCGCCCGCATATCCGCATCCGGCTTCCCCAAGCGATCGGCGCAAGTTGGCATTCGCCAGCAGTTGGCAGATAGCTTCTCGAAGGCCAACAACGTCTCCAGGTTCCACCAGCAGACCAGTCCGTCCCGGCAGTATGACGTGCGGAATTGCACCGACCCTCGTTGCGATGACCGCAACTTTTCCCGCTAGCGCTTCCAGGATGACCATAGGCAAGCCTTCGTAAAGCGACGGCAGTACCAGGATGTCCAGCGCTGCATAAACCTCGGCCATGTCGCTGCGCTTGCCGGTGAAAACGACGCTGGCTTCAATGCCGAGTTTTTTCGCTAGTATTCCCAACTCCTGTTTAAGAGGACCATCTCCAATAACAAGTAGTACCGTGTCTTTATATTGGAGAAAAAACTCTTTGGCTGCCTCGAAGGCTTGCCGGTGACCCTTTCCTCCGGTTAGCCTGCCGACCAACCCGATCGCCAACCTCCCGGCCTTCGCTTTTTCCAGGTCGGGGCTGGGAGTTGCGGAACTGAACCGGTCAATATCCACGCCATTCTCTATGACCGAAAGCTTCCCGGGCTTCACCCGTTGTTGCCTCAGAAACTTAGCCAGATCGCTGGACACTGCTACCACCTGGTCGAAGCGGCGCAACAGTCCACGCTCCACCACACCGTAAAGCTGTTGTCTCTGGCGGGCAATCCCGGCCGGTAAAACAGAGTGATAGCCGTGGCAAGTGGCGACCAACGGGCAGAGCAATCCTCGCGCGGCCAGGTAACCGTACAGGTGCGCCTTGTAGCCATGCGTGTGGATTACGTCGACCCGTTCGCTTTCCACGATATATCGAATACTTCGAACCGCTCTCCAGTCGGCGCGTCCCTTGCACCTGACAACTTCAACCGGCGAACCCTGCAGCCGGGCAACCTCGGCAACTTCCAAGCTCGCACGCTGTGTGTTTTCGAATACTCCTACCGTGCTGGTGACTCCTAGTCTGTTAAGCTGACTTGATAGGCTCACTACCACCGCTTCGGCGCCGTAGAAACCACTGCTGCTAATCAGATGAAGTATTTTCATCTCGGCCCTTGGTGCGGCTCATACTCGCATCGCACTTTCTCCAGCGTGCGGCGGGAAGCAAGCGCGCCCCAGATCTGATGATAGAAGTCCTCTCCGATTACTCTGCGTGCGAGCTTCTTAAACTCGTGCCCAGCCCGCATCAACCGGAGCGAGTTAGACCTTGCCAGCAAGATCCTCTCAATCTCTTCTGTCTGGGTAGAACGGCGTACCATGAACCTGCCCAAAATCTCGACTCCTTCTACCCATCGAACGCCGGGATAAGGATCAGAGGTGTAAACCCTCTTGTACCCGGCCACCGCGCACGCCCTAAGTACTCTGGAATCCCAACGGCCAAACGGGATCGAAATCGCGTCAACCGCAGTACCAAGTTTTTGCTGTAACTCTGTGCGTGAAACCTGAAGTTCGCGAACCAGTTCGGATCCGGAACAACAAGTCAGCATACAGTGAGAGAATCCGTGTGACTGCACAGAGTGTCCCTGTGACACAAGTTCTCGCAGCTGTGAGGAAGTCATGGAATCCCCACGCTGGTCCACCCAACCGGCAATGGAGAAAAACACCCCCTTGACGCAATACTTCTGCAGCAGCGGGAAAGCATAGCGATACTGCGAAGCGTGACCATCGTCAAAGGTAACCCAAGACTCCGCAAGCTTCCCATAACCCCCATCGCGCAGCGATGAGATTGTGCGCAAATGCGATTCCAATTGCGCACAAGTGCTGCTGTAGACAAAGCTGGTTTCCCGCTCGGCGATCAGGTGATAGGTCAAACGCAGGCCAGCACCGTCGCGTTGGGTAGGACTTTTCATAACCGAAGACCCCAATGCAGTAGCCGTTTGCAAAACGCACAATGCACAGCAAGAAACTGGCTCCCGCGTTTCAATTGCGAGCGCTTATCTGGAGGTGTTTTGTGCCAGTGCATCCGGTATGTCGTGCTTTAACTCCGCAGACAGCAGTGTCGTGAACTGTACAGCCCCGGACTCGTTTAAATGGAAACCGTCACTAAACTTTTCCAGAGGCATTGCACCCGGGCGGACGGGGACCAATACGAGTACTCCCGCTTTTCTGCCCGACTCCTCGACAGTTCCTACGATTGACTCCGAATCACGATCGGGAGTTGGCGGAACTACGAGGATTAACCTGGCCCCATTCTCCTGGCATAGTTTGTTCATCGCTTGTAAGCGCGCAAATGCTTCCATTGCCACAATCGTGTTGCCGGGAAGAGCGTGGGCAGCGGGTCTTATTGCCGAAGCGAGTAAATCAATGCCGGGCACGGTCTTTGCAAGGAGCCACTTCCGAAACTGAGTACGGTTACCATAAAATGCACTTATGTTAGCAAAGTAAAGATTGCTTACATCTGTGTTATTGAGGTGAAGATCGTGCCCTACATTGAATACGTCCATAGTGCGAACCAGCAGATTGGCACTTAACTCGCCCTCGATTCTCTGCGCAATCAGTTGATTCGCTGACAAACCTATAATTACCGTTTGAGGCCGGGCACCCTCTTTGAAAAGCCGCCGCAGGCCGTAGTACCAGTCCAGATATGAAGTATCACTTACCACGAACCGTTTTACGCGGTAACCGGCCAGTTCCTGCTGCAATAAAGGAATGTAGACGCCACGCTCGAAAAGCGAGTTTCCAACAAGTAAGACTGCAGGACTAGCAGCGCACGTCCGGAATGCAATCGCCGCTTTTTGCTCGGCACTAATGCGCGACCGCACACGGCTGAACTTTGGGAATAGGTGGTCAGCCGATAGTTCTGCACCCGCACAGAAGGCGAGGGACAATAGCAGCAGGAGCGCGGCGCAGCGCCCTTGGGACCATCCGGGCGACCCATGCTCATCGGTTGGCATAAGTTCAGGCATCGTCATGTCAAAACTGAAAATAGAGAAACGTATTGGCTTCATTGGCCGAAAACAGGGTAACGACAATCAGCGTTAGCATGGCCACAGCCACTCGATAGATCGGCAAGGTTTTTTGGAATAAGTACTCTTCATCGCGGCTTTCAGCCCAAACATCAATTAATAACAGCGGAATGGAGAACAGGGCCAGAAACTCAGCTGCGATCCAGAATTCCTCCCTCCAGTAAAAGTACTTGAGTCCGCCGAGAAACTCTATTGCTTGTCGAAATGAAGGGGCACGGAAGAAAATCCAGGCAAAGCAAACAAGATGAAATATTAGGAACCGGTTCGCCCAGACCCGTAACCGCGAGCGCGGCCGCCGGCCCGGCTCGCCCTGCTTGGGAACTTGCAGCAATCCGCGGATCGACCGTTCCAACGCAAGCCAGCTTCCGTGGATTCCTCCCCACATGACAAATGTCCAATTGGCTCCGTGCCAAAGTCCACCCAGCAGCATGGTTGCCATCAAATTGCGATAAGTCTGCGCACCTTTTTGTGCGCTGCCTCCGAGCGGAATATAGAGATAGTCCCGGAGCCAGGTGCTGAGGCTGATGTGCCACCTTCGCCAGAAGTCCTGGAGTGTCTCGGCCAGGTAAGGCTGGCGAAAATTGACCATAAAATGAAATCCCATCAGTTGCGCGGCACCGCGGGCGATATCGCTATATCCGCTGAAATCACCATAAATCTGCCAGGCGAAGGCGTAGACGCCAAGAAGCACTACGGGCACGCATCGGGGGCCCAGCGTACCACTGAAGGATGCGTTCGCGATCAACGCGCAGTTGTCGGCAATGACGCACTTTCGAAACAATCCCGAAAGGATGAGGAGGAGCCCATCGTAAAACGCCGCTGAATTAAACTTTCGACACTGTTGAACCTGCGGTAGCAGGTGCGCCGGCCGCTGGATCGGACCCGCGACCAAATGTGGAAAGAAGCTGATGAACAGAGCATAGTCCAACAGCGAATCCGCTGGCTCAAGCTTGTGGTGATAAACGTCAACGATGTACGCGACTTCCTGGAACGTGTAGAAGGAAATGCCGGGCGGTAGCATGATACGCAATATCGGAAGTGGGAAATGGTGTACGCCCAGCGCGCTCAGTCCGCCTGCAAACGATCCAACGAAGAAATTGAAGTACTTGAATATCCCAAGGAATGCGAAGTTAATTGTGAGCGAAACCCACAGCAGTCTCCGCCTTGTTTCCGGAGTTTTGGACTTGGCAATCTGTCGCGCGATAACAAAGTCCACGGTCGTGCTTCCTGCCATCAGCAGGAGGAAGCGCCAGTCCCACCAACCATAGAAGAAATAACTTGCTGCCAGTAGAAAATAGTTCTGCGCTTTCCAAGGCAAACGCCAATACACCGCCACCACGATGATTAGAAACAGAAAAAAAACAGGTGTGTCAAACAGCATGCCGGTACACCGTAAAATCCATCCAGCAACGGACAGTGCGCGCCATCCGGTTATCTGCGTTCACAGGCAGGGAGCTACGATCAGGGTGCGGCGGCTTATTTGTAAGCTCCGATGCTCGGTTGCTCCGGCCTCGGGACTCCGTCCTGGTCATTCGTTGAGTGCTTTGACAAAGCGCCTGCTCTGCGCAGCGGACTCTCTAGAGTCGTATGGAAATTGAATCGGCTGACGTTCACGAAGCCCGGATCCACAGAGAGATTGTGGACGAGTTGCGCGGGACAGCCACGATCTGCGGGAGTTGGGGTGGGCGAGTACATGGCGTTGCAAACCGTGCCTGGCAGACCGTAGAAGAGATTGTTTGTACCTGAGACGTACGTGCTGGCTTGCCTGTGATTGGAATCGAAGCCGTTGAAAAAGGCGTAGCTTTGTCCGTTGACGTTGGGCTGCAAACAGACATTATTGGTGGCATTCAGCCCGATTGTCGGACTCGTGGTGCTTTGCGTAGCCGACAGCGCCCAACATGCCGTATTCCAATTCCGCTGCCCTCCCAAACCGGCGTTGTAAATCGTGTTGTTAAAGAATTGTACTTGGCCGCTACGTCTGTGTGCTGGACCCATACTTATCCAGACCACATCGTTGTCAATCGTCATGGCTTTCAATTGCTTGTTCCAACCCGGCCGCCCATGCCCGGATGTTCCCGGCGAAATGCACTTCTCGATATTGATATCGTCGTCGATGAGATCGTTCGCTGTGTAGTGGTGTCTCGGACTCCACCAGGTTGGGTCACGGTAGGCGGGACTATTGGAGATATAAATTCCTGCAAAGCTGCTTGACATCCCTTGCGAGCTGTCGGTCCCGCAGTTATAAAGAACGTTGTTGTACACTTCCACTTCGCCCTTGCTTGGATCTACGGTCGAAAAATTCAAGCAATCGCAGGCGGTATCGTGAATAAGATTGTCGTGAATGTGCAAGTCGTATGAATCGTACGCAGCAGTCGAGTGAAACTGCAGACCCCGGCAGGCCTGCCCTTTGCCATCGATTTCATTCCAGCCGAATTCCAAGCCGTGGACGTAACCGAAGTACACATTGTGGTAGAGCTTGATGGGCGAAGAAAACCGATACTCGTAAACGGTTTCTTTTGGCAGGTCGGGAACGAATGGCTCATCCAGCCTGCCGGTCCATTGGCTGCCGATACGGACCAGGGTCAGAATCTTCCTCACTTGTCCGTTCGCAATAATGTCCGTCCCTGGGTTGAAGCTGCCCGGCCATTCCGTTAGCATGTAAGTCGTCCCGGACGTAGAGATCCGGGAACCCTTTGGCGAGTTCTTAATCCAGCCACAAGGATGAGCTGATTCTTTGTAATCACGCTCATCGTGGCAACCGACGTCGTGAATCCTGTTTCCCAGAAAGCTGATGTCGCGGAGATCAGCCGTCCCGCCCGTGGCCGTGACACCGCCTTCCGCAGCATTGCATCCATGACCGGTGCACGTCAGGTCATTGTCCACAATCCGTACACCGGCTCCGGCTGTCAACTGGATCGCCATCTGGTTGCTGTTGACCACAAGACCCGCAACGGTCCAATAGCTCGGATGACCCATACGAGCGAAGCTGAAGATTCCACGGCTGCCGTTAGCGTTGTTGTCTAGAATGACCCGCGCCCCCGGGTAAGCAACAATTGCTTTGGGCATTCCCGGCGAACCTGACGAATCCAGCACCATCGCGGCACCGTAGCCTTCATTGGAACTCACGGAAACGCCTTGTCTGATGTAACAGATATCACCAGCGGCGATTTTAGCTTTGCATTGCTTAATGGTCAGCCAAGGACTGTGGTCAGAGCCGTTTCCGGTTTTGTCGTCGCCTGCCGGACTTACAAAGTACACACGGCCCGTTCGTACCGTAAATGGAAGTGTGTTGCTGAGCGCTTGAGGATCTTTGAGTTGCACGCTGCCGGTGCCGAGTCGTGCCAAGTGACTGATTTGCCCGCAAATCTTGGCGTAATGACCCGGCTGATAGGGAGCACCAGGATCGTGCCAAAGCTTGTAGGCCGCCACCTCCACTCCTCCAACCAGCAACCGCAAAGCCCCGCGCTTGTCGCCAAAGTTCTCGCCGTAGACGCATACGAACGCGCCATCCACGCCGTTTTCGCCACCGGTCGCTGGCCCGGAATTTAGATCCGTGTAGAACAGGACTGGACGAGCACCTTCGGCGTGCATGGTACTCGCGGAAAGGCCAGACTGAAATGTGCAGGTTCCCAAATAGAGGGTCGCTAGTATCAGCAGCCACCCAGGCTTGAGTCGAAGGCCACTTGAAGCGATCCTGAAACTGAGCAATTGCATTGTACTGACCTGAGAATGGCCGCTCCATTCCGAGTCACCCGAGTTACGGCTCAGAATGTTGCCCGCTCGGAGCTTCGACCAGCAGCAAAGGATTATCGCGGAGGTTAATCAAAAGGGTGTTGCTTGAAGCAAAGCGGGTTGTAAGCTGGACGCCAAGGGTCCCCGAGTGCAGCGAATCGCTGATCCGGCCACAAATCACGGCGTAGTGACCCGAAGCGTAAGGTGCGCCAGGATCAGCCCATTTTTCATATGCCGCAAGCGGCGCCGCTCCCACGGAAAGCGTTGCGGGACCGCGTATCGCGCCGAAGTCCATGCCATAGACACACCCGGACCTGCAGTCCTTCCCTTCCCGGGCATCATTGCCGCAATCAGTTCCGAAGTCGCTGTAAAGCAAAACCGGATTCCCGCCGGAAGCACCATTGCTATGTGCTACGCCCGGCGACGCGCAGCAAGCGGGCGTAAGTTGCCTGGAGGAATATTGCATGCCAGCTTTCGTTAAGAGCATTCCCCGCGAGTGAAGGAAACTCACAACGGCGCATCGGGGGCGTGCTAGCAGTCCGCCGTCCTCCAGATAAAAAATCATGCATGCAATCGGTATCAGTCCCCAACAGTAGGTGCAAAGGAGCAATTTGCGCATTGAACGGTACCGAGCGCCTTGCGTTCTAAACATCCGGCCCTCCCAATCCACGCTGCGGATATGCCGAGCAGTAGCTGTCTTACCTAACTGTGCAGCGAGTCGCCTGTCTCCGGGCGCGGCCTTTTCCCCAAGGCCCAGACAACCACCGGGAACTGCGGCTCGTTCTTGAGGCTATGAAGCATGGGGTGGTACATGGTCCATTTCATCCCGGGTGTCATGTCGGCAATCGCGCACTTACGGTTTCCCCACGAGCCTGTTACAACTTCTATAAAGCCTGCCTCCTCCAGCAGGAACCTGATGCCATTTTCCGTCCAGCGATAAAAATCTTGAGGAGCGGGATGTATTTTGACCAGGAACGGGGTGGTAATCAGCACGGCACCGTCCCCGCGCAGCATGGTAAATGCGTTCTGAACTGCCCTATGCGGGTTTAGAATGTGTTCGAACACCTGTTCCGCAATCAGCAGGTCGCATACGGCAACCCCCAGCGGGCGGTCACAAATGTCGTAACTGGGGTACGACAAGCTTTTGTAGGAGCGTACAGTGAGACCCAATTCACGCCAATCCGTGCCGCTGATCTCCAGAACGTCAATCCCAGCACAAACCAGTGCGGCAACCAATTCACGGGTCGCGCGATTCATCACCACACGGTTCCATGGCACGGTCGTCCATCCCAAAGCCCGAGCTAGCCGTCGGCCTCCCGCTCCGAACAATTTCTTGAACCCCTGCCACATGGAACCAACCCCCACTGCACGCAACCTCGCCTGTTTCCCAATCAGCCAGCGTCCGCTTTCCGCACCGTTTCCCACACTGCGTACTTGCGCCCGCGAAGCAGTTCCAACACGCTTACCAGTGCTGCCGCATTTAGCGTGCAGAAATACAATGGAATTCCCAGAACCTTCCATGGGCGGTGCAGCGGCATCACAACTGCCAGCAGTGCCGCCGCATAAAACACCAATTGCAGCACAAGCGCGGTGTGTGCCCACTGCGCGCCATCCGCAAATACACTGCATACCAAGGTGCCCAGCAAAAACAGCGGTGCTAGCCAGCGCAGCACTTTGTGCGAATATAGCTGGAACGAAATCCATCCGTACTTCCACGGCTTGAGCAACTCCGGCACGCTCAGCAACCCTCGCATGCCCCGGGTTACCACGCGTACGCGCATCGAAAACTCTTCAGCCGTCGAGTTTGTCGTTTCTTCGCAGGCCACCGCGCGGCTTTCAAATACTACCCTGTATCCCTTTTGGATGACCCACAATGGCTGCACCAGATCGCTGATCACGTCATCGGCCAACTCTGTGTAGACGCTCTTGCGTACCGAGTAGATACATCCCACGCATCCGGTGAGAGTGTAAATGCGCGACTGCATGGTTTTGATGACGTTCTCGTAGTTCCAGAATGCCACGGTACCCAGGCCGGTTGGCGAGTCTTGCCCCGGATCAAAGTACTGATTACGGCCGGTAACGGCCCCTACTCTCTTGTCCTGGTAGTTGCATGCCAGATAGCGCAACGCTTCTGCATGGTAAACCGTGGTGGCGTCGGAAAAAATGAGAATTTCGCCTTTCGCTTTCTTGACCCCTGCGTTCTGCGCGTGGGTCTTGCCCCGCCGTTTTTCCATTCGCAGCAGGCGTACCCAAGGATCGCGGAAGGACCGCACAATCTCGTCCGTGTTGTCCGTGGAGCAGTCCGACAACACCAGCACCTCCAGTTTGTCCGCTGGATAGTCCAGCGCCATCGTCTGTTCCAGTTTTTTTGCGATATTCTTTTCTTCGTTGTACGCAGCGATCAACACGGAGATGGACGGACAATAGTTCGGGACCGGATTCCGGCGACGGAAGAACGCGCCTGCCAGAAGCAGAAGCGCCGGATACCCAACGTAGGTATACAGGAGCACTGCTAAGCACAATTCCAGCAGAAGTTGGAACAGAACACTCCAGTGAAATATGGCCATTGAATAAAGACTCGTCATGTTGCACCCGTCTCGTGCTTCTGATCGGCTTTCTCGCCGGCGGCTTTGGCGGGAATTTATCGGCTTAGCTTTCCTGAGCGGTTCGAACCGGCTTTCGGAGCACGGCCACAATCACGGCGCGCAGTGGCGCCAGCCAGCGCCTGCGAAGCGCAACCGTTATGGTTTTCTCAATATCCGAGATCGGATGTCCCAATCGGCTAAACTCGGGAGGGCACTCAATCGTATCCAGCGATTCCACCTCCAGGCCTGCCTCTGCTGCCATCTTGACAACGGTTTTCCGGGTGTTCATGCGGTAGTAGGTTCGAAACACGTCGTCTTCCACCCGGCCCTCGAAGAAACATATCAGTCGCTTCTTCACCCGCTCCGGAGTCACCGAAGCCACAAGTAATTGGTAGTAGAAGTAGTTCGGGGTTGCGAAGAGAAATTTTCCTCCAGGTCTCAGTACCCGGCATGTTTCCCGCAGAAATAAAAAAGGAGCCTCGATGTGCTCTACCACGCTGCGTGCCGTCAATAAATCGAATGAGCCTTCCGCAAAGGGCAGTTTCTCTATGTCGCCGACTATCTTTTCATGGAGGTAACGATTCCGTGCCACGTCATCTGCATCCGCATCGATCCCGACCAGTTTCTTGCAACGGGATGCCAGATATTCTTGGTCGGACTCGGAGTTCCTCAGCCACCGTGGCAATAGCTGATGTCCACACCCGAGATCAAGCCACTCCGTATCCGCGTAGACCAGCCGGAATAGTTTGTCCCGGTAATAGGCTTCTGCGTAGCTGCTGCCGCTGTCTTTCATGCCTCATCCGCGGGCCGTTTGTGGGCCGCCAACAATGCGTCATAAATTTCGACCAACTGAGCGATGATGATTTCGGGTGTGAACCGCGCACGAATCGCGCTCTGTCCGCGTTCGCCCATGCATTGGGCCAGTTTCCTATCCCGCAACAAAACGCATATCTGCGCGGCCGCGGATTCATGATCTTCGCTCTCCACCAGGAACCCACTGGTTCCGTCGTTGAGCGCTTCGCTGTTTCCGCTGACGCGGCTGGCAACGCAGGGAATGCCACATGCCATGGCCTCCAACAGTGCGTTCGAGAACCCTTCGCTGCGTGAGAGCAAACAGAAAGCATCGCTGGCTTTTAACAGGAGCAGTACGTTTTCCAGCGGCCCCAGAAATTTCACGTTGCCGGCGATGCCAAGTTCTGCGCACAGCTTCTCCAATTCGCGAAGGCACTGCGGCTCGGCAGGGTCCTGTCCGCCGGCGATCACGAAGACCGCCTTCGGAAACTCCCGGCAAACGATCGCGGCCGCACGAACCAAAACGTCGAACCCCTTGACGTTGCGGATGTTCCCTACACTGGCAATCACCTGGGAAGCGCCACTCACGCCAAGACTTCCTCGAATTTCATGCCTGTCTATTGTGACTGGAATTCTCGTCAGATCCACAGCGTTATAAAGAGTGCTAACCCTCGAAGGGGCCAGTCGATCGTGTTCAATGGAAAAATGGCGGACCTCCTCTGAAACCGTCAGCACTTTGTCGAACATCGGCGCAAGTATCCGGTACCCCATTCGATGTTTTGCGCGGCGCATGAACCCCATGTCACGGCGGCTTGAAACCAACACCGGACACCGCGCGACCTTCGCAATCATGCCGCCCCACAGGTCCGCCGAAGGGAAAAACGTGTGGACGATATCCACCTTTTCTCGCCGTATAAATCCGGCTAGTTGTGCTCCCCTCTGCACCGCGTTCCAGTCGTAGACGCAGGTGAGCGGAAGCAACTTCACCGGACACGGAAACTCGGCAAGCATCGGCAGGCCCGGGTCCATCCGGAAAGTAATGACTGAGCACCGGAATCGATTCGACGGAAGCCAGCGCACAGTGTTCAGCAACGCCGTCTCGGCGCCACCCTTGCGGCATAGTTCATCGATCAGGAAAAGTACGTGCATCCTGCCGGACTGCACTGCTTCGGCAACCGTTCCCGCGACCACGGATTCCGAAAAAACCTCCGGCTGTGCACACATGGCCCTTTTCTTCACCCTCGAAACAAAACCTGCCAGGCAACGTCCGCACCATTCGCAGTCCGTCTAACAACCTCAATCAGCGGCAACCGGCTCCAGCGATGACGACGCCTCTTGCGTCTCCACCGTGGCCTCAAAGCCTAACAACTGCGCCCTCCCGACCACCGCCAGCAGAATCCACCAATAGCTGACAATCTGCTGATAAGTCCAACGGTCGCCAAAGATATTCGCAACTGCCGATGCCACCATGCACGCAGCGAAACCGAGACCGAGCGACGAGAGAAACCGGTCGGGGCTGGAACGGAACAAGGTGTATCCTTGCCGGATCATTTCTCCAAGTAAAACGAGAAATAACAATAGCCCAATTGCACCTTCTTCAAGCCAAACCTTGAGGTAGTAATTGTGGGTGTCTTCCAGCGATCCGACGCGATGCATATATCTGTACGTGTCGAAGCCCGTGCCCAGCAGGGGGTGGGTTTTGATCAACTCAATCGCATCCTGCCAGACTAGGAGCCTCGACTGCGCCGACGAATCCAGCGTTCCTTCGGTTGAGGTTTCCGACTGTGTATACGTACCCGACACTCGATCTGCTACTCCAGGGATCACGGTGCACACCACCAGGATCGAGGCAAATGTCAGGACCACGACTATGCTTTTTCTCGCAAATCCAACAAACAACGCACCTGCTGCAAACGCCAGGTAGGCACCGCGCGAAAACGAGAACAACACAGTATAAAAACAGGCAAGCAGCACGACGGGAACGCTAATTTTGAGAAGCCGGGGCAGCTTCGGGTTATACAGGCCTAACATCAAAACGCCGAAGCCCGCCACGAATGCCGCCAGACCATTGACCCCGGCGTAACCCATAAGACCGTTGTAGCGAAGCGTGTAAGAGTAATGCGAAAGGTCACGCTCACTCATGACCTGATAAAAGTCGAATGCGACGTACAGCGTGGAGGCACACATCAAAGCGACCACGATCTCGATCTGCTTCTTGGACTTGATTACGGCAAACGCCAGAAATGCCAAAACGCTCATCTCTGCAATGCATTTCCAATCACTAAATCGCGGATCGCTAATGGACAACGGCCAAGGCAATCCCCACAAGTAAGACCCGCGCCACAACGACCAGTACAACCAGGCTGCAAAGGCAATAATCAGCCTTTTCATGGGCATTTCGGCAAACAGAGCCGCTTTCCGGTGTAGAAACATCCCAATGGTGACGCCTAACAGGACGAGGTCAATAAGCTGCGCTCCAAAGGGATAGGCCATCGCCTCGTATCGCAGAGTCTGTAAGGGAAATACTAAAACAAGATAGTAAATGCCCATCTGCGGCCGCGTCAGCGACCATGCACCGGAAAAAATTGCCCCAATATATATAAGTAGCCCTAACGGCATATTAACTCGCGCCACCCGCGGGTATTCTACTCAAGTTGCTCACTACAGGACCCTGTAAGGGTTCGGGCCGCCACCGCTCGGGTGATTTCTCTCAGCTCTGCCGATCGTAGTTTCCAGTCAAATTGGGTACGAGCCCGCTGCCGGCCGGCCGCGCCCATCGCTTCAGCCATCCGTGGCTGCACGAGAAGATTACGAATGGCCGCTGTCACTTGGTCGAGATTGGTCGGATCGACAATCAGACCAGTCACCCCATCGCTCACGGCCTCCGATGCCCCTCCCGACATTCCGGCGATTACCGGTTTGCCAGCAGCGCTGGACTCCAAAAACGTCATGCCGAAGCCCTCGATGTCTCCCGCCTGTTCCCGGTTCGGCATCACCATCGCATAACTGAGCCGGTAATAGTCCGGGAGTTGATCCTGAGAAACAAAACCGGCAAACGTTACTCGTTCCGAAATACCTAGGTCGCCCGCAAGTTGCCGCAGCTTTGGTTTTTCCGGTCCGCATCCGACGATCAGGTACCTCAGTCTGGGAAACTCGTGTCCAAGTTTGGCAACCGCTCGCAGCACCATGTCATGACCTTTGCGCGGAATAAGACGCGCCACGGTCAGCAATACAAGTGCGCCTTCCAGGTTAAAGCGCGCAACCAGGTCTGGGTCCGTTGGCGAAGGAGCAAATTCACTGCAATCCACTCCGGGGGTAATCTTCCGAATTCGGTAATCCGGAATTCCGGTCTCCAGCAGCAACTTACGGGTAAACTCGGAATTTGCGATCACCATGTCCGCCGCCCGATAGATAATGTTGCGAACTCGCAATTGATGGTGGAACCGCCCAGCCTGCAAAAAGTCGTCGCCATGGCAATGTACGATGTAAGGCAGCCCGAATGTTCGCTTCAGCAGCACGGCAATCGGACCCTGCGGAAACAGATCTCCGCAGGCAACCACGTCCACGTGCCCAAACATGGTTCGGACAAACGCCTGAAGCAGTGGCAAAGCAGCTTTTGGAAGTTCCCAATACTTGGTCGTACGTAGAGGCTTGAACCGGCGAATGATTTTGAAGTACTCGGTCGATTCGCGTTGGTCAAACTCCTGCCAGTTCTGAGTTTTTTTCGTGAGTACCGTAACCCGATCCGGCGCCCAGTCCCGATACAGATGGTAGTAGTACACTCGTGAACCGCCGGCGTGTGGCAGAAACGAGTCGGCGAGGAGTAGCGATTGCATTACGTGCCCATTTCTTGCGATGTCGGGAGCCCTGGTTCGCCGCCACCGGTGAAAGTTCTTGTGAGTGTTTCAATTCGACAGGACGTCAACATAACTCCGACTAGGCGGCAATTCGCATCGCGATGGAACCGGTCGCACGCACCGATTTCAATTATCACAGGCCCGTGAGAATCACAACCCACTGGTGCCCCGGAGCAAACTTGTGTCAGTTTGATGAAGAAAGATAAAGTTCGAGATATAGACCGGAGCGTCAAAGCGCTGATGTACCTTCGCATCGAAGCTAGAAACAGAATGCAACTTGTTTTCGGTCAGGAAAAATCCAGAGTAGCCCATTTCCTCAAGAAAGCTCACGACACTGGAAACCGCGTTAGGCCGATGCCGATCTTCGGCTTCGATGAGCAATCGCGGGAAATTCGTTTTGAGAGTATCGGCCGCACCCTTCAAGACCGCCAGTTCGTGTCCTTCGACGTCAATTTTGACAAACCCAACGTTGCTCAAATGAAAGCTGTCAAGAGTGCGCACCCTTATGGTTTCGTTCACTGTCTCAGTCGTCATCCGATTTGCCGGCTCAATCGTCGCGCAACCTAGGCGAAGACACTCCCCCTCCCGAGGAATGCGCAGCTCAGTGGCAAAACAATGATCTGAAAGTGCACACGTGTATATCGTTGTATTGATTGCCTGGGATTTTAGCTGCGCGTGTAACCGGATATTCGGCTCGAACGCCAAGCAGTGGAGCGACGTTCGCCCCATCAGGTAGCTGTACATCCCGCAGTGAGCTCCCACGTCAACGCTACATTTTCCCCGGTCACAGAGTGCAGGTACAAGATGAAGTTCGCGCTCGCCCCAACGCCACCATTTGTAGCCGCGATAACGGCGAGATAGAAACGCTGGAGTGTTTAATAGAAAGTGATCGATGAACCCGGGAATCACATGCACCTCGTAACGCTGATTACAATTTGCAGCCAGTGAGTTGGAGTACTATCGAGAATGTTTCAGCCTTGCTCGCTACTAACATCCGGAGAAGGCGGGTTGGGCTGCGGATTAAACCGATCGCCTTTTAACCAATTTCTCCAATTCCTGACCTTCGCTAGCAGACTCGGAGGAAGATAGCTCCCCATAAGGCATCGCACTGCGCTCACGTTCTTCCAGTCATGTTTTAAGCTCAGTAGCAGGCTGCTCCGGCATTCATGGATCCGCCGCTGGTCGAGGCAGTAGGCACCCCGCTTGAAGCAGGCAACCGACAATTGCCGTCGAAGCTCCCCGGTGCACTCCGGCGACAACTTGGGAAGCTCAAGCGCCTTCTCATGAAACTTAATGCGGTAACGCGTGCCGAGATCCTCGTCCGAGGTCATGTTCCCAGCCCTCTGGCGACGGTGTACAAGCGGCTTCAGAACTACGGCCACCCTGCACGTGTAGCAAATCCGCAGGAACAAATCACAGTCTTCAAGTGAAAGCATGGATTCGTCGAACATCCCCACCTGTTGAATGCAACTGCGCCGAATTAGAACCGTTGAAGGAAAAATAAACTGGCTCTGAATCAGCTTGTCAAACACGTACCCGCTCGCCGCGAGTGGCCGGTTTTTCAGAAATGACGGAACCGTAGTCCCATCGTCGTAATGGACGCACATATCTGAATACACCAAATCCACTTTATCGTCTTTTTCTAGCTCGGCAATCTGTCTTTCAATCTTCTCAGATTCCCACCAGTCGTCCGCGTCGAGAAATGCGATATAGTCGCCGTCGGAAGCTATAATCCCTTGGTTTCTAGCAGCGGCGGCGCCCTTGTGGCAGCTCTTTAGATACCGAACGCTCGGCGCGAAACGCTGAAGTACGGATTCCGTATCGTCTGTCGAGCCATCGTCCACAACGAGAATTTCAAGGTCGCGATAGGTCTGCTCCAAGACACTTTCGATGCTTGAAGGCAGGTAGCACGCGCAGTTGTACGACGGAATAATAACCGAAACCTTGGGCATCAGTTGCCTGCTGTGTTTTGCACGCACCAAGACCGAAGGAGACTGGCCGCCCGTTCCGGAGCATGCGAGATGAACGCCTTGAGGTGCAGTTTCCAGGAGCGTCGTTGAAGCGGTACAGACGCAAGTAACTGGCGTGTCTTCGTAAAGTCGCCCGACGCAAATGCCACTCCCGCGGCTTGCGCGCTGCGCTCCTCAATTGTCCGGCGGATCTCTTCCTGGTACTTGCGTGCGGCCACATGGTTCTCGAGCACGTATCGCAGGATCTCAATCTCGCCGAGCGTGGTGCGGTATGCGTCAGATGAAAAATTGCCCAAATGCTTTCGAATTCCAACCACGGGAGCGGCAACCACCCCTACCGGCGGCCGCACTACGCAGCGCAGGTGAAATTCCAAGTCTACCGACCGGGTCCTGCCAAGAGACTCGTTCCACCTGCCGACGGCATCGAAAAACGTTTTTTTCATCAGCACCGTCGACGGGAAAATCGGCTGATGCCGAAGAAGCCGCGGAAACATGTCGGCTCGGACAACGTACAGTCCAAGGGTTAACTCATCCCGGGGCAAATCCCAATACCCATCTGGCGAGGTTTCAAACTTCGACATGTCGGACCAATCCCCGTTCATCACTGTGCGGAAATTGGTGAAGCAGTAATCTACGTCTTGAACTTCTTGGCAGACCTTAACTTGCAATTTGAGCTTTTCGGGCAGCCACAAGTCATCGCTGTCGCAGAAGGCGACCCAGGGTGCACTGCTGCAGGCGACCCCGGCATTGCGCGCCGCGCACTCGCCCGAATTTGCAATGCGCAGGTACTTCACGGCGGAGCCATAACGAGCAACCACTGACTCCGTGTTATCTGTCGATCCATCATCAACCACAATGATCTCTGCGGCGTGATACGACTGCCGCAGAATGGAATCAAGGGTCTCCCCGATTAAATCTGCCCGGTTGTAAGTTGGAACGATGACTGCAATTTCCACAACCCTGTCTCCATCCTGCTTTCGCGCGTCAGGCCCAGGTCAGCTGCTGACGGAGATAGAGCGTGACTCTCCTCCTCCACAGCAACAGAGATGTCAGCATAACAATCGGGAGGATCCACGCTAACTGCAAAAAGAACATTGGCAAACTCGTGGCCGTCAGGTGACGCTCTTCCCACCAGCACGCACATGCGAATGGCACGACCGCCAGAACTGCGGGCCACCAGGCTTTCCACATGTACTCACCCGGCGAAATTTGGACGAGGCATCCGATGTAGCGCGGCCAGAACAGCAGGTTGCAAATGACTCCTGCGATCGCTGTACCCCAGGCAACTCCATAGACTCCAATGCGGCGGGCCAGAAGAATACTCAATGTCAGATTTACCGCCGCTTCAATCAGCGCCCAAGCCATGATCGGGCGGTGTTTTGCCAAGCCATAGGCAATGTTGCAACCGGTTACGTTGGCCGTGGTTAGTACGTAGTTGAGCAAAAGGATTTGTAGGATCGCCCCGGAAACCGCCGCATAATCACGGCCCATCCAAAGCCCTATGAAGGTATGTCCACGGAAGAACAGGATACAGCTAATGGGTAGGAAAAGCACAAGGCTGGCCCGGGTTCCCTCAATAAGCAGTCGCCTGAGTTGCTCAGTTCTTTTCTCGGCGTTCAGGCTACTGGCTAATGGGGTAAAGGTACTGGAAAGCGCTGCTACAACCTCGCGTGCCGACGAGCCAAGATTGCCTGCGATGGCGTAGAACGTAACCGCCGTTGAACCGAGGAAAGCCCCCACCACGATATTGTCGGTGTGATAAAGAATTGCGCCGGCCAATGTGATCAGCGAGGCATAAGAACCGTACGCCCAAATTTTGCGGACCGTATCCCAGTCGGGTTTCCCAAGTTCCCCGCGCAATTCGGCATACTCGCGCAGGCACAGCCAAGCCTGAATCGAGCCAACTGCAATCGCTATGCTTACCTCCCACAGGGCCAGAGCAACTAGACCATGGCCCCTGCTCATGAGCCACACAAAACCGCCCGCCCGCAGCAGGGCGCGCCCAATGGTGACGGAACTGATCAGGTCAAAACGATGGATGGCAGCGAGTATGGCGCCGGTAATGCCGAACACCAGGGACAACGCAATCCCCAGGGCCGTAATTACGATCGCCAGGCGCACCGTCGCAAAAAGTGCAGGTGGAATGGCGAAAGCCAGAGGGAAAACAGCCGCCAGCGCTGCGGACAGTATTAGGATGAGAACACCGATCCCAATGCGCAGCCAGATTGCCGTCGAAATAACTCGACAAGATTCCCCGTGTTTTCTCTCGGAATAGGCCCTCGCAACAAATATCACTACCGCATTGCGCAATCCCAGATCGAAGAGATTGAAATATATGACACTTGATATGATCAGAACCCAAATGCCATAAAGAGCGTTCCCTAAATGATGCACGGTAAATGGAGAAAGAAAAAATGGCACCAGCATGTTTGCCAGCATGGCCAGCCAATTTACGAGTACGTTGCGAACGAATTGACGCGAAGTAACCATTCAGTTGCCAGGGTCGGCTTTCTATGGGACGGAAATATAATGCGGCTGTCTGGAGTCCCTGATTAGAAATGCGGGTGCAATCTCCACACCACAACCGCGACTGTCATGCAACACAGCAGAGAGGTTGTAATGGAGAAGATTGCCCACTGCAGTTCCCGGCGGCTGTGTGCCGGGGTCTTTATTCGCGGGATTCGACCCACGATGACGATCGAATCTGGCAACAGCAAACGGAGCGCCCGTTCCGTATTAATCCGTCCCCTGATTTTCTCTGCAGCGATTACCATACCGGCGGAAAACAGGAAGCAGAACGGAACCATCACTAGAATTATCATCTTCCGATGTGGCTTGATTGGCTTGTCGGGAACAGTCGCGGGCTCCAGTACGGAAAAACGCTCTGCTTCGCGCGTGCGTTCCAAATCCACTGCGGCACTGGCTGCGTATTGCTTTTCTTGGAGGGTCGCATAGTGGATTCTTGCCTCCTGGTAATCCCGGTTCAAGTCGGAGAACTGCTGCGCCCGTAGCGGTGCAATCTCCACGTAGGCCTGGTACTTGGCAATCTGCGCAGCTAGGGCTTGCCGCTCCCGCTGTGTGTTCTGAATCTCACGATTGAGCGCGATCAGCCTCGGATCTTTTCCTGCCGCAGCCGCAGGCTTTGGGTCGGTGTCTGGCTGATTCGTTAGACGCTGGCGCACCTCTGCCAGGCGCTCGTTGGCGCGAACCACGTCAGGATACTCGTCGGAGTAGCGAGTGCGCAGTTCTCTGACTTCCTTTTCCAACTTCTGCTCCTCCTCAGTCAAGCGGGCACGTTCGGAGACAGCCACTGCCTCGGAAGGCTGCGCCAACAGCGCCTTCTCCATGTCCATTCGATTGAGGGTATCGGCATTGGCCTGGAGTGCCTGTTGCAAACGAGACAACGCCGCGGAGTTCGGCTCTAACTGCTCTGGCAACTCGCCCAGATGTTCGGTCTTGAATGAGTTGAGCTTGCTTTCCTCTTCGTCCAGTGTTTTTTTGGCCTCATCCAACTGGTCGGCCACAAAGCCACTTGCGCCTTCTGCCTGGTGTTGCCGGGCGGCAAGATTCCAGTCGACAAATCTATCCGCGAGCCAGGCAACCACTAGCGCCACCACTTTAGGATCTTTACCCCTGTAGCTGATGGTAAATGTGCCCGCGTTGCGATCTCCGCCGGGCCTTACCTGTACAGTAACGTACTTTCTCATATACTCGACAATTTCGTCTGGGGTCATGCAGCTGCGCAGTTCTGGGTAAAGTTGCAATTCGTCAATTACTTGCCGCAGGCGTGCCGAGGAAAGTACCTGTTGGGTTAGCGTATCGAATCGCAACTGATCCATCGTTACGCTATCTTGACCCGCGTAACGGTCGGCAATTTTTTGCGGGTCGACTAGCATTGTTATCGTGGCCGAGTACCAGTCGGGCAGAAGACAGATTGCCACGATTGCGGTCGCACTCAGCATCACGCTAGCCAGCAGGATGATCCATTTGCGGTGGACAAGGATTGGCCATAGCTCCCTTGCCTGTGCAATTGAATCAAGTTCCTCACGGTGGTTCACCGAAACACCCTCCAAAGTTCTGCGTTCGCCAGATCAGCTTGTTTCAAAGCAACTTCAGGAATGATTCGACCCAGCATAATTCAGAATGGGCGCAGGCTTTTCATCGCTCTTACAGCCACGATGACGTCGAATGGAAGCTTGCCGAAGACGCTTGCTATCAAGGCAGTATCCTTAATGCCGCACCGGGATGACCCAGTTTCTGCAGACGAGGCCGGTATGGGTTCTCCATCCTGCAAACGCCGCTTGCCCTCAATGCTCGCTGAAGAAACCCGGTTATTCGTCTCAGGCTATCCTCGGTGTGTGCATCACGGAGTTTGCAACTCCAGCATCCGCGGACGCCATTGCAGAGTTAGGTAGATCCAATTGACCGCAGTGCCACCGCTACCAACTCCACTCTTCTGATTGGCCTGAAAGTAACGGTACGAAGCCAGCACATTCCAGTATCTGTTTAGTTGCCAGCGAAATTGTGGCGATACAAAGTAACCCGAGTATGTGGAACCGGGCCGGAACTCCCCTGTGGTTCGCAGATATCCCGCGCTCATGGCAACCGAAGTACGCGCGCTGGTTTGCTGGATTGCTGCACCTTCGATGTAGTCCGCCCATCGGCTGCCAGTAATGTAGGAAGCGCTCAGGTCGCGGCCGCCATCGGCGGCCAAAGACATGCGCTGGCTTATTCTGCTACGCAATGTTCCTGTAAAGTTAAGCCCCAGACGCTGACCGCATCCGCGGCTGCCGAATTCCGGTCCGCCTTCCAATTCCCAATTCGTGCTCCGGCTCATGCTGTGCCATATTCCGATACCGCCGCCATAAAACGTGCACCCAGTGTCTTGGAAATAGTGATGAACCTGCCCGTAGGTAATCAGAGTGCTCAGAGGCGTAAGCTGGCCGCTCGCCAGCATTCTTGCCGACGCTATGTCGTTGCCTTGAGGATTCCCGTTCAAAAATGAGCTCTCCGCATGGCTGAACCTCAGCGAGAATTGCTGCCGGTTTGTGCGCTGCCAGCTTAGCCCTGTCGAACCATAAGCGCCCAGTGTTGTCGCCGTCTGCGTTGGGCTGCGCACAACCAGCGTTTCCGGACCCGCCAATGCAGGCGCGTCACCTATCGCTGACGCTGCCGAATTTGCAGAAGTGATGGACGTCGGAGAAACGAACGACTCATCCATCTTCAAATATCCCTGTGCCGCGGGTACGCGTTTGGGGCAAGCAGCGCTCTCACAGTGCTCGGGCTCAGTAACAAAGGATCGGGCGGCATCCGCTCCGTATCCCACTCCCAAACTGAAATCCCACAGCCAGCGGCGCGAAAGCGCGACTGTTGAAGAGAATGTGGGGCCAACGAATCCGTTCGTGCCTATGCTTGCTCTGGTTCCTTGCGAAAAGTGTTCGAGAAGAGATGAAGTACCGAGAAAAACACGGAACTTGGGCCTAAAGATCGCAATCCGGCCACTGAAACTCGCGAGCGTGGCCGGCACACCGAAGTTTTTCTCAGGGAAGCCCTCTCTCTCCGTGAAGTCGGCATCATAAAACAACAGAATTCGCCACGGACTACCGGATGTCATTTCAGCCCGGTTTGAGGCGTCCGCTGCCTCCGCAGATGAGGCTGTCTCCGTGTTTGTCGTTCCGTCCGCCTGCTGGTCGGGGGCATTCGTGCCTGTAGTCTGGCCACCCTGCTCCTGCGCCGCCATGGGACAGGCAAGCAGAACCGCAAACACCAAGAGCAGAAACGCTCGCATGGCAACGCTCACTACGGTACAACGACCGTGTCGCCTACCTGGAGTTGAACGTTCTGCCCGCCGTCGCCACGAAGAAGTTTCACATAGTTGACCGGGATTTTCTGCTGTTTTCCGCCGGCGCCACGGAGAATATAAATCGACTTGCGACGCGCAAACGGGCTCAGGCCACCCGCCCTGATGATGATCTGGAGTACGTCCGTGGATGCTACCAGCGGGTACACCCCCGGCCTGTTGACCTCACCCGTGATGTAAACGAATCGACTGCGTATCTCCAGCACGGTAACCGTCACCTGGGCGTGGCTCAGAAAGCGGTGTAACTTCTCCCCCAACATGTTTTGAATCTGCGAAACTGTCATCCCGCCGACTCGCACCGCGCCAATGAGCGGCATGGAAATCATTCCGTCCGGACGAACCGAGACATGGTCGAGAGAGAACTCAGACTCCTTCCAAACGTTGATGCTTATAACGTCGCCCGTCCCGACAAGGTACTCGTCGGTGTCGCCATCACTGGCTGACTCCGTCTTAATTTGGGTTCCTTCAGCTTTGCTGGAATTTAGCTGGCCCAACAGCGGCAGCCCTAAACAGAGAAACAACAAGAGGGCAACACCACGGTTCAGCGCAAGTCTCCGGCCTTCTGCGATGAGCCCAACAATCATTTCATACCTCGCACCCAAGCTCACCTTCGAGGGACTTCCAATAACCGCGGCGATGGTCTAATCCAATCTGGAAGCGGACCTGCGATTCGAAACGGCGTTCTGCCGGGAAACAGAAGCGGTCCGCAACATCGAACTTGTTTTTAGGCAAGGCTTCGCCATCCTGAGTTAGCAGATAGGAATTATCACAAGCCCAACCGTGAAGACATCACCCTCGGCGATCTTTCCGAATGCCGGACGACAATGATGATCTAGAGTCGAGCATGTCGCGCAATCAGAACGATTTGCAGTTCCACAAGGGTAATCGTACGCAGGTGCGCTTCGGTATATGTTTCTCGAATCGCACTACGTATCCCCGTTTTGCGGACTTCACTGAACTCGTAGGTCTTGGAAATTCGTTGAACGTTACTACTTATAGACAAAGTTTGTGTAAGAAATGTTAATTGGTTGTGAAAGTGATGTGACTGCACCTGGCCGGGATGCGCATTTCTCCCTCTGATTGTCCCGCAGAACTGGAAGTGATAGGTCTGCGTCATAAGACTTTAGCCTTGCTTTCAAGTAGGTTACAGTCGCGCCAGACCCGTTTATGGTTGTGGAAAACAGATTAGACAGGAAAAACCAGGCGCCCATGGGGTTGATCGAGTAAAGCGTACGAACCGAGAAATGATGGACTGGGACATCGGCGCTTCGTCCGTTAGAGTTAAACCAGCATCAGCAAATGTTGGCATTTCCGTGAGAGCGCGTCGGCAACACGTGGCACATTCAGGTAACAAACTTTATGGCCACATGAATACAAACTTAAACGCCAGCATGATGATTCCCGCTTTCAGTCGTACTGAGGTCATTGGCGTTGCTCCGGTATTCGTGCAGAAATTGCTTTTCTCGAAACTTTCACAAAGCACATTTTCCTTGCTTGAGGATCAAGAGTCCGCGTTGTTTTCGACTGTCTTACTTGCCCGGCAACCACTCGTTCTAAGGCGCTAACTCTTTATGGCTCTTTCGTTATGATGCCTTGCGGATAAATTTCCGGGATACCGCTTTTTTCCTTTTCGGTTCGGAGGTAGTTGTTGCAGCGGAGCGTCTGACTCACCCATCTTTTGCCCTGTAGACACCGATCCGTATTGACGCTGCATTTCTCAATGCTAGAATGGGCTCCGTTGCGGTAAGCGGATCGACCAACTACTCCTGACTGCATCGATCGCCGATTCGAAAGAACACGCAATGTACCGCGAATTTTGAGTCAGGCACACTAACTGCACCATCGAAAAGTCACCTGCTAAGTGACTTTGGCGAAGCTTGAAGCTTAAGCAACGCATTTGATTTGCGGACCCATCTTATTACGGTTCGCTATTCTGAATATAACTTTTTGCTTGTCCTTTCTGACACCAGGCGTTCATCCTGCTCCAAATCCAAAGGCCATCAATCATAGCTATCTGTAGGCGCAATCGTGCGGCAACCTCCGCAAGCGGTTCAGGTAGTTTCTGGAGCGTTTTTCTTTTCGTTTTTGCGGTTCAGGTCCTGATCTCGGTTCCCTGCTCACGGCCATGAGCGGCAGCAGCGGCGTGGCTGATTCGCCAGCGCCTTCGCTCGCTCCGCCATTTCACGATTCACATCCAGATCAGCCCGCGAGCCATTGGCTCAAGCGGGCAAGAGAGTATGTAATGAACCTGAAACTTGGCCAGCCGCTACCAGCCCAATTTATTGTTCTTCTTGGAGACATCCTCATCACTCTGGCGTCGCTGTCCGCCGCATACCTCATGCAGGCGCCCGATGGCGGAACCCATACTCTCTTCCGCTCTGTCCGTGGAATGGGCCTGCTCGCGCGGGAGATCGCCGCTGGTGGGCTGACCGTCCCCTTGCTGCCCGTCACCGCATGTACGCTTCTTTTTCTCTGCACCTACTACATTTTTGACCTCTATGACTTGCAGATCTTCAGTGAGTCCACCACCCTTTTGTCGCGCCTGCTCTGGTCCGGGGGTTTAGTGTTGCTAGTCGCCTCCGTTGTCTCGCTCTGCTCCTCTGGACCGTTGCGCCAAATGGGACTGCTGCAAGGTGTGGCCATGGCGGTAACGGTTGCATTTGCGTGGCGCCGTTTTTTTGCCGCCAACTATTCACTATTGCTCAAGCAGGAATTGACTGCAGTCATCGGAGCGGGTCCGCACGCTGAATGTATTCGCTCCCTGATGGATCGTCCCGAATCGCGTTACCGCTTCACAGGTTTCGTCCATGCGGAAGAAAGTGTCACCCTGGGCCCTGGCATGCTCGGATCCATCTCCGACCTGGATCTTCTGGTGGAGCGCCACGGCATCCGTCAGTTTGTCCTGGCAACTGATGCCGTCCCTCGGTCGGCCGAGCCGACCATATCCTATCTCAAGTTTCAAGGTGTCGGCTTTCACCGCTCGCCAGACATTGCCATGGAGTTAACTCAGAGCCTGCCAATTGAGTTATTGAACCAATCCTGGTTTCGCCTGGCTGAGAACTCGGACCTCATCAAGCGTCACTTCGCGCGCAAAATCAAGCGGTTCTTTGACGTCGTTCTTTCCCTCGCCGCGCTCATCATCTGCGCCCCGCTGCTGATTTCTTGCGCCATCGCGATCCGTCTGGAATCTTCCGGCTCGGTCGTCTTTCGTCAGACCCGCGTTGGCTGGCACGGGAAACCTTTTACGATTTTCAAGCTCCGCACCATGCGGGAGAATAGCGAGCGCGTCCCCCAGTGGGCGCGGGAGGACGATGCCCGCGTCACTCGCGTAGGCCGCCTGCTCCGCCGCACCCACATCGATGAACTGCCCCAACTGGTGAACGTCCTGCGCGGAGAAATGAGTCTGGTCGGCCCCCGTCCCGAGCGGCCGGAGTTCGTCGCGCAGTTAAGCGAACAGATCCCTTACTACGATGTGCGCCATTTTCACCTGCCCGGCATCACCGGTTGGGCGCAGGTGAACTTCCATTATGGTGCATCCGTTGCCGATGCCCGCAGAAAGCTTGAGTTCGATCTCTACTACGTCATGCACGCTTCCATGGTCCTTGATCTCCTGGTAATTCTCAAGACCATTCAGGTTGTTCTCCTCATGCGCGGCAGCCGCTAATCTCCCCCCAGTAGCGCCTCGTCAGAGCCAACCGCAAGCTCTTTGTTGACGTGCCTCGCCCCAGGCGAAGCGCATGCGCACAATCCTTCCCTACCCTGCCTCCTGCCATCTCCTGCTTCAAAACAGCACCCGCCACTTCGGCTTCCGATCCTTCCTTACGCTTTTTCCACGCCCTGCATTCGGGCGCGTCCGCGCTTATACAAAAGACCTTCCCTGGAAGCGACGGAATTAGAGTGCGGCGCGGTCAATGCCTCAGATACTTATGGCCAGGGACCGGACGTGTGCAGAGTGTCGGCGCAAACCTTGCCGTCGCCGTGAACCCGCGCCCTGCCGCCTACTGGCGCGCGAGCTCACGGTTCGGCCGGCGGAAAGCAGCCGGCAGGGGGCGTTCGCGCAGCTCGCTGATCGCGCGCGACTCGGGGATATGAAAGCGCTCCATGAGTTGCAGTAGCGAGTTGGACATCTTGGACATCTGCTCGGCGGAAACAGCGAGTTCCGACGAACTTGAACTGATCTCACGGCTGCCGCCAAGCATGGCATCCATCGAGCGGACCACCTGCTTGGTTGCCGCGGACTGCTGCTCGACGGCAGATGCCATCTCCTGGGTTAGCTGATTAAGGTGGTTGGTGGCGCGGGCAATGGAGTTGGCGCCGCTAGCCTGCTGCTTGGTGGCATCGCCAATCTCTCGCGCCTGCTGATAGACATCGGCGACGGTAGCGGAAATGTTAGCGAAGGACTGGCGCAGTTCGTCAGCAAGCTGCAAACCTTGGCCAACGGCAAGGGTCGAGTCCAGTATCTGCCCGTCGTTGCGGACGACTTCCTTCTGGATGCTGACAACCAGTTCGGCGATCTCGTGAGCGGACTCGGCGGAGCGCGTGGCGAGCTTGGTGAGTTCATCGGCCAGCACGGCGAAGCCGGCGCCATGCTCTCCGGCGCGGGCAGCTTCAATCGCGGCGTTCAGCGCCAGCAGGTTGGTTTGCTCGGCGAGCTCTTCAATAAACGAAGAGATGCGGCTGATCGTGGCCGTCTTCTGCTCCAGAAGCTTGCTGTTTTCCTGGGTGACGCGGTTCACGGATTCAATGCGATGGAGGCCGCTCTCGGTGCGCTGCATGGCGTCCATGCCGTTGGCCGTCTCCTGGCGGGAGCGGTCGCAGAGCTGAAGCAGAAGGCTTGCTCCCTCGGCAATGCGGTCGATGGAAGCAGCCATCTGTTCCACCGAGGTGGCGCTTTCCCCAACGCGCAGCGACTGTACCTGCGCACTCTCCACCATGTTGTGTAAGGCGGCGCTCATCTCATGCATCGTGCTGGTGGTCTGGTTGACCCGGTCAGCAGAGCTCTCGCCCACCTGGGCAAGGCGGTCGGAAGCATCGGCGATTTGGCCGGAGGCCGAGGCAACTTCCGCAGCCCGCTCGCGGCTCTCACGGACCAGGGTTTCCAGACCATCCCTCATCCGCACGAAGGCGTGGCCGAGTGTGTCTTTGCCGCTGCGGGGATGAATTTCAATTCCCAGATTGCCGGAGGCGATGGCCTCGGAGTGGGCGGCCATCTCTCGCAGATAGGTGACCATTTCTGCAAACGTCCGGTCCAGTTCGCCGATCTCGTCATCGGAGTCGGCGCAAACCTCGCCGATGGCAAGGTCTCCCGAGGAGATTTGGCGGGCGTGGGCGATAAGAACGGGAACGGAGGTGGCGAGCCTTCGCCTGGCCAGAACGGCCGCCCCGGTAGCGATTCCGGCCACCAGGGCGGCGATCAGGACAGCCATGACGAGAGCGAACGTGGCAATCCAGGCGGCATTTCGGCTCTCGTGACTGGATGCGGCGCTCACAACATCCACCAGGGAGCGCGCGTCGGCACGAACCTTTTCCGCCCAGAGAACGGAATTCAGGTTGACCGAGAGCGAGGCCTGGTGCGCGCCTTCATCAGCGCCTTCTTCAAGGCGCAGATAGTCATACTGGACGCGGCGCGTTTCCTGCAGGTCGGCAAGCAGACGCGGAAGACGGCTTTGCGCCTCGGAAGAACGGAGGCCAGGATCCAGGCTTTTCAGACTGCCTGTGGCTGTGTCAATGTCCGCCCAAAGGTGGTCGATCATAACGTGCAGCCGGGTGGTTTCATCGGGATCGTTGTTGAGCCGGGCGATGATGTATCCGCGCAGAGCGCCGTTGAGCTGGCTGCTGGCGGCCAAAATTTCATAGGACGCTCTCATCTCCTGGGCGCGGCACGTGTTGACCTTTTGCGCATGAATGACTTGCGCCATCTGCCAGAAGGTAAAGCAGGAACCAAGCCCCAGCAGAGAGATAATACCGACAAATCCTACAAAGAGCTTTTGGGCGATCGTCCGGCGCACAGGGAGATGCTCCTTATCCTGATCGAATACAGACCGGTAGCGCAGCCTCTGGCACCCCGGTCTTAAGAGATCATCGTCCGCTTCATCCGCGAACATGAATCGCGGTAAACCCCATGCTCGCAGCCTAACCGGCGCCGTAGCCGAATATGCCGCATCTGCCCGTGTTGACCCTCGGCATAAATTCCGGCGGGAGATAGACAATCGGCTGGCCGCCGCGGTACTGCCAGAACCACGCGCGTAAGCGCGGGCCGCGGTGCGCAGAAAGACTGAAACCAGCATGGGAAGCGAATACGAGCCGATCCTACCGCATCAAGATTACGATCGCGTGAAAGTTAGCAAGTATTCTGCTTGGAAACCATCGGCAGCCGTAACCGAAGTAATGCGGAGTGAAAAGCGCCTGTGCAATTCCAAGCTTGAATGGTTTGTTCTTATGGGTGTCACCTTGAGCCTTGCGAGGAATCCCAACGCTGCTTAATCAGCGGCGTCAGCGCCGCAGGGCCTGCCGCCAGCGGTCCGGACGGCTGCCTTGGCTGCATACCCGACGTAAGCCGTCCTTGCCGTGCTGCCATCCCCACCCTGCTTCTCATCGGGTCGCTGAAAAAGTCAATTTTTCACTTCTGCACAGTTACGGCGTAGCTCTCCGGCCCCAATTCGGATGGTGTTATCCTCTGG
Source organism: uncultured Acidobacteriaceae bacterium (assembly GCA_964591805.1). GTDB lineage: Bacteria > Acidobacteriota > Terriglobia > Terriglobales > Acidobacteriaceae > TOLSYN. The sequence continues at coordinate 52,218 of CAZQDD010000003.1, read as the reverse complement.
TCATGTTCGACCCTGTGGCTGGCAGCGACTCCGCCCTGCTATTGACCGAGGAAATTCTTGTCCTGGCGACGATTGTCGGCTCCGTCGCGGCCCTTCCCGCCTTCATCGAATTCATTTCCGACCGGCGGAAGCGGCGTGAGCGCGTCTATCTCAGCCTGGAAGATGTTCCGGTCAGCAGCCTGAGGCCGCGCCTCGCGGGCCTTGACGGCCTGCTCGAAGGAATTGCCGACCTTGTGGATCGCGCCCGGACACCCGCCGCCTATCAGGATCTGGGAATCGGCAACGAAGTGCTCATCATCGGCCCCAACCAGAGCGGAAAGAAGAGCCTGGCGCAGCGCATCGCCCAGATGGCGGGCATGGAACGCCTCGTCACCGTCTACAATCCACGCGACAGCGACGCTCTGGCCAAGGCCAAGGGAATCGTGCGCGGCTACAAGCGCAAGAAGGTAATGTTGCTGCTGCCGCGCATCGACCTCGCCTATCAGATGGGCGATGCCCAGTTACTCGCTGAACTCGATGCGCTGATTGAGACCACCTCGGAGCAATCCAATGTTCTCGTCGTCGCAACCACCGTGTGGTTTGCGGCCGACAGCGATCTGGATAACATCTTCGGCATCAAACTGGCGCTTCCCGGCGCAGGTCTCAATCCCGCCGACCGCCCTGAAATTTCCGAAGAGGCAGAGCGCATGTTGTCCGAAGTTACCCGCTACTATCTTGCCAAGGCAAAGCTTCGCGGCTTTCAACTGGCGGGCGTGACAGAGGAGGACTTCAGTTCCCGAATTCTGGAGTGTGTTGTGAATCCAGCGGAGATTGAAGACATCGTCGTACTCTGCCAAACCACGGCTCTCTACCGCAAGCGTACCGGGCAGACCGCAGGCGCCATCTTCACCCGCGAAATCCTCGACACCGCGATCGCGCGCGTTGTCGCCCGCTGACGTAGTCCTTCCAGTGACCCTTGCTATTCTTGCATCTTCGCGGCATGGCTGCCGCCGCACCTGTCGAACTACACGCGTTGGATGCCTCGCCGTTCTCCAGGATGCAGCTCTCGATAGCCTGCATCATTTTCCGGACGCCGCAGAAGGCGCCGCGCGTAACCCTGAACCATGTACCAATTCGTACTCACACAGTGCCCAAACAGTGCCGCCGAGGTTAATCCTTTCGAACCCCGCACAACGATTAACGAATCGATAAATTAGCCTTCCAAAACCATTATCTTTCTGGTTAATCGTCACCCCAGCGCGGTGGCCGGCCGGACCTGGCTGTTCGATGGCTACTTGATACCCATCCGCAGTAACACGTTAAATCCAAAAGCAAAGACTCCCGCACCAAGCAACACGCACACTGGCAACGTCAGGACCCAAGCCAGCAGGAGATTGCGTACGGTCTCCATCTGCAATCCCGATCCGTTGGCGGCCATCGTGCCGGCAACGCCCGAGGAGAGTACGTGCGTGGTGCTGACCGGAAGGCCAAGGTGATCGGCAGCCAAAATTGTTCCCATCGCCACAAGTTCCGCGGATGCGCCCTGCGCGTAGGTCAAATGCTCTTTGCCGATCTTTTCTCCGACGGTTACGACAATTCGCTTCCAACCAATCATTGTGCCCAAACCCAGCGCCACGGCAACCGCTACCTTCACCCAAGAGGGAATGAACTTGGTCACCTTGTCCATGTTGGACTTGAGCTTCGCGGCGGTGTTCAGTTCAACCGGATCTGCCAGCTTTTTCTGTTTGATGGCTTTGCCGAGTGATTCAGAGGTGAGATAGAGATCCGTTCGCAGAGTCCGTCGCTGCTCCGCGTTCAGTTCATTGAGGCTGGTTTTGCCTTCTAAGCTTTCAGAGATCTCGCGGCACTTAGTTCCGATCGCAGCAAAGGTGCGTTCGTTCATCTGACCATTGGTCTTCAAGTATGCGGACAACTCGTCGGCGGCAACCTGTTTTCCTGCCATCGCCACGCCCGGTGAATGGCGGTCCATCTGGAACGAGATGGTTTCCGTTGTGGCCTCCAGCTCTGCGATGGCCGTCTGACTTGTTCTCAGATCGACGGCAAAGCTCAATGGCAGAATGCCAACCAGAATCAGCATGATGAGTCCCATGCCTTTTTGTCCATCGTTCGAACCATGGGCAAAGCTAACTCCGGTGCAGGTGAGCACGAGTAATGCGCGAATCCAGGTTGGCGGCGCCTTATCTTTTTCCGGAGCGGAATAGAGTGCCTTATTGCGAATGAGCCTCTTGCTCACCAGCAGTAGCAGGGCGGCGCAACCGAATCCCACAATGGGCGAAATCAGCAGGGATGCGCCAACCTCAGATGCCTTGGACCAGTTGATGCCTTCACCGAATGTGTGTGCCCCCGAGACCCATGAGTTGGCGAATCCAACTCCCAGAATGGCTCCGATCAGGGTGTGCGAACTGGAAGCCGGCAGTCCCAGATACCAGGTGCCAAGGTTCCATATGATCGCCGATATCAGCAGGGAGAAGACCATCGCGAATCCCGCGCCCGAGCCTACATTGAGCACCAGTTCGACAGGAAGCAGAGCGAGCACTCCGAATGCGACTGCGCCCGAGGACGTTAGAACTCCAATCAGGTTCCAGCAGCCGGACCATATGACCGCAACCCATGGCTTCAGCGAGTGGGTATAGATTACCGTAGCGACCGCATTGGCTGTGTCGTGAAATCCGTTCACGAACTCAAAGCTCAGGGCCATGCTCAAAGCCAGCAGCAGAAATATTCCACTACCAATCGAGACTGTCTGTCCGAAAAGTTCCATTCGTCCTCCGGGCTGATCGTGCCGGAAGTTTATGCTTGGAATGTGAAAAGATGATTACAAAGCGACGTCTTCCCCGGTGCGCAGGGTCAAACCCGCGAACGGAGTCCTTGAGACGCTGCTCTGACCAGAGCCGCGATTGCCAGCATGATCAGTACAAAGGACAAAATGAAGGAAAGGAATAGCGGCAACTGCACGCCAATACGCCAGAACGGGTTGCGAATCATACTCCACGCAAACAGGCTATATGTTCCCCACACGGCAAACGACAGACAGCCCAGCAGGACTCGCAAAAAAGCCCCGGCGGCAGCCACCAGGGCCTCCAGAAAACTGAGCTGCGGCTTGAAGGTGTACGGGATGGCACAGCGCTCATACGCTGACCGGTGTTCTCCGACGTCGGCACGAACGTCCGCTGAAAATAGTAAGGCTCGCGCCCTGGCAATGTGCGCGTTTCTCATGGAGAGCTCAACTCCTCACCAGCCGCTTCCAACGTACTCCAGCTGTTTGCAAGCAGTCCAGTGCATACGTCCAGCAGCCTCCGGTCAACTGCAGGCAACGGCCGCCTGCCACCAGGGATCGCGATTTGCCAGCCACTCTCGATTCTGACAATTCGCGGCGCTATGGTTGCACCACCTGCGTGACCGGAGCAGAGGAACTGTTCTTGAAGTTCGTGTCGCCCGCGTAGCTTGCCGTCAGCGTCCTTGTTCCGCTCTTGGCAAACGTCAACGCGCAACTGCCTACTGCCGCACTAAGAAATCCCGTACAACTTTCGCCGCTCGAAGCCTTCACGGTCACGCTTCCGGTCGGCACGCCTGGTCCGGTCACGCTGAAACTGACGGGCACCGCCTGACCTGTACGCGATGGATCAGTTGCGGTGGAAGTGATCACCGTCTTGCTGCCGGCCTTGTTCACAGTAATCGTGGTGGTTACGGTCAGCGTGCGATAGTCCGTCAGGTCGCTCGGCGTGAAGGTAACGGAGAGCGTATGAGTCCCTGCGGCGAGCACCGTGCCCGCCACAGGTGAATACACGAAGCTGCCAGAGATCGGCGCGGTGGCGTTCAACTGGTTACTGCCGAGCGCCGTTCCGTAGGTGATGGCCGCCGGCTTCGCCCAGATAATCTTGGGCTTTGCCACATTCACCAGCAGAGTCACCGAGACACTGGCGGTTGTGTAGTCCGCAGTGCTCGCAGGCGTGAAGACGACCGACAAAGTCTGCGTTCCCGCGCCTAGCAGCGTACCCTTGGCTGGTGTATAGACGAACGTTCCGGCCGCAGCCGCACCGTTGAAGGTGGCCTTCGCGTTCAGTTGCGTGGCGCTGAGCGCAGTCCCATAGGTGATGGCTGCGGGTGTGGCCCACGTGATAGATGGGATGGATGGATTGACCTGCAGCGTAACCGATGTCTTCGCGGTCGCGTAGTCTGTCGTATCCGCCGGAGTAAAGGTAACCGAGAGCGTCTGACTTCCTCCCGCCAAAACCTTACCTGCTGCGGGTGAATAGGTAAAGCTACCAGGCACAGTCGCAGTAGCGTTTAGTTGTGTGCTGCTGAGTGCGGTTCCGTATGCGATGGCTGCCGGAGTGGTCCAGTTGACCGTGGGCGTCGCCTTGTTTACGGTGATCGTAACGCTAGCAATTGCTGTCTTATAGTCCGCCGTGTCGTTCGGCGTGAAGAAAACGGAGAGCGTTTGAATCCCTGCCGCAAGCACCGTACCCGCTGCAGGCGAGTAAACGAAGCGGCCAGGCTGTGTCGCAGTAGCGTTCAGTTGTGTACTGCTGAGCGCGATTCCGTAGGCGATGGCTGCCGGCCTTGTCCAGGTTACTTGGCTCGCGGCAGGGGTAACTTGCAATGTCACCAAGGCGGAAGCGGCCGCGAAATCCGCGGTGTTCGCAGGCGTGAAGACGACCGACAAAGTCTGTGGGCCCGCACCCAGCACCGTACCCTTGGCTGGTGTATAGGCGAACGTTCCGGCCACGGTCGCACCGTTGAAAGTGGCCCTGGCGTTCAGTTGGGAAGCGCTCAGCGCCGTGCCATATGGAATCGCCGCGGGTACCGCCCATGTGATGGCAGGAGTCGCTCTGGTTGCGCTGGTGCTCTGTGCGACAGAGGCAGACAGATAGTTGCTGTCCGCGGACCAATTCGCGCTGAGGCTGCAGGTGCCGGTTCCGCTCGTCATGGTGACAACATTCGCTGCCACTGTGCATGCACCGGATGCCGAGATGATTACAGCGCTGCCGGCGTTCGTCGTCGCGGTGACGGTGAATGTGGAGTTGTAACCCGCGCTGGCCGGGGCACCGGTGAAACTTACTATCGGTGCGGCTCGGTTGATGAGCAAGGTAGCGCTCGTTATGCCTCCGCTGTAATTCGGGTCACTACTGGTAAAAAAGCCCGTCACGGCATAGTAGCCTGAATTAGTTTCGCTCGCTGGGCTGAAGTTCCACGAACCGCTAACGGACACCCCACCGTTGCCTGTTGCCGAACCTGTGCAAGAGTGCGAATTGCCGTCATAGGAGACCGTTACGCAGCTAACAGTCAAGAGTGGGGGAAATCCTCCGCCTACCGGGTTGACACCCTGCGAACCAGCTAGCTCGTAAGCGCCCAGCGAGTTCGGACTGAGGCGGATAAGCCCCTCGGCATCGCTTACAGGTGCGGGAGCCGTGACACTCCTGGACGCCGCCTGACTGGTCGCAGTCAGATGAAAATCCTGGCTGGCAACATTGACGAATGCTGGATCGAAGCTCCACTCTGTCCCGCCCCACGTGGATGGACACCCCGCCGAACCGGACTTCGCGCTGTAACCGAAACAGTCATTGCTTGTCGCCGCGATGGTGCCGGCAGAGCCCGCCGATAGATAGGGAACCCCGCTCCCGGGTTGTACGATGAGATTGTTGTTGAGAGCGACCGTGACCGGTGCGCATTTGAGTGCCCCGATCGCTCCAGCATCGGTAAGGCCCGCGCCACCGCAGTTATAGAACGTGTTGTTAAAGACATTGATCGCACCGCTTCCACCTCCGGAACAAGTACCGTTCCCGGTGTAGGCCGGAGAGTAGAAGCAACTGTAGTGTGCGATCCCATCGTGCGGGTTCGGGCCGATTCCGGCGTTATAGACGATGTTGTTATAGACGTTCACACCGCCCGAGGCCGAAGGGTTGACCGTCGCCAAATTCAAGCCATCACACTCGGTATCATGAATTACATTATTAAAAATCTGAATGTTCTGCTGCGGATTTCCTCCGTCGTCCGGCGAGTGAAACTGCACCCCACGGCAGGCTGTCCCGCCGATAATCTCACTGTAGCCCAACGTCACATTGTTTCCCTGGCCGAGATAGACTGTATGGTAGAGTTTGCTGGTATTGCTCATGCCAGAGGCGCACGGAGTATTCGCGCCGCCGCAGCCCGGCTTGTTGACCCGGTTTCCATACAGCACGAGATTGCCGCCAGCGCCCCCCACGAGTCCACCCGAAGGGCCGTCGCAGTACGCGCCCGTGCATTGCATCGTGTTATCGACCACGCGGAAGTTAGCCCCGTTGAAGTCGGCAGCAAATGCATTCCCATTGAACGTCAGGCCGGCAATGGTCCAGTAGACAACCGGGTTTCCTAAGCCGCAATTGTTCGTGTAACTTGGCGAGTTATAGTCTTCCAGCGCCCTTCCGCCGCCTTTTTGATTCGATGACGGATCGATCCAAGTGTGTAGGTCGTAAGTGACGGAGTTGCCGGGATAGGCGACGATTGTCTTGGGATTTCCTGCGGTTCCGCAGGAGCTGAGCAGCAAACCGACTACTGTTCCCCAGGTCTGAGGCTCTGCCGTGGTAACCGTGATCGTGTCTGTCGAGCTTAGGCCCGCCACGCAAGTATCGCCGGGCGAGAAGCTGTTCTTGCAATACGTGATCGTTGCCCACGGATTGGCGTAGGAACCGTCGCCGCTCGTGTCGCTACCAGACGCAGACACAAAATAGATGTTACCAGGGCGGATTGTGAACGGCAGTGTGTTGCTGGAGCCAGCCGTGGTTGTGAGCTGCATGAAACCTGGCCCCGATGTTGCACTGGAGGCAATCTGCCCGCACGCCTTGGCGTAGTGAGCCGGGACGTAGGCCGCGCCGGGGTCCGTCCAGAGATTTATGGTGGCCGTTGCGCCGCCGATCGTCAAGGTTCCGGTTGAACCGAAGTTCTCACCGTAAACACAAACGAAAACCCCGTTCCCGTTCTGCCCGCCCGTGGCCGGGCCGGAATCGAGGTCCGAATAGAAGAGCATGGGAGCCGCATCCTGTGCCAATAATTGCGTTGTACAGCCCGGTAGTACCAGGCACGCACAAACCGCCAGAAATGCTGCCAGGAAGGTTCTTGCCTTGGTAGTAGACACCCGGATATTACTGCGGAACAGACTTGGATGCATTGTCGATCTCCTCCGCGTCATGACAGGGCGGGCTCACCGAGTTAGATAGACAACGCTGCACGTCAAGCCACCGTAAGGGTTCCGCGGGGATCTCGGCTTGATGACCGGCAAAATACAGAAATATCGCTTACAGAGAGACCCAGGAAGATGCGCGATTACCCAGGCCAAGTAATGATTGCAAGAATGTGATATTAGCACAAGGTTACCAAGGTAAATTCGGCGATGATTGAAGAGACTGTGATAAGAAGCTGGACTTAGTTTGTAATAAGCTTGGGTTTAGTTTTAGCAGGGATCTCCTTTTTCGGAACCGAATTGCCCGAACTATACCGCGCGTGGCCGGTCTCGAAAGCATCGACGCCACCGAAGTTCTGCCACAACCCAAGCGATACCGGCGGCAAAACGGTTCCCGATTGTCCACACCGTCGAAACTGCGCTCCGTCATACCGCTTCGCATCGGGTACATAACTCATCGCATAAATCTCCTCGTTATCGTTCAGATGGCCAAAGCCAACCACTGACCTCCCTGCTGACTCCGTAAGGTATGTCACAACGAAGTCGCGCCCGCTACACGCAGCATTTTTCAGAAATTACTGGCTACTTATTCTTCGTTGTGCAGGTCCCTGCAAAGTCCTACAGTTTGCATAAAATATGACTCAAAATCTTTGGGAGGTTGTGTTGCCATGTACGATATGAAGAATCTCAAGAAATTGGCGACCCTCGAGGCCGGTGCTCCAGAGGCCGTAAAAGCGTTCTGGGCCTTTGACAAAGCAGCCATGGCTCCTGGGGCTATTCCAGTTAAGTACAAGGAACTAATGGCGTTGGCTGTGGCCTTTACAACCCAGTGCCCTTACTGTATCGAGATTCACAGCGGCAAGGCACGAGAGGCGGGCGCAACCGACCAGGAGATTTCCGAGGTTGTGGTCATTGCCGCGGCGCTGCGCGCCGGCGCGGCGATCACACATGGCACTCACGCTCTGAAAGGTTAGATCAAGCGCTGCCGCGCGGACCTGCTCACTCCCAGTGGCCACTGAAAAGTGCTGCAGCGTTTTGCAGCGCCCGCGCGGATATCCCACTTGGGAGTTTCCGGAAGCAGAATTTTTCGTTTTGCTGCAAGTAATACAAAACTATGACCTAGTTCTGCGGACGATGCCTGCGACAATTGCCGCATGAGTAATCTTCCTATACTGATCCAGGGCGGCATGGGCGCGGGCGTTTCCGATTGGCGGCTGGCGAGAGCCGTCTCGCTTACCGGGCAGCTCGGAGTTGTATCCAGCACGGCGCTGGACACGATTTTTTCCCGGCGTTTGCAGGACGGCGATCCGGGCGGACATATGCGCCGAGGCCTGGCCTTGTTCCCTTTTCCCGCCATGGCCGAGCGCATCCTGGCAAAGCATTACGTTGCCGGCGGCAGAGCCGCGGGCTCGCCCTACCGGCTGAATCCGATGCTGGCGCGGGTCAATTCGCGCGAGAACGCCGAGTTGCTCGTGGTCTCCAACTTTGTGGAAGTGGCGCTGGCGCGGGAAGGCCATTCCAATCCGGTGGGAATCAACTGCATGGAGAAGCTCCAACTTCCGTTGCTGGCTTCCATTTATGGCTCCATGCTGGCCGGGGTCGGCTACATCCTGATGGGCGCGGGAATTCCGCTGAAGGTTCCCGGTGTGCTGGATGCATTTGCCGCCGGTCAACCTGCCAGCTATCCTCTGTCAGTCAGCGGCGCACAGGCGGACGACGATTGCCTGATGCGCTTCGACCCGCAGGAGTGTTTCGGGCAGCCGATGCCGCCTCTGGAGCGTCCCCAGTTTCTGGCCATCATCTCTTCCAACACGCTGGCCTCCACCATGGTTCGGCGCTCTAACGGCAAGGTAGACGGATTCGTGATTGAGGGGCCGACCGCGGGTGGGCACAACGCTCCCCCACGGGGACAGATGGTGCTGAACGAGAAGGGCGAATGCGTTTATGGCGAGCGCGACCACGTCGATCTCGACAAGATTCGCCAGATCGGGCTTCCCTTCTGGCTTGCCGGAAGCTATGGCACGCCGGAAAAGATCGTGGAAGCCCTGGAAACGGGTGCCGCGGGCGTGCAGGTGGGCACGGTGTTTGCTTTCTGCGAGGAGTCAGGCCTGCGCGAGGACTACAAGCGCACCCTGCTGGAGAAGATCAAGCGCGGCGAAAGTTCGGTGTTCACCGACCCGCTGTCTTCGCCCACCGGTTTTCCTTTCAAGGCGGCGCAACTTGAGGGCACCACCTCCGAGCCGGATATCTACCACAACCGCACCCGCATCTGCGATGTCGGCATACTGCGCCAAGCCTACCGCAGCCCAAGCGGCTCGATCGCCTATCGCTGTCCATCGGAGCCGGAAAACGTTTATATCGCCAAGGGCGGAATTTTTGAGGAGACGGTTGGGCGCAAATGCCTGTGCAACTGCCTGCTGGCCGACATCGGTCTGCAGCAGGTACAGCGCAATGGCGATGTGGAACCCGGTCTGGTGACGACCGGAGACGATCTGGATTGCGTGCTGCAATTTCTCCCTGCCGGCAAGGAGAGCTACACGGCGGCCGAGGCGGTCGATGTCTTGATGAGACAGGTTGCGGCCAAGGACGCAGTCGCGTCCGGCCAAACTCCGCACCTGGGAACTGCTCCCGAGCCGGTGGGCGTGCTGCCCTCCTAGATTGCCGCCGTCAGCCGTGACCTCTGTGCTTGGCCTAGGAACCGATGAAGCGCGCGTAGAAGCTGCGGGCGACCCCGGTGTCCGTGGTTCCCTTGATGATCGCCCGGCCATCCGGGAACAGGGTTAGCTCGTAGGGCGAGCGCAGAAACTTCAACACGTACTGGGTATGGCGAACCTCGCCGTGCGGCGCCAGGCGCGCTTCCAGTTCAGCAAAATCGATGGGACGGTGGCGTTCGTGGATCTGCACCGAGTTGCGTCCGCAGAGCGAAATGTGCGGGTGGGCGCGTCCGGCCAGATAGGGGAACCGTTGCAGTTGGCAGACGCTGCAATCCGGGCGCGGGTGGCTGGCGCAGATTTCCGAGCGGTCGTTGTACCAGGCGTCGAAGGCAAACAGGGTGGTGCGCATGGCGGCGCGGGCACCCACCAGAAACTTCATTGCCTCGGTCACCGCCAGCGATGCAATCAGGTTGACGGCGGAGTTCAGAATGCCTCCGGTATCGCAGGTTTGGGTGGCTCCCTCCGGTGGCTGCGGGAAGACGCACGCCAGGCAGGCAGTTTCCCCGGGAACAATGTTCATGGTGACACCATAGCTGCCCACGGCCGCCGTGTAGATCCATCCGCGGCGTTCGCGCACGGCGTAATCGTTGAGCAGGTAGCGGGTCTCAAAGTTATCGGTTCCGTCCAGGATTAAATCGGTTCCCTCCAGAAGCTCGGCGCAGTTGGACGGGGTCAGGTCTTCGACGTGCGGTTCGACGATGACCTCGGAGTTGATCTGCTGCAGCTTGCGGCTGGCGGCAATGGCCTTGGGAAGCGAGTCGGCGGCATCGCGCTCGTCGAACAGAACCTGGCGTTGCAGGTTGCTGGGCTCAATGTAGTCGCGGTCGATGATGCGAACGTAGCCCACCCCCGCCCGGACCAGTAACGAGCTGAGCACCGAACCGGTGGCTCCGCAGCCAACAATGACGATGCGTGAGCCAGCCAACTTGCGCTGCCCCTGGGGGCCAATGCCGGGAAACAGAATCTGGCGGGAATAGCGTTCCTGGGGTGGCTGCATGCCTTCCATCATATATGCGAAGCCGGCGCCTTGGATGCACGGCTGGTCTGGCTTGAGCAAAGCACCTGGACGCCGCGAATTTCTGGCCTCAGAACCGGCGGCGCAGGCCGGCAAGGTGGGTTCATCCGGCGGACGGAGCCGCAGCGGAAAATATTTTGGGCGCGGGCTCAAGAATTCTCCGCCAGCGGCCGATATGCACACATGTAAGCCTCCGGCGAACGGTTGCCACGGGGGCGCGGTCGAAGGGAGACGATCCATGTCCACGTCCGGAATCTCAAGCAGCAGCTTATCGCAACTTGAAACCATGCTGGAAAGCGCGCAGCAGTTTGCCACCGACTTTCTAAAGCTTGGCAGCGACTTGAAGAGCGGCAACATCCAGGCAGCCCAGCAGGATTTCGTCACCCTGTCTGAAGATGCGGCCTCGTCTCCCTCGACGTCGTCCACCTCCACATCCGCGTCGTCCGTGGCTACGCCGTCCACGTCCACTGCTTCCAGCACGACGCAGTCGTCCGGCTCGGCGCTGGAGCAGGATTTAGAGACGTTGGGTCAGGATTTGCAATCCGGCAATCTTTCCGGTGCGCAGCAGGCTTATTCCCAGGTCATGCAGGATTCTGGGCAGGCGGCGCAGAGCAGCAGTGGACACCACCATCATCACCGCGCTTCGTCGGACGACAGCTCAGATAGCCTTTCGCAACTCATGCAAGTGCTGTCCGAGATGAGCTCCGCATCGGGCACGGCCGCAACCACCAGCACCGCGGCAACCACCAGCGCCGCGGCCACCAGCACCGCAACGGCGTCCTCAACTACCGCGGCAAGCAGCGCTGCGAGCTCCGCCAGCAGCGCTTCGAATGCCTTGCAGCAGGAACTCTCCATTCAATTGGCGAAGGCGTTGGAGAGCGCCTACGGAACCCACCACTCCCGCGCGGAGGACTCTGGCGCAAGCTCGGGTTCGCAGGTTTCAGCCTCGACTGCGGCGGCAGCCAGTTCCGGCATCAACGTGACCGCTTAGAGTTGAGTGCAACCGGAGGCCGTCCAGCCCAGGCCGGCGCGCAGCGGATGATAACCGGGTTAGACAGTACGAGCCCGGATCGCTAAGCGACGGTCTTCCCGGTTGGTGCTGGCGCCGGTGCTCCCAGAACCGTGGCGACTTCAGTGCCAATCGGCGAGCCAAGACCGGTGCATGCATCCCATCCAATGGCCGCCGAGTAGGCGCCGTTGTTGCCCGAGGTGATGTCTCTGCAATCCCCCGGCGTCACGGCCTCCCGATACAGCAATGGATTGACGAATCCGACCGGTTTTCCCACGCTTTGGTTGACCAGCGCCAGCAATCCGGCCCAGAGCGGAGCTACGGCGCTGGTGCCTCCAATGACCCCGGATTGCCCATCCACCAGGGTCACGTAGCCGGTCGTGGGATCGGCGTTGCCAGCGACGTCCGGTACGCCCCTGCCTGTATTCCCGCTAGGATTGGCCGAGACGGGAACGCCGGCGCCGCTCTGCCAGGTTGGGAGCGGGAACACGTCGCTGATTCCCCCTCCGGTCGCTCCTTCATCGCTCGCCAGCTCATTCCAAACCGTTTCGCTGGTGATGCTGTTGCCGGCGGCAACCAGGCGTGTTCCTCCGCAGGCAAGCACATTGGGGCTCGAGGCGGGAAAGTCCACGTGATTCAGTCCATCGTCCACGCCATCGGTTGAACCGCCGTCTCCGGCCGCCACGCAAACCGTTACACCCATGGCCCCGGCAGACTGGAATGCCTCATCCATGGAGGTCATCGCCTGCTGCGTCCAACTGGACTCTGGACCTCCCCAGCTAATGGAAACAACCGATGGATTGTTGGTGCTGTCGTGAATCGCCGTAGTGATCGCGTTCAGGAAACCGGCGTCCGTATTCTCGGCAAAGTAAACGACGATCTTTGCTCCGGGCGCAATCGCCCCGGTGACTTCGATGTCCAACATCACTTCCGCGTCAGGTCCGCTGGCGTCCCCTGTGGGCGCATTGCTGGCGCTGCCTACGGAGACCGAGGACACCGCAGGCGTCTTGGTTAGATTGAGTTGCTTCCAGTAGGTAGCCAGGTCCGTTGCGGTATATCCGCCGCCCAACTCGATCAGAGCAATACACTCGCCGGAACCATCCACCGTGGCCGGAAAACCGTACAGGGCGGCAACCTGGAGCGGAATATAGGAGAGGTTTACATCGCCGGCGTGGGCGATGACCACCTGCTCACGCCGTTCACGAAAATGCGGTTTGCCCTGGGGCCGGTTGTCGAGCCCGAACACACCCTCGATCACATCCTCAAGTTCCGCCGGAATGTAGATTGGGCCGGTGCGGCCACGGAACCTGCCAGCCGGGCACTCGCATTCTTTCAGCTCAACCCCGAACGCCTTGCTCATGGCGCCAAGGGCGCCGGAAAGAATTATGGTTCGGCGCGCCGCGCTCTTTTCCCGCACGGTGAAACCGTACTCACGGGCGAATGCTTCGATCCGGGCCATGCTCTCGCCGTCTGCCCCGTGACGTTGGGCGAATTCATGGCGACTGAGAATTGTGCGTTTTCCGGGCGCCCTGGAAGCAGCATCGGCAATGGGCGTCGGCGTCTCTGCGGCCCGGGAGCGCAATCGGATGGTCACCTCAACTAGTTCGCCGGGGTCGGCCGGACCCAGCGTTTTCGCTCCAATCATGGGAGTGCGTTCGGAACCTGCAAGTGGAAGATGTTTCTTCGCAGCAGACATTCGATCTCCTTTCAGTCAAGCTTCGCGCAGAGAAGAAATGGCGTATAAGCCTCGCAACCACTGCTCCATTGGATGCGGGGATGACCGCCGCGATGCTGCCCTGAGGCGCGCCCATCGGCGGCCGCCGTAAATCAACGGCGTGGCGATGGTTGCGGGCGGCAACCGGCAGGTACACAGGCGAATCCGTGATGCCTTAGAATGGCTAAGAACTGGAAGAGTACGCCCGGGATCGATTCGGATGCGGACCAGGACCGGCAGTGTTTGCTCTCCATCGCATGCGAAGTTTTCTACTTATGACCAAGCTTCCTCTTAATGTGATATCGCTGATCACCTCGATCGCCGGCGCAATTGCCGTCATGATCTGGCGGGTACGGGAATCGCGCACGGCGGTCTCGGCGAAGAAGATCATTATCCCGCCTCTGGGGATGGCCACGGGATTCTGCATGTTTGCGGTGCCCGCCTTCCGGGTTCCATGGACGTGGGCAGGCGTGGCGTTCCTGGGCGGGGCGCTGGTGCTGGCCTATCCGTTGCTGCGAACCTCGCGCCTGGTGCGCGAAGGTGAGACCGTGATGGCGCAGCGCTCGCACGCCTTCTTCGCCGTCATTATTCTGCTCGCCGGAATCCGTGTGGCGGCGCGTGGCTATCTCGATACGGTGCTCTCCGTGCAACAAACGGCAGCGCTGTTTTTCATCCTGGCATTTGGAATGATCCTGCGTTGGCGGACCCAGATGTTCTTTCAGTATCGCGCCCTCGTCAACGGCCCGCGCGTTTCGTGATGAGCGGGCCATCTGTTTCCCGCGGGCCGGCCGGCGCCTCAAGCAATCAACACTGGTTCCGCTCCGATACCAGGGCCTTGACGATTTTCCCGTTCGGCGTCCTTACGCTGAGCTTTTTGCCGTTGAGCACGACGGCAACATCGTTGTCCCTCGCCGCAAACAGACCGTCGATCTCCTGGGTCACGGGAGTTTCATACTCGGCGCAATAAGTTCTCTCGGATACGCGAACCGTGAAAAAGAGAAGGTAATAGCGGACCTGGGGATAGCGGCTGACAAAATGGTAGCCTAGCGGAACTTTGCGCACGCTGAGGATCTTGCCGGTCTGTTGAACTTCACTGGAGGGACGGGGCGCGGGCGCTGAACTCTGCGCGAAACCGGCCGCCGCGAAGACAACGGTTGCGAAAAGGAAAAGAGATAAACAGTTCCGTCGCACTTTTCCGGATGCCATGGCTCTCGCGCGTCCAAGGGGTCTTCAAACTGAGCTGATCATGATCCAACCCCCGGCAATCCGCAACCGAATCGCGTTCTCCAGGATTGACAAAAACGGGGCTGCCAGTGACGGCTTCAATCTGTGAAAATCACCGCCGTCACTGGCGCCGCCATGCGGCGATCCATCTCAGCTGAAGCCGAGGACGGGATGGGTTGTGTACGGTTCTTCCAGCGCAGCAATCTCGGCGGGCTCCAGGCGCAGCGCGAGCGCCGCCACGGCGTCCTGAAGATGGTGCGGCTTCGATGCTCCGACAATGGGCGCGGTGACTCCCGGCTTGCTGAGCAGCCAGGCAAGCGCCAGTTGGGCGCGGGCAACCCCGCGTTTCCCGGCAATCTCGCCCAGGCGGTCCACAACCTTGTGGTCGGCTTCTTCGGTTTGGGAGTAAATCTTCTTACCGAATTGGTCGGTTTCGTAACGTTTGGTGCTCTCGCTGTTCCAGGCGCGAGCCAGGCGGCCACGCGCCAGCGGGCTCCACGGAATGACCCCAATCCCCTCGGACTGGCAAAGCGGAATCATTTCGCGCTCTTCCTCGCGATAGAGAAGGTTGTAGTGATTCTGCATGGAAACAAAACGGGTCCAGCCGTGCAGGTCGGCAAGATAGAGAGCCTTGGTGAACTGCCAGGCAAACATCGACGAAGCCCCGATATAGCGCACCTTGCCGGATTTCACCAGGTCGTGCAACGCCTCCAGGGTCTCTTCAATCGGCGTTTCGTAGTCCCAGCGGTGGATCTGGTAAAGGTCCACATAGTCGGTCTGCAGGCGGCGCAGGCTGGCGTCGAGTTCGTAAAAGATGGCTTTGCGGGAAAGGCCGCGGCCATTGGGTTCCTCGCGCATGACGCCGTGAACCTTGGTGGCAATAACGACGGCTTCGCGGCGGACGTTCGCTTTCAGAAATCGCCCCAGAACCTCTTCGCCGGCGCCGCTGGAATAGACATTGGCGGTGTCAAAGAAATTGATTCCGAAATCGAGCGCCTCGCGAAGGAACGGCTGGCTCTCTGCTTCGTTCAGAGTCCATGCATGCCTGCCTCCCTTGAGCTCGCCCGTGGCGGGCGCTCCGTAGGTCATGCAGCCCAGGCAGATGCGGGAAACTTTGAGGCCGGTTTTACCAAGATTGATATAGTCCACGATCGATTCCTCCCATGCAGGCTGACGCCGTTCCGGCGATTGTTGCTCAATTTATTCTTGGCCGAACGGCGCAATTTGTCCACCGACCCGCTGCCGTGCCCGCGGGTTCCCGCTGCGCCGGAATCAGCCGCCGGACTGGCCCGGCGTTGCTAGCCCATGGGTAGCGACTCGGCGGGACTCCAGTTGGTTCCACGGGGCAACCATTTCCTCGACAACCTGTGACCAGCCGGAAGCCCCAGTCTATTTTGGGGCTGCTCGGCTGGCCGGAGATTTCACGCTTGGCCGTGAGTTTGTTGTCCGGTAATGTCGCAGAAGCCGGGCGCGATTCAGACGCAGGTCAAGTCCACTGCGAATGACCGGGTAGGGCTTGGAACCCATCACACCCTCCCACAAAATATGGTTGTAACGGTCGAAGTCGATGCGATCCTCGGCCGAAAAATCCATCCCCGCCGTGACCCTGGCCCAGTACGCCGCATTGTGTTTCGGATAGAGAACATGATGTCCGGCAGCCATCGGCGGCAGAGGTAGTTCAGTCCCGTAGAGCAGGTCCGACGGAGCTGCCGTAAACGTCCAGTCTTTTACTTTCGTTTCGAACACATCCGCCATCGGCAGAGCCAGGTCATCATTCAGGTTCTGGGGGCTGATTCCGAGAATATCCTCGATGGTACGAAACATGCTCAGCGTAGTGTACTGTGTCGAAACCACGGCGTTCTGTTTGACGTATGCGCCAATCACAAAGGCAATGCTGCGGTGCGCATCCACGTGATCGCCACCGTCTTGCGCATCGTCTTCGATGACAAAGATCAGGGTATCGTTCTTGTAGCCGCTATTGGCGATCTTCTGCACCACCAGGCCGACCGCGTAATCGTTATCGGCTTCGTCCAGTTCCGGCGTGTTAACCCCCGCGATCGACGTGCTGAAATTGCCGGTGTGATCATGCCCCAAGCGCAGCAGGGTCAAATCCGGCAGACCGCCCGCGGCATAATTGGTGTCGAACTCCCGTTGCCATTCCGTGAACCGGTAATAGTCCGGAAACGACAAGTCAAAACCGCGGAAGTACGGGTCGGTGTAAGGGCGCAACGCCGCGTCGGTGGCATACGCCACCACCGTGGGAGGGTTCGTGGAAAAGGGATCCGGAAGCTCGGGAATGTTCATTGACGACTCTGCCGCCGGCAGATTGTAACGGGCTCCGTCAATGAAGAAGCCGTAGTTGCGCAACGACAGCCCGGCGCGCAGCGCCGCGTTCCAGAGGAAACCAGTGCCCTGCTCGTCGTCGTCCGGGCCGTCGGGCGCCGCGACATCCGCCGTACCAGCCATCACATCCGGATCGTTGGGAGTCAGGGGATTCGCCGCCAGCCGTTCCGCCAGCGTGGCGTAGCTAACATTGACGTTGCGATTGTCGCCAAAGGAGTCAGAACTGAGGCCGCGGCCTGCATATATTAATGGCATCTGCCGCTCAACCACGTCGGTGGCGTGCGCTCCTGTGGACCATGGCCAGCCGTCCATGCTGACTTCGCTGGTGACGTAGAAGTTGTCAAGATCCACAAACTGACTGGCCAACCGGTGCAGATTGGGCGTGATTGCTTCTCCGAATTCCGCAAGACTCGGGTCGCCATTGCCAACCGCCAGATCTCCCAGAATCTCGTCGTAGGTACGATTTTCCTTGATGATGTAGATGACGTGGTGAATATGCTGATGCAGGAACGCCATCTTCGCGGCATCGTCGGCGCTAAGACGGCGCCCAAAATGGTTATTCTCCCCCACCTGCTCCGTCAAACGCTGCAACTCACTGGCAGTCGGAGTCGGAAAACTTTGCAGACCCGCCTTGATGAGCTGCAGGATATATTGGTTGCTTGCCGGGCACGTTACCGACTGCTGCGTAGTCACCGGGTGGCAGTAACCCGGGTTCGGTCCGGTCGGGGATTTGTAGTTTACGACGTACATGTACTTGCCATCGGCAGCGAAGCTCACCGAGTTCGGATACCAACCGGTAGGAATCAGTCCGATGACGCGGCTTGTGTTGGGCAGTGCACCCAACTGGACTACGGCAATATCGTTCATCCAGCCGTTGGTAACGTAAAGCAGCTTTTCGTCGGGTGCAAGCGTCACGCTGTTGGTATCGTTCCCCTTGAAGTTCGAGTCGGAGGCAGGCAGCAGCCCCCCCGGTGCAGTCACGGGAATATCTTCCACAAGCTGATTTGTACTGGTATCGATCACCCCGACCGAGTCCGTGCTGTCCTGGGCTACAAATAACGTGGACTGGCTGCGGTTCAACACCATTTTGTTTGGCTGGCCGGGTACTTTGATCCGCGACACGACGACGGGCGAACTGTCCTGAATGTTCACGACCACGATCTCGCGGTCGCGAATGCTGGAAATGTAAGCCGTGTCATTCCCCTTGATGACAACCCAGAAGGGATATTCGCCTCCGGGAACACCCGCGTCCTGCAAATTCAATTTGCCCGGACGCAGGTCGAGTTCGGCAATCTTTGTCCAGGCCGTCCCCGATTTTGCAAGCATACTGATGGAGTCGTTGTAGTAATTGGCGACAACCAGCCTGGAGCCGTCACTTGTGACCGCAACGCCGGCAGCCTCTGGGAGAACGTTCAAGCCCACTCCGGCGCCGTTGTGTCCCAGGCCGACAGGGCTGCCCGGCGCCTCCGACCACAGGCCGTCCTGTCCAAGCACGTAGATATGAACATCGTCGTACCCTCCGTCGGGGACATAGAAGGCTGTTCCCGATGGATCGAAGACAATTCCGCTATAGCTGTCGCCGACGTGGATCACCTGCTTCTGGACTGGAATCCTATGGTTGGCGATGTCGTAAACAAATACGAATTGGGTGGAGTCGGCTGGGATCGGCAATCCAGTGCTCTGGCTGTTGAGCCGGTTATAGCCGCTGGTGAGGACCAGGAGGGTTTTTCCGTCGGGGCTCACCACGCTGCTCACTGCCTGTCCGGCGAGGTATTCAGGGAAGTCGCTGAGACCTGGATTCAAGTATGAGAAAGTCGCATCGCGAGGAGCCAGAGGGGTGATCTGCTGGCCAGTGTTGGGAAGCACCTGGCCAATGGCTTGCAGGACCGGAGCCCCCAAGATGAACACGAGCACGCCTGCAACAATTGCATGGCTTGTAAAACTGTTTATTTTCACACTCATTCTCCGAATGCGCATTCCATAGTTCAATCTCGCCTTGGCGAGAGCCCGCGAGTTGCAATCACGGACAGTTGTCCATCGAATTGCAACGAGCGCGGAGAGGCATGAAAGGTTGCGTCGCGCGCTTCGGAGGGCGCGGCGAATCGAGCGGCGGCAAAAGTACGATAGCCAGCAATCATGAAAATGGTCAAAGAACGTTTCAGGTTGGCGTGTCGCGCCGCCGCATACCGACTAGTAGAATCCAGACGTTGCCCTCAAAGCAACTGCGACGCAGGGCCAAGGCCGGTCCGCCCGTCGTGCCGCCAGTTCGGCGCCGGCAATGAATCCTCAAACCAGCTCGATTGCGGGCCGGGCAGCATCCACTCTAATTGAATGCACCCACGGCAGAATGCCAGGAAATTTTCAGAATTTGACCTTCATGGGCTGCTGGAGGAACGAGGTTGACTGTAAATCTGCGGCGGAAGGCGGTACCCATATTCCTGAAAAAACGCGAAAGGCCAGTTCAACGAAATTTGTAGAGAACGAGGCAAGCCGGGTCCGTGCTGTCGCCGCCGCGCCCCACTCACGGCGATTCATGAGAGGCTTTGATGTGAACTTGAGTTTGTGGCCCAGGTTGCCCCGGGCCACAAACTTCAGCGTTGCTTGTTAGTGCGCCGTCACCGTCCAGGCATGTCCAACCGCAGGAGCCGCCTTGTAGTCGGCATTGCCAGCCTGATTGGCATCGACGCCGCAAATTCCGGTAGCAACCATGGTCGCGTCGTGGCCGGAAACCGTGCAGACCGCGGTATTCGTGGAAGTGTAGCTAACCGTGAGTCCCGAACTCGCCACCGCTCCCAATGGAACCACTGCGCCAACCTTCTGCGTCCCCGGATTGGTGAAGGTGATGATCTGCGACGCCTTTGCAACCACAAAGGCATGTCCGACCGGAGTGGCTGCCAGGTAGTCAACATTGCCGGCCTGGTTCGCCACAATGCCGCAGGTGCCGGTAGTCACAAAAGTCACCGAGCTTCCCGACACCGTGCAGATCGTCGGAGTCGTGGAAGTGTAGGTGACCGTGAGTCCGGAACTAGCCGTTGCGGTCAACGTGAGTGAATGACCGTACGTCTGCGTGCCCGGATTGTTGAAGGTAATGGTCTGTTTTGACTTCCCAACCACCCAGGCATGTCCAACCGGAGTGGCCGCCGCAACGTAAGTGCCGCCAGCCTGGCTTGCCACGATGCCGCAGGTTCCGGTAGTCACGAAACTCACCACGCTTCCCGACACCGTGCAGACCGAGGTAGTGGTGGAAGCGTAGGTAACCGCCAGTCCGGAGCTAGCCGTTGCGGTCAACGTCAGTAACGTACCGTAAGTCTGCGTGCCCGGATTCGCAAAGGTGATAGTCTGCGAAGCCTTACTGATCGTAAAACTCGCGGTCTTGGTGGTCTCCGTGTTGCCTGCATTATCGACGCTATGGAACTTGACGCTGTGGCTGCCAAGTGCGGTAACGTTGAGAGCCGTCGTATAAGTCGTGCTCGCCCCGCCGTCCAGTTGATAGTAGGTAAACTGCACGCCGCTCAGGTTATCCGTGGCGCTCAAGGTTACCTGCACGGCACTGTTATACACGCTGCCGTTCAGGGTTCCGGACAATGTCGCCGTGGTCACCGGGGCGGTCTCGTCGATGTTCACCCAATCAATAATGTCGCCGGCGTCAGCGCTGAAGTTGCCCGCGTTATCCTCGGTGAAGTAGTAGATGTAGTGCTGTCCCTGCGCAGTGACCGCGAACGGCGCGCTGTACAGAGTACAACCGCTGAGAGAGTTCGGGGAGCACGAAAACGAGTCGATGGCATAGTACCTGCCCTTGATGCCCGAGGCATTGCTGCCGCCGGGATCGGTTGCGTGGAGCGTTACCGTGACGGTCGAGTTGTTCCAGTTGTTAGAGTTAGCGGCCGGTGCGTTGGAAGCCGTGATGGTCGGATCTACCGTGTCATAGCAGAGCGGTCCATAGGTCGAGTCTCCCGTGTTCTCGCCCTGATTGTTCCAGCCTTCGACGTGAACGGTGTGGCAACCCTGGCCGGAGCCGTTCCCGCAATCGCCGGCGGCCAGTGACAGGCATCCTGTTGAACTGCCGGGGAACTGCGGGCCGCTGTAGAAGGAGTTTCCCGAGCCCGGCGTCGCTTCGCTTTTGGGATCGGCCGGGATGAAATCCCAGCCTTGGGTAAGACCAGCGATGCCCGTGCCGGGAGTGCCCCCCGAAGGTTGGTAATCTACAATCGTGAAATCAACGGTCTGGTCGGTTTTGTACCAGGTGTTTGTGGCGGGGCCGTTGAAGCTGACGTAGGGAATTCCGTTGGCTGGGATTATTTCCCAGTTGAAGGCCCAGGCAAGCTGCAACATATTGAGCGAACCCCATCCGGTAGCCTCGTCGTAGCCGGCACCCGCGCAGTAATCCTTGAGACCTAACGTTAAGCCGACACCACTGTAATTACAGCCCGAAGTGATGTCATAGAACGGATAGTGGGCCGCATCTTTGAGCATCGCCTCGTGGTAGAGGATAGGGTTTGCGTTCCCAATTTTGTCGCAGGCAGACGTACCATCCGAACCGCATTTGCTGCCAATGTAAGCCAGGTAGGCGTTCTCCTGGGCGAAGAAACCGGCCAACTCAGGCGCGCCGATGCTGGTGCCATAGACGGAGTCCCATCCCCCGCCGTCGTAGAGGGTCTGGCCGGCGCCCGCGTTGAGCGCGATGTCGGGCACCATACGCATGGTGCCGCCGAGCCCGCTCTGCCAGTAAGCCCCGGTCGCCGACTGGTCGTAATACGAACTCACCCCTCCGCCTCCGGCGCCCCAGCATCCGGTGGTCGAGGGGTAGCTGTTCCAGGTGATCTCGCTGACGTAGTTTCCACTCGTGTCAAGGTCGAGCCTGGTGCCGCCGACGGAAACAACATTCGGATCCGAGCCCGGATAGTCCACTGATACAGTGGCAGTCATGTTGGAGCTGTCGCAGATGTCGGTCGAGCCGTCATCACCGGCCGCCGCCACTAGCGTCCAGCCCTCTCCCGTCATCGAATTTAAGATGCCATGCAGGATATTCTCACCGCAGGCATTGAATTGTCCCGACTCCGCCCCTCCATAGCTGGTGGAATGCACCCTCGCGTGGCCGTCGCTGAGCATGAAGTTGTACACGTCCGCGAAGGTGGAGCAGAGGTTGTTGATGCCTTCGTAGACGTAGACATGAGCGGTCAGGTTTGAGGAGCCGTAGCTGTTGGCCATGGCGGTCGCATACTCGAGATCCAACGGGCCTTCCCCATCGTCTGCGTTGAGGGTGCAACCGGTGGTCCCCCCAGTACACTCCGTACCTGGAGAATTTGTGCCATCGATGGCGTAGGTCGTGTAGTTCCACGCCAAGCCGTAGTACTGGAAGAAAGTATTTACGTCACTGCCGTTAAAACCTCCGAACGAGGCAATGGCAATCGAGGAATCGGGCGGCGAACCGCTGGAATCGTTATGCGGGTTGCAGCAATGGCTCAGCGCATACAGCGCCTCGTAGTTATAGGCCTGCGAACTTTGGATATTGGCAGGTTCCATGAGTGTGCCCATCATTTGGGGCGTCGGGGCAGATGAATCGAGCGCCATTGGCATGGCGTGATTGGATGGCGCTCTGGAGGGGTCGCCATCGCCTTTTGAGGACTTGCTCTCGGCATAGACCGCGCCAGGCACATAGTCCAGGCCCTTTTTCTTGCTGGATCGAGTCCCTGCCCGGTGCAGTCTGTGGATGCTGTCGAGCCCGAGCACACCGCTGACGATACCGGAGAGGTGAGCGGGGATGACCGGGTCGCGGTCGTTGGCAAAGTCCACCTCGTCGCCCAACTGGTAGTTGTTGATGGTGATGCCGAACGCCTTCTCGATCACCCCGGCCGGAGCTTCCACATCGACCAGCAGGCGATTGGCGAAGCGGTTGGTCACCGTGAAGCCCTGGCTTATGGCCCAATCCACGACCGCCTGCTCATCTTCGGCTGGGGGCGCAAAGCGGGCGTTCCACTCATCCGCGGTCAGAAACTTGTGAAAATTGGGCGATCCCTTGGTCTGCAGTTCTTTGAGGAATTGTTCTTCTTCCGCCATGTGCGGCGGTTGCACGGCCAGCACCAGCCGCAGCTTCTGCTCGGGGTTGTAGTGACTGACCCGGACGGCTGACCCATCCAGTACTTCGCGCGGCGTGCGGCCAGCAAAAGCCGCCGAAACTCCGGGCTGCATGGAACTCTGATTGTCTCGGGCTGTGGGAACGGTTTGGGCTCGGGCCTGCCACGAGCCGCCCAAAAACGTAGTGACACCAAGCAAACACGACAGAACGGCTGCCACGTTCGCTAATCTGGAACAGTTGTGAGCTTGCATTTTGATGCCTTTCCAGGAAAACACACTCGCGGAAACCTATGAACGGGAACTACTAAGCAGTGATTCGCCCGCATTGTATCGCTGGCGACAGGACCCACAGGGATAAAGCTGGTCCGCGGTCGAAAAGAAAAGAACTTCGTGCCATTATGGGATATTGTGCGTCATCCAGAGCATTCCTCGGCGATTTCTCCGGCAGGTCTCTTCCCCGGTTCGAGCGATTCTCCCCTGCTGAGCTGCTCCTGGTTACAAATTGTGGTCACAATGCAATTCGCCCGCAGGCACAGCTTCCCGGCGAGAAGCCGTATTTTCGACGCCATGTACCGTGCGTCACCCAACTGCCAGTCCAACTCGGAACGCACTGACACCCTCGTCGCCGTGTGCCTGAGCTCGACATGGAATGCGGTCTGTGTTTTTCTGCTCACCGGGTGTCCGAATCTCCGGGATGGCACGTCTTGCAAACCCGTTCTTTCCGCCAAGAGGGCCGTTGCGGAAAAATGGATCGCGGATGACGACCTGAACCATCGCGCCTGATCAAAGCCGGGGCAACTCAGCCATCGCCATCCCGGAAGACCCGCAGGGGTACCCTGGCCAGTAGCCGACGGAAACCCGCTCCGGGCCGCACTGCACTTCCGTGTACGAAAGAGTTCCGGCCTTGTCGTCGTGAACGCAGATGCTGAAGGCGCCTCGCTCGGGCGCATGGGACTGATGTAGTTTGCGCAGCCACTCGATGCTTCCGGCCTCGGGGGCGGCATCCGCGGATTGGCACACGGGACGACGCCAGCGCTCTGCCAGGGCATCGCCGCGCCCGGAAGAAAACCAGTGACTCAGCTTCCAGGGCCGGATGCTGAACTCCACTCCCTCCCCATTCCAGATGCATTCGCGAATCCCCTGCTCCCGGGTGCTAACGGCAATGAGACGAAACGGAAGAGTGCCCGCGAGGTTCAAGCCGCTTAGTTCTGCGGCGACCGCCTCGAGCCCGCTGCCGCCGGCCAGGCGGGGAATAATCGCTCCACGACTGTGCAGTTTATCGCCCTGGGACACGCTCAAGTTGAGGATGGCGAAACCGAGTCCGGCCTGATTCACCCCGATCCACGTCCCGCTGCCAGGCTCAACCGGGTAAAGTGCCTGCTGGCTCCCGCCTTGATAGACGGCGGGTGCAATCGCAGGCGGACGCGAGTACCTGTCGTCGCGATTCATGCCGAGCACGAATCCTCCCGGCCTCGGAACAAAAGTAAGGGTGCACATTCGGCGAGCCTTCCCTTGGCAATGCACCTGGGTCTCCGGCAGGATTAGCGTAAACCATTTGCCGTCTGGGATGTGCGGAGCTGAAACCGCGGATGCGCTCATGCAAATGACTGCAACCCATCGGGCGGACAGACGGCTGACAATTCAGAGTTGAGTTTTTGTATTATCGATTCTAAAGACTTGCGATGTGGCCAGGGAGGAATCTGAACTATAAAGCCAATTTATTATCTGTAAGTTACCAATGATACGTATGCAAAAAACGGTAAAAACCGGCAGTTTAGCTGCTTCCTTGTACCCCACTTGTACACGAAAAACGACAGCCCCAGTAGCTTCCGCGGGAACATCGACAGCGGCGGTCCGCTGGGCCGCGCCGTCCTCGTCATCATCGGCGCCATCGCCGAGTTGGAACGAAACCTTATATTGAAAGAGTCCGGCAACGGTCAGCCGCGTCATCAAGAACGCGCGGGAAGCCGGTAGCCCGAAAGAATGCATTTCGGCACCCTTCCAAATTCATGAAGTCAGGCTACCGAGCCAGGTGGCCTGAGGTAGCCCACAAAGAGTGGGTTGTGAATCAGGGTGTTTCCGGCCCCAGACAGTCGATCCCGGTGACTAACGCAACCAATCCCCTTCCCTGTTTGAAAAGTTGCATCTGCTTTAGCGCCCGTATTCGTTCAATCGTAAGCTCCCGATCAGGCCCCGCCCTGCGGCGGAGCCTTTGTGGATTCAGCGGACAAGCCGACTACTCTCGTACGATTGAGATCTTCGGCGATTTGTCATTTGCATCGACACAGATTACGGCGCCTTTTGTGTAGAGGTTTGTGGCGTGATCCACGCTGGAGGCAAAGCAGTACACCTCCGTGGTGGTCGTTCCCCCCTCCGTGACGTTAACATCGAAGATGCCCAACTTTCCGGTTGGATCAAGTGTGCTGTTAGGCACCATGACGCCTGTAGCACTTTCCCCGTCGTGCCCAGCGAGCCCCTCGTCCCAATCGGCCCACTGCGGGCCTTCAGTGTCTTGCGCGTAGTCATGGAAGTTGCCGCTGGAGTCAAGGGTCAGCACACCGGTGCTGGTGTGGTTGT
Source organism: uncultured Acidobacteriaceae bacterium (assembly GCA_964591805.1). Classification (GTDB taxonomy): domain Bacteria; phylum Acidobacteriota; class Terriglobia; order Terriglobales; family Acidobacteriaceae; genus TOLSYN. The sequence goes on along the minus strand of CAZQDD010000003.1, from coordinate 26,388 downwards.
CGATATCGGGGCTATACATATTCCCCATGAAGTAAGTAGTCGCCAGGTCGGAGTACACCCACTTCCCGGAATTGGCGGTTGGGACTACCTGTGTTTCAAGCCAGCCCAGCATGTTCTGCGGGGTGCTCCCGCCGTTGTTGCCGACATCCGCAAAAAGGAACACGGCCTCATTCGTGTCATAGACGTAGAACACATCGGACGAAGACTGCCCGACCATGGTGGTGCGTCCAGTCGTGGAGTTAATTGTGTAAGAAACATCTGACACGAGGTTATGGTTGAGTTTGATGGTTCCGGCATTGTTGGCGACGGTCGCGTCAAGGGTCAAGGTCTTAGCGCTCGAACCGCCAGAGCCATGAGCTACCATTGCCTTGTAATCCTGTGAGCCGCCAGTACCAAGCCCTGAAGCGTACAGCACAAACGGCCCGGTGAGCGGGTGGGCCGCAGCGATGTGCGCCACATTCTGTTTCCGAATCTGGCCGATCCAGAGGTCCTTACCTTTGTTATGGGAGGGCGTGGACAGGATCACCCCTTGGCCCAGGAGCTGGTTGGTGATGTATAGGACCACGTTGCTGCAATGAGCCGTGGTGGCGCAGGTAAATGCCACCCGGCCGTAGGAGTCCGCGGCGCTGACGCTGCCAGTGAAAGAGATGTCCAGATTCACCGTCGTGCCAACTGCATTATCCATCACGCCGGTGACAGACCCGCTGGTGGCGTGAATGAAGCCGACATTCGTAGCCCACTGGCCTTCTTTGCTTTCGCCGTTCATGCCGAAAACATAGCCGCCGCTCATCTTCTGCCCGCTCAATGTAGTGGTACCGGTCTCGTAGTATTGCTTGAAGCAGAGCCCGCCGCCATGCTTGCCGCTGGCCGAGGTGCCAACGTCGTGCATCGAGATGAAGCGGAATTCGGAGTAGTAGCCGTTGCTGTCCTTTAAGCCAGCTGCCAGAGCCGAAACCCCGCGAGAGTCGCTGGAACTGCCTATTTCGAAGTAGCCGCGATGGTCCGATCCCACCGCGTAGGTGCCGGTCAGATTGCCGTTGGCGGTATTGCTTTCGTAGCCACTATTGGGTGAGTTCGAGTCCATCTCGCCGCCGGTGATCTTGCCTTCGCCATCGCTGTTGAAGGCAAACACGGACGCGCCGGCATACAGGTTATAGCCGTTCACCGTGGTACTACTGTCATCGATCTGGTGGACGTAACAAGCGTACTGTCCCTTCAGCAAGCCGTTGTTGACACCCACGGTCAGGGCCACCACCGGCAGGGTGAAGCTCGCCGTCACTTTCTGCTGCGGGTTCGAACTATCCTTTACCGTCAAGGTGACCCTCGATGAACCCGCCGCCGTGGGAGTACCCGTGATATTGCCTTTCTGATCGTAGCCGGCCCACGAAGGAAGGCCCGTGTAGGAGAAACTGTACGGCATCGTTCCACCGCTCACCGCATCGTTCCACGTGACGTTCGTGCCATATGGCATCGTTGCCATGCCCTGGGAAATTTGCAGATCGCTGGTCGAGATGATGAGCGGCTTGATGGTGTAGGTCGCCGTCTGTATCGCCGACTGCGAGTACCCGGTGGCTACCGCGATGGCCTTGATCGTCTCTGTTGCCGATACCTTGATGGTTCCCGCGTATTTCTTCGAGGACGTGGTCGGCGTGTTCCCGTTCGTGGTGTAGTAAATGGTCGCGTCAGCCGTCGCATCCGTGATGGTCACGCTCTGCGCCGACGGGTATGTCCCCGCCGCTGGTTTGAACGCCGGCGTCGCCGCCTGAGTAACAGCCGAAGCGCCGTACGATGACAAAAGCAGGAACAGAACTAAGACGAATGCAAAAAAGACCAAGCAATGCTTGCGCATAGGACTCCTCTTGCACAACAAAAACGGAAAGTAACTTCTGTGGACAAAACCTGTGGGCAACGCCCTGGGCTCAAGGCGTTGGCAACGCAAAATTTGGCTGGACTGCGAATCTGCCCGACATATTCGGATAACGGAATTCGGCAACCGTTTCATCTGGCCCGCTGCCTTGCCGACACCGCAGAACCTGCGTGCATCGGCCTGGAACTTCAGATCATCCAATGTCGGCTCTAGAAGACAATCACGCTACAGAAACCACGCTACCGCAGCCATGATGTCACTGGATTCGCAGCCATTCCGTGATAGCCGTCACGAGAACATGTGACTTTTCAGTGCGCAAGAAATTCTCCATCTGCGCCCCATGCAACTACGCAACGGGTTCGGAACTGGTCGCAAATTGGAAACCGGCTCGACTCAGAGTTCCACGAATGGATGCCCGCGATTCCGAAACAACGCAAACGTCTGCCGGAAGGGAGCTGCCGAACCCGGTGATGATCGGGCCCCAGGATCGGCATGATGTCTCCGCGTTCCCCCGCTGACACAAAATGGGCACACTCCGGTGATCCCAATCACTGAGATTGTCTGGGATCGGCGCTAAATTTCGCGATCGCAGGGACAAGGTCCTCCGCAAGGGCCTGTTCCCCGTCTTGTGCAATGAAGGCGATTGGTGCCTCGATCGTTTCGACGTGTTTGTATCTCTGGCCTGGTCACAATCGGGTCTGCCAGTCCTTTAGCTTTCCAATTGCCTTCCACTAGGAGGGATCAAAATGAAAACCACCCTATCGGTCATCAAAGCCGATATCGGCTCCATTGGGGGACACCTTACGCCTTCGCGACAACTGGTGGAAAGCGTTGCCGAGGTCGTTGAGTCCCAGGGTAAGTCACTCCTCACGGACCACTACATCAGTTACACCGGCGACGACATCGCCATTCTCATGACGCACACTCGTGGCGCTGGCGACCATGAGGTCCACAAACTGGCGTGGGATGCGTTCGTCACCGGTACAGCTACCGCCAAGAAACAGGGCCTGTATGGGGCCGGTCAGGACCTGCTGAAGGATTCCTTCTCCGGCAACGTTCACGGGCTTGGCCCCGCCGTTGTGGAGATGGAGATCGAGGAACGGCCAAACGAGGCCTTCCTCTTCTTCGCCGCCGACAAAACCGATCCCGGCGCATACAACCTGCCCCTCTATCTTGCCTTTGCCGACGTGATGAATACGCCTGGGCTCATTCTCTCGCCGAGAATCGCCAAGGGCTTCCGCTGGTCCATCATGGACGTAAACTGCACCGATGGCGATCGTGTCATCGAACTGGTCACACCGGAAGAAATCTACGATCTGGCAGCTCTGCTTCGCGATCCGGAGCGTTACGTGGTGGAATCGATCTGGTCGCGCGCCAGCGGGGCGGAAGCGGCAGCCGTATCCACTTCCCGGCTGCATAACATCGCGGGCAAGTACGTCGGCAAAGACGATCCGGTCATGCTGGTGCGTGCCCAGATGGACTTCCCCGCGACGGGTGAGATTCTGGCGCCTTTCGCCGTCGGCCATTTCGTGGCCGGAGGTATGCGGGGATCTCACAACATGCCGCTTATGCCAGTTTCGCTCCTTACCCCAACTTCCTATTTCGATGGGCCGCCGCTGGTTACCTGTGCGGCTTTCTGCGTCCACAACGCCAAACTTACAGAACCGGTTGACGCTTTTGCCCATCCGTTCTGGGACGAGGTGCGCCACCGCGTAGCCGGCAAAGCGATTGAAATTCGCCGCCAGGGCTTTATTGGTCCTGCCATGCTGCCGATGGCAGAACTCGAATATACCGGGGTGATGGAAACGCTGGAGAAGCTCGACAAGCGTTTCATCATGCGCGAAAACAAAACTGTCGCCGTCTAGTAAACATGGTGAAAGGCTCGTCGGCAAAACCTGCACCGGTGCCTCACGGCGCCGGTGCTTTCGGCCAATCAGCGCCTGGAGCCATGGCACGCAAATCGAATCGCTGACAACCAAGAAAGAGGGAAGTGTCCCGGAAAAATCGGCGAGCAATCCTCTCGCTGAGGCGTCCGAGTCCCGAGGGTTGCGGAATTGTTTTGTTTTTCGCCCGAGGAGTGGTCTTGCAATCCCGGCCACGAGGGGTACAATTCCGGCGGAGCAGTCCTGAAAAAGGGGAATCCGGCTAGCAAGAACTGCCGGTCCCCACAAGGAGGTTCCGATGTCCGGTTTCACCCAACCACTGCTCGTCCCGTCGCTCAAGAACATTCTTTTCGCCACCGATTTCTCACCATCATCGCAGGCAGCTCTTCCTTTCTTACGCGCCATCGCCGAGCGCTACGGTTCCACGGTTCATGTGCTCCATGTTCTGACCCCGGAACCGATGCTGGAACTGCCATTGGATATGCCCCCAGAACTGGATGCGGATCGAGTGGCCGCACAATTTGCGCTGAACACTCTGCTGGCCGGCAAGCCATTTGGCAACATTGCCTCCACGGCGACCGTGGCGCGAGGACCGCTATGGAATGTTCTCGCGGGGTTCATCGAAGAAAGAAGCATCGATCTGATCGTGTTAGGCACGCATGGCCGGCGTGGGCTGAGGAAGCTGGTGCTCGGCTCCGTGGCGGAACAGATTTTCCGCCTCGCCCGCTGCCCGGTGCTAACCATCAACCCGCACAGTGCGATCGCAGGAAAGGCGCCAACGCGCATTGCGGCAATTCTCTTTGCGACGGATTTTTCCTCGGGCTCGCATCGTGCCCTGCCCTATGCGGAATCGCTGGCGCGGACGAACCATGCACACCTCATCCTGCTGCATGCGGTATCGGCCGGTGCGGAAATTGTGCCCATCGATTTGAGTGCCCAAGAGGCAGCCGTGGAACTTCCCAGTGAGTTTGCTGCCCAGGCCCTGGCGGACGCCCGTGAGCAAATGGCGGAGATGGTTTCCTGCGGTACGATTCGGGAGTTGGCGCCTGAGATTATTGTCGAGTACGGAGCCGCCGCCGAGACCATCCTCTCTGTCGCAAAAAGCAAACAAGCAGATCTGATCGTAATGGGCGCGCACCGCGCGCCGGGCAGTTTGATCGCGAGCCATTTGCCATGGGCAACCGCTTCCATGGTTGTCTGCCAGGCACATTGCCCCGTGCTAACGGTCCGGAACTGAGGCGCGTATTGCCCGGGGTGGAATTTGCAACAGCGGAATAGTCAGACGAATCCGAGGTGTCCATGATCGAGCCACTGAAGCCGGAACTCCTGTACACCGCCTGTGATCTGCGCCAATTCGCGTTCGAGACCACGGATGAGCTTGAGAGTTTTACCGATATTGTCGGACAGTCCCGAGTGATCGGCGCCGTGCAGTTTGCCATCGGCATCCGCCGGCTGGGTTATAACCTCTATGTGTCCGGTCCAACCGGAATCGGCAAGCACTGGACGATGCATCATCTCTTGCAGGAACGAGCCGCCCAGGAGCCCACACCATCCGACTGGTGCTACGTCAATAACTTCGAGGAGCCGCAACGGCCCCTGGCTTTGAAGCTGCCTTCAGGCCAGGGAGCCAGTCTGCGTCAGGATGTGAAGCGGTTGGTGCAGGAACTTCGCTTCGCGATTCCCGCGGTGTTTGAAAGCGACGAGTACCGGGCCCATAAAGAGGCGGTTGAGATCGAAACGAAGGCCCAACAGGCGAAGATTTTCGAGAGGCTTACACAACAGGCGCAGGCCAAGGGGATTGGGATCGCGCGCACGCCTGCCGGCTTCGTCTTCGCCCCGCTGCGAGACGGGGAGGTTCTGCCGCCCAACCAGTTAGTCGCGCTTCCTGAAGAAGAGCGCAAGCGCGTCGAAGACGCGATGGCTTCCATACAGGAGTTGGTACAGGCGGCGAGCTACCAACTTCTGCTCTTGGAAAAGGAAGGCCGGGAAAAGCTCGAGACACTCACTCGCGATGTGACAACCTTCGGCGTCGGTCATTTGACCGAGGCCTTGAGGAAGAAATACGAAGCGTTCCCTGAAGTGGTGCGTTATCTCGAAACACTCCAGAAAGATGTGATCGACAATGTGGCCCAATTTCTAGTCCCGCCCGAGGCGGCCGCTGCCTCCCCGATAGCTGCGTCGCACTCTCCCACGGATGGTCCGCCATTCTTGAGGCGGTACAGGGTCAACCTGCTGGTGGATCACAGTGCGACCCAGGGTGCGCCGCTTGTCGTCGAGGACAATCCAACCTACCAGAATTTGATTGGCCAAACGGAATACGTAGCTCAGTTCGGCGCATTGTCCACGGACTTCAATCTGATCCGGGGAGGGGCATTGCACCGTGCCAACGGAGGCTACTTGATTCTGGATGCCCAAAAAATACTCGCGCAGCCGTATTCCTGGGACGGGTTGAAGCGCGCCTTGCGCTCCGCGGAGATTCGAATTGAGTCGCTGGGACAAGCGCTGGGCTTGTTAAGCACGGTCTCGCTGGAACCTCAATCCATTCCCCTTCAGATCAAAATCATTCTTGTCGGAGACCGGCTGCTTTATTACTTGCTCAGTCAGTACGATCCTGAATTCCAAACTTTGTTCAAAGTTATGGCCGATTTCGACAACCAGATGGAGCGCAGTCCCGAAAATCATCTGCTTTATGCACGGATGATCGCCACCATTGTGCGTTCGGAAAAGTCGCTTCCCATGGATCGTAGCGCGGTGGCGCGAAGCATTGAACAGAGTGCTCGGCTGGCCGGAGATGCGGAGAAGCTTTCGCATCAGCGCACGGCCCTTATCGATCTTTTGCGCGAATCCGACTACTGGGCGAGGCAAGCTGGACGTACCACCGTGACTGCCTGCGACGTAGAGAAGGCAATTGACGCTCAGGTGCACCGCGCAAACCGCATCCACGAGCAAGTGCTGGAAGAGATCCAGCGGGGCACGCTTTTGATCAGCACGAGTGGGTCAAAGGTTGGGCAGGTGAACGGGCTCTCCGTGACTCAGTTAGGACAGTTCTCCTTCGGTCAGCCGAACCGGATCACGGCTCGGGTTCGACTGGGCAAGGGCGAAGTGGTAGACATCGAGAGAGAGGTCGAACTGGGTGGCCCGCTCCATTCCAAGGGGGTGCTGATCCTCTCCGGTTTCCTGGGCGCGCGCTATTCGTCGAATCGTCCGCTCTCGCTCCATGCAAGTTTAGTGTTCGAACAATCGTATGGTGGCATCGAGGGAGACAGCGCTTCATCAGCCGAACTGTACGCTTTGCTTTCGGCTCTGGCCCAGGCACCGATAAGCCAGTCGATTGCCGTAACCGGTTCGGTGAATCAATATGGGGAAGTCCAACCCATCGGCGGGGTGAATGAAAAGATTGAAGGGTTCTTCGACGCCTGTAAAGCTAAGGGATTGACTGGCAACCAGGGAGTCGCCATCCCGGCAAGCAACGTAAAACACCTCATGCTGCGCGGCGACGTCGTGGAAGCGGTGAAGGAAGGTAGATTCCAGATCTACCCGGTACAGACCATCGATGAGGGAATAGAGATCCTCACGGGCGTGCCGGCTGGTGAACGCGACGAATCCGGCAACTTTCCAGAGGGTACGATCAATGACCGGGTAGAGAAGCGGCTGATCGAGTTCGCCGAGAAGTACCTGGCGTTCGCTGCAGCGGCGGAGAGTTCACGTGGATCCTCAAAACATTGAATTGACCGTTCGGCACATTCTCGTTGCGCTCGACGGATCCAGGCAGAGCATGGCAGCCTTGGAGATGGCTGCCGACTTGGCGGCCTTCGCCAAGGCCGAGCTGATTGGCCTGTTCGTCGAAGACACTCAACTGTTGCGTCTCGCCGAGTCGCCGCAGGCTCGCCAGGTACTGTATCCGTCTGCCCAGCAGCGCCCGCTGAACCGCGACGCCATGGAGCAACAGTTCCGCGCGCAGGCGGAGTTAGCCCGGCGCGCCATGGCATCGCTCGCCAATCCGATCCAGCTGCGTTGGGCATTCCGGGTTGTTCGCGGAGACGTAAACACTGAAGTACTGGCGGCGGCGGCGGGGATCGATATCCTGGTTCTCGGCCGCAGCGGCTGGTCCCTGGCTGCGCAGACTCATCTCGGATCAACCGCCCTGAACGTTGCACGCCATTCGCCTCGAGACCTTCTCCTGGTCCGGCGCGGCCATCCCCTCAAACGCCAGGTGCTCGTCGTCGTGAACGACGCGGAGACTTTCCAGGCGCCTCTCATCGCTGCCGTGCGGTTGGCGCGGGCCTATGGCGGCAGACTGATTGTGCTTTCCTCAAGTGCCAGAACGAGCTTTGGCGAAGGCATTCCGAAAAGCGCGTTGACCTCGCTCAAGGGCGAGTTGGAGCACCTCCATGTGCATTTTCGCCGAATCCCCGGCACCGATCCCCTGTCCATTGCTCATGCGGTGCAAACCGAAGGTGGCGGCATCGTTGTGCTCGGCGAGTCTGTTTGCTCAACGGAAACCATGAGGCAACTGCTATCTCGTCTGGACAACCCCATCCTTCTGGTTCGATCCGAGCGCACACCCCAGATGAACTGGTAGTCCGGGTGCCCCCGCGTTCGCCCGCCGTCGCGTAACCCGTGGGATTGACCCCGCTTCCTGCTACAATCCCCCTCAATGCCGAATCATTCTCCCAAGCCGCTGCTGGTCCTCATCGGATTCATGGGGGCTGGCAAAAGCACTCTCGGACGCCTCCTTGCCGCCCAGCTGGCCTGTCCGCTCGTCGATCTCGACGAGGAGATTGCGCGCATTCACGGCGCCATTCCCGCCCTGTTCGCCGCGCGCGGCGAAAGCGGCTTCCGCGCCATCGAGCACTATCACCTCGACCTCATCCTGCCTGCCCTGGCGCGTCCTTCCGTGCTTGCCCTGGGTGGAGGAGCGTTCCTCCAGGAGGCCAATCGCGACCTGCTCGCCCACCACGGGGCAACCATCGTTTTTCTCGACGCGCCCTTTGAAGTCCTCTACGCCCGCATCCGTGGCACCGCTCATCAACGTCCCCTGGCCGCCGATCGCGACCGCCTCTGCGAGCTCTACGCCCAGCGCCGTCCCACCTATCTTCTCGCCCACCACACCTTCGATGCCTCCGCCGACGATCCCTCCACCCTGCTGATCTCTCTGGTTCAGCTTGCCAATCGCCTTGGCATCTGTACCACCGCTCGCGCTACACTCTAGCGGGGAACTCCACATGATCCGCCGAACTCTTATCATCGCCTCGCTTTTCCTGTTTGCCGCTTTCGCGACCGCCGCCAGCAAGCCCGCGGCCAACAAACCAGTCAAGGTGGTCGATGAAGGCTCGTTCGCCATCTTCCAGAACGGCCAGAAGGTCGCCACCGAGACCTTCATCATCCGCCAGTTCGCCGAATCCAACGTCACCTCGTCCGAGCTTCACCTCGACGCCGGACAGCCCGGAGGCACCCTCCAGCAAACCAGCGAACTCACCCTGCTGCCCGACGGCAGCCTCTCCCGCTACGAGTGGAAGCAGAGTTCCCCCTCGCACAACTCCGCCACCATCGAGCCCAAGGATGAGTTCCTGACCATGCACATCGTCGCCAATGACAAAATCAGCGACCAGGAATTTTTCCTCACTCCCACGGCATTCGTTCTCGACGACTATTTCTTCGCAACCCGCGAAGTCCTGCTCTGGCGCTATCTCGCGACCTCCTGTAAACAGCGTGCCACCGGCGATGGCTGCGACTATGTCCGCGCCCGCTTTCCCGTCATCATTCCCCGCCGCCGCACCTCCGCCGAAGTCTTCATCGAATTCAAGGGATACGAGGACATGCCTTTCAACGGACGTCCCCAGCACCTGCGCCATTTCCTGATGCAGACCGACGGCCCCGACTGGCAGCTCTGGATCGACTCCGACCACAAACTGCTCCGCATTTCCATCCCGGACGCCAACACCGAAGTCCTCCGCCAGGAAAAATAACGTCGCGCTCAGGTGGCCCGCAACCGCCCGCCGTTGGCGATTGTGGGAAAGTCATCTCTTCCGGCGATCTGACATAATAAGCAGGAACTCAAGAGCTCCCGCACGGCGCACCAAACCATCCTCCGAGGCCCCTATTGAAGCCGGCTCCTCCACTGCCCCAGCCCATCGCGCCCAATCCCCATGCAAGCTGGAAGCAACCCGGCGCAATCGAGGACGCCTCCGCCGCGGCTATCCCGGTTAGCCGCTTCAGCCGGGTCATCGTTTCCCTGCTCATCCTGATCTTCGTTCTGCAATGCGCCTGGTTCATCCGCACCCAGTCGTTCACCAACGATGAGCCCGAGCATCTGGTGGCGGGACTGGAGGCATGGCGTTTCGGAGAGTTCGAGCACTGGCACGATCAACCGCCGCTAGGACGCCTGCTCTTCACCCTTCCGCTGCTGCGCGTGGATTGGAAATATCAGCTCATCGACAACCAGGTCCATCCCATCACGCCCGCGCCCGAGGTGTGGCTCTACCGCGCCCGTCCCGTCAACGTCCTGCTCGGGGTGGCGCTGTTGCTTCTGCTCTGGTACGCCGCGCGTAAGCTGTTTTCCGAGGTAACCGCCAACTTCGTGCTCGCTCTCGCCGTCCTGTCGCCGGAGCTGATCGCTCATTTTTCGCTGGCAACCATCGATGGCATCGGCTGTCTGTTCGTATTCGCCTGCGTCGTCCAGTGGACGCGCTATTGGCTCCATCCCTCGCGTCCCCAGGCCGCCGTTCTCGGACTCCTGCTCGGCGGCCTGCTGCTGGCAAAGTTCAACAGTCCACCGCTGTTCGCCCTGGTGCTCGCCCTGGTTCTCGTGCTCGCCCCCGGAGAGATCAAGTTCAACCCGCGCGGATTGCAGTGGCGTCGTACCGCCGCCGTCTGCCTCATCGCCTGTCTCGTGGTCTGGACCGGATACTTTTTCCACGTCTCCAAGGTGATCTTCGCCAACCAGATGGTCACCATCCATTTCGCCGGTTACACCAAACTACTGCAGTACGATATGCCGACCCTGAAGACTCCGGTCACCATTTTCCTGCCCGCCTGCGAGTGGATGACCGGACTCGGCATGGTCGTCTTCCACAACATGGAGGGCCACCGCAGTTTCCTGCTGGGTCACTATTCGGCCCATGGCTCCAAACTCTACTTCCCGGCGGGGATGCTTCTGAAGTGGCCGCTGCTCATGCTCCTGCTGGGCGCTGCCGGCGCCTGCGCCGTGTTGTGGCGCAAGCTTCCCGGCTGGCGCACTCTTCTGCTGATGAGTATTTTTCCCGCGGTTTACCTTGTCTTCGCCGTTACCTCGCACATCAATATCGGCGTCCGCCATGTCCTGCCGCTCTACCCGTTTCTTCTGCTCTACGCGGGAGCCGCCGTGGAGTGGGCACGCGGCCTGCACTGGGATGTGCGCAAGACACAGGCGGTTCTTGTCATATTGCTCGTCGCCCAGGCGGCGGACATCGCCCGCTACGCGCCAGACTATCTTTCCTACTTCACCATCCTCGTCAAGCCCGCCGACACCTGGCAACTGCTCAGCGACAGCAACACCGACTGGGGTGAGGGGATGGTCGCCCTGCGCCAGTATCAGGCCACCAATCCCAACCAGCCCATGCACCTCGCCTATGTCGGCGAAGTCGATCCCGCCTGGTACGGCATCCATTACACCCGGCTGCGCGAGCCAGACCGTCCCACGGGAATCATCGTGGTCAGTGCCACCCATCTTTCCGGGCAACTACTCCAGAACCATTCCGCCTACCGTTGGCTGCTCCAGTACCCGCTCAAGACAATCCTCAATCACACCCTGTATGTGTTCGATGTGCCAGCCGACGCCCACCCATAGCCTGTCGGCTACGCTTGTGTCGAGATACTAAGCGGGAGGGCGCGTTTTAGACAGAATTCCAGGCGGGACTCTCCTCCGAGCCGCTTGGCGTCCGTTTAGACCGGTGTTTTCCCTGCAACCCAGCTTTGAACGCGAGCGCCGATTTCATCGCGCACCTTGCGGAACACGATGCGCCGCTCTGCTTTCGTTCCCGTGGCTTCCGCCGGGTCCTCAAACGGCCAGTGCTCGCGAATGCTGGGGCCCGGGAAGATGGGACAGTGCTCCGCCGCGTTGTTACAGACTGTAATGACGAACGGAAAATGCTGGCCGAGGTATTCAGTCACGTTCTTGGAACGCTGTCCTGAGATATCGATGCCGATCTCGCGCATGACCTCCACTGCCAGCGGATTCACCTTGGAGGGATTCGTTCCAGCGCTGTGCGCTTCGTACGCGTCGCCTCCGCAGGCGCGGAGAAAGCCTTCCGCCATCTGACTGCGGCACGAATTTCCAGTGCAGAGAAAGAGAACCATCATCTTCTTCACACGTCCTCCTCGCTCACTTCCTGCCGTGCAGCTTAATGGAAGCGACCGCTTCCACAGCCTCGCGAATCAACGTACCGGGATTCTTAAGCGACGTGACTGAAATTGTGGACCCGCAACAGGAGCTGCCACCGTCGCAGGCACTCTCCGGGGCCAAAACTTTCACCAATTCAGCGCCATGCGCGATGCGGGGAATGCTGAGATCGCGAAGCCCCGCAGCGAGCGCAGTGCTGAGATAGTCTGTAAGCAGGCTTGCGCCGGAGATGCAGCCCACATAGGCGCTGATGTCGCGGACCAGTTCCTCCGGCAATGTCTTGAGCAACACGATGTCGCTGACCGCGAAGTATCCGCCGGGTTTGAGCACGCGGGCGATTTCGCGGAAGACGGCGGGCTTGTCTGGAGAGAGGTTAATCACGCAGTTGCTGATGACGTAATCGACGGTGCCGCTTTCGACGGGTAGGTTTTCGATCATCCCCTTGCGGAACTCGACATTCGTAGCACCTCGCTTTTCCGCGTTCTGGCGGGCGCGGGTCAGCATGTCGTCGGTCATATCAACGCCGATCACGTGGCCGGTTGGTCCCACGCGGTTCCACGCCAAAAACGCATCGAATCCGGCGCCGGAGCCGAGGTCCAGCACGGTCATTCCTGGCCTGATTTGCGTGAGCGCCAGAGGATTGCCGCAACCCAGACCAAGATTGGCGTCACCCCCCAGTGCCAGTTCCTCCTCGGTATAACCAATCGCGCGGGCGACATCCTCGACCGGTGCGCCACAGGCTGCAGCCTCGCCACGTGCGACGGAGCCATAGTGTTCCCGGACGGCGGCGGTAATAGACTCGTTCTTCATGCTTTCCTCGTTTCCTCAGTGTCCTTCTGAAATCAACCCGGTGACCCGGTTGGGAGCTGGTGCTCCGTGAAGGTTTACAAACTTCTGTGGTGTGCAACATGCTTGCAAAAGACGGGAACGATCCTGTCGCATCTGCTTGTCTGCCGAGAGCCAGCGCAATGTGTCATCCAATAACCGGCGGGCAAACGCATCCTGCGGGAAAGCGATGCGGTAATGCATCCATTTGCCCTGCCGCCGTGCCGCCACCAGACCTGCACGGCGCAGGTACGCCAGGTGCCGGGAGATCGTAGGTTGCGCCAGGTCGAGGATTTCCACGAAATAGCAGACGCAAACTTCCTGATCGGAGATCAGGTTCAGGAGGCGAAGACGGGTACGATCCGCAAGACCTTGAAACAGCTTCTCCATCCGCGCGGTCGTGGTTCCGTCGCTCATGAGCGAATCCTACCACGACATATATGCCTTAGCAAATATATGCTCGGGCTGATATTCAAGCCAGGCGCTCTACTCCACCCTGCAAACCTCGGCTGCTTCATTGCGATACACGCACCCCAGCGGCACCCGAGCCGTGGCCGGCAACACTACCCAGCTCACCCCATAGCGGACATGGAGTTGGTGGAATTGCTCGCCATCAAACCTCTCGATGCCTCGTTGCGCGTGTACCTGCTCCTGCCACAGCGGAGCCAGTCCGGGAAACACGGTCGCCGCTCCGGGATCTTTTTCGTCCTCGGCCAGCAGACTCCGCATCCCCAGCCCCCGGGCGCCGTAGCTTTCCTCGCCATGCAGTTTCATGTAGTCCGGCTCAATGGCGAACACCGCATCCCTGGGCGTGTTGGCGGCCGACCAAAGAAAGGCCTTCGCCCACGGGTTCCTCGCGCTCCGGCCCGGCCATTCCAGGTGGTCACTGGTGCGGAATGAGTCATGCTGCGCCCAGAACATGATGCCCGCCAGCGGTACAAACAGCGCCAGCCAGCGCCACGGTTTCCCGTGCAGCAGGAATTGCCCCAGCAACCCGCCCGCCATCACCAAAAACAGAAAGTAGAAAATGTGCAGCCAACGCATCGGCTGCAAGGCAGCCGCCTGTTCGGTTCCCGGAAGCATCGTCATCAGCGCGCCCACCGCAAACTGGAACCCGGCGAAAGCAACCAGCCGTGTCGCCAGCCGCTCCAGCATCGCCATCTGCTGCCGCCGGGCGATGCGCCCGAACCACCACACCAGCAACACCGGCGCCAGCAGCCCCACCCATTCGTACCAGGTCCACTTCAGCGGGAAGTAATACCTCCGGTCCAGGATGGCTTCCTTCCATGCTTGCGATGGATGCCCACCCAGTCCCAGTGGCAGCAGCAGCGCCGTTAGCGGCTTCGCGGTTTGCCATCGCGCCCAGGGTTCCACGCCCACAAACACCATCAGGGAGATGCCAAACAGCGCCATCAGCGGGTGCATCAGCACAGCCGCAATCAACCACCCCACACACGCAATCCAGGATTTCCTAAGACACGCGGCCAGTGCCATCAGAATCGCGCCCGTGGCCAGCGCCCGCGGGTGCAGATAGGAATCCACCAGAAAAAGCGATGTGCCCGCCACCGGCAGGGTCAGCAGCACCGTCACCAGCAGCACTCCCGCCCAGCGTGCCGCCGCCGTGTTGAAGCAGGCCACCGCAACCCTCCAGCAGCCCAGCAGCACCAGGAACGTCGCCCCCAGATGCCACAGAAATAGCGCCCAGGCAACCGGCAGCCCAGTGCAACGGATGCTCCCGGCCAGCGCTGCTATGAACAAGGAGGACTTCATCTGCTCGGTGAAAAAAATTGAGTTTACCGGGTACAAATCGGGATGCAGGCTCTTGTTCAGAGCCGCCAGGTAAACGTCCTGGTCTTCGATTCCCATGTGATAGCCGTGGATCAGCACCGCCGCCGCCGTAAGCAGCAGCAGAATACAAACCGGTCCCGGCGCCAACCCGTATTTGCGTATGGAAGACAAAGACTGAAATGTTCCTGGCAGACAATCTCCAACTTACCATACCAGCTTGCGGGCGGGCGCCCATCCACCTTCCACCGTGGCGCACCCCGGCCCGCAGCGCCGGAAAACATCCGCGGCGGTATCCTAAATGCTCACCTCCCAGGGCCGCTGCTTCCGGTAATATGAGAGACATGAAAATTCCACTGGCGTTGTTGGGACTCGCACTCTGTACTCTGCCCCTGTTCGCGCAATCGCCCACCCGGCGCGTCGTCGCCCCATGCGAACTCTTGACATCCTCCCTGACCCCTGCCGGCGGCGAAAGTCCAAACAGGGACCGCGAATTCGTCATCCTGGTGCAAAATAATTCCACTCGTCCCGTCGCCATTCCCCACTCCCCCCTGTTCGGCTGGCGGGTGGACGCTGCAAAAAAGAATGGCTGGAAGCTCAAGGCCCAGGGTGGTCCGGTGCGCCGGGCCAGCGCAACCGATGCCCACATCATCGTCACCGGAGCGTCCGGAGCCGCGCCGATGGTCGAGATTCCGCCCGCCTACTCGCAGTCGTTTTTCGCCGATCTGCCCGAGGCCGCGCAGGCGTTTCACCCATCCCATCGTGGCAATTCCACTCTCCGGCTCACCCTTTACTGGGCGGCATCCCCTGAGCTGGCGCGGTCCAATCCCGCCACTCCCGTCTGCGGCCTGGCGCCCGAGCTCGTCACCAACATGCTGGTGCCCTGAGCGGTACGGCGTCCCGGCTCGAACCCGGTTCCAGAGGCCGCCGTAACCTGTTGATCCCATGGCGAATCACCCGTACAGCGCTGCTGGGTAAAGCAGGAAAGTGGCAGCAGAAAGTGATATAAGAAATAGAAACACCCAATATCCGGTAGCACCGGAAAGAGAGAGTCGCACTGATGGCAAAGATCCCTGTAGGCATCCTCGGGGCCACCGGAATGGTGGGCCAGAGATTTATCCAACTGCTTGAGAACCATCCTTGGTTTGAGGTCGCCTGGCTGGCTGCCAGCGAGCGTTCCTTCGGCAAGAGCTACCAGGAAGCCGCGCGCTGGAAGATGAAGACGCCCATCCCCGCCGGCATCGCCAACATGCAGCTTTCCGCCGCCGAACCCAAGGGCGCGCCCAAGGTCATCTTTGCCGCACTCGACGCCGATATCGCCCGCGAAATGGAGCCCGTTTTTGCCGAAGCCGGATGCGCCGTCATCTCCAACTCATCGGCCTTCCGCATGCACCCGCATGTGCCTCTGGTCATTCCGGAAATCAATCCCGGTCATCTCCAGCTCATCCGCTCGCAGTCCTGGCGCAGGCACTCCGGCGGATTCATGGTCACCAACTCCAACTGCTCGGTCATGGGACTGGCCCTGGCGCTGGCGCCTCTGCAAAAGGCTTTCGGCATTGAATCCGTCTTTGCCGTCACCATGCAAGCCATCAGCGGCGCGGGCTATCCCGGCGTCGCTTCCCTGGACATCCTCGGCAACGTCGTTCCCTACATCAAGAACGAAGAGGAAAAGATGGAGGAGGAAGCGGGCAAACTTCTCGGCAAGCTCAAGGGAGGCGAGGTCGTCCCCGCCAGCTTTGCCATCAGCACCCATTGCAATCGCGTCGCCGTTGAAGACGGTCACACCGAATCCATCTCCATCAAGTTGACCAAGCGCGCGACCGCCGAGAAGATCATCGCCGCCTGGCGCGAATTCCGCGGCCTCGTGGCCGATCTCGAGCTCCCTTTTTCGCCCGCCCAGCCGATCTTCTACGACGAGCGCCCTGACCGTCCCCAGCCGCGTCTGGACATCGAACGCGGCCATGGCATGACCGTCTCCTGCGGGCGGCTCCGCCCCTGCTCGCTGCTCGACTGGAAGTTCACCATGCTCTCCCACAACACCATCCGCGGCGCCGCCGGAGCCGCGCTGCTCAACGCCGAATTGCTCAAGGCCAAGGGGTTTCTGGAGTAAGGGTTTGCCGTCATGATCGTGATGAAGTTCGGCGGTACCTCGGTGATGGACGCAGTGGCCATCCTTCGCACCGCGCAGATTGTAAAAAGCCGCCTGCAGCGCCGTCCCGTGGTCGTGGTCTCCGCCATGGCCCGCGTCACCGACGCCCTCCTGGCGGCTGGTAAATTTGCCGGCGAAGGCCAGCGCTCGCAGGCTCTCGAACTCGCCAGCGGCCTGCGCCAGCGCCACCATGCCACCGCCAGAGACCTCGTCACCGCCGCCCAGTACGCCGTCCTCGGCGCGGAGATCGAGCATGAATTCGATACTCTCGACGAGTTGCTCAAAGGCATCGTCGCCGTCGGCGAACTTTCCCCGCGCAGCTCCGACTACGTCGTCAGCTATGGCGAACGTCTCAACAGCCGCATCGTCACCGAAGCCTATCTCGCCCGCGGCATTCCAGCCGTCCTAGTCGATGCCCGCAAGGTCATGATCACCGGCGCCCAGCATGGCCGCGCCATTCCCCAGCCCGATGAGATCGAGCATCGCGCCAAGAATCTCGTGCGTCCCCTGCTGCTCGACGCCCAGGTCCCGGTCCTCGGCGGTTTCATCGGCGCCACCGCCCACGGCGTGCAGACCACCATTGGCCGTGGTGGGTCCGATTTTTCCGCCGCCCTCATCGGCGCCGGCCTCGATGCCGAAGCCATCGAGATCTGGACCGACGTTGATGGCATGCGCACCACCGACCCGCGCATCTGTCCCGACGCGCGCCGCATCCGCGTCATTTCCTTCGAGGAGGCTGCCGAGCTCGCCTACTTCGGAGCCAAGGTCCTGCACCCGGCCACCGTCCTGCCCGCCGTCGAGAAGAACATTCCCGTACTCGTGCTCAACTCGCTGAACCCTTCCAACCAGGGTACCCTCATCGTCGGACGCGCCCCAAAGTCACACTCCACCTTCAAGGCCATCGCCGCCAAAAAACGCATCACCATCGTCGATGTCGTCGCCGCCCGCATGTTGGGCGCACACGGATTCCTCAAAACAATCTTCGACATTTTTGACCGCCATCACTGCTCCATCGACGTCGTTTCCACCTCCGAGGTCAGCGTCTCTCTCACCGTCGATTCCAACGAAGCGATTCCGGCCATCGCCGCCGATCTGGAAAAAATCGCCGACGTAAAATATGCCGGGCGCAACGCCATCGTCTGCCTGGTCGGAGAAAATATCCGCGAGACGCCGCAGATCGCCGCCCGCGTCTTTGCCGCCCTCGGCGACATCAACGTGCGCATGATTTCCCAGGGAGCATCCGAGATCAACATCACCTTCGTCATCGGCGAAGACGACGTGCCCGAGGCCTTGCGCCGCCTGCACAAGGAGTTTTTTACCGAAGTGGACCCGGAAATTTTCGATTGACCCGGGTTTCCAAACCTGCAACCGCATTCAGCGCGACAATGGTCACTGCACCATGAGCGCGGAGATACTGCGATGAACTTTGTACTGTTGGGCGGCGGCAAGATGGGCGCCGTGGTGGCTGAAGTCGCAGCCCTGCGCGGCCACAGCATTCAGATCATCGAGATCGGCGAGAACCACAACGGCGCCGCCCTCACCCGGGAGCGTCTCGCCGGCGTCGATGCCGTGCTTGACTTCACCACCCCGGATGCGGTCATGGCCAACATCAGGGCCACCGTCCGCGCCGGCGCCAACATGGTCGTCGGCACCACCGGCTGGTATGCCGAACTGCCCAACGTGCGCAACCAGGTCGAGCGCGCCCGCACCGGATTCGTCTGGGCCTCCAACTTTTCCATCGGCGTCAATCTCTTCTTCGCCATGGTGCGTGAAGCCGCCAAGGCCCTGCATTATGGATACGAGTCCCGCATCAGTGAGACCCACCACGTCCACAAGCTCGACGCGCCCAGCGGCACCGCTGTTTCCCTCGCCAGAACCATCGAGCACTTCGGCGGCCACAAGCCGCCCATCACCTCCGTCCGCGAAGGTGAAATCGTCGGCACCCACTCGGTCGAGTTGCTGTCCGGCGCGGATAGGATTACGCTGACTCACGAAGCCCACAACCGCCGTGGTTTTGCCGAAGGCGCCGTACGCGCCGCCGAGTGGGTCGCGAACAAGCAGGGATTTTACGAATTTCAGGAAATTTTTTCTGAGCTGAAGGGCTAGGGCCGTATGGTCAAATTACGTGGATGTGGAACGGCGCTCGTAACTCCGTTCCTGGGCGATGGATCAATCGACGAAAAAGCGCTGCGCTCGCTGGTGGCCTGGCAGATCGAATCTGGAATCGACTTCCTGGTTCCCTGCGGCACCACCGGCGAAACTCCCACGCTCTCGCACGACGAGTGGCGCCGGGTGATCGGAACCACCATCGAGGTCGCTGCCGGACGCGTCCCCATCGTCGCCGGCGCCACCTCGAACTCCACTTCCGAAGCCGTCCACAAAGCGGCCGAGGTCTCGCGCATCCAGGGTGTGGACGCCATTCTCTCCGCCTCGCCTTATTACAACAAACCCACCCAGGAGGGCCAGTACCAGCACTTCAAGGCCATCGCCGCCGCCGTCGACAAACCCGTCATCCTTTACAACGTTCCCGGCCGCACCGGCGTCAATCTTGAGCCGAACACGCTGCTGCGCCTCTCCGAGTTGCCCAACATCGCCGCCGTAAAGGAAGCCAGCGGAGTCATCGGTCAGATCGCCACGGTCTGCTCTCTCATCCCCGGCTTCACCGTCCTCAGCGGTGACGATGCTTTAATCCTCCCGGTGATCGCGGTCGGCGGCGTCGGCGTCATCTCCGTCGCCTCCAACGCCATCCCCAAGGAGACGGCTGACATGACCCGAGCCGCCCTCGATAATGACTGGACGCTTGCCCGCACCCTTTATCAAAAGTACCTTGCCCTCATGCAGGCCAACTTCATCGAGAGCAACCCCATGCCGGTCAAAGCCGTCCTCGCCATGATGGGACGCATCGAGGAAAACTATCGCCTCCCCATGTGCCGGATGCAACCCGCTCTCCGCGCCAAACTGGAATCCGTCGCCCGTACCGCGGGAGTCATAAAGTAAGTCAGGAAAAGTGGCAACTAACTCCGAGTAAGTCAGAGTAAGTGCCGGGTAACTCGACAGCCAACGGAGTAATCTGGCGCCCCACGTTCGCCTTCCTTCGGCTAACGTGGGGCAGTTGACCTTGGCCGTGTTCTCGTTCCTGCTCTTGCTCCTGCTCTTGTTCTTGCTCCCGCTCTTGTCCTTGTTTCTAGATTGTCCTCCTGAGCGAAGCGAAGGACCCCCGCGCAGCTCAAGTATCCGCTGCCGCTCCAGAGGCTTTTCAACCAGCAATCGATTCTCGCTCCCGCGTTCCGCCGTGACCTGCCCTCACAACGCATTGATATCCACGTTCTCCAGCACCCGCTTCGTCGCCCCCTGCCGCGCCACTTGGAGCATCGCCCGCCCCACCTGCTCCGTCGTCGTAACATACTGCGGCAGCCAGCGGTTTCCCAAGCTCAGCAGCGGCCCCAACGCATCGTAGAAAAACTGGTACAGCCGCGTCTTCGACCGTATTCCATGCAGCGGCTGGATGGCCGCCGGACGGAATATGTACACGCCCTTGAACGGCATTCGCAGCAGCGCGTTCTCGGTCGCGCCCTTTACCCTCGCCCACATCACCCGTCCCCGCTCGCTGCTGTCGGCTCCCGCGCCGGTCACGTACACAAACGTCATTGCTGGATTCAACTTCACCAGCATCCCGGCCGCCGCCATCGGCATCGCGTAGCAAACCCGGCGGTACTCGGCTTCCGTCATCCCCATCGAAGAGACGCCCAGGCAGTAGAAGCACGCGTCATATCCGCCAAGCTCGGACGCAATCGGCGCCAGTTCCAGCAAGTCCGGGAGTTCAACCTCACGCAGTTTTTCGTCCCTCACTCCGGTCGCATGCCTGCCCACGGACAGTACCCGTTCCACTCCCGCGTCCAGCAGGCACTCGCGCAGCACGCCCGCCCCCACCATTCCCGTCGCGCCAAACACAATCACCTTCATCTCATTGCCGATCCTTCCCGCAACTTCGCTCCGGCGTGCTACCGTCGGCGTTTTTCCATGCGCTGCTGCTCCTGCAGATCGGCGATCATGGCCTCGTACCCGTCCGCCATGCTTCTGGCCGAGTGTTCCTTCCTCACCCACTCGCGGCAACCTTGGGCGCGCAGCTCGCTCACCTTGCCGCAAGCCTCCGCCATCTCCTCAACTCCGCGAACCATGAAGCCGGTTTCCTTCGGCACCATTTCCCCCAGTTCGCTGGATTCAAACGCAATCACCGGAGTCCCGCACGCCATCGACTCCAGCGGCAACAGCGTCGTCGTCTCGGCCTCCACGGAACTCACCAGCAGCGCCCGCGCGTCTTGCATGAGCTTTACCTTTTCCGCAAACGACCCTAACTCCAGCCACCGCACCTGCTGGCCGTCGATCCGCGGTTTCACCTTGCTCTCCCAGTAACGCTTCTGCCGCGCCGAGAGATCGAGGTGGCCGGCCAGCACGATCGGCAGCCCGGCCTGGGTGGCCGCCGCAATCGCCAGGTGCGGGGCCTTTTCCGCGCAAATGTTTTCCAGCCAGAGCACGTAGTCGGATTTGCGCCCGCCAATCGGGTAGCGCTCCAGACGAATCCCGTTCCGCACCACTCCCAGCACCTGCGGAAGATCCATGAATGTCGATCTTTGACGATCGCTCACGCAGGCAAAGTAGACGTTGCCCGGCAAACCATCGAACACCCCCGCCGGATACATCCCGCGCGGCAGATGCAGAGTCGCCAGCACGTGCCCTCGGACCCGGTCCGCAAAACGGAAGAAGCTTCCGCTGTGGTCCAGTACCATGGCGAAGTCGCGCTCCGCGCAAGCCGACACCACCCGCTCCACGTGCGCCATCCTGCGCTCCTCAAAGCCATCCAGCAGCGCCGTACTCTCGCGCGCCGCCAGCAGCGCCAGGTTCGCCGAAGGGTAGGGGCAGGCTGCCACCTCTATCTTCCAGCCGCGCGACGCCAGCTCCCGTTCCAGCGTCCACACCGCCTGTTCGGTCCCGCCCACGCTCGTCCCAACCACGGGCAACAAGGGATACGCCACTAATAGCAACCTTTTACTCAACTCATACTCCCCGGAAACCGCCCAAACCAGACTTCCCCGACTCTTCCGCCGTTCATCCTATCGTCCTACCCTCTTGACGCGGACAACTTGCGGAGCAACTCCCCGCATTGATGCGTGCTGGTGTCCCACATCTGCCGTAGTCAGCAGATGTGGGAGTGACGCCCAACCCCCGTCGTCGCTCCCGTTCTCAACCTCTCCAACCATGAATCTACTCCGGCTCCGCCTCTTCCTTCCCGGCCACCCGCCGCGCCGTCGGATCGGCCACCCTCGCCGGCTGGCCTACCTGTTGCGCCGCAATCGCCAGAAAGTAGGCGTGCCAGAACGGCTCCTGGATTGCGCTCAACTGGCTGGCGATCGTCATGGGTGCCGCATTGGCCGCCAGTGAAACCAGGGCCCACGACTGCGCATCCGGAGACAGGCACCCAACGCAGCCTCCGGTCCTGTACCGGCCATTCACCAGGCGCAGCCCGCGGGCGATCACCGCTCGCATCTCCTCCGGTTTGTCATGTTCCCGCATGGCCTCCGCCAGTTCCTGGAACGCTGTCTGCAACCCGGCGTCCACTGCCGGAATCTCCACCGGCGGCGCCACCTCTCCGGCGCGAAATTCCAACAGCTCCGGCGCCTCCCGCCGGATCAGTGTATAGGCTTTCGGAGCGGGCAGGCGCACCTGGTTCAAGGCTTCCGCCATCTCCTCCATCTGCGCCCCGGTCAGGGTGGAACTGGCGGCGAACCTCCGCAACTGCGCCACCACCGCCCGCCCGGCCGCCTCCGCGCTTTCCGCGGAAATCGCCTCCATGGCCGAGCCCTGCTCCAGCAGCCCGGCAAAATCGCTCACCCCGAACAAGCCCTCCTGCCCACGCTCGAAAATCGCGAGTACCTGCCGGAAGTATTCATCCGCCGCCACCTCGTTTGGTAGCAACTTGGCCAGGGTTGTCGCGCTTGCCCCATAGGGAAAGCCGCCCTGCTCACCCCACTTCCGCCCGTGTTCCAAAAGTGTCTGCGCCCCAGCCGCTCCGTGAGTTTGCAGGTAGGCGGCAAACACCAGCCGCGCCGCCATCGTGCGCGCATCCGCCCGGCTGCCGCCCTCGCCCGGCAGCGAATCCAGCAGCTCCAGTGCCCGGTCCGGGTCGTAGCCCGCCAGCCGCGCCGCCGCCGTCGCAATCGCCGCGGAACGGGCGCCATCCAGCTCTTCCGAATCCGATACCGGCAGTTTCTGCGCCAGCCCAAACAGTTCCTCGGCCCAGAGCTTTTTCTCTGCCGCCATCACCTCGGGACGCATCGTGTAGAGCAGCCGTGCCATCAGCGCCACCCGCTGCCTCGGCTCCAGTCCGAGCCCCAGCTCGTAAGCGTTGCGAACCATCTGCTGCGCCAGTTCCATCTGCGTCCTTGAAACCGCAGCTTGGCTCGCATTCTTGTGCTTCGCTTTTCTCGACACCCTCACCAGGCGTGCCGGTTGCGCCGTCACGGGCAGCGCCAACAGCAGCAGCGCGCCCAGCATCCACTTCAACCTGAGTTTTCCGGACATCACAAAAAACACTCTCCCGCAAATGCTACAATCGCGCCATGTCCAAGGCCCGTGCAAAGAAGATAAAGCTCCTGTTGCTGGATGTCGATGGCGTCATGACAGACGGCAAGATTTTCCTCTTTCCCGCTCCCAGCGGAGCCGTGCAGTCGCTCCGCGCCGCCACCAAACGCAAGGCCGGCTCCGGCGGCTTTGCCATCTCCAGCGACGCCATGATTGAGGCCAAGGGATTCAACGCCCACGACGGCGCCGGTTTTTCCATCGCCCGCCTCGGTGGCATCAAGACTGGAATCATCACCCGGCGCATCTCGGAAACCGTTCGTCTGCGCGCCCAGGACCTTAAGATCGAGCACGTTTACCAGGGCGCGGCTGACAAACTCGCCGCCTTCCATGAAATCCTCGCCAAGGAAAATCTCAAGCCCGAGGAAGCCGCCTTCGTGGGCGATGATGTCATCGACCTGCCGGTCATGCGCAACTGCGGCCTCGCCTTCGCCGTCGCCAACGCCCGCGAAGACGTCAAGGACGAAGCCCACGTCATCACCGACCACCGCGGCGGCGAAGGCGCCGTCCGCGATGCCATCGAATACATCCTCAAGGCCCAGGGCTCGCTCCACCGGTGCGTCGAGGCCTACATCGCCGGCCACACCACACTCGAAGACGAACAACCATAGACTGTCCGCAGCCAGTGCCCCACATCTGCCCGTCTCTGGCAGATGTGAGAACTACCGAAATCCCCTCCGAGCCCGCAGCCTTGGTCGGAGCAGCCGCTCTTGCCCTTGCTCTTGCTCTTGTTTTTACGCTGTCATCCTGAACGAAGTGAAGGACCCCAGCGCAGCTCAAATCGCCACTGCGGCCCCAAGCTTTTCAACCCGCAATCGATTTTCCCGCGTCCTCCTTCGACCGCTCTCCCTACCGCAGCAAGTCCTCCAACTCCACGCCCCGTTCTGTTTTCTCGTCGCGATACTTCACAATTACCGGCGTGTACAGGCTCAGTCCCCACTCGGCGGCCTTGCCTTTGCGTATTGCCCTGGCGCCCGCCACCACCACCGCGCCCTCGGGAACCACCAGCGGCTCGGTCTCCGTGGCGCGGTAGATTTCTTCCCGTACCGTGTCGAACAGCGGCGTCGAGCGCGTCAGAATCACGCCCGAACCCAGCACCGCCCGCCGCAGCACCTGCGTTCCCTCGTAAATCCCGCAATTGCCGCCCACCAGCACGTCATCTTCAATCACTACCGGGGTGGCGTTCACCGGCTCCAGCACGCCGCCCACCTGCGCCGCGGCGCTCAGGTGCACGCGCTTCCCAATCTGCGCGCACGAACCCACCAGCGCATGCGAATCCACCATCGTCCCTTCGTCCACGTACGCGCCCACATTGATGTACATCGGAGGCATGCAAATCACGCCCCGCGCCACAAACGAGCCCTCGCGCACGGTCGAGCCGCCGGGCACAATCCGCACTCCGTCTCCGCACTTGAAATGCCGCGCCGGATACGTATGCCGATCGACAAAACTGAATGTTTCGCCGGCGTGTGTCTCCTCCGCCGCGCCCAGCCGGAAGCCCAGCAGAATCCCTTCTTTCACCCACACGTTGGCCTGCCAGCGCCCGTCGCGTTTCTCCGCCGCCCGCACCTCGCCCCGTGACAGCGCCTCGCGAAACGCCTGAAACGTCTCCAGCGCCCCGCACTCCTTCTTCGCATCCATCCCCAGCGCGAACAACCGCTCAATCTCCAACCGTAAGTTTTCCATGATGCAAGCAGTATAAGTCAGCCGCCAGACCGGGCGCACAGCCAGGCGTTCCGATGTCCCAGGTTCGCTATCGTTTCAAAACCGTGGCGCGGTTGTTTGCCACTCCCACTTGTCGAACCATGCACCTGGAGCGTATTGAGCCCGCATCTCTCACGGCAGTTGGGATGGGTGATTTTACTTCTGGGATATTTCGAACCTGCCGTGGCGGGAAACGCCGGTTACTGGCGGAAAAGCATTCTACCGAAGGCACGCAACACGGTCCAGGGGTGGGTCGCGAATGTCGAGATTTGCCCCAGTACACTTTGCGGTTCGTGGAACACGCCCAGTTGTCTCAGCACCGTGCCCCTGTCATAGTAGATTTTCTCCCCGGCCAAACGGTCGCTGGCGTCGAACGTGTATACCCCGCACAGTGGGAATTCGACCCTTCGCCCCGTCGCCGGGAGGCCGCGCCAGCCGCCCAGATGGGTGCCACGAATCACCACTTCGAGCAGAATTGCATCGTCGCTGACATGCCGGTGCTGCACTTGGATTTCCAGGTCAGGCAGCGCCTTCATCAATTGCTCGTAGAACTGGCGAACTCCGTTTCGTCCCTCATAGTGTTCGTTCCACGGCTCATCATCGTACTTTGCGGCTTCGCCGAAGGTGCGGAGTACACCTTCCAGGTCGTGCTCATTCTCAAGGCGGACGTGCTGCTCAACAACCTCGATGCGAGCCGCGCGTCTGTCCTGGGGGAGGAATGCGCTTGCCACAATCACCTCGGGATTGCGCAACTGCTTGTGGGGCGGCCAGTGCGCAACAACGAACCAGATGTAGGGGCTGGCACAGGAGTTGCAAAAAACTGCCGCGGCGAGCGACCAGGCATGCGCCTCGGTTGGCGCGGCCAGCGCCACGGTGAACAGCGGCGGCGCAACCGCCAGCATTGCCTTTTTTGGCGTTGTAATGAATCGTCCCCTGCTCCCTCGCGTTTTCCACTTCGGCGCATCTGGTGCTCCGCAGCGGTTGCCGCCACCTTCCCCGGCGGGGAGAAGCTTTTTTTCAACACAGTAAACACGCCGGGATCAGAGCAATTTGACTTAGCAGCCTCCACTAAGTGAGAATGGGTGAGTCGCAAGCAATTGCGGCCCCAACCAGAGTGGGCCTGTGGCGCAGCTGGGAGCGCGCTTCCATGGCATGGAAG
>CAZQDD010000002.1:0-199506 GCA_964591805.1 uncultured Acidobacteriaceae bacterium | reverse complement strand
GCCGCCAGCGCTGTGCCACAGGGATGTGAACAAGATCCAGTGACAGGCACCGGAAAGTGCATGGCCGAGATCACGAACACCGCGACCCCCACCATGGCCAGAAACGGCTTGTACAGCAGGTTTTCGCGAATGCGCCGCTTGATTTCGTAGATGCCGGGCACCACGAACGCGGCGGTAACTCCGTACCAGGCCCCACATGCCAGCGGGGATAGGATGCCGTCTTCGATATGCATTTTATGCCCTTCCGTTCCTTCATTGGGTTAATGGTCTAATTGCCTTACTTCACGACCAATCAATGCTGTGGACCGTCCTTGGCAGCGAGCCGATCCACCAGGCGAGGGCATGTGCGGGCGGAAGATAACCTTCGGCGAACGTGCATAGAGAACTCCTTCTTCTATTCGTGTAGCCCGCGGCTGACAATGGTGCTGACAGCGGCAAGGCCGTGGGTGGCGAGCATGGCGAGCAACTCGGAGATCGAGGAACATCCGGCGGTGGGCTCAGAGCCGGCGCGGCGCACGACGACGCAGGCGCAGTTGGCGATGGCGCAGGCCTGGAGCTTCTCGGGAACGCCGCCTGCGGCGCCGCTCTCCTTGGTTACGAGCACGCCGATGTGACGCTCGCGAAGAAGGCGCAGGGTGTCTTCGGTAGAGAATGGGCCGCGGGCGAAGATGACATCTTCGGGATCAAGTGCAGCCTCGCGGCAGGCCAGCTGAGCGTCCTCGCAAGGCAGCACGCGCGCAAAGAGCGAAAGGCCGGCGCGGCGAGCCTCGGAGACGTAGGGTTGCAGGTTCTTCGATCCGATGGTGAGCAGGATGGGCTGGGCGAATGCGGTAGCGACGCGGGCGGCATCTTCGTGGTCGCCGGCGAAGTGCAGATGCTGGTAGCCGGACAAATCGCTGGGCGGACGCAGCCATCGCAGGTAGGGGACGCCGGCCTCGCGGGCGGCGGCGACGGCAGTTTCGTGCGCTTCCAGCGCGAAGGGATGGGTAGCATCGACGAGGGCGGCGATGGAGTGCTGGCGTATCAACGCCGTCAGCTCGTCGCGATTGAGGCGTCCACGACGCAGGCAAATGCCAGGCAGATCATGCAAGGCCAGCGGGACCTCGGTCGCCATGGAGACGAGCACGGGGTATCCGGCCTGCGCCAGTGCGCCGGCAATCGTGACGGATTCGCTGGTGCCACCCATCAGGAGGATCAAAGCTTGTAGCCTCGCGGAGTAACCATGTGCCCGTCGATGATGCGAGTGGAGGAGGAGCCCACGATTACGATGCTGCGCATGTTGATCTCTTCGTCGAGAAAGGTTCCTAGGGTGCTGAGCACGACATGCTCTTCTTCCGTGCCAAGCGCGGTGGCGATTCCGACGGGAGTTGAGGGCGGGCGATGTTCGAGGAAGATGGCGGCGGCTTCCTGCAATTGATGGACGCGGCGATGGCTGCGCGGATTGTAGAGCGCGGTGGCAAGATCGGCCTGGGCGACGGCACGCAGGCGAGCCTGAATCTGCTGCCAAGGAACGAGCAGATCGCTGAGGCTGATGGTGGCGAAGTCAAGCATGAGCGGCGCGCCGAGGCGCGAGGCCGCGGTGCCGGCGGCAGAGATTCCGGGCACGACTTCGATCTCGACGTCGAGGTGCAGGGCTTCGGCCAACTCGTAGGCGAGGCCAGCCATGCCGTAGATGCCGGGGTCGCCCGAGGAGATGAGCGAGACGGTGTGTCCGGAGGCGGCCAACTGCAAAGCCTGCTGGCAGCGCGCGGTCTCCTGCAACATGGCAGAGGAGATGACCTGCTTGCCGGCGGTGAGGTCGGCGACGAGATCGATATAGTGACGGTAGCCGACCACGACGCCGCTGGCAGCAATGGCAGCCGAGGCGCGCGGAGTGCGGTCAAGCGGGCTTCCCGGGCCTATGCCAACCACGCACAGCTTTCCTGCGCGATGGCTACGGTCACCGAGTGATGGATTGTTTTCGGTAGTAATAATGTGGTCCTCCTTCCAGCCAGGTAAGCCGCAGGTTCAGCCACGGCGGGAACTCCGATCTTCTGGTTGACGAAATCCGAGTGGGTTGTGAGATACGGGCTGCGCTTCAGCTGCTCGATGGAGAGCAGACGCAGCGGGATGTTCAGCTGCGCGGCGGCCTCGAGAAGTCCGGCTTCGTCGCGCTTGATTTCAGCCGAGGCAAGCAGACGCACGCGACCGAGGGGCAGACCGAGCGAGGCGAGAGCGGCTTCGATGGCGGCGGTGATTTGCTGGCAGGTGGCTCCGCGGCGGCAACCGAGGCCGACGACCAGGTCCTTCAACGCTTCGGTGGTGGTGGTGACGACGGGCTCGGCGTCAAAGAGATTGGCGAGGCGCAGCGCAAGCTGATTGGCTCCGCCCTCGTGGCCGCTAAGCAGACTGACGGCCCAACGCGCGCGCACGTCCATAACGGCGACGGCGGGATCGCTGAGCTTGCTGACAAGCAGCGGCGCGATGGCGCGCACGACGACGCCGCAGGGAGCTGCGTAGATGAGGGCCTGCCGTGCGGAAAAGAGCTCGCGAGTGCGATCGGCAATGCGGGCGAAGGCGCGGCACTCGGGCACGGCGGGCACGGCCTCATGGACGTGGCAGTCGATGCCGGGAAACTCTTCGCGTAAGCGAGGGATCAATGCGGCACCCTCGGCGCAAAGGGTGATGAAGGAGCACTTCATGAGACGCTCGCTTTGCGGTAGCCGTGGGAGAAGGCGGCGTCGTAGAGCTTGGAGACGCTATCGGGACGGTTGATGGCCTCGCCGACCAGCAGCAGCGCGGTGCGGGTGATTTGCGCTTCGTCGATCATCGCCGGCAGCGTGGTCAGCGTGCCGCGAAGGATGCGCTGATCGGGCCAGGAGGCGTGATAGACGGCGGCGGCGGGACAATCGCCGCCGTAGTGCGGACGCAGTTGAGCGCAGATCTCTGTGGCCTGATGGGTGGAGAGATAGATACACAGCGTGGCGCGATGCGCGGCGAGGCCCGCGAGCTCCTGCGAGGCTGGCAGAGGAGTGCGTCCGGCGGCGCGAGTGAGGATGACGGTTTGTGCGAGCCCGGGCGCGGTGAGCTCGCACTGGAGAGCGGCGGCGGCGGCTTGGAAAGCGCTGATGCCGGGCACCATGGTGAAATCAATGCCGAGCGGGACGAGAGCGTTCATCTGTTCGCCGATGGCACCGTAGATGGAGGGTTCGCCGGTGTGGAGACGGATCACGTCGACGTCGCGGCGGTGAGCGTCGCGGCAGACGGCGATGATCTCATCGAGCGACATCGAAGCCGAGTCGTGGCGCTCGCAGGACGCGGGCAGGAGTTCGAGGATTTGCGGATTGACCAGCGAGCCGGCGTAGACGCAGATGCGGGCCTGGCGCAGGAGACGCTCGGCCTGCACGGTAAGCCATTCGGGATTGCCGGGACCGGCGCCAACAATGTAGACCTTCATGCCTTCTCCGTTCGTTGAAAGATGATGACCGCGCGCAAAGGCTGCGGGAGTTTGGCCAGCTCGCCGGGCGAGGCGGTGAAGATTCGCTCATCCGGCAAGGTGAGGTTTTGGGCTATGGTGGCTTGCCACTGCGGACCCAGGGCTGCGGCGAGCGACGAAATCCATGCCTGAGAATTAGCGTCACCGCTGAGCACGGCGATGGCTTTTTCGCGCTGCATGAGCACGGGGTCGTATTGCGGGCATGAGGCGTGAGCACTCAGGATGCGAACCTGCTCCCAGCTGAGGCCGAGACGGGCGAACGCGACTTGCACCGAGCTAATGCCGGGAATGACGCGGCAGGCGGCGAGACCAAAGCTCTCGACGATAGGAGCGGCGAGGCTGGCCAGACCTGGGTCGCCGGTGACGAGCACCGCAAGTTTGCGATCGCGATGTTGCTCAATGGCGTCGAAGACCTCGGCGCGGCGGCCGGAAACCGCGACGGCTGGCGCGGTGAGGTCAGGAAACAGCGCAAGCAGGCGCGGCGTGCCAATCAGAACTTCGGCCTGGCGGATTGCCGACATAGCCTCCAGGGTGACGCACTCGCGCGCGCCGGGGCCGCAGCCGATGATGGTGATTGGGTTCAGCGCCACGGCGAGATATCTCCTGCAGATGCCAGCCAATTTCCTTCCAGGTTGATTAACGCGACGGCGATGGCGAACTGACTGTGGACTCGCAATTCGATGGCCCGGCGAACGCGTTCAGCGAGCTCGCTTGAAACTGCGTTGCATTGCTCGGTGGAGAGCGACATCAACACGCCTTCGACGGTGGGGAAAGCCGGGAGTGATTGTCCGGCGACGTGAGAGGCGAGCTCTCGCACGGCGGCGACCGGGGAATGAGAGCGCGAAGAATGAGTGTCCCAATCGTCCAGCCAGAGCTTGGCGAGTTTGCCGGGATGACCGAGAGCGAGCAGTGCGGTGATGCCCTTGCCAAGCGCGTGATCGAGCAAAAACCCCCATTCGTTGCCGGTCTCGACGACCTGGCGAGCGGAGAGAGTGAGGTGGCGTCGAGCGGCTCTCCCGCCGATGTTGCCGGGGACCAAGACTGGAGCGGTTGTGCCGTTGGCCAGCGCAACGTCAAGGCCACAGGCGAGCGCCTGGCGCATGGCCGGCAGGCTGAAGGGACGAACGCGGCCAGACGTGCCAAGCACGGAGAGGCCGCCGGCGATTCCGAGACGCGGGTTGAAGGTTTGCGATGCGATCTCGGCGCCCCCGGGAATGGAGACCGTGACGCGGCAGCCGCGCGGCGAGGCCTCGCGGACGGCCGCGGCGATCATGGCTCTTGGGCCGGGATTGATGGCGGGCTCGCCGACCGGAAGCGCAAGGCCGGGGAGAGTGATGCTGCCGACGCCCTGACCGGCGCGGAATTCGATTTGAGCGCAATCGAGAATTTCAACTTCGACTTCGACGGAGAGGCCGGTGGTCACGTCGGGATCATCGCCGCCGTCTTTGCGGATTGCTGCTTCGGCGCCGCTCGCCGTGGGGCGCGCGTAAAGCAGCGGCAACGAGAGGCGGCTGCCGTCGGGCAGAGGAATCTCGATCGACGAGGAGACGGCGCCGCCACAGATCAGCGTCATGGCTGCCTTGGCCGCGGCGGCGGCGCAGCTTCCGGTCGTGTATCCTGCCTGCCAGCCCAAGCTCATCCTCTTACCGCCAGCTGCGGTGGCCAACGCGCACGATCATGATGGACATGTAGCCGAGGCGCTCGTCGTGAACCTCGTCCAGGGTGCGAAAGATCTGCTCGCCGGGCTGCTCGGCGTAGCAGACAAGCGAGGCGGAGGATAGCAGGCCGCGACTGCGCAAAAGATCCATGACGGTGGCGATGCGATTGGCGATCTTGTAGATGACCAGCGTCTCGCAGTGCTCCAGGGCCTCGGCCACGGCGGCGAGATCGTCGGCGGGGAGAAGCGTGAGGCGGTCGTTCTGAGTGAGCAACATGCAATTCAGGCGAGCGGCGGCGCCCTGCATGGCGGAGATGCCGGAAATAAGATGGATATTGGAGGGCGCGACGCGCTCGCCGATTTCCTGCAGCAGATAGGCACAGGTGCTGTAGATGAGCGGATCGCCGAGCGTGATGTGGGCCATGGACTGGCCGCGCTGCAGGCGCTCGACGCAGAGGTCAGCTATCTGCGCCCAGCAGCGCGAGGTCTTCTCCTGATCGCGCGCCATGGGATAGACGTGCTCGACGACTTCCTGACCGCGCAGATGGGGACGGACGATATCGAGAGCAAGACTCGACTCTGAGGTGGACGAGCGCGGGGCAACGACAATGTCAACACCGCCGAGGATGTTGACGGCGCGCAGAGTGAGCAGATCGGGAGCGCCCGGTCCGACGCCAACGAGATAAAGGTGTCCGGGTTGTGCGGTGGCGAAATCAGACATGGGCAAGGTTCTCCTGAGCAAATTTGAGAACGGCATCGATGCGGCGAAGGAAGATGCGATGGATGGCGGGGTTATTTCCGAGCGGAGGGCGGCAGAAACAGCGCGATGCGCCCACGAGATTGCGCCATGAGTCGGGAGCTTCACCCATCACGTCGTTGTTAATGTGCTCGCCGGCAACCATCATGAAGGGGATGAAGACGACTTCGCCACACTGCGCGGCCATGATGCGGACGCGTTCGAGCGGCTCATCTCCGGGCTCGCCCTCGATGCTGGCGACGATCAGGTTGGGGAAGCGAAGGCGCGCCGCGCTCTGCAGGTCCACCAGCGGCTGGTTGAACTGGCTGTACTTGCGGTTGCCATGGCAGACCAGCACGTTGGGAACATCGGGCTGCACGTGTTGGGCGATCGCATCGAGAGCTTCATCGGCCGCGCCGTCGCCACCAAGCAGCGCCTTGCCGTGAAACAGCTCGAGCCCGGACCGCTCGATGGACTTCATGATGTGGTACTCCTCGCCCGGCGCCACCAGCAGCGGCTGCACGATGGCGGAGCGAACGCCACGCGACTGCAGATCGGCGAGGGTTTCGGGCAACGTGGGCAGAACTACGCCGAGTTTGCGCTGCCGTTCGACGATGTGCTGTGAAAGATAGGCCCAGGCGATTTCGCTCTGCGGATGCGCGGTGCGAACGCTGGCTTCGATTTCGCAATAGACCTGGCGCGCTTTGGGCGAGGATGCGCCGAAGGCGGCCAAGACAATGGCTGGGGATCGGGTCATTGAGCAGAGCCTCCGTTCAACATGCAGAGCGCATGCAGAGTGGCAACGGCCAGGGTGCTGCCTCCGCGGCGTCCGGGAATCGAGATCCATGGCACATTCAGCGACATCAGTTCCTGCTTGCTTTCCTCGACATGCACGAATCCGACAGGCATGGCGATGACGAGGGCGGGACGAATGCCGTCCTCGAGGATGGCGCGGTTCAGCTCCATCAGCGCGACGGGCGCGTTTCCGAACAGGGCGATGCCGCAATCGAGAAGCGGCGCCGCCTTGCGCACGGCGAACAGCGACCGCGGCAGATGCTGGCTGCGAGCCTCGGCAGCGACGTCAGGATCGGCCACGTGGCAGTGAATGGATGCGGCGGAGTAGCTGGGGCAGTTGCTCCGCAGGCGTGCCAGCGAGATGCCAGCGCGAATCATGTTGGAGTCGGCGAAAATAGGCGCGCCAGTCCGAAGGGCCCGGCGCGCCGAGCCAATCGCATCCGAGGAGAACCGCACCAGATCAATCATGGCGAAGTCAGCCGAAGTGTGGATGAGACGGCGAACCACCGCCCACTCATCGGGCGAGTAACCGTTGGGAGGGGCTTCGCGGTCGATGGTCGCAAGAGAGAGCGTCTCGATCGCCTCGCCGTCCATCGGCGACCGCAGCAGAGTGTGAATCAAGGCCGGCGCGGCGATTGCGGTGGAGTCAGAGATTGTTTGCGGGTGGGATTCGCTGGATGAGGCTGCGTGCTGCGGCACTGCAACGGAGGCGCTGCCTGCGCTCGGCGCGGAGTCAGGCGTTGCGAACGCCATCGCCTGCGCCGCACTATTAGCTTCCTGCGGGTTGAACCAGGGCAACAGGCCGTAAGCTTTCACAACACTGCCAACGACGATGAGGCCGGGACTCCCGGCGGTGCGTAGCTCGTCGCGAGTGAGGATTGTTCCGAGAGTAGCTACGATTTCCTGCTGGCGGCTGGTGGTGCCCTGGGTGATGAGGGCGATGGGTTCGGCCTCTGAGCGTCCGTATTGGAGAAGCTTCTCCACTACGGTGGACAGCAGGGACATGCCCATGAAGAGCACCAGCGTTTCGGCGCCCTGGGCCATGCCTCGCCACTGGTCTTCGCTGAGGCCAGCGTTGTTGCGGCGGTGCAGGCTGTAGACGCCGATGGAAGCCGAGCCAAACTCGCGATCGGTGACGGGGATGCCGGCATAGGCGGGCACGGCGGAGAGACTGCTGACGCCGGGAACGATCTCGAAGGGAATGCCGGCGCTGGTGAGCGCGCGAGCTTCCTCGCCGCCACGCCCGAAGATCATAGGATCCCCGCCCTTGAGGCGGACCACGGTGTGGCCGCGACGAGCCCAGTCGATGAGCATCTGGTTGATCTCAGGCTGCATGTGCAGGCACAGGCCCTTGCGTTTGCTGACGTCTACGCGCACGGCACCACTGCAAAAGATGTCGAGCAGTTCTCTGTTGGCCAGCGCATCGTGAATCACCACGCTGGCGGCGCGCAGGCAGCTGGCGCCTTTCACGGTAATCAGGCCAATATCGCCGGGGCCCGCGCCAACGAGAAAGACCTTGCCGGTGGTCTTCGTTTCCGCAGTGTAGGACGGCAGACGCGGCTGCCAGAAAGCTGCAAGAGACGCTGACAGCGCGCGCAGTGGATGTTCGCTTTCGCCGCCGGGATGCGCTTTTGCCTCTTCGCGCAGGCGGCGGGCCTCTTCGCAGAGACGCGATAGATCGTCGCCGAAGAGCGCGGCTGAATTCTTCTTGACGTGGGCGGCGAGCGCGGGAAAAAGGCCGTCGGTGCCGAACGAAACCGTGAATGCGCCGCGACGCAGAGTTGCCGGCATGATCCAGTCGCATTCGCCGGGCGCGCTTACGTTGAGCGCCGGAATGGAGAGTTCCCCGGCGTGCTGCGCCGCGCTGTGATTGACATGGCGGTCGCTGGTAGCGGCGATGCACAGGGCTGCTCCCGAGAGTTGCTCGCGGCGATAGGACTCGCAGACGCGCTCGATCCGTGGATCGGACCAGACAGGGTCATCGGAAAACGAAGTGGAAACGGCACGCACTATGGCGCCATGTTCGAGCAGAACACGGCACTTGTGGGCTGCAATCACTCCGCCGCCAACGATCAGGCAGAGCTTGTTTTCAACGTTCAGCGCGATTGGCAAAAACATCGGCACTTCCGGATAAAAGCCTCTCTAAAAAAGAGAGAAAGGCAAGGATGCCGAATTTCATCCGGAAAAGAAGGACTCTGTATAGCACCCACCACGGTACTAGCAGACTGTATCCATCGGGCAGGTCTTCTGACTCTCGACTCATCCTACTCACCTGGCCTTCCCACCTGATCACAGGCAGTGGCATACATACAGGCTTTCGTCATCGATTACAGCGGCGGGTCCGTGCAGGAATCTCACCTGCTTCCCTATTGAGCCCCAACGGGGCGCCCACGCAAAGCCTACCACACGAGAGCTGAAACGCCAGAATAAATATTTCTTGTGTCGCGTTCTATATGCGCCGCTTGCCAAGTTCATCAAGCTTTTGTTAGCTTACGACTGATCTAACTGTATTCGCAGTTGTACTCGCGTCGGCGCAGGGAATGCCGTGAAAATCGGCAACAGTGGCGCTGCTGTAACTGGCTACGAAACCTCAACAGCCACCTAGCTGAATGCTGGGGAAGGCGGGGCGGTAGGTCTGAAGCCAGGAGTCAGAACAACGGTCGACGCGACCTGATGCTCAGGAAACTTCGCTCCCAAGGAGGCCACGTATGTCCGTACTATTACTGCATAGCTCCTAGTCCCCATAGGCTCAATCCTCTCGTTGATTCTGCGACTTTTCAGGCCTTGCGTCACCGTGGCCCGGCATTTTCCAGGCGTATTTCTGCGCTTGCGTCACTTCATTAGGAAAACTATATGTTCATACGAAAATTGAATTTGCACTTTGGATCATTGTCCGCTTTATGCATTCTGCGCGGCATCGTGGTATTAGCTCTTATCTCGGCGCTGTGCGCGCCGCTCGCCTACGCCCAAGGCCTTTCCGTATTGCGGGGAACAGTCAAAGACCCCTCCGGAGCTCTAGTGCCGGACGCAACGGTGATCCTGAAATCCATGGCATCCGATAGAAGGGAAATTACGAGGACCAATGCGACCGGCGCTTATACCATCAACGGCATACCCTTCGGACAATACGTCGTCCGGGTGGAGCATGAAGGCTTCGTTACTCAAAGCAATACGATCCAGGTCATCATCGGCAGTGCCCCTATCGTTGATTTCAAGTTAGCCATAAGTTCGGCGACCACCGTGGAAGTAACGGCTCTAGCCACGGAGATTGAAGCCACGGCGCCTTCGGCAGCACACCCTCCCGTGATGGTATCCGGCAATGAGATTCTCGAGGAACTTCCAGGTGCGGACCGAATGAACAGCCTAGCGTTCGTCACCGAAACCACTCCAGGCGCATTCGTCCTGCACGACCACCTCCACGTTCGCGGCGGGCATCAGATTAACTGGATGGTCAACGGAGTGCCAGTTCCGAATACCAACATGTCGAGCAATGTGGGCCGTGCGATGGACCCCCAAGACATTGAGGAAGTCGAGATCAACCGCGGCGGCTACGGCGCGCAGTCTGGGGACCGGACATTTGCACAAGTGAATATGCTGACGCGCTCGGGTTTCGAACTCCAGGAAAACGACGCTGATCTCGCCTTGAGTTATGGCAGTTACTACCAGACCAACGATCAACTAAGCTACGGTGGTCATACCGACAGATTTGCATACTATCTCAGCGCCAGCGCAGCGCGCACCGACCTT
Organism: uncultured Acidobacteriaceae bacterium; assembly: GCA_964591805.1. Taxonomy (GTDB): domain Bacteria; phylum Acidobacteriota; class Terriglobia; order Terriglobales; family Acidobacteriaceae; genus TOLSYN. Next base: position 189,096 of record CAZQDD010000002.1, on the reverse strand, counting down.
GCGTTGGAGCCCCCAGTCGAGACCGCCAGCCACAATTTGGGCGCAGGCGAAGGTCTGCTGACCACGATGACTTACAAGCTCGGGCCCAAGGACCAGTTGGATTGGACTGCGACGGCCCGCAACGACCGGGATCAAATTCCCGTCGATCCAAAGGATCCGATCGTCACGGATACGAACTACGCCGGGAACCGCGACATCGATGAAGAGCAGGACTCGTTCGTCACTTTTTCCTGGAATCACACCATCAATTCCAACCTGTTGTTGACCGTCTCTCCAGTCTTTCACCTCAACGACTCGCGCTATATCGGCGGTCTATCCGACCCGCTTGTCGCCACCAGCCATAACTTTTCGACCTATATCGGGAACCAGTCTGAAATCAAGTGGGTTCGCGGTAAGAACAACTTGGTGGGTGGAATCTACGGCTTTTATGAGCAGAATAAACTCTTGTTTGGTCTGCGGGACAATACGACTACCCCCTCAACGTCTGCCTCCTTTTCCGCAAATCCGTATGGCGGGGTTGGCTCGGTGTATTTAAACGACCAATTTCAGCCCTGGCGGTGGTTGACTTTGAATGGCGGACTGCGGCTGACTCACTACTCCGGACTTTCAAACGAGAACGCCGCCAACCCACGTGTTGGAGCAACAGTTCAGATACCCAAACTGCATTGGGTTCTTCGCAGCTTCTACGGCACCTATTACCAACCCCCGCCGATGTATTCGGTGGGCGGAGGCCTTTTTGGCGACGAGTTGGTGGATAATCCTTGTCCTCCCGGCGTCAACGACAGTGTTGCCATAAATTGTTTCGGCTTTGTGCCGCTTAAGGGCGAACGCGATATTCAGCGAGAGTTCGGGCTTTCCATTCCATTCCATGGATGGGAATTCGATTTCGATCACTTTGGAACCAACGCCCGTAACTTCCTCGATCACGACATGCTTGGCAACTCCAATATCACGTTGCCGCTGACGACCCCGGATGCGCGTATTCGCGGAACGGAAGCAACCGTCCGTACGCCGGAGCTTATGCTCAAACTGCGCTTTCATCTGGCATTCTCCAACATGATGGCGGAATACCGGGGAGCGCCGTCTGGCGGATTGATCGAACCCGTACCCACCGCGTGCCTGACTGGATACTGCTATCTTGACCACGATCAGAGAAATACCCTCACGACCGGCTTCGACGTTCACTTGCCTTACCGCACCTTCTTCTCGAACAACGTCCTTTACGGTTCCGGCGTTGTTAACGGTAACGGAAACAATGACGACCATTGTCCGGGACATACCACCGCCGACGCGGAGCTGGGAAAATCCTTTGGCGAAGGCGAGAGAATGAAGATCAGCTTGTCAGTTGTGAATCTTACTAACTCACGCTATGCGCTTAGTTCTCACAATTTGTTCGCCGGAACTCACGAAAATAATCCGCGCGAGATCATCGGATCGGTGCGCTATCATTTTCACCTCTAACCCGCCGGGCGTACGCGACGAAGTTGGGCGCAAGTTGGCGGTTGGAGCGAAAGTGGAGGTGGACGTAACTGCCGAGGACGTTTGGCGTTGCGTACCCCTCCGGCTCGCACTTGCCCGAACGCACGTAGCGCAGAGCATAGACGGTTTGGGCGTCGCCTCCGGCGCGGATGCGTGAGTAGTGGAAGCTATGTCCGATGGCTTCGGTACCAGCCGGGCCTAAGACGCAGGAGCTGGTGAAGTTCGCCGCGACGTAGCCGAACTTCACCAGCCGCGGCGACATCTCGATCTCCAGGGGAAGAACGCCGGTCATGGCGTGGGCCGTGCCATCGTACAGGATCTCGCGCGCCAGATACATCATGCCGCCGCATTCTGCGTAGACCGGTCCGCCCGAGTTGCAGAAGCGCTGGACATCCTCGATCATTCCTCGGTTGGCGGTGAGCGCGGCGCCATGCAACTCAGGATATCCTCCTCCGAAGTAGAGCGCATCGAGCGAGGCGGGTAAATGCGGATCATGAATGGGGCTGAACTCGACTAACTCGGCGTTACAGTCACGCAGCAGGTCGAGGTTGTCCTCGTAGTAGAAGCTGAAGGCGGCATCACGGGCGATGCCGATGCGCACGGGGGACTCGTCAGCGTATGCGAGCGGAGAGCCGGGCTCGGCTTCGCAGGATTGGAGTTCGCCGACGGATGCGGCCTGCAGGAGTTGGTCCAGATTGACGTGGCGTTCGGCGGCGTCGGCCAACGATTTCAGCTCCTGTTCATTCCATGCTCTCTCGTTGGCGTCGTGCAGGCCAAGGTGCCGTTCGGGGATCGCCCACTGCTGGTTGCGCGGAAACCAGCCGAGCAGCGGCGGTGCGCCCACGATGCCGCGAATGGCCTCGGCGAGCATTTCGAAGTGAGCCTCGCCGGCGACCTGGTTGAGGATGATACCCGCGAACGTCAGATCCTTGTCGAAGGTGGTGAAGCCAAGCACGGTGGCGGCGATGCTGCGCGAACAACTGGAGGCGTCGAGGACGAGGACGACGGGCATGCCGAGCATCTTGGCGATTTGCGCGCTGCTGCCCTGCTCGCTTGCACCGGAGACGCCGTCGAAGAGTCCCATCATTCCTTCGGCGATCACGAGATCGGCGGCCTGCGCGGCGCGGCGCAAGGAGCGTGCGTTCTCCAGAGGCGAGAGCATCACGGAGTCGAGGTTACGGCAGGGACGGCGGCATACACGCGTGTGGTGGGCAGTGTCGAGATAGTCCGGGCCGCACTTGAAAGGCTGCACGACGAGTCCGCGGCGGCAGAACGCCGCTTCGATGGCGATGGTGATGGTGGTCTTGCCGACACCGCTGGCGGCTCCGGCGATAAGGAATCTTTTCATGGCTTGTGTTCTCTTTAAAGGCCATTCTACTTAGGAACGATTGCGATCTGGCGCAGAAAATCGCGGGTGCATGAGACAACTGAGAAAAACTCAGCGATGTTGTTCTACGTGCAGGGTTGCTCTGGTATGCTGCATTTGGGCGCTCGATTGTGAGCTTAATAGGGAAGACGGTGTGAGTCCGTCGCGGTCCCGCCGCTGTAACTGATGAGAGCATTCAAAAGCTACTGTCCGAAAAGGGATGGGAAGGCGAATGCTCGCTGGATTCAGGAGCCAGAAGACCTGCCCATGGGAACTCCGCCGTTGCGCGTCCTCGTGGAAAGGGACGATGGCCATTATGATGTTCCCGCATAGAGATGGGATGGAATTCGGCATCCCCCGCGCAAGCGAGCGCGGGGGATTTCTTTTTTAGGGCAGGGATGTCTATGGAGCGTCAATGGCGGCACGGCGGCGATGTGGGAAGGCTGGCATCGCGGGGCGAACGGAGTTCAGAGGAACTGGTGGATTTTTCCGCCAACATCAACCCATGCGGATTTCCGTCTTGGCTGCGTGAAGTGGTGAATGCAGAACTTTCGCGGCTGCGGCATTACCCCGACTACGCCTGCGAGGCACTGAAGCGCGCGGCGGCCGAGCGCTACGGCGTATTGCCGGAGCAGGTGGTTGCCGGCAACGGCTCCAGCGAACTGCTGTTTGCCTTGCCACGAGCGTTGGGAAACGCGGAGGGGGTGATCGCTGAGCCATGTTACTCGGAGTATGAGGCGACACTGGAGCGGCAGGGCGTAATGCTGCATCGGCTGCAGCTATGTCCGGAGAATGGCTTCGCGCTGGATATGGCGAAGCTGGATGAGTGCCTGAAGGCGCTTCCGGCACCGGCGACGGTGATTCTGGGACATCCGAATAATCCGACTGGGCGCTCGTTGCCAGTCGACGAGCTGAGAGCATTGGCCGCACGTCATGCGAGGCACAGCTTCGTGATCGATGAGGCGTTTGGCGATTTCGTCGAAGGCTTTGACAGCCTCACCAGGCATCGCCCGGCCAATTTGATTGTGCTGCTGTCGCTGACCAAAAACTACGCGATTCCGGGATTGCGGCTAGGACTGGCGGTGGCCGATGCGGAGATCGCGCAACGGCTGGAGAAAGAGCTGCCGCCGTGGACGGTGAATACGCTGGCGCAGGCGGTGGGCGAGCGGGCGCTGAGGGACCGGGCCTACATCGAGCACTCGCGGCGAATGGTGCGTGAGCTGCGGGCCACGCTAGTGGAGCGGCTGGAGCGAATTCCATCTTTGCGAGTGTTCGCTGGGGAGGCGGACTTCGTTCTCTTTCGAGTTGAGCATCCCCTGGTCTCGGCCTGTGAGTTGATAGAGAGGCTGCTGCGGCGCGGAATCGCGCTGCGCGATTGCTCGAACTTTCACGGGATGCCGGAGGGAAATGTACGCGTGGCAGTGCGCATGTCCGAGGAGAACGAGAGGCTTTGCGAGGCTCTGGAGTGCGAACTCGTGGGAGCGCCGGCGGTGCAGCGGCGCAGAAAGACGCCGGCGCTGATGATGCAGGGCACGAGTTCGAACGCGGGCAAGAGCGTGCTGACGGCGGGGCTTTGCCGCATTCTGCTGCAGGACGGTTTCGATGTGGCTCCATTCAAGGCGCAGAACATGTCGCTGAATTCGCATGTGACGTGCGATGGTGGCGAGATCGGGCGGGCGCAAGCTCTGCAGGCACAGGCTTGCCGGCTGGAAGCGGATACGCGCATGAATCCGGTGCTGCTGAAGCCGAACAGTCAGACGGGGAGTCAGGTTCTTGTGCTGGGGCGGCCAGTGGCGAACATGCAGGCCACGGAGTATTACCGGAAGAAGCGCGAACTGGTGGACGTGGTGCATCGCGCGTATGACGAGATGGCGGCCGAGCACGATGTGATGGTGCTGGAAGGCGCCGGCAGTCCGGCGGAGGTGAATCTGAAGGCTCATGACATTGTGAACATGAGCATGGCGATGTATGCGAAGGCTCCGGTGCTGCTGGTAGGAGACATCGACCGGGGCGGAGTGTTTGCCTCATTCATCGGCTGCATGAGCACGTTCGACGAACGCGAGAGGGCGCAGGTTGCGGGGTTCGTGGTGAATCGCTTCCGCGGCGATGCCTCGTTGCTGACGCCGGCATTGGAGTATGTGGAGCGCTGCACGGGGCGTCCGGTGTTTGGCGTGGTGCCAAACTTCAACGACCTTGGGCTGCCCGAAGAAGACTCGGTGAGCTTCAAGCAGAGCCGCGCGGAGCTGCCAACGGCTGGCAAGCTGGACGTCGCGTTGATTGATCTGCCGCACATTTCAAATTTCACCGATTGCGACGCACTCGCACAGGAGCCGGATGTGGCGCTGCGCGTGGTACGGCAGAGCTCCGAACTGGGCTCGCCGAATGCAGTGATTCTGCCTGGCAGCCGCAATGTTCCCGGAGACCTGGCCACGCTTCGGCAGGGCGGCATGACGGCGGCGCTGTTGGAACTGGCGGCGCGCGGCGGCTGCGAGATTGTGGGCCTGTGCGGTGGCTTCCAGATGCTTGGGGTGTCGATCGACGATCCGCACGGACTGGAGTCGAGCGGCGAGACGGTGGCAGGGTTTGGCCTGCTGCCGGTGCGCACCACGCTGGCGCTGGAGAAGACGCTGCGGCGCAATGGAGGACGCGACATCGCCTGCGGCTGCCGGGTGCAGGGCTATGAGATTCACCACGGGCGAACGGAGCTGGGCAGCGCGCAGCCGGTGTATCGCGACGATTCCGGCGAAGCACAGGGGGCTTGCAGTAAGGATGGATTGATCTGGGGAACTTACCTGCACGGAATCTTTGACAGCGATGAGTTCCGCAGGGCGTTCCTCGACCGGTTGCGGCGGCGCGCTGGACTGAAGCCGATTGGAGAGGTGGTGGCGCCGTATGATCTGGAGCCGGCGCTGGACCGGCTGGCGGAGCGGCTGCGGCAGGCACTGCCGATCGAACAGCTCTATCGAGTCATGGGGCTGCGATGAGAATCGAAGATCAGGTGGGGATTGCCTTGCTGCTGGATCTTCTGATCGGCGATCCGCGCTGGCTGCCGCATCCGGTGCGGCTGATAGGAACGCTGGCGATTCGCTTGGAGGAGCCGCTCCGCAGGCGCATACGCAATGCGCGATGGGCGGGGGTTGCGGCGGCGTTTCTGGTGGTGGCATCGGCGAGCGGCGCGGCTTGGCTGCTGTTGCGCGCTGCCGCAGGAATCGCGCCAATTGCGCGCGACATCGTAAGCATTGTTCTGCTCTACACCTGCTTTGCGGCGCGCGATCTGGCGGCTCATGCGCTGGCGGTTTGGCGGGCTTTGAAGAAGAATGATCTTGGCGAGTCGCGCCGGCTGGCTTCGCGCATGGTGGGCCGCGACACGGCGGAACTGGACGAGAAGGGCGTCGCGCGGGCAGTGGTGGAGAGCGTAGCGGAGAACACGGTGGATGGCGTCACGGCGCCGCTTTTCTTTGCGCTGCTGGGAGGGCCGATGGCGGCCATCGCCTACAAGGCGGCGAGCACGCTGGACTCCACCTTCGGCTACAAGAATGAGCGCTATTTGAACTTCGGCTGGGCATCGGCGAGGCTGGACGATTTGGTGGCCTGGCTTCCGGCCCGTCTGACACTGCCGGTGATGACGGTGGCCTCAGCACTGCTGGGGCTGCGTCCGCTAGCGGCGCTGCGCTGTGGAATTCGCGACGGGCAGAGACACGCGAGCCCGAACTCAGGCATCTCGGAGGCCACCGCCGCGGGAGCCTTGGGAGTGCGGCTGGGCGGGCCGCTCCATCGCAAAGGAGTGCTCTTCGCGACGCCATACATCGGCGACGAAAAGACTCCTTTGCAGCGCAAACATATTGGGCAGGTAACGGCTCTGATGCTGGTGACGGCCGTGTGCTTCTTCGCCGCAGGATGGGCAATTCGTCACTTCGCGCGCCTATGAAGGCGAGCTGGCCGATTCGATCACACGCTCGCGGCCGGTGAGAGTCCGCCAGATGACCATGCCGGCGCGAGCCAACTCGCGTTCGAGGTTGAGTTGCAGGTCGTCGTTCAAAGTGCGCGGGGCAAAGAGAATAACCTGAATGTCTCCGCTGTGGGCGATGGCGGTGCCACAGGCGCCGAAGCCACGGGCGATGGCGCGGGTCTCCAGCAGTCCCGGCATGGGATGATACCGCTGGTTGATGTCGGCGCTGCGCTCGGCGACGCCGGCGATCCCGGCGAGAGCGGACGTCGCGGAAGCTTGGCGAAAACGCTCGAACAACTCGTTGAATTCGGCAACTTCGGCCGGGCTGTATCGCGGGCGCTGTAAGGTGTCGGTGTCGACGCGACGGGCGCCGTTGGCGGATTCCACGATGACAAGATCGAAGGGCGGCGTGTTGCCAGGCAGCAGGCGGTGCACGCGGCCTTCGCGATGGCGGAAGAGCACGAGGCGCGAGCCATACATGGTGGCATCGCTGTTCTGTTCCGCTTTGTGGGCAAGGCGCGCGATCTGATGGCTGCTCAGCGGGCGGCCGAGGCTGAGCGCGGCGGCGCGGATGGCGGCCACGCAGTCGGCGGTCGAGGACCCCATGCCGCGCGAAACGGGAAGGTCGCTTTCGATGTGCAGGCGGCCGGAGGCAGGCAGATCGCAGAAGCTCTCCCACGCCAACTCAAAGGCGCGGCGGCTCTTCTGCTTCCATGAAGGATGTCCCGCCAGCATGCCGCTTCGGTCTGGTTCGAAGTGTGCCCGCGAGCCGAGCTCGGGTGTGGGGATGGAGATGAGTACGGCGTGGCACTCGCCGCCTTCCTCGATCACGCCTTGCAGGTACTCGCCGGCATGACCCATGGCTGCGCCGGTGGCAAAAACCACGTTGACCGGAGCCGATTTGCTGCAAAGGGAACTCATCGCTGGATCCGATCATAAAATAAAGAAAGCGATCTCCTCAAAGACTACTATCCGACCGCGATATTCTCCATCTGCGCGGGCTCCAGCACAAGCACCCGAAACCATCTCCGGGAGCCCGCTCAGTTCTGTCTCGACATTCCGGCCTCAGTGCTCCCCCAAGGGCGCGGCGGCGGGCGGAGAATGAGATCTGATCTTCAACTTCCTACCTGCTACCCGCCAACCCGCCGCAGGACGAGAAGGAAGGAAAAAACCGAAGTCAACATCTTTGAGTGCGAGATGGCGATCTTACGTCAACCGGACAGCACTTGCTCCATGATCCTTTGAGCGCCAGCATTTTCGTTCTGCAACCGAGCAGCCAGCAATCACCTTCCCGGTCTCCACATCGGTCAAATCGACTTAGCCGAACAATAAAGAACAGTTGCAATCCCGATGTATTAGAATCGGTGCGTTCGCTTCGAATCGATTGCGTTCAGGCCGTCAGCCCCGACGCACGGAGACAGTGCTCTCATGATCGGCAGCCGCCTCGGCAACTACGAGATCACTGCTAAGCTGGGCGAGGGTGGAATGGGTGTGGTCTATCGTGCGAAGGACCTCCAGTTGGAGCGCGAGGTCGCACTGAAGTTCTTGCCCGCTGAGTTCACGGACGACCCCGAACGCGTCGCCTGGCTGGAGCGTGAGGCCCGGCTTCTTGCGTCGCTGAACCACCCGAACATCGCGCAAATCTATGGTTTCCACGCCAGCGGTGGGACACGAGCGCTGGTGATGGAGCTGGTCGAAGGGCCTACGCTGGCCGAGTTCATTGCGGGAGGAACGCCTCCTCTTGAGGAATCTCTCTCGATTGCCATCCAGATTGTGCAGGCGCTCACGGCGGCTCATGACCAAGGGATCGTGCACCACGATCTAAAACCTCAGAACATCAAGCTGGCGAAGGGCGGGCGCGTCAAGGTGCTCGATTTTGGCTTGGCGCGCAAGCAGGCTGTCACCGGCTCGCTGATCGGAGACGCGGCCACGCTCAGCGGTTCCACGAAAAACGGGACCATTCTTGGCACGGTCGGGTACATGGCACCTGAGCAAGTGCGCGGCGAGAGCGTCGATACTCGAGCCGACATCTTCTCTTTTGGTTGCATTCTTTACGAAATTGTGACGGGTGAGCGAGCTTTCCACCGCTCGAATGCCATCGAGACTCTGGCGGCCATACTGCACAATAAACCGGAGGCACCGAGCCGTCGCCGCCACGAGTTGTCCCCGAGCCTCGACCGTGTGATTGCGCGTTGCCTGGAGAAAGAGCGTTCGGCGCGGTTCCAGTCGGCTCGCGATCTGGAGTTCGTGCTTACGACACTCACTCCCTCCGAAACCCTTAATGCCATCCGGCCACGAGCCGCTTCGGTCGCGGTACTGCCATTTTTGAACCTTAGCGCCGACTCCGAAAACGAGTTCTTTGCCGACGGAATCACCGAGGACGTGATCGCTCATCTGGCAAAGATTCGATCGCTGAAGGTGATCTCGCGTACCTCGGTTATGGCATTCAAGAAGAGCGGCCGCAGTCTGCGGGAGATCGGCGAAAAGCTAGGTGCCGCGACAGTGGTCGAAGGCAGCATCCGGCGCGCTGGCAACCGCGTACGTATCGTCGCCCAGCTGGTTGATGCTCTTACGGACGAGCACATCTGGGCGGACACCTACGACCGGGACCTCACCGACATATTCGCAATCCAGTCTGAGGTGGCGCTGAATATCGCCACTGCGTTGCGTGCGCAGCTATCGAATGACGAACGTGCGCGAGTCGGCCGCCGGCCCACCGAGAATTTCGAGGCCTATGAGCTCTATCTTCGCGGACGCAACTCCTTCTATCGCTTCTCCGAAGACGGTCTTCGCCGTAGTCTCATCGATTACAGCGACGCCATTGCCCGTGATCCATCTTTCGCTCTCGCTTGGGCAAGCATGGCGGAAAGTTACACTGAGATTTGCATCAACGGTTTTGCTGGCAACTCGCCCGAAGACACAATCAGAAATGCCAGGGCAGCTGCCGCCCGGGCCTTAGAGATCGACGACCAACTGGCAGAAGCGCACGGCATCTCGGGCTTCGTCCGCTTCGTCTTCGACTTCGACTGGCCAGGCGCCGAGCGCGAGTTCCTAACGGCTATCGAGCTCAGCCCCGGCAGTGCCGAAGCCCATAACCACTACAGCTGGCTCTGTGCCTCGCTGGAACGATACGACGACGCCCTGCGGGAAGTGCGCCGGGCACATGAGCTTGACCCGATTCAAATCCAAACCGATTTCGCCACAACTCTGCTACGCGCTGGACGGATCGACGAGGCTCTGGAAGAAGCGCGGCGAGCCCTCCGCGACAATCCTGGAGCGCCCCGGGCCCACTCCAATCTCGGTTGGGCCCTGATCTTCCACGGCGACCACGCGGCGGGCATCGCATCGCTTGAGCACGCATGGACACTCTCTCCCAACTCCACGCTCTTCCTATCGCAGCTTGGGCAAGCCTACGCGGTCACCGGCAATGTCGAACGAGCAAGGAAGATCCTGCAACAGCTGCACGATCGAGCGATCCATGAGTTCGTATCGCCCTACCACTTCGCCTACGTTTATGTCGGCTTGGGGGAAGCCGATACAGCCATTGACTGGCTCGAACGCGCCTTTGAACGGCGCTCTGGCGCAATCTACGGAATCAAGGGCTCATTTCTCTTCCGCAACCTACGCAGCCACCCTCGATTCAAGGCGTTGCTTCAGAAGATGAATCTGACTTAGTCCTGTAGAAACCCGTCTAGAATTGCCCGATGCCCACCGCCGGGTCATGTCCGTGACGCATACCTGTGCCCCGTCTGCGGCTTTTTTACAGGCCTTTTACAACCATTGATGTTCCCGCTTCGTGCGGATGACGAACAAACCAGCAGTAACTGTTGTAATCAGGCCAAGTCGTAACCTAACGGAACTAGAACGGAATTGCGGAGTGAGGCTGGTGTTGGGTAGGCGGTTGGGCTAAAGGGTTGGCGCCGTGAAGGCGGAGGAAGCCGGCCGCACCCTGCTTGCCGAGATAGCGCGCCAGCAACTCCGGCGTGGCCTGGCGCAAATCCACCATGAGCAGGCCGTCGAGCACGTTGGAGAACCTGCTATCGACGTTGAAGCCGAGGAATTTCCCTCCCAGCTTCATGTAGTGGCGCACCAGCACGGGAACGCCCTTGCCGTCGCTCTCAAACATGCTGACCCAATCGGAGACGTCGTCGATGGAGAAGACGCGGGCGAGGACTTCCGGCTCGCGCACATTGTCAGCCGCCGCGCGCGGGGGATTCTTCGACCGCAACATCTTCAGCAGTTCGGCGCCAACCGAGTGCGCACCCAGATAGCTGGTGAGCACCTCGCGCGATGCCTGGGAGTAGTCGGCGCTGATGCTGACGGCACCGAAGAGCACGGGGGTCTCCGGGTGGCGGACAAGGTAGCTGCCGATACCCTTCCAGAGGACGAGCAGCGGGGCATACTGGCGCTGGTACTCGGGGCGGATGAAGGAACGTCCGAGTTCGAGCGCGGGACCTACTTTGGCGAAGAACCTGGGTTGGAAGCGGAAGAGCGTGGCGGTGTAGAGTCCGCGCAGCCCGTAGCGGTGCAGCACCTGCTGCACGTTGCAGATACGGTATGCACCAACGATCTCCTGACGCTCGTCGTTCCACAACACGAGATGGGTGTAATAGCCATCGAAGCGGTCCAGATCGCGAGCCTTGCCGGTTCCCTCGCCGGAAGCGCGGAAGGTGAGCTCGCGCAGACGGCCGATCTCACGCACGACGCGGGGAGCCTGGCGCAAGCCGAGGGCATAGACGCGCATTCTGCCGACAGTGTCAAGCAATGCTTCGGCGGGAAGGGATTGCAATTCGTGCTGCAGGACGGCGGGGCCTTCGGCCGGAGCAACGGCGTGCCTGGGTTGCCAGTGGCCAGGGAAAAAACGGGGGTGGGGCGAGCCGGTACGGTCTCGCAAGGAGAGCAGCGAGCTGTTCCAGCGCAGCAGGTCGATGGCCTTGTCATCGTCCTGGATGGCCTTGAGAGTTGCGCCTGCGATGGGAGCGCCGATGCGCATCTCCATGCGGCGGCCGCGTTTGTTAATCAGTTCGTGGGGGAGGAACAGGGTGCGGAGACGAGGATTGATGAGTCCGGCCAGGTGAAAGCCGATGCTGTTGGTGCCGAAGATGAAAGCGGGAACGCTGCTGGCGCTGGCAATGCGGGCGATGCGTGCCATGTTGCGGTTCCACCGCGGGTCGAGAACGCGGTGGTGGTGGTGGTTCCAGGAGGCGACTTCACCGGCCGGGAAGACGATGAGCATGTGTCCCTGTTGGACCCACTCCAGGGCTTTGCGAATGCCACGGCGATTGGCATCCTGGTGGCCTACGCCCATCATGTTGTCCACCAGGATGCAGTATTGAGAAAGCTCATCCATGCAGGCAAGCAACTGGTTGGCGAGCAGCTTTACGTCAGGACGCACACGGAGCAGAAGCGAGGCCATTAGGATGCCGTCCAACATGCCAAAGGGATGATTGACGAATACCACGGCGGGGCCCTGGCGGGGCACATGTTTGAGGTCCGCCTCGCGCACCGAGTATTCGACATCCATCTCACGCAGGATGCGGTCGAAGACGCATCCCTCCGCCTGGGCCGAGACGCCGGCGTAGAGCCGGTCCAGACGCTGGATGGGAAGAAACGGGCGCGCCCAGGGAATCTGCTTCCCAAGTTTTGCAAACGGAGAATCTTCTGCCATTGCGCTAGGAGGCATGATAGTTACATCCTGCCCTCGATTGCTTGCAGGGCGATGACATCCGTGTAAATCCTCAATGAATGGATTGATGGGGATGGGGCCATTGCGAGGCGAGGCCCATGCCTCCCAACGCGGCGCCGAGCAACGCCTTAACCACTAGTTCCGTGGTAGCAGTGCCTCCTCCCATTGCGACACAAATGCCTGACTTATCGTTACCAAATCAAGCAATCGGCGAACCGTGGTTCGTTGATGGCAGGACGTTCGATGCGCTCGACGGAAGCTGGCCGTGTATGCCTCCTTCGGCACAGCTCTTTTTTGTGCTTGAGTGGTAGAAATTGTAGGAGCCCGTTCGACGTGTATGTAGAACGGCAATCCTGCTGGAATCAATGACGAGGAGTGAGATGGATGCGTTTCATGATGATGGTGATCCCGAAGGGATATGAAACGGCGGCCCCGGACACAGTCCCCGACGCGAAGGCGGTGGCCAAAATGATGGAGTACAACAGAAGTCTTCAGAAAGCGGGCGTACTGCTCGCGCTCGATGGGCTGCTTCCCCCTTCGGCCGGAGCGCGCGTTGCCTACACCGACGGCAAAGCCACGGTCACAGATGGTCCATTCGCCGAAGCCAAAGAGGTCATCGGCGGTTACTGGATCATCCAGGTGCGCTCACGAGAAGAGGCCATCGAATGGGCCAAGCGAGCACCGATGTCCAACCACGAGATTATCGAGGTGCGCCAAGTCTTCGAGACGGTCGATTTCCCTGCAGACGTACAGAAGGCAGCGGAGGGCTTCCATGACCTTCCGAACGCGGCGGCCGCCAAGGCATGAGCGACATTCACAGGACGATTGAGGCGGTGTGGAAGATCGAGTCTGCACGTCTCATCGCCGGGATCGCCCGCGTTACCCGCGACATCGGCATTGCCGAGGAACTCGCTCAGGATGCGCTTGTTGCAGCTCTCGAACAATGGCCAGAGGAAGGTATTCCAGAAAAACCTGCGGCGTGGCTGATGACAGCAGCGAAGCGGCGCGCCATAGACTCTCTGCGCCGCGGTCGAATGCTTGAGCAGAAGCACGGAGAGATTGGGCGAGAACTGGAATTCCAACAACAGCGGCTCGGTGAAGCAATGGATCAAGCTCTGGACCAGGTTATCGATGATGATGTCCTTCGCCTCATCTTTACCGCCTGCCATCCGGTGCTGGCCGTCGAAGGGCGCGTTGCGCTCACGCTGCGCCTGGCCTGCGGCCTCACAACTACCGAGATTGCTCGAGCTTTCCTGGTGCCGGAGAAGACTTTAGGACAACGCATCTTTCGAGCCAAGAAGACGCTCTCCGAGGCCCATGTTCCCTTCGAGATCCCGCGCGGTGATGAGTTGAGAAAGCGGGTTGAATCGGTACTGTCCGTGGTCTATCTAATCTTCAACGAGGGATACACCGCAACCTCTGGAGAGGAGTGGATGCGGGCAGAGCTCTGTGACGAGGGACTGCGGCTTGGACGCATGCTGGCGGAGCTTCTTCCCGAGGAATCAGAGGTCCACGGTCTCCTGGCGCTGATGGAGTTGCAGGCGTCGCGTACCGCGGCGCGGCGCGGACCAACCGGAGAAGCCGTTCTCTTGCCGGAGCAGGACCGTTCGTTGTGGGACCATGCGCAGATCGAGCGAGGAATGGCCTCACTCCATCGCGCGCAGCAACTGGGTGGTGGCGCCCATGGTTACGCCTTGCAGGCGGCGATCGCTGCCTGTCACGCGCGAGCCAACACCGCAGCAGAGACCGACTGGGAGCGGATCGTGCTTCTCTACGACGCCCTGCTTCAGGTCAGCCCATCTCCGATCGTGGCGCTGAACCGCGCGGTCGCCGTCGGAATGGCACAAGGGCCGGCCGCTGGGCTCCATGCGCTGGATGCTCTCGCGGCTGAGTCCGCGCTGACCAACTATCATCTGTTACCCAGCGTCAGGGGAGATCTGCTTGTGAAGTTGGGACGATATGCCGAAGCTCGCGAAGAGTTTCAACGCGCCATTGCGATGACGGGGAACCGTCGGGAGCATGAATTGCTAGCGGCAAAGCTGAAGCAGACGTCGCTCAAAGATCGATTGAATGAATGAGTGGGTTCCGAAATCTCGTTTCGAGGGAACCATTCTAAAGCGCGGATGCGACAAAAAATCTTAGACCATTTGTCGAATTCGGGTCCGGCCATTCGTCGTTATAGTGAAGGCGAGGCAAACGGCCTGCCCGAAGACCATTCCAGGATAAAGGAGAAATCATGACGCGGTATTTGGTTGCAATTCACCACCCCGACGGCTACGACGGCTCTCTTGAGGGCGAAGCGATGGCGCGCGATATCGATTCACTCAACGTGGAGATGGACGCTGCTGGTGTCAGGGTCTTCGCTGGCGGCCTCACCGCCGCCGGCAGCGCGAGGTCGCTTCGAGCGCAGCCCAATGGCGAGGTGCTCGTCACCGACGGGCCGTATCTGGAAGCCAAGGAGCACGTGGGTGGTTTCTGGATACTGGAAGCCGCTGACCTGGACGAGGCACTGGCGTGGGGCCGCAAGGCAGTCGTCGCCTGTCGCGCGCCGGTTGAGGTGCGCGCGTTTTCGCGATACCGGCCTGACGGGCAAACAGCAGATAGGACTCGAAAGGAACTCGGTCATGAGAAAAATCAATGTGCTTGAATTTGTCTCCCTTGATGGAGTCATCCAAGCCCCAGGCGGGCCAGAGGAAGATACCAGCGGCGGCTTCGCGTACGGCGGGTGGATAGGTCCACATTCCGACCCTGTTAGTTCGGCGGAAATAAAAAAACAGATGGACATGCCGTTTGACTTGTTGTTAGGGCGCAGAACCTTTGACCTTTGGGCACAGTTCTGGCCGCAACACAATGACTTTTGGCCAGCCGTCAACACAGCGACCAAGTACGTCGCCTCGAACACCATGACTTCTCACGAATGGCAGCCGTCGGTGTTTCTAAGCGGAGATATTGCGGAAAAAATCACCAAACTTAAGCAACAGGAAGGGCCGGATTTGCACGTTTATGGAAGCGCAAATCTCCTTCAGACGCTCCTTAAGCATGATTTGGTCGATGCGTTCTGGCTGAAGATATTTCCGATAACGTTGGGCGGTGGAAAACGATTGTTTGCCGATGGCACGATCCCGGCGGCATTCAAGGTGACGGAAAGCACCGTCACCTCGAAAGGCGTCATTATCGTGAATTACGAGCGTGCAGGCGCAGTCCCAACCGGAAGTCTATAAACATTCGGCCGGGTGGCCCGGGCTTAAGGCCGTTAAGGAGAAACCATGACGCAGTATTTGGTTGCTATTCACCACCCCAACGACTACGACCCGTCTCTCGAGGACGAAGCGATGCACCGCGATATCGACTTACTCAACGACGAGATGAAGGCTGCTGGTGTCAGGGTCTTCGTTGGCGGCCTGCAGCTGGCCAGCAGGGCAAAATCGCTGCGAGCGCAGCCCAATGGCGAGGTGCTCATCACGGACGGGCCGTATCTGGAAGCCAAGGAGCACGTGGGCGGTTTTTGGGTGCTGGAAGCCGCTGACCTGGACGAGGCGCTGGCGTGGGGGCGCAAGGCCGCCGTCGCCTGTCGGGCGCCGGTTGAGGTACGCCAGTTTCACTGACGGAGGACCCTACAGAAGCAGCTGGGCGGTAGTGGCAACGCTGCCGCCTCCAACAAAAGTCGGCTTTTCGGGAACTGGACGGATTAGTGCCGGTAATCGCCGATCTCAACTGCAACGCGCTCTTGAAGCCGGGATCTAGGAAGTAAGAAGCTACGATGGCGCTTGCAGTCGATGGGGGCACCCACAGAGGGGCACCTGTGATCTTTCAAGAGGTTGTCCATTCGATCTGAGCCGGAGAAGCTGATTGTGACGAGCAATCCAGTTTCCCGAGAAAAGACCGATGGACCGCTCGGGCCCACGTGCACTTACTCGCGATGCCCCCATGTGAATCCGTTCGATCTGCTTCTGCGGGGAACTTGCGAACCCACGGCTGGCGCGCCTTCGGCTTCGCTCAGAACAGGCTGTGGGCTGCATTCTTCCGCCGCTTCGCGGCTTGGAGCGTGTCTGGGTTTCAGCAATGCTTCGTCGCGATGGGCAGCCGCGGCCCTGACACCTCAGCGGTGATGCTTGCCGCCGCCGTGACCACCGGAGTGACCTCCGCCACCGTGCGAGTGTCCCCCGCCGAAATGCTCCCCGCCGCCGTGAAAACTCTTCGGCGCGCGCCCGCCGCCTTCCATATGCCCGCCGCCTCCTCTGTCGAAGCCGCCTGAGCCCCGGCTGCTAACGCTCTTCGGCGTGTGCTTGCCGCCAAACGGATGGAAGCCACCTGAGCGCGATGGTTTCTCGGCGGAGTCCGCAAAGCTCCTGCTCGCGGAAGCCCCAGAAGATCGCTCCCTGAATTCGCCGCGCTGAAAACCTGAGCTCGGCGCGCGATAGGCCTGCATCGGACGGTCGTAGGCTGCGCCGGCTCCGCCGCGGTAGCTTTCTCCGTTTCCCCGGTTCAAGCTGGATCCGTAGCCACGGCGGTCGAGCTGCTGCCTGCGTTCTGGTGCCTGAGTATGGTTGTAGGCCTGGCGTGGCGCCCGGTAGTAGCCGCCTCCATTGGCCTGGAAGCTGCGGTTGGAGTTTCCTCGCCAGTTCTCGGTAGATCTGTCCGGCGGGCGGCCGAATCCCTGTCCGCGGTACCCGTTGTATCCGCTACCGGACCGGCCGTAACCGCCCGGCGGGCGCTCGGAACTGGGCCTCGCAAACCCTTCCCACCCCGCGTAGGCATGCAGCCCATCGTGCCGAAATCCCCAATCAGCCACGGTGGTGCTGTCCGAATAGTAGTCCGACTGGTGGAGGAGCACGGACTGGGTTAACCAGTTCAAACCCCACGCCAGCCAGCCCCAGGGCGTGTGGCTGAAAGCGCTCATCGCGATCCCGAGCCCATAGTTTATGGGCGACGAGCCGAGAAATGATCGCACTGCGCCAAGCAGCGAAAATCCGGGGTAGGGCGAAACCTGCTCCCCGTAAACCGTCCACGGGTCATAAGCCGGCACGTACACGACTTGCGGATTCACCGGCATCAGCTGGATGTAGCCCTGGTGGTCATACACCGCTTGCTGCGGCGTGCTCTCGAGGGTTCCGGCCGCCTGAGCGCGCCGGCGCATTACCTGGACCGCCTCGAGTACGTCTTGCGGCTGGTTGTAGTAGGCATTGCCCAGATCGGTGGTCCATGGCAGATTGCGGTCCATATGCGCCAACACCTGGGGAAACGCCGTCAACGCTTTTACGCTCGGGTCCCAGTTCTGCACGTCGGCGCCGGCCACAATCTGGTCAGGAGAGGCGTAGCCTTGCATCTGCCGCCAGTGGTCGGCATCCGCAACCTGGCCGGGGTAGGTCGACGCGGCCAAGACTTGCGCCACCAGCGCGTCTGGATAAAGCGCGACCGGGGCCACGAGTTGTTCCAGTTGTCCCGCATTGAGCGGCTGAGCCGGAACCAGCGCCTGGCCATAACCCTGCTGCGGATACGCCTGACCAGAATCCGGATAAGACGTTTGCGCGTCAGGCTGCTGTCCATAGTCCGATTGCTGCCCTGATTGCTGATTTGGCGCGTATTGTCCGTTGTATCGATCGTTCTGCGGCCATCCCTGATCGCTGGGCGGCGTTTGCTGCGCGAAAAGTTTTCCTGGTCCGAGCAGAAGGAGGAGAACGACTACCGCCGGCGCGAGCAAACTTCGGAGCTGCCGCGCCGCGTTTTCCGCGATGCTCGTGGCAGCCGCGGCACAACGAGGTGAGCTAAGCGGCAGAGGGGAAAACCTGGCAGCGAACCGTGCATACCGGTACATTTCGGGTTTCATATTTCCTTCCAGTTTCGGACATAAACACGCTCGCCCGAAGAGAACCCGACATTCCAAGCCGCCCGCCGACTGGTTCTTTTGCGCGCAGGCAATACTGCCGGAGGACAGCTCCCACGGACCTGAACCCGGACTTCCGCCAGATGTTGCGGAGGAAATGAACTCACCGCTTTGCAATTAGGATATCGAGCTTATCGCGACTATTTGCGAAGAAGGTTTCACAACCGGTCTCTCGCACTTACAAAGGCTAGCTAAACCGAAGAGGTTGCAGAGATATTGCGCGGCTCCCGTTCGAAGGACGGGAACCTTCTTCACCTTCGTGAGAACCCGGCCAAAGTGTTCTACTGGCTGGAATGCGGAAGTCGAGGGAATACCGCCTTAGATGCAGACCCAACGTGGAATCAAACGCAGGTTGTGCAAATCATCCCAAGAGTACGTCGCGCATTCTGGCGTATTTTGCATCAACAATGGCGTGTTTTGCATACAAAAGAAGGCAGCGAGCATCTAGATTAATTACATGTTCAACGCAAAAGCATACTCCGCCTCCAGTGCAACATCGACGCTCGCCTCCACCGTGATCGCGCGTCGCGATCCAACCGAACACGACGTACAGATCGAGATTCTCTACTGCGGCATCTGTCACTCCGATCTCCACCAAGTGCGCAACGAATGGAGCGGTGTGATGCCCACCGTCTATCCCTGCATCCCTGGACACGAGATTGTTGGACGCGTCGCCAAAATCGGCTCTGCCGTAACCAAGTTCAAGCCTGGCGACCTCGCCGCAGTCGGCTGCATGGTGGACTCGGACCACACCTGCCCCGAGTGCCAGGCAGGCTTCGAACAGTTCTGCGCGAAGGCTACCTTTACCTACAACTCGCCAGACAAGCATCTGGGCGGTGTCACCTATGGCGGCTACTCCGATAGCATCGTCGTCGACCAGAGCTTTGTCCTCCGCGTTCCCGCGAACCTTGAACTCGCCGGAGTCGCTCCTTTGCTGTGCGCCGGAATCACGACGTACTCGCCATTGCGGCACTGGAATGTCACCAAGGGCAAGAAAGCCGGCGTGGTCGGTCTTGGTGGGCTGGGCCACATGGGCGTAAAGTTTGCGCACGCGCTCGGGGCCCACGTTGTTGTCTTCACGACTTCACCGAGCAAGAAGGAAGACGCACTTCGCCTCGGAGCAGATGAGGTCGTTATCTCGAAGAATGCGGATGAGGTGCGAAAGCACACTGGCAGCTTCGACTTCATTCTCGACGCCGTTGCCGCCGACCATGACATCGGTGCATACATCAATCTGTTGCGACGCGATGGCAACATTACCCTCGTCGGCGCACCGGAAAAGCCGCTTCCGGTTTCGGCATTTGGCCTGATTATGGGCCGCCGCAGCCTGTCCGGTTCTCCTATCGGCGGGATCGCCGAGACCCAGGAGATGCTCGATTTCTGCGGCGCGCGCAACATCACCGCCGATGTCGAAGTGATCCCCATCCAGAAGGTCAATGAAGCTTACGAGAGACTGCTCAAGTCAGATGTGAAGTACCGCTTCTCGATCGATATGGCTTCTCTCAAGTCTGAGTAAACCGATGAATAAGCATTTTCGCATCTCTGGCAGCGTCTTTTCGAAGTTGGAAGAACTGGGAGTCCGTGCCTCTGCGGTCCTGCGCCGGGCCGGACTTTCCCAGGGATTTATCGATCAACCAAGCGCACTCCTCAAAACCGGGGAACTCTTTGCCCTTTGGCGTGCCGTGGGCGAAGTCAGCACCAATCCGGCGATCGGCCTCCAACTCGGCACAGAAACCAGGACCGAACGATTCAATCCCGTCGGTCTCGCTGCTCTCTCATCGGAGAACTTCGGCGCGGCCATAGACCAAATGGCGCGCTACAAACAGCTCACCTGCCCGGAAGAGATCCTCCAAGAAAAGGAGAATGAAGAGTGGAGCATCCAGTTCCACTGGCTTCTGGCAGATGAGCACGAGCCTGCGGTGCTCAATGATTGTTGCTTCGCCTGGGTGCTTTCGATCGCCCGTCATGGCACGGGTACGCGCCTCTCGCCGCTCCGCGTGGAGTTCGTGCAGGGGCGCCCGCACGCAAAGATGATCGAGCGCCACTTCGGCTGCCCCGTTCTCTGTGGGGCCATCAGAAACGCGATTGTGTTTCGCGCCTCCGACGCGCAGCGGCCGTTCGTCACCCGGAATGCCGAACTTCTGGCGATGCTTGCGCCGCAGTTCGAAGAAGAGCTGAAGCAGGAGAACGGCGACGAAAACTTTGTCGAGCGTGTCCGCATCGCGATACAGCAAAAACTAACGGGCCGGCGCCCCACCATTGAGGACATTGCCGGTGCGCTACACATCAGCTCCCGTACCCTGCAACGGCGTCTGCAAGACGCAGGGGCTAGTTTCCAGCGCGTTCTGGAAGAAGCGCGTCACCAGCTTGCCCGCCACTATCTCCACAACTCGGTTCTCGAGCTGAATGAAGCTGCGTATCTCCTGGGATATAACGACTCGAATTCATTCGTGCGTGCTTTCCGTACGTGGGAAGGAATGCCACCCGCTCGCTGGCGCGAAGAGCAGCGTGCAAGGGCAGCATCATGACTGCAACGAGACCCTGTTCTCTCTGCCTCCGGTGAGTCCCTGAGGGAATGCGAGGAAGCGCAGTATGCGAGTTCGTATTCCGGGTTCGGGGTTGATGGGTAGCAAGCTCGGAACGGTCTTCGCGCGAGCTGGACGTGAAGTGATAGTTAGCGACGCGCGTAGCAAAGACAAACTTGAGAGGCTGGCGCGCGACGCCCAAAGCAATACACGCGCCGGTAGGCCGGGCGCGGAAGCCCACCCGTAGGCCGGTGGTTGGAGTCCAACCACCGCCAACCCCATGCCAAAAACGAGGCGGCCCTTGCGGACCGCCTCGCTGTCTTCCACTATCCCGATTACTTCTTATCCCTGTCGTGGTCCAGATACACAACGTGGGTCTGGAGATACTCTTCCAATCCATGCGCGCCGTCGGCGCCGCCAATGCCAGACTTGCGCCATCCGGCATGGAAGCCCTGCATGGCTTCGAAGTTCTCGCGATTCACATAGGTCTCGCCGAACTTCAGTTCGTTGCAGGCGCGCATCACGGTGTCGATATCCTTGGTATAGATCGAAGAAGTCAGGCCGTACTCGCAGTCGTTGGCCTTATCAAGCGCCTCGTCCAGATCTTTGTAGGTGGTAATTGGCAGCACCGGTCCAAAGATCTCCTTCTGCATGATGTTGGTCTCTTGGCGGCAGCCCGTGAGTACCGTCGGCTCGAAATAGAATCCCTTCTTGGTATCGATCCGCTTGCCTCCGAGGACAACTTTGGCACCGTCTTTCACCGCCTGCGCCACCGCCGCGGTGACATTCTCCAGCTGCTGTTTGCTCACCAGCGGTCCCATCTCGACATCGGGCTTGGCCAGCACATCGCCAATCGTCGTGGCCTTCATCAATGCCGTCACCTTGGTGGTGAATGCCTCGGCAACCGACTCATGCACGTACACCCGCTCGGCGCAGTTGCAAACCTGGCCGGTATTGATGATTCTCGACGCACGGATCGAGGCTGCTGCCAGGTCCAGGTCCGCACTGGGGGTGACGATGGCCGGAGCCTTGCCGCCCAGTTCGAGCGAAACCTTGGTGACGTTTTCAGCAGCCGCGCGCATCACCGCAACGCCGCCTTCCACGCTGCCAGTTAAGCTCACCATGCCCACTCGGGGATTGGCGGCCAACGCGTTGCCAACCACGCCTCCAGAGCCGGAGACCAGGTTGAATACGCCCTTCGGAAGACTGGACTTCGCCACCAGCTCCGCAAACAGGAAAGCATTGAGCGGCGTTTCACTGCTTGGCTTGATGACAATCGTGTTGCCTGTTACCAGTGCGGGAGCCATCTTGCGCGCAATCAGGAAGAAAGGAAAATTCCATGGCAGAATGCCGGCAATCACGCCAATCGGCAACTTGAACAGCAAAATGTTCTCGTTGGGGCGGTCGCTCTGTATGATTTCACCGGTATAGCGACGGGCAAACTCTGCCATGTAGTCGAAGTAGTCTGCGGTGAATAACGCTTCCACCTTGGCCAGCCCGAGAATCTTGCCCTGCTCTTCGCTGAGACAGTGGGCGATCTCGTCGGCATGGGCGCGAACCAACTGTGCGATCTCCCTCAGATGGCCAGCGCGCTCGATGGCGGGTTTCTTTGCCCAGCTTTTCTGCGCCTTCTGTGCAGCCAGCACGGCTGCATCGGCGTCCGCAGCCGTACCGCTCGGCACCTCTGCGATGAATTCCTCATTGGAAGGATTGATAACCGGGATGGTTTTGCCGCTGGAGGTCCCAGCAAACTGACCATCGATGAACATCCGATGAGCGGAAGACAGTGCTTGGGTCATTATGATTCTCCTTATTACGAAGGGCGCCGCTTTTCCGCCACCCTTCGCGGGAGCCATTATCCTCCCGCGATGTATCCCCGGTAGTCTTTATTTTGTTAAAACTGTTCCTTGAAGTTAAGACCCTTTGTATCAGCGCCTTGCCGTTCTGTTTCCTTCCAGAAGACACGCTCCGGACTTTGCGGCGCCACCCGTGATGCGCAAGCACGGGCGGGCTCCTTCAGAACATTGCCCGGCTCAGCGACGTTTGCGCCGGATGCCAATACTCCAGCCAGGAGACACGGGACGGGCTCGCAACCGCATAACAACGCTTGATCGCAACCATAAATACTTTCAATTTCCGCTGGACCAATATCTGCGGTAGGGTACTCGAAATTGCCTTTGCTGATGACCGGCGCACGGAAACAAGCATGGAAATGCGCAGAGATGAATACAGAGAATGGAACTATGGTGAGGACCGTGCGCCGATCAGCATTTTTTCCGAACTGAAGACTAGCGCCTGACTGATGCCTATGAGTGTGAGCCGCGAGAAGATGATCAGTTTGGTCATGCTGCTGACCGGCTACTCGGCGTTGATTGCCGGGTTGTTGGCCTTGGCAGTTCATCCGCTCCTCGGTGTTCTCATGGTGCTTGGCGGTATGGCGCTGTCGGTTTGCTCGGCGATCGAACTGGTCCAGGCGCCAGCCGCTGCCCACCCTGTATCCCCAGGCAAGTAGTCTCGGAACGGCGCTGCCAAACCGCACCCCAGGCAACGCTGCGCTCGAATTCCCAGCCACAACCCGGCTTATTGCTGCGGATCGTCGCGTTTCACGCATCTGCCGGTGTGCGCTGACCCGGAATCGCGGCATCTAAATCAAGGTGAGCAATACAAGGTTGACAATCTCCCACTCATACCTTCAAACTTCTCGGCAACCGCCAGCAAGCGAACCAGCGTCACGGCTTTCGGCGCTCGCCGCGAAACTACAGGCGTCTTACCGGGTTAGTAACAAACGACCCGTCAGTGTCGGGAAGCATGCAGCTCTAGGATGCTGCGTTTGAGGAGTGAGCATTATGAAATTCAATACTGAGAAGTACACTACAGGATGGCTGGGATCGTTCCTGTATGACATTCTTCAGCCGGGGCAAGCCGAGGCTGCCACGGTATCGAGAATAGGACAGCTGACTCGGCAGGGACTGGCGATCACGCTCAGCACATTGATGATTATGGTTCCGATGGGACAAGGTGATGTGTTTGCGCAAGTGGCGCCCGCACCCGCACCCGCCGCCGCACCGCCCCCGGACGCCGCACCGCAGGCGCAACCCTTGTCGGCGGATCAACTGGACCAGTTAGTAGCACCGATCGCACTCTATCCCGATGCGCTGGTGGCACAGGTTCTGGCTGCCTCCACCTATCCTACCCAGGTGGTGGAAGCAGATCGCTGGCTACAGTCGCAGGGCAACGCCCCCGCTGACCAGATCGCGGCCGGCGCCGATTCCCATAACTGGGATCCCAGCGTCAAGGCGCTTGCGGCGTTTCCAACCGTGCTGGCGCAGATGGATAAGAACCTCCAGTGGACAACCGACCTGGGCAACGCCTACTACAACCAACCCCAGGACGTAATGGATTCCGTGCAGGCAATGCGCCAGAAGGCACAAGGAGCAGGTCACCTGCGCAGCTCAGAGCAGCAGACCGTAGCCACAACCGACGGCGCAATCACCATCGCACCAGCCAATCCGACGGTCGTCTATGTTCCGGCCTATGACCCCTGGGCGGTGTATGGTGCGCCGTTCCCGATGTATCCAGGCTATTTTTATGCTCCGCCTCCAGGGATCTTCTGGGGTGGATTCGGGATCGGTTTCGGAATCGGTATTGGCATCGGCTTGTGGGGCGGTTGGGGATGGGGATGGGGCCATTGGGGCATGGGGTGGCATAACCACGGCGTCTTCTACAACCACGGCCGTTACTTCACGCACAGCAGCACGGTGATCAACCATGGATTCAACCGGCCCGGCAGCCCCGGTCACGGTTATGGAGCGCGCGGAGCGTATGCGCGGCCAGCCGGCGGTGGATTCAATCGTGCAGGCGCAGCCGGTGCTCGGTCGAACATCGGCAACCGCGGTCCTGGCGGCGCCAGCAGGCCTGGCGGCACCTACGGACGTGGAGGCGCAGGCGCAGCCGGACGCCCAGGGGCAGCAGCGAGTCGTCCAGGAGCAGGCGCGGCAGCCCGGCCATCGGCTACTCACGGGGGCGGAGCCGGTGCAAGGTCTGGCGGTGCTCATGTGGGCGGGGGTGGTCATTCCGGTGGCGGAGGTCACGCAGGACACGGCGGTCGATAGAAGTAGTTTGAAACTTCGAGAGCGAGCCAGTTCTAACCACGGTTCGCTCTCGGATTGCTAACAAAGCTCCCGCCGTGGCGGGAGCTTTGCGCATTTGGCGCTGCTTAAGAATCGGAAACCTTCAGCAGGATGTGCCCTTCCCGGATTCTTGCTCGTCCCATACCGTAGAAGCGATACAAATGCACGGCCGCTGTGCCGCCGCTTTCCATCTGCAATGTACCCTGCGCAGAGCGGCGGTCGCCATGGCAGAGAGCTTGATTGTGCATCCCGCGCTGCTGGCGGCGCGAATCTCCGCGTTCCGGTAAGTCCTGCTCACGACCGGTCGTCAAACAATGTTCCGGTCGGCTCTTCCTCTGGGAATTCCGCGGTCCCCTGTTCCGGCTGGGATGGCTCGACGCCCATGTTTTCGTCTTCTTCCCGCAGGTCGGTTTGGGATGCCTTCCTGCGGGCGCGTCGCAGTTCCCCGCGTTTTTTCCACTTCTCGCGAAGATCCTCGCGCTTGCGCCAGCGCAATGCCTCCAGTCCGGTCTCAGATACTTCAATCGGAGGAAGCCCTTCCGCCACTTGCAATTCCCGGTCCCTTCTGGTTAGAGAAGCTTGAGGTACGGCACTAGCCAACGCAATCTCCCGGGATACCGGCAGTGATGCATCAATCGCCATGCCATTCCTCCTTTCCGGCCCTGCCCGGCAACTTTTGGGTGAGGCTCTCCCGGCCTTACTCGCGGCCTGCCCGCTTACCTGCCGGGGCAGTTTCAGCAACGGCCGCTGCATCTGGCTGCCCTATGGCGGCGCCGGGATGCCCGTTTCTGCTGGCGCACCCACGGCCAGCGGCAACCGGGTCAGGCCGACCACGCGCAGCACCGCTCCTCCATGGCTCCGGCCTCGGGATAGAACCCGGGTCCGGCAGACGCGGAAACCATCGCCATCGGGACCACTTCAGGTGTGCCCATTGCCTCCACCCAGCCTTGACGCAGTTCCATCAACATCTCGATCTGCCTCTCCAGGAGCGCCGGATTGAGCTTGAATTGCACTTCCATCAACTTCGCCCGTACATGCGAATAAAAACGTGAGAGATCCTTGGCCGTGCTCCCGCCACGTTCCATATCCAGTGAACATTCCAACTCCTGCAGCACCTGGAATGCGTGGTTAGACTGGTTAACGCGCTCTTGAACGTCGCCAGCCCGGATGGCGGCAATCACCCGCTTCAGGTCCCTCGCCAGCACGTCGTACAGCATGATGACCACTTCTACCGGCGAGGCGCCCTGCACATCCGCCTCACGATACGCCGTAAGCTCCCGGCTCCCCATGATCTAGTTTCCCCTATGATGATGATGTGTTGTTGCCCAACTCTGCGTTGACTTCCTGGGTTGTGGTGTTCAGCTCCTGCAGCGCAATTTCCGCCGCGTCGTACTCGGACGTCAGGTGCGTCTGCAGTGGATCGATGGTGTTGGTTTGAAAATTGGTGACGTCGTCCTGCAGATTGGTATAGTTGCTCTGCATGGAACTGAGTTCGACCGTGAACGCGCCGTTGGATGAGTTGGTGAGGCTCTGCAACTGGTTGCTCAGAGAGCTAGCGAATCCATTGAGCGAGGTGCCCTCGAAAAACTGCTGCACCTCGGGAAAGTTGTTTTGGATGGCGTTGTCCAGGGTCGTGCTATCCACGGTCAGGGTTCCATCGTTGTTCATGCTGATGCCCAGCGAGCCCAGTGTCGAGATGCTCCCATTGCCGCTGGCCGAGTAACTGCCCGCTCCCAGCAGGTAGTTCTGCAACATCTCCACCGTACTGTCTCCCTCCAGCGGAGGCGCGCTGCTAGAGCTTGAGCTGTATGTAAACTCGTCGTTCACCTGGCCGATCAGGGTGTTGTAGTCGGTGACGAACTGATTGATCGCCGCGGCAATCGACGAGCTGTCCGGCGTGGCCGTGAGGGTCACGTTCGTCTTGGCATCGGCCCCCAGCAAGTTGATCGTCAACCCGCTCACTGCACCCGTTACCGTATTGCTCGCACTGCTGATGGGAATCCCATCGACAGTCAGTACCGCGTTCACCCCTTGCGTTGCCTGGGTAAACTGCGGGGAGGTGTTCGCAACGGTAATGCCGCTGGCATCGCCGGTTGCGCTGTTCATAATCGATAGATAGGAAGTACCATCCCCGTTGCTCACCACGCTGGCGGTCACTCCCAAGCTCTGGCCATTGATGCCGCTGGCCAGGGTGCTCAGGCTCTCGCCCGAGGTGGCCGTAATCTGGGTCGTGGCGCCGCTGCCCACTTGTATGGAGAAACTGCCGGCCGAGACCCCCGTGCTGTCGGCGACGGATGCCGAGTTCCACGCGGACCCATCGGCCGCCTGGCTAAACTGCGGGGATGTATCGCTGATCGTGATGTTGCTCGCACTGCCGGAGCTATTGGCAACAATCGAGAGGCGCGCGCCGCTGGCGTCGGTGACCACGCTGGCCGTGACTCCGAGGCTTTGACCATTGATGGCGCTGGCCAGTTGGGTCAGGGTTTCGCCGCTGGTCACGGTGATCTGGGCCGGCGTGCCGCTGCCCACCTGCAGGGAGAAACTGCCCGCTGAAAGTCCGCTGCTGCTGCTGGCCACCGAGGATGCGGAATACCAGGAAGCCGTGGCGGCAAGACTGGTCACATTCACCGTATGAGTGCCGGTTGCAGCCGTACCAGTGGCGGACGCCGTGGCAAGACTGGAGTCCGAGGAAGTCACGTCGATGGACGACAATGCTCCCGTGTAACTATTCAGCGCCGCCAAGTCGGTTTTCACCGCCGTGGTCCCGCTACGAATGGTCGTCAGATCGTTTTCCTGATCCTCAATCGCCGTCTCCTGGGTCTGCCACGCGGTCTCCGGAGCTTCGGCGGCAGTAACCGCGGCGTTCACCGCGGAGGTTACGTCGATAGCCTCGGAACTGGAGCCGGTCGCCGCTTCCAGCAGCGAACTTAGATCAATGCCGTTTGCGGACGCCCCTGTCGACGTACCCAGCAACGAGGCCAAATCGGAAGAGGATAGACCCACGGAACTCATTGCACACCTCTCAAATCCGTATTACGGAAAACACACAATGGCGGAAGGCAATTCTCCCGCCATTGTTGGAGTCACTTATTGCAGAAGCTTCAGAATCGATTGCGATGCCTGGTTCGCCTGCTGCAGGGCGGCGATGCCGGTCTGTTGCAGGGTGGTGTACTTCGTCATATTGGCCACGGTCTGCCCGATGTCGGCGTCGCTGATGCCACTCTCGGCGCTGCTCAGGTTCTGGATCTGGGCGCTCATCACGGTGGTCGCGGCCGTCAAGCGGTTGACGCCTGCTCCGATCACGCCACGCTGCGAGGCGACCGTACTGATTGCAGTGGTGATGGCTGTCAAGGCAGCCTGTGCGTCGGTTGTATTATTCAGGTCTAACGCTGCTCCCGATCCCCCGCTCAGCAAACCGCCGCTGGTAGTCCAGCTCAGTCCGCCCGCGCCGCCTGCGGCTCCAGTGAAGCTGGCAACAGTGGCGTTTCCAGCTATTCCCGAGGTGTCGGCTGTCACAGTCATACCCGTCGCTGTGACTGACGAAGCCGTGACTTTGGTGTTGGCGACGTCACCGGTCTCGTATTCGGTCCCCGCAGCCCCCGTACCGTTAATGGCGTCCGCCAGATTCTGCAAGGTTCCCTGTATAGTGCTACCCAGGGCCACGGTAGCGGCGGTTGCGGTCCCCAAGCCATCGGTCAGAGTAGAGTCCCCTGCGGCTACGAACTTGTAAGTCGTGCCGCCGATCGTTACCGCGTCGCCGACAACCGCGTTCGAATTGCCGCCGAATATATTGCTGGCAGTGGTGCCCAGACCCAACTGGGCTGCGCTGAGCTGGCTAATGTCGACACTGGTAGACGAATTGCCGGAGCCAGTGCCATCGCTCATGAATACATTCAGGTCGTTGCCGCCTCCGTTCGAACCAAACACTGCACTGCCATTGAAGTTAGTGGTTGACCCGATGCTGTCTATCTCGCCCAGAATCGAGCTGAATTCGGTGTTCAGCGCCGCAGCCTGGCTATCGCTTCCGTCGGTAAGTCCCGAGGTTGAAGCCTCCGTTGCCAGCGTGGTTGCGCGGTTCAGCAGCGAGGTGACCTGCGACAACGCACCATCGGCGGTCTGCAAAAGCCCCGTACCATTCGTGGCGTTCTGCACCGATTGGGTGAGCGCCGCAATGTTGGCCGTGAGGCCATTCGCAATCGACAGGCCCGCGGCATCGTCTGAACCGGAATTGATCTTCGAACCCGAAGAAAGCTGGGTCAACGTATTCTGCAGGTTCGCCTGCGTCACATCCAAGTTGTTCTCCGCCGTTAGAGCCGACAGGTTGTTCAGAATGCTGAGTGACATGGAGAGTCTCCTTCTTGCCTCATCGCGGCGCCGGCCATATTGCCGTTCTTTCCGCGGGGGCCGTTGCTTTGTACACCACTGTTATCGGCCCGTTTTCCGCAACCTTTAATACAGTCCGCAATTTTCTTGCATTCTTTTATCGCCCCGCCGCGCGCTGCCTTGCGCCGCCTCAAGATTTTCCCTCTCTCAGCCGATGACACTCTTGTAAAGGCGGCTCATGATGATCGAACTCACCAGGCTCAATGGACATCCCATCATCATCAATGCCGAGCTCATCAAGTTCGTCGAGCAGAACCCTGACACCGTCATCACTCTCGTCACTGGAGACAAAATGGTCGTGCGCGAAGCCGCACCCGAGGTCATGCATCGCGTTCTCGACTACCGTCGCAATCTCCTTCATCCCGAAGCCCCCCAGTCCTGCGCCGAGGCGCGACGCAACGAGCCCGCGGCCGAACCGTCCGCTCCAAAGTAGAGGCCCATCGTGGACAAGGGAACCGTTGCCGGAATCGCCGTTAGTTTTGGAGGGATCACCGCCGGGCTTCTGCTCGAAGGCGGAAAGCTCAGCCAGATCCTCCAGCCGACCGCCGCGCTCATCGTCGCCGGCGGAACCATCGGCGCCGTCCTCCTCCAGTTTCCTCTCGCAACCGTCCTCACCGCCGTGCGCGATCTCGGCATCGTCTTGTTCGAGCCTCGTTCCCGCGCCAGCGACGAAATCAACCGCCTCACCAAACTGGCCCAGAAGGCGCGGCGCGATGGCATCATCTCGCTCGACGCCGAACTTCCCAACATCCCCGATCCCTTCATGCGCCGCGCCCTCATGCTCGCCGTCGATGGCACCGAGTCCAGCGAATTACGCGCCATCATGCAGCTTGAACTCGACGCCAGCGCCGAAGCCGAAGACGAGTTGCCCCGCGTCTATGAAGCCGCCGGAGGCTTCGCCCCAACCATCGGAATCATCGGCGCCGTCCTCGGACTCATCCAGGTCATGCAGCACCTCGATAAAATCGACGAGGTAGGCCGAGGCATCGCCGTCGCCTTCGTCGCAACCATCTACGGCGTCGGTTTCGCCAATCTCGTCGCCCTCCCCATCGCAGGCAAACTTCGCCATCGCCTCCGTAATCAACAGATCCTTCGCGAACTCACGCTCGAGGGAGTCATCTCCATCCTCGAAGGCATTAACCCTCGTATGTTAGAGGCCAAACTCAACGGGTTCCTTCAGCGGGCCAGCGAAAAACACGACTCCTATTCGCAAACCGGAGACGAATCCCAAAACGGCGTGCGTACACCATAATGAAGAAACGACTGAAACCACATGCCAACCAGGAACGCTGGATGGTTTCCTACGCCGACTTCATGACCCTGCTTTTCGCCCTCTTCGTCGTCCTTTATTCTTCCTCCCAGGTCGACAAGCCCCGCATGGTCAGGCTTTCCAATGCCATCACCGCGGGATTCCAGCAGCTCGGCGTCGGTTCAGAGCCGGGTGCGCCCGTTGTCATTCCCGGCACCACCCCCCTGCCCGCCACTCACCCTGCCCGCTCTGAGGAGACCGCCGAAGCTATCCGCCCCAAGCTGGAACTCAAACTCGCCGCAGAGATCGCCAGCCATAGTGTTTCCCTGCGCGACACTTCCGAGGGCCTCGTACTCAGCCTTTGCGAACTCGGATTTTTCGATAGCGGCTCGGCAACTCTGCGTGCCAATTCCATGAACAGCCTGGACCGCATCGGCTCCGTCCTCGCCCAGCTCGGAAGCAATCTGCGCGTGGAAGGACACACCGACGATGTTCCCATTCACACCCCTCAGTTCCAGTCCAACTGGGAACTTTCCACCGCCCGCGCCACCGAGATCACCCGCCTCCTGCTGATCCGCGAAGGCATTGCTCCTCCGCGCCTGTCGGCCGCCGGCTACGCCGAGTACCACCCTATCGGCGACAACTCCAAGGAAGACGGGCGCCGCCTCAATCGCCGCGTGGATATCGTCATCGTCGTACCCCATCAGATCGGGCATCCGTCCCCGTTTTCGGGACCGTAGCCGGTAAAGAAATCTTCCGCTTTCGCCGATGGAATTTTTGTACGGGGACCCTGAACGGATGAGCCATGGCAGCCTTAGTCCCAGATGAACAGCCGAAGGATTTCGTTACCGGGTGCGTGTCGTGTCCGATCCAGACAATCTGATGGGTGGCTGCTGTTCGCCATGCGCGGTTCACCAGAGGATATTTATGAGTAGCAATCTCACGGTGCCTGGCAACGTGGCCACCAATCCAACCTCCTATCAGATCCGCGATCTCATTTACACGATCGCAGGAATCTTTCACACCGATAGCCGCCTGGCATTTCTTGAGGACCGCTGTGGCCGCCGCATGAAGGAGCTGAACATCCCCAGTCTGCGGCAGTATCACGAGCTGCTCACCCGCTCGGCCTCGCGCACCACCGAGATGCATCTGCTGCTGAATGAAATCACCGTCGGTGAAACCTGCTTCTTCCGTACCCAGGCGCAGCTCGCCGCGCTGCAGCGTCTCGTCCTGCCATCCCTCGCCGCTGCCAAGGAAAAAGTTTCCTATAAGCATCTGCGCCTCTGGAGCGCTGGCTGTTCCACCGGGGAGGAACCCTACACCCTGGCGATCATTCTCATGGAAGAAGCCAACCGCTTCCTGCGCGGTTTTACCTTTGAAATTATCGCCACCGATCTCAACGACCGGAGCCTGCTCCGCGCCCAGGAGGGAGTCTATGGCGAGCACGCGCTGCGCCACGTCCCAGCGGAGATCCTGCGCAAATATTTCGAACCTGTTCCCGATTCCACCGGGTTTCGCGTCCGCAACGAGGTGCGCCAGAACGTCAAGTTCAGCCGCCTCAATCTACTCGATGACGCGCGCATGGTCTTCGTCAAATCCCTCGACGTCATTTTCTGCTGCAACGTCCTCATTTATTTTGACGGCGCCAGCAAGCAGAGGGTCATCCAGCACTTCCATAACAATCTCCTTCCCAACTCCTACTTGTTCCTCGGCCACGCCGAGTCCTTGTTCGGCGTTCACGAGGATTTCCGGCTCGTCCATTTTCCCGGCGCCATGGCGTACATCAAAACGCCGGTCAAGAGGTGACTCATGCCCGCAATGTCGCTCACTGATCTTCAGCGCCGCGTGGGGGGACTCAACCAGCTGCCATCGCTTCCGGCGATCCTGTTCCCGGTCCTCAATCAGCTCAATGGGAACACCGACAACATCGATCTGCAGAAGACCGTCCAGCTTGTTTCCAACGATAGCGCTCTCAGCACCCAGGTCCTTCACATGGCTAACTCGCCGCTGTTCGGCTTGCGCCAGAGAGTCAGCACCCTGCGCGCCGCCGCTCTCACGCTCGGCATCTACCGCCTGCGTGACATCGTCACCTCCTGCTGCCTCATGCAGATTTCGCCCACCCGGAAAGGCGAGTGGAATGCCACTTCCTTCTGGGAGCACTCCCTGGCCTGCGCTCTCATTTCCCGCAATCTCGCCCGCAGACTCAATTACGTGGAACCCGAGCGCGCCTATCTCGCCGGCCTCGTCCACGACCTCGGAATCCTCGTCAACATGCTGCTCATGCCACGCGAATTCTCCCAGGTCTTCAAAATCGCCGCCGAATCCGCGCGGCCGCTGCGCGATGTTGAACTCGAACAGCTCGGCATTTCGCATGAAATCACCGGAGACCTGCTCGCCACCCAATGGCATCTTTTCGACTATCTCGCGGAAGTCATGCGCCGCCATCATGAAGTCGAAAACGCCACCATCGAGCCTGTACTCACCGCCATCGTCAACATCGCCGATCTGCTTTGCCGAACCTCCAGCCTCGGCTATGGCTACGCTGAATACATCGCAGTCACCCTGCAGGATGAGCCCGCATGGAAAATCCTCTCCGCCGAGTCGCCGCGCCTGCACAACCTCGACATGGTCTGCTTCACCCTGGAGATCGAGAGCTACGTCAAGGAGGTCAGGGCGCTGGTCTCGGTCCTGTTCCGGCTCTGACGCCTGAACCGCACTGTCCATGCCGTTTGCAGGCGCCGGCGCGGGCAGTTGCTTGACGAATCCACCACCCTCGCAACTTTGAAGCCCTGCCTTATTGCACCCGCGTCTCCACCTTTGCCAGCAGGTGAGCCAATTTCCGCGTCAGCGTCTGCAAGGTGAAGGGCTTTTGCAGGTATTCGAAATGCGCATCCACTTCGCCTTCCTGCGCCAGCACGTGTTCGGTATAACCCGACATGAACACAACTTGGAGTTCGGGCAACATCTCCAGAATCCGGTTCGCCATCTCCTGGCCATTCATTCCCGGCATCACCACGTCGGTCAGAAGGAGATCGATCCGTCCACCATGGCGCCGGCTCATCTCGATCCCTTCTTTTGGGTGGGCACAGGACAACACTTCATATCCCTCCCGCTCCAGGACCTCACACATCAGCCCGCGAACCATCTCCTCGTCCTCCACCAGCAGAATCGTCTGCCGCATCGACTCCACATGATCGCCATTTCCGGCATTCGGAAACGTACTGCCCGCTCCAACCATTTCGCGCACTTGTTTTCCTCCGCTAGAACCGCACGATTCACTCATTGCAAGAATGATTCCAATCGGGCGTACTTTTAATTCTTGCGAAAACCCGCGCTTCCGAGCATTTCTTCTGCGGCAATTCCATCACTTCCCCAATTGGAACCCCATTACAGAACTACCGTCCCAATTCGGATGAGCGCCAGTGGTTCTTCCAATGCCCGCTGCGCCCGCACCAGTCCCGCTTTTCGCCAGCCGCAGTTCACAAATGTTAAGATTCGGCATCTGTTTCCAACGCGCGAGTTCGCCTCCCGTGAAAATCCGATCCCGTCGAGGTCTTGATTCATGATGCTTCTTCGCCAAGCCAGGCCAATCCGGCTTGCCATCGCCGTCGTGCTGTTGTTCGTCCTTGCCGCCACTCCCCTGGCCGCCGCCACCGCACCCACCGGGGAGACCGTCGATCTGCAGGTGGTCACGCGCATTCGCCAGGAAGGCGTGCAGCACAGCCAGGTCATGCAGACGCTCTCCGAATTGGCCGACCGTATCGGCCCGCGTCTGGCCGGCTCGCAGAATCTCAAGAACGCCAACCTCTACGTGCAGAAGCAGCTCACGGAATGGGGACTCGCCAACGCTCACCTGGAAGCTTTTACCTTCGGCCGCGGCTGGGCGCTCGACTCCATCTCCCTGCGCATGACCTCGCCGGACAATGCCGTCCTGTTCGGATTCCCAAAAGCCTGGACACCCGCCAGCAACGGCCCCCTGCAAGGCGAGGTCGTCGCCGTCCGCATCAACTCCATCGAGGATCTTGATAAATTCAAAGGAAAGCTCGCCGGAAAAATCATCCTGCTCGGCGAAGCGCGCGACCTGAAGCCGGAGAGTGAACCCGCGCTCCATCGCTACGACGATGCCAAGCTCAGGGAACTCGCCGAATTTCCCATCTCCAGCGTGCCCTACAAAGATTCCACCGGGAAGGTTTGGACCCGGGAAGAAATCATGCAGCGCCGCCGCCTCAACGTGGCCATCGAAAAGTTTCTGCAGGACGAAAAGGTCGCGGCCTCCATCGAGGGAAGCCGTGGCAACGAAGGTCTGCTCTTCGTCCAGGGCACGCAGAACTTCAAACCCGGCTCGCCCGACGGCGTCCTCCAACTCGTCATCGCCGCCGAACAGTTCAATCGCATGTCGCGCCTGCTCGACCGCAAGGTCCCCGTCACGGTCGAGCTGGACGTGAAATCGCACTTCGAATCGCCCGACAACGGCCAGATCTTCAACACCGTCGCCGAGATTGCCGGTAGCGACCGGAGGGATGAGCTCGTCCTGGCTGGCGGCCATCTCGACTCCTGGCACGCCGGAACCGGCGCAACCGACAATGGCGCTGGTGTCGCCGTCGCCATGGAAGCCATGCGCATTCTGCAGGCACTCGGCCTCAAGCCTCGCCGCACCATCCGCGTCGTCCTTTGGGCCGGCGAAGAAGAAGGTCTGCTCGGCTCCGAAGCCTACGTCAAGGAGCACTTCGGCTATCCCGACGTTCCCGCTGACGACAAAACGCCTTCCTACCTGCGCACCACGCCCCTGCCCATCATCCTCAAGCCGGCACAAGCCAAGGTCTCCGCCTACTTCAACCTGGACAATGGAACCGGAAAAATTCGCGGCATCTACGCCCAGGGAAATGCCGCAGTGGTTCCCATCTTCCAGCAGTGGGGCGAACCTTTCCGCGACCTCGGTTTCACCACGGTCACCATGCGCAACACCGGCTCCACCGATCACGTCTCATTCGACGCCATCGGCATCCCCGGCTTCCAGTTCATCCAGGATCCGGTCGAGTATGAAACCCGCACCCACCACTCCAATATGGATGTCTACGATCGCGCCCAGCGTGACGATCTCATCCAGGCGTCCATCATCATGGCCTCGTTCCTCTACAACGCCGCCACCCGCGACGAACTGCTTCCCCGCAAACCTCTCTCCGTCGAGGTCAAGTACGAGCCGCCCGCCGCGAACGCAGCCGCAGCAGCCAGGAAAGACGCAAAGAAGAATTAGCCATTCACCACTCCCGCAACGCCAAGGGCGGCCATCATCCTGGCCGCCCTTGATCTTACTGTTGCTCTCGTTGTTACCGTTGCTCTTCCCCGGCCAGCCGCGTCCTCAACGCCCCGCCTTCACGGCCGCGGCCAGCTCTTTCAGCAAGCCAGCCGTTTCATCCCATCCGATGCAGGCGTCCGTGATGCTCTGCCCATAGGTCAGCGGCTTGCCTTTCACTAGTTTCTGCGAACCCGCTACCAGGCTGCTTTCGATCATCAGCCCGAGGATGCGCTTTTCTCCCCTGGCGACCTGCGCGGCAACGTTGCGGCACACCGCAGGCTGCCGTGTATGGTCCTTCTGGCTGTTGGCGTGGCTGCAGTCGATCATTACCTGCGGCGTCAGCTTGCTTTTTTCCAGCCTTGCGCAAACCTCCGCTACCGCCTCCGCCGTGTAGTTCACCATCTTGTTGCCGCCGCGCAGAATTACGTGCGTATCCTCATTGCCGCTGGTATAGAAAATCGCCGACTGTCCATACTTCGAGTGCCCCAGGAAGGTGTGCGGACGGGCCGAGGAAAGCATCGCTTCGATCGCAATCTGCACGTCTCCCGAGGTCGCATTCTTGAAACCCACCGGGCAGGAGAGGCCGCTGACAAGCTGGCGATGAATCTGGCTCTCCGTGGTGCGCGCCCCAATCGCTCCCCAGCTCATCAGCGCCGCCACGTACTGCGGCGAAATCATATCCAGAAACTCGGTTCCCGCAGGTACGCCCATCTCCGCCAAATCCAGCAGCAGCCGCCGCGCCATGCGCAGTCCGTCGTTGATTTTGTACGAGCTGTCAAGGTAGGGATCGTTGATCAGTCCCTTCCAGCCAATCGTGGTGCGCGGCTTTTCAAAATAGACCCGCATCACGATCACCAACTCGTTGCCGTACTCGGCGATCGCGCCTTTCAGCCTGCCGGCGTATTCCCGCGCCGCCTTGGTGTCGTGGATCGAGCAGGGTCCCACCACCACGACCAGCCGCTTGTCGACCCCCGCCAGGACCCTGCGAATTGCGTTGCGGCACTCAAAAACGGTCGCCGAGGCCGCATCGGTCATCGGCAACTCCTCCTCCAGAAACGCCGGAGGCAGCACCACCTTCACCCACTTGATTCTCAGATCATCGGTTGCGTGAAACATACGGGAATCGATACGCACATCGCGCCGCCAGGAGTTCGCGCCCGCCGCGATGCTCACCTTCCTCCGGCCGCCCGGCCGGGAAACTCTCATTTTGCGGGATACATGAGCGTAAAACGGATTGCGGTTCTCCGCAACCTCAGCTCTCACTCCACTTTTGATTCTGTCTGCTGGCTGCGAACCAGGACACAGTAAACCGGCTACCGTTCGTTCTTCGGCTTGCGCCAAGTTTGAATACTCGCGTAGCGGCGCATGCAGCCCGAACCGCTCGCCCAGCGTCACCGGGAAACACGCGCTACCGGCGTGGAGCGTTCACTCCGCGGAAGCCGCATCCCTGCTCTTCCGATCGAATCAGAGATCGCGCGAACCTCACAGGCTTTCGCGCCGCTCTGCGGCGTTCCAGCCGGCTGCGATTCGTCCGCCATCCCTCAGCTTGCCCGGATCATCACCAGCGGTTCACCATTCTCGCCAAAGCGTTGCTCCATGGGATAGCCCAACCGCTCCCACCCTGCCAGGCCGCCAGCCAAGGGACGAACCCGCTCTACCCCGAGATCGCGCAACTGCCTGGCCACCTTCGCCGCTGTCTCCTCGTTCGGACAGGTGCAATAAACCACAATCTCATGATCCCCCGCCAATTCCTTCCAGCGCGCCCCAACCTGAGCGGGAGTCATCCGCAAAGCCTTCGGCAGGGTACGCGGCGCCGCCAGAAAATCCAGCGGATGGCGCAGATCGACGATCACCGGATCTGCGCCATCCGCGATCTGCCGGTACAACTCTTCGGGAGAGATGCGCGCCATGCGCAGCGTGTTCAAGGAATTCCGCCGCTCCAGGTAACTCCTCGCCGCCAGCACCACGGAAACCACCAGCGCCGCTCCCACCGCCCACTGTGCCGTAATCACAAACAGCCCCAGCCAGTCGATCGTGCGCATCGACAGATACCCGCCTGCCAGGAGCAGGGCCAGCCACGCAACCGAGCCCACGGTGTTATAGAAATGGAAACGCGCCCGTGGCACCCTCGCCGCGCCTGCCAGCGGCACCGCCAGGTGCCCCACTCCCGGAATCCACTTCACCCACAGCAGGGAACGCCCGGTATTCTTTTCCAGGGCCAGCTCCGAGCGCCGCACGCAGGAATCCGGCTGGAACGAAATGCGGCACAGCAACCCCAGCAGGGTGCTGCCTTTCCACCGTCCCAGCTCATACCACAATGTATCTCCCGCCAGGCAGGCAACGGTCGTCACCAGCAGCAGCAAGCCAAAGTCGAGCTTGCCCATTGCCGCCAGCGCCCCGGCGGCAAACAGCAGCGGGGTCACAAATAGCGGCAACCCAATCCGCTCCGCAAAAGTGGCCACAAACATCCACAGCGTGCCTTGCCGCGCCAGAAAATGAAGATCGGAGAGATGCATGATGAGGCCTTCCCTTTATCGCGGCAAACCAACCGCCATGAGTTATGAATGAATGATCGGCGCGAACACCTTTTCTCTTGATTAGATGCTTCATCGCAGCCGCCGGCTTCAACTCGCGGCCCTGCCATCGTGGGTTCGTTCCCTTCTGGACATGGGCCGGTTTCTCCGCGGCCCCAGTGCGCAGGAATCAAAGCCGTCATCAACAATTCATCGCCATCGCGGCCGCCAGCGTTCCCCCCGGCTTTCCTCATCGCCTTAGCCGGGATAAGATGGATTCTCGCTTGGGAACAATTCCGGAGGGTACGCATGATCCCCTTGCTCGTATTCCTTGCCATCCTCGTTGTCATCGGCTTCATCGTCGCCGGCATGTACAACGGACTGGTACAGCTCAAGATTCGCGCCGACAACGCCTGGTCTGACATTGATGTTCAACTGAAGCGCCGGCATGACCTGGTTCCGAATCTGGTCGAAACCGTCAAAGGCTATGCCACGCACGAAAAAACTACTTTTGAAGATGTGGCCCGTTTCCGTTCCGCCGCCATGGCCGCCACCTCGGCCCCGGATCGCGCCCAGGCGGAAGGCCAGCTCACCCAGGCGTTGCGTGGCCTGCTCGCCGTCGCCGAAGCTTATCCCGAGCTGAAGGCCAACACCCAATTCCAGGCGCTGCAACAATCGCTCTCCGAGTTGGAAGAGGCGCTGCAGAACTCACGCCGCTACTACAACGCCGTAGTGCGCGATCTGAATACCAGAATCCAGTCCTTCCCAACCAACCTTATCGCCGGAACATTCAACTTCCAGCAGCGGCAGTTCTTTGAGATCAGCGAGCCCGCCGAGCGCGCCGTTCCCAACGTCAATTTCCAATCTTGAATTTCAAATAACCTGAGCTCGCAACTTCGGATCAACATGAATCGTACTCTGCGCTCGACCCTCCCGAACCCCAGCCCGATGCGCTGGGGTTGCCTGCTCGCCGCGCTCCTGTTGCTGGCCGCTCCCTGTTTCGCGCGCTCCTGGAAAATCGCCCGCTTCGATGCCCGCTACACCGTCGCCGACGACGGCGCCGTCTTGATCGAAGAGGAGATCCATCCATCCTTTCAAGGCTCCTACAACGGCATCCTGCGTGAGATCCCCGTCGAATATCCTGGCCCTGACGGAACCGCCTACAAACTCTT
This sequence comes from uncultured Acidobacteriaceae bacterium, assembly GCA_964591805.1. Classification (GTDB taxonomy): domain Bacteria; phylum Acidobacteriota; class Terriglobia; order Terriglobales; family Acidobacteriaceae; genus TOLSYN. The sequence continues at coordinate 149,464 of CAZQDD010000002.1, read as the reverse complement.
CCTCAAGGTGGATTCGGTCACCGGCGAAGACGGCCAGAAGATCCGCTTCGAGCAAAGTTCGCGCAGCGAACGCACCTCCACGGGCGACGTGCACGAGTTCCTTGTGCTTAAAATTTTCGCCGGTGGCGCAGATACCGAGACCACCGTGCACATCGCCTATCGCGCCGCCAACGCCGTGCGCTTCTTCAAGGACCACGACGAGTTCTACTGGAACGTCACCGGCAATGACTGGAAGGTGCCCATCGACGAGGCTTCCGCCTTCGTCTCGCTGCCCAGCGCCGCCGCCGGACAATTCAAGGCCCAGGCCTTCACCGGAGCTTTTGGCGCGCGCGGAAAAGACGCCACCCCGAGCGTCGACGGCAGCAACATCACGTTTGAAACCGCTGATCCTCTGCCGCCCCGCAGCGGCCTCACCGTCGATATCTACATTCCCAAGGGCATCCTCAAGCAGCCCTCCTGGTTCACCCGCTATTTCCTCTGGTTCATCGGCGGAAACCCCGCCGCCCTGCTGCCCGTCTGGGCCTTCGCGGTCATGTTCGGCCTATGGTGGTGGAAGGGGCGCGAGCCCGATCCTGGCATGTCGGTTGCGCCCGTCTATGAGCCGCCCAAGGGACTCACCCCCGCCGAGGCAGGCACCCTGCTCGCCGACGCCATCGAATCCCGCGACATTACATCGACATTGATCGATCTTGCAGTAAAGGGATATCTCAAAATCATCGAGCACGACGACAAGATACTCTTCCTCACCCACAAGGAATACATCCTCCGCCTCCTGAAGCCGCGCTCCGACTGGCAGAATCTCGTGCCTCACGAAGTCGAAGTGCTCAACAACATCTTCCCCGAGGTCACGGCCCAGGAAACCACGCTCTCCAGTCTCAAGAACCGGTTCTACATCGCCCTGCCATCGATTCGCCAGGAGATCATGGACTCGCTCAAGGCCAAGGATCTCTATTCGGTCGATCCCGACTCGGCCCACGGACTCGCCCTGGTCGGTGTGCTGGTCATTGCCCTGCCCTTTGTCTGGCTGCAGATGACCGGGGCCATCCGCCTCGGCAACTCGCCCGCCGTGCTTGTCGCCGGCGTCGTGCTCACCGCTCTGATCGTCTTTCTCTTCGGCCGCCGCCTGGCCGCCAAAACCATTCGCGGTGCGCGTACCCGCATCGAGTGTCTCGGCTTCAAGGAATTCATGACCCGCGTCGATGGCGACCGCATCAAGCGCATGCCGCCCGACACCTTCGAAAAATTCCTGCCGTACGCCATGGCTTTCGGCGTCGAGCAGCACTGGGCGCGCGCATTCGAGGGGCTCATCACCGAGCCGCCCTCCTGGTACGTTGGCTCCGGCTACGCAACTCCCGGCATGTTGTGGACGCCGCTGATGTTCACCAATGCCATGAGCACTTTTTCCACCTCGGCCTATCAATCTTTTTCTGCCGCTCCCCAGAGCAGTTCCAACGCCTCCGGCTTCGGCGATAGCGGCAGCCTCGGCGGGGGTGGCGGCTTCTCCGGAGGAGGTTTCGGCGGTGGCGGCGGCGACGCTTTTTAGAGCGCCCGATTCAGCCGGCTACGGATCAGACCAACTCCCCGGGCATCGTGCCGGAGATCCCATGGCCTGCTTTTGCCGGCGGAATTGAGGCGTTGGGTGACGCCGCTCTCGCGCGCCTCCATCCCGTGCCTGATAAATCATTGATTCGCCAGATTCTAGGGAAAGCTCCGCACTACCAAAATTCTTCCCATTCGTGACATAATCCAACTCTGACGATGATCCACGTCAATTTTTCCAGCTTTGCGGGAGCAAATGTGGCCAATATTCGCACGAGCAGAAGATTTCCCGTGCACTTGCCGCTCAAAGTGCTCGGAGATCAGGGATTGCATCTCGGTAGCACGGAAAATATCAGCGCCGCGGGTGTCTATCTCTGGGTCGATGGCGGGCTGGAAGTGGGCTCTGCCACTGACTTTGAGATTACAATTCCGCGGGAAGCCATCGGCGCAGGCAACGACGTTCGCCTGCGTTGTCACGGTCGTGTCGTACGTTGCGACAACCCCCAGGAACCCGGCCGCGCCGGCGTTGCCTGCGTCATCGAGCGCTACGAGTTCCTGCGCGCGGACGAAGCAGGAGGCGAATAGATGCTGAAAATTATCCTGGCTGACAATCAGGCGATCTTTCGCGCAGGCATTGCCAAGGTCCTCGCCGTCGAGGACGACGTGCGCATCGTCGCCCAGGCCCAGACTGCTGAGCAAGCCATGATCGCCGTCGAAAAATTTCGCGGCTCCATCATGATCTACGCCTCCAGTTTTCTTCCAGACACCGAAAAAGTGGCGGCCCTGGCGCGCGAATCCGCAATTCAACTCGTGGTCATCGCCGATAATAACGATCTGCCGGAACGCTTCCTCAATGCCGGTGTGCTCGGCTTGATCTTCCGCTCCGCCGATGGCGCCGAACTCCTGCGTTGCGTGCGCAAGGTCAGCGCCGGCGAGGTCTACGTGCAGGATCTGCGCACCGTCGCCCGCAACCTGGATACCGATGACTTTGTCGGCGCCAGGGTTCGCGACCGCCTCACTCCCAAGGAATTAAAGATCGTCGCCCTCATCGTGCAGGGATTCAAGAACAAGGAAATCGCGACTCAACTCGGCACCACCGAGCAGGTCGTCAAGAATTACCTGCGCAACGTCTATGACAAGATCGGTGTTTCGGACCGCCTCGAGCTCGCGCTTTTCACCATCCATCACCGCATTCTTGCGGAGGCCGCCGCGGCCAGCGCGGCCACCATGCGTGCCGTCCCGCCAACCAACTCCAGCGCTCCTGGCTAGCGCAGTTCCAGGGCACAGAGATCCGTCTTACTGCTGACCCGCGCGCTCGAGCCGCATGTGCTCGGGCGCTTAGTTTTTAAGGGAGTATCGTCCGCAAGCGCGGAGTGTTGTCTTCTTGAGAGTGTCCTCTCACCGGGGCGAGGTGCCCCGGCACGGCCCACTGCGGCGCGGCCCCGGCGCATTGCAATCGCGAAACCCAGGCGTCAGACCATAGACCGGCTCATCACCGGCGGCGCGGCTGCATCTGTCCACCAGTCTACCCACCGCTTGTTGCGGGACCGCTTTAGCAGAATCCCGCACGATCAAGAGAAGCGCGCTTCCCGGCCGTGAAGCCGTCTTATTCGGACGCGCCCCGTGCGCTCGCCTTCAGCAGTTCATCGACGATGGTCAACAACTCTTCTGGATTCACCGGCTTCTCCAGGTAGAGATCCGCCAGCGGCTCGGCCGACCGGTAGGCCTCGGCCACGTAGCCGGAGACTACCACCACGGGCATCGTCGAGTGTTCCTTGGCCGCTCGCACGACTGTGCGTCCGTCCCCATCTCCCAGCCGCCAGTCGGTCACGACGGCTTCGTAGTCGTTGTGGTTCATCAGATCGACTGCCTCGCGCGCCGAAGTGGCTGTCGTCACTTCGTGTCCCGCCTGCTCCAGGATCGCGCGCTTCAGCATTACCATCTCCGGCTCATCGTCGATGCACAGAATTCGCGCCATGAAGTCCTTGCCATATCCCCTAGGCGGTGTGGCCGCCTTGCGAGCATTCCAGTTGCAGCAATTGTCCGCAGGCAATGCTGGTTTGTCAAATCGCAGATTTCGCCTTACAGCTTCCGCGCAATTGATTTCGCCTGTGTAAACAGCAACAGGTAGTCGGGACCGCCCGCCTTGGAATCCGTGCCCGACATGTTGAAGCCGCCAAAGGGGTGCGCCCCTACCATCGCCCCGGTGCACTTGCGGTTGATGTAGAGGTTGCCAACGTGGAACTCCTGGCGCGCCAGCTCCATCCGCTCTTCCGACTGCGTGTACACCGACCCGGTCAGGCCAAACTCGGTGTCGTTGGCAATGCGCAATCCTTCGTAGAAATCCTTGCAGCGAATCACCGCCAGCACCGGTCCGAACACTTCCTTCTGCTCCAGCGTGTCGCCCGGCTTCACCTCGGAGATAATCGTGGGCTCGATCAGGTAACCCTCCTTGCCTGCCACCGCGTGCCCGCCCGTAATCAACCGCCCGCCTTCGTCGATCGCCTTTTCGATGAAGCCCAGGATCGAATTTCTTGCCGCCTCGTTGATCACCGGACCCAGGTTCGGATTGTCTTCCGCCGCGCCCACCGTCAACTTCTCCGCCCGATCTTTCAACCGCTCCACAAACTTGTCGTACACCCGCTCATCCACAATCGCGCGTGAGCATGCCGAACACTTCTGCCCGCTGTAGCCAAAAGCCGAAGCCATCACGCCCGTCACCGCCGCGTCCAGATCCGAGTCGGCATCCACCAGAATCGAGTCCTTGCCGCCCATCTCCAGAATCGTGCGCTTGATCCAAATCTGTCCCGGCTGCGGCTTCGCCGCCAGCTCGTGAATCTGCAGTCCCACTTCTTTCGAACCGGTAAAGGAAATAAACCGCGTCTTGGGATGCTTCACCAGTTCGTTGCCAAAGCTGCTCCCCGAGCCGGTGACAAAGTTCACAACCCCGTCGGGAATCCCGCATTCCTCCAGAACCTGGAAGAACTTCGCCGCAATCGCCATCGCATCGCTGCTCGGCTTCAGCACCACCGTATTGCCGCTCACAATCGCCGCCATGGTCATTCCCGCCATGATCGCCGAAGGAAAATTCCACGGCGGAATCACCGCTCCCACCCCCAGCGGAATGTAGCGCAGGTCGTCGCGCTCGGCGGGCAACTGGATCGGCGGTTCGGCTTTGTCCAGGCGCAGCGCCTCGCGGGCGTAGAACTCCGCAAAGTCAATCGTCTCGGCCACATCCGCGTCGGCCTCGGCCCAATTCTTGCCTACCTCGAATACCATCCACGCCGCCCACTCAAACTTGCGCTCGCGCAACGTATGCGCCACCCGGAACAGCAATCCCGCGCGATCGGTCACTGCGCTGCGGCTCCAGCTCTCGAACGCCTTCAGCGCAGCATCCACGGCCGCCGGAACGTCGTTGCCGTCCGCCTTCTGAAACGTGCCCACCACCTGCTCTGGGTGTGAGGGATTGATCGAGCGCAGCTTCGCCGCCGTCCGCACCCGGTGGCCATCGATCACGTTGTCATACTCCCGCCCAAGTTGCCGGCGCACCTTGTCCAGCGCTTCCCTCATCGCGCGTGCATTCTCCGCCCGCGTAAAGTCGACAAGAGGTTCATTCCTGAAAGCCGTCAACGCGGAACTTTCCACGGTAGTCGCTGCCACACTGTTCTCTACGGTCGCCATAACGTCCCCTCAAAATTTCTTCCGCTTAAACCATTTCAGGCCGCCCACCGTATCGCGCCGGGGCGGGCTGCCGGACAGATGATTCTAGCACCTTGATGGGGGCAGGGCTGGCTCGCCCCGGTGGCGCACGGAACCATTTCCCCAGAGCCCGGGAAGCGCCCTCTTCCGGTCGTGCGGCGGGCAGCCATCAGAGGGCGAAATATGCATCCTAAAGATATGAATCCGGGCGGGGCATCAGCGAATCTACTCCCCGAACCAGGCCGGCTCCACAAGAATCCGGTCAGCCTGCTCACCCTGGTCCACTGGTGGAGCGCCTGGGCTGGTTCTTTCTCTCTAGGCTAGTGCAATTGGTCCGCCCCTCAATCAGTACGCTTCAACCCAAACCTAGGAGTTTGTATGACCACTTCAGTTGCATCCCATCTTGACAAAACCGCCTTGAACTTCGTTGAGCGAACTCACAAAATGCTGATCAACGGACAATGGGTGGGAGCCGCATCCGGCATGACCTTCCCCACTTACAACCCAGCCACCGGGCAGGTGCTTTCGCACGCAGCGGAGGGCGATAAGGCCGACGTGGATGCCGCCGTCCGGGCCGCGCGCGAAGCCTTTGACCACGGTCCCTGGCGCAAGTTTACAGCCTCCGAACGCGGACGCATGATCTGGAAGCTGGCAGACCTGCTGGAACAGCACACGGAAGAATTCGCAACCCTTGAAAGCCTGGATAATGGAAAGCCTCTCGCCGTCGCGCGGGTTGCCGATGTTCCCCTGGCGGTCGATCTGCTGCGTTACATGGCCGGCTGGACAACGAAGATCGAGGGCAACACCATTCCGATCTCGGTTCCGTACACTCCCGGCTCCCGCTACCATGCCTTCTCATTGCGCGAGCCTGTCGGCGTGGTGGCACAGGTAATTCCGTGGAACTTCCCCCTGCTGATGGCTGCCTGGAAGATCGGCCCGGCACTGGCGGCTGGCTGCACCATTGTGCTCAAGCCCGCCGAACAAACTCCTCTCACCGCCATTCGTCTGGGCGAACTGATCCAGGAAGCGGGCTTCCCCGAGGGCGTGGTCAATATCGTGACCGGCTTCGGCGAGACTGCCGGCGCCGCGCTGGCAGCCCATCCCGATGTCGACAAGATTGCCTTCACCGGATCCACCGAAGTGGGCAAACTGATCGTTCACGCCGCCACCGGCAATCTGAAGAAGGTGACCCTGGAACTGGGTGGCAAATCCCCGAACGTGATCATGAAAGACGCCGATCTGGATATCGCGATTCCGGGCGCCGCCAGCGCGATTTTCTTCAACCACGGGCAGTGCTGCTGCGCCGGTTCGCGCCTTTACGTGCACAAGTCGCACTTTGACAAGGTGGTCGAGGGCATCTCGGATGAAGCGAAAAAGATCTGCGTGGGTCCGGGCTGGGAGCCTAGTACGCAACTGGGCCCGCTCGTCTCCGAGGAACAGTTGCACCGCGTCAAAGGCTACATCGACGCTGGACTGGTGGAGGGAGCCTGCGCCAGCACCGGCGGCAGGCAGATCGGCGACACTGGCTACTTTGTCGAACCCACGGTGATGATCAACACGCACAAGGACATGAAGGTCGTCCGGGAAGAGATCTTCGGCCCTGTGGTGACCGTCATGAAGTATGACACCCTGGAGGAAGTGATCGAACTGTCCAACGAATCCACCTACGGCCTGGCTGCCGGCATCTGGACCAACAATCTGGCCAGGGCGCACCAACTGGCTGCGGCCATGCGCGCAGGCACGGTCTGGGTGAACTGCTACAACATCTTCGACGCAGCCCTGCCCTTCGGTGGATACAAGGAAAGCGGCTGGGGTCGCGAAATGGGCCACAACGCAATCGATGCCTACACGGAAACCAAGGCCGTGTGCATGAAGGTTGCCTGAGTGGTCCCAACAAAGGCGGGCAAGGGACAAGCATGCACCTCGCCCCTTGCTCGCGATCTTTTCGCCAGCCTTGCCCCGCGAACTACTTTACGCGATCCACTTCCTTGAGCCGCGCCGCCTTGCCACGCAGGGCGCGCAGGTAGTACAGCTTGGCGCGGCGAACCTTCGCCGAGCGCACCACTTCCAGCTTGTCGATGATCCGGCTGCCCAGCGGGAAAATACGCTCCACGCCCTGCCCAAAGCTCATCTTGCGCACGGTGAAGCTCGGCTGCTGTCCGTTGGCCTTCTTGATCACGATGCCTTCAAAGATCTGGATGCGCTCTTTGTCGCCTTCCTTGATCTTTACGTGAACCCTCAGAGTGTCGCCCACCGCGAAGCTCGGCAGGTCCGTGCGCTGCGCTTTCGCAAGCAACCGGGTAATAATGGGAGATGACGACATTGCAATTTCCTCTTCTCTTCTCGGATGCCTGGGCCAGCAGCCCCGGTCGATCCCGTAATTTCTTAGCTTTCTTCAGCTCCGCGCCTAATCTCGCGAAGTAATGCCTTGTCCTCTGCGCTCAGGACCACCTTCTCCAGAAGGTCCGGGCGGTTGCGCAGCGTTTTTTCCAGTGCGCGGCGATGCCGCCAGCGCCGGATCTCTTCGTGGTTCCCGTTCATCAGCACCTCCGGAACCGCCATCCCGCGAAACTCCGCGGGCCGCGTGTAGTGAGGGGAATCCAGCAACCCGCCGGTTGCCACCGTCGAATCCGGCTCCAGCCTTCCGCGCTCGTCCCGTCTCGCCTCGGCCTCCACGCCGCTAAAGCTCTCCGTCCTGGCCGAAGCATCGTTGCCCAGCGCCCCGGGAAGCAACCGTGTCACCGAGTCCACGATCAGCGCGGCCCCAAGTTCTCCGCCGCTCATCACAAAGTCGCCCACCGATACCTCGCGATCCGCCAGGTATTCGGTCACCCGCTCATCCACGCCCTCGTAGCGCCCGCACAGGAATGTGATCCGCTCCAGTCCGGCCAGCTCCTGCGCCATCGCCTGGGTAAAAATATTTCCCGACGCCGATAGCAACACAACCGATTCCCTGGCTTCCCCGCTCACTCGCTCCGCTCTGGGCCGAACCCCCAGTTGCTCCACGCACGCAAACAGTGGATCGGGTTTCAGTAACATTCCCTCGCCGCCGCCAAATGGACGGTCGTCCACCGTTCGGTGCCGGTCCTGGGTAAACGCCCGCAGGTCGTGGATTCCAATTTCAATGAGCCCGGCATTGCGCGCCCTGCGCACGATGCCGTATTCCAGCGGGCCAGCGAAAAAGTCCGGAAAGATGGTGACAATCTCAAACCGCACTGCCTGCCCTCTGGCGACCGCCTCTGCTTATCGCTTCGCCGTCCGCTGCCGGCCAGGCTTCCGGGCGCCCAGCGGAGCGTCCAGTTCCAGCATTCCTTCCGGCAGTTGCATCTCGATCCGCTTCCCTTGCAAGTCAAGCTTCTTGGTAAAACTCTCCACAAAGGGAATCATGAACTCTTTGCCGCCATCGTGCGCCTGCGCCCGGGGCGGCGGGGTTGGTTGCGAATCCGCCACGGAAACATTGCTCTTCACGATCAGCAGCGGGGCGGTTCCCGCCCCAAAATCTACATCCACAACCGTTCCAATTTCCCGCGCTTCCTGGCTGGTTTCCACCACCAGGCAGCCCAGCAATTCGCTGACATAGAACGTGCCCGCTTCCAGCTCTGCACGCTCTTGAACGGGGATCTGAATCTCCGACCCCAGCAAGGTTTCCGCCGCTTCAATCGAATCTACGCCCGCAAACTTCAGCACCATGCCGCCCTTGTGCGGCCAGTACTCATCCAGGTGCAGTTGGCGGCGTTGCCCGCTGGATTCCCGCCACGCGTACAACGTGCGTCTTTGCTCAAATCGTTCGGGAAAGTCCGTGTGCAACTCCGCCGCAACTTCTCCCACGCGGCCCTGCACCTTCACCACCCGCGCAATTGTGACAAACCCGGCGTTACCCGCATCTTCCCCCATCCCGCCAGCTTATTCCACGATCTCCAGCGAGCAGCGCTGCCCATTCTTATCCGCCGCAGCGGAAAGAATTGTGCGCAGCGCCCTGGCGGTGCGCCCGGAGCGGCCAATCACCCGGCCCAGGTCATCTTCTGCAACCTCCAACTCCAGCTTCACGTACTCGCTGTCGCCAGAGGCTACCACCACCACTTCCTCGGGAAAATCCACTAGGGCCTGGGCCAACTCTTTTGCGAGTCCAGTCAGATTGGCAACCATGGATGTCTGCTCCTCGTCTACGCTATCGGCTCAGCCGCAGCCGGCTCGGCAGCCACATCGGCCGCAGCCTCCGTCACAGCCGGTTCAGCAACCGCCACTGGTTCAGCCGCAACCACCGGCTCCACGGCAACCACCGGAGCCGCAACCACCGGCGCAGCCGGCGCCGTGGCAACCACAGGAGCCGGGATGCCCAACGCAGCGTTTTTGTAAAGCCGCGCCAAGGTCGGCGAGAACTGCGCGCCCTGGGTAAGCCAGTACTCGATGCGATCCTTCTTCAAATCCACCGTGGCAGGGTTGGTGCGCGGATTGTAGAGACCCACAACTTCAATCGAACGGCCGTCGCGCGCACGGTCCTTTTCGATGACCACAATACGATAGATAGGCTGCTTGCGCGCCCCACGGCGCGAAAGTCGAATCATCAGCACAGGTTTTTTCCTCTCTTCGTTTCATTCCAGCGCTCGACATCTCCGCAGACTTTGCCTCCGGAGACCGGAAATCGCAACCGGTCAAGCCAGCTTCCGCCAGCCAGACCCGCCATGATTCGAACGCTGGTTGCCCGCCGCGCCTTTCGCGCAATCGGCGGATCGACATCCGCCACGGGCTCTACCACAAAGGAATCGCCAAGCACGCGTCCCAGGAACAACCGGACGCTCGCCCGCCATACACTCGCAGCAGCTTTCATTATCGCGGAACTACGCCGCACTGGCAAGTCACGCGCCGCTCTTGCCTCCCATCCCGCCCGATGGCACCCCGGATCCCGCCCGTTTCAGCCGGAATGAGGGCAATGGACCCTGCCCTCGCCATCATCGGCGGATTCATGTTCATTGCCTCCAAGGTGTTACTCCGCGCCCGGCACCGGCGCCGGCAGCGTCGTCACTTTGGGCCGGATGATGTCGCCCAGCAGGTCCGGCTTGCTCTCGTCCCGCACCAGGTGCGGGTAGCGCGGGCCATCAAAGTAGGGGAGTGAAACGGTGCGGTAGTACTCAGTGTTTTCCACCAGCAACTGTATCGGTTGCTGCGAATTCTGCGCCTCGCGCAGCGCCGCCGCAAGAAACTCCGGGGTGTACTTTCTCCCGTTCACGGCGATGATCTTCATCCCTGGCCCAATCCCGTTCCTGGCCGCGATTCCGTCCTCGATGGCGTCGTCTACCACGCCATCCTTGCTGAGCAGCAGCCCCACCGACGCGCTCATGTCATAGCTGCGCCCCTCCTGCTCGCGCAGTTTGGCGATCAGGTTCGGCTGATCGTTGTAGACCAGCTTCCAGCCGCTGTTGGCAATGCCTCCCAGCGGGGCATGTTCGGCCACCGTCAGCACCCGGTCGGTGAGAAAACCGCGCCAGTCATAGGGCTGCACCCGGTTCAGCGTATTCACCACGTCGTCGAAGGTATAGGTCTTTATCTCCGGCGGCGTATTCAGGCCGCCCAGGAACAGGTGGGCAAAGTCATCCATCGATTTCTTGCCGCCGCTGTTCTGGCGAATGATGGTGTCCGCCTCCAGCCAGATCAGCGCGCCCTCGTCGTAGTAGTCCACGCTGCGGCGGTAGTTGCTGAAAGCTTCGGGAGCCTCATACAGCGTTTGCGCCGCGGCCGCCGTATCTTCCAGCGGGCGCCACTTGCGCCCGGGGCGGTGCGAGTACGTCATGGCAAGTTCGGCGTACACTTCGCGCCATTGTTCCGGCGTCTGCAGCCCGCTGCGCCCGCTCAGCACGTAGCCAAAGTATTCGGTCAGCCCCTCATACACCCACAGCAGGTTGCCTTCCATGGGCGCCTGATATTCCGGCGTAGCCAGTCCGGCCGGACGGCGGTACTTGCCGTTCCATGAGTGGGTGTATTCGTGCGGCAGCAGCGATGCTCCCAGGGTCCACTGCCCGGGGTCGGTAAGGTAACCCTCGCCCACGCGGCTGTCGTTGGACTCGTGATGCTCCAATCCAAAGTGGGCAACGTGATCGCTGAGCGTAAGCAGAAAGTGATACTCGCGGTAATGCCGCGCCCCATACAGTGCGCCCGCCTCGGCGACCAGGTTGTCAAAGGCCTTGATCTGCTGCGGCAGCATCTCCAGGGCGGCCGCGTCGTCGGCCACAATATCCAGCTCGTGCGCCGGAAGCTGGCCCGCCTCGAGCGGAAGCTTCCTCAGGTACTGCCCCATCAGCACCGGTGAATCCACCAGCGTGGTCAGCGATGCCAGGGCAAAATCAACCGAGCCTGGGGCGTTGGCCGAGTGCGGCAGCGCGCTTCCCCACTGCCAGTTGGCCGGCAGTTGCAGGCTGGTTTTCACCCCAATCTCATCCGAGCCATATCCCCTGGGATAGAGAACCAGCCAGTTCCATGAAAGCACGGCCAGCTTTTCGGTGGCCGAGGAACCGGCGCTGAAGCCGCCCGGCATCTCAACCGGGCTCAGGTAATCCAGCGTGGCTTCAATCGAGCTCACGCCCTGCGGCACCGCCACGTGGAAGGCGTACATATCCACCGGGTCGCGATGCCATCCGAGCACATTGCCATTGGCGCGGAAATAGATTCCGGCCGTGTCCACCAGCGGGCCGGTGGGGCCGTGTTCTCCGGGAATCCATTTCGGGTAGAGAAGCACAAAGTCTCCGGGCGTTGCTGGAATCGTCAGCCTGGCGTGAAAGACCTTGCGCGGCGCCTGGGTGGCATCGACCGCCAGGGTTTCCACCAGCGCAAAGCCTGTGGTTTTGATCGTACTGCTCAGGGCCGGGCCAGTCTGGGAGAACGCAGACGCCGATCCCAGGGCCACTGCCAGCCATGCACAAAGCAAATGTCGCATTCCAGCTCCTGAAGGGGAATTTTGCTCGCGAAAAACAATCCGCGGAGCTCTGAGGACACCGCCAGGGCGCGGATCCAAAAACCACTTGTCGCGTCCTCGCGGTTGAAAGTTTCCCGAGTATAACAGATGGGCCGCCCGCCGCTGGCCGTACCCGGCTCCCGCTTTGTTATCATTCCCCTGTGCGGCACTGGGCAAATGGCGGGCACTTTATCACCCTCGAAGGGCTGGATGGCTGTGGCAAAAGCACCCACATCGAAAAGCTTGCCTGCCATCTGCGCGAACAGGGCTTCGAGGTGGTGACCACGCGCGAGCCCGGAGGCACGGAGATCGGCGAGCGGGTTCGCGGCATTCTGCTCGACTCGCGCACCCACGGGCTGGCTCCGCTGGCGGAGCTGGCCTTGATGTTCGCCTCGCGCGCGCAGCAAATTGCAGAGGTGATTCTGCCGGCCATCAATCGCGGCGCCTGGGCGCTGTGCGATCGCTTCACGGATTCCTCCGAGGCCTACCAGGGAGCGGGAAGACAGCTCGGAGTCGATGCCGTGCTCACTCTGCACCGCGTCCTCTGCCTGGGCCTCAAACCGGAACTCACCCTGCTCCTGGACAATGACGTGGCCGCCAGCGTAGCCCGGGCGCGCCGCCGGAATCTGGCCGCCCGGGACCAGCTCAACGAAAACCGTTTCGAGCAGGAAAACCGGATATTCTTCGAGCGCGTGCACCAGCAATTCCTGGCGATTGCCCATCGCGAACCGGAGCGCGTGGTTTTGATTGACGCGCGCCGGGGCGTGGAAGAGGTTCACAAGGACGTGGTGGCCGCCGTGCGCGAGCGGCTGCTGGCCAGGCAGGGCTAGGCATGGGATTCGAACAGTTCCGCGGCAATGCCCCGACGGTTGGACGCCTGCGCGAGATGATTGCGCGCGACCACTTGCCCCACGCCATCATTCTGACCGGGCCGCGCGGGGCCGGAAAATTCACCCTGGCGCAGATGGTGGCAAAGGCGGTGAACTGCCTGGAGCATCCTCTCGCCGCCGATGGCCTGCCCGATTTCTGCGGGGTCTGCCGCAACTGCGAGCGCATCGCGCAAGCCGACGCGCTCGACCAGCGCATCGGGGAAGCCGTGGAGGCCCGCGAGAATCTGCGCGAGAGCGATAAGCGCGAGACCCGCATCTTCGTGCAGACTCATCCCGAAGTCCTGGTGATCCCTCCCGATCCGCCGCAGATGCTCGTCAAAGTGGACCAGGTGCGCCACGTGATCGGCGAAATGTATTACCGCCCTTCGGAAGGCCGCCAGAAGTTCTACATTTTCTCCGAATCGAACTTTATGAAGGAGGCGGCCAACGCGCTGCTGAAGGTCCTGGAGGAGCCGCCCGAGTTCGCCACCCTGTTCCTGTTGGCGGAAAACTCCAATGCCCTGCTGCCGACTATTCGGTCCCGCTGCATCACCCTCCGCCTTGCGCCCCTGACTGCCGGGGAGATCGCGGAGGATCTGGCGCTGCGCACGGAATGGACAGCGGCGCAGAAAAAACTGGTGGCGCGGCTTTCCTCCGGCGCCGTCGGCCGCGCCCGCGGCTTCGATCTCAACGCATACCTGGCGGCGCGCAAGGACGCCCTGCTTCTGTTGACCACGGCTTTGGGCGAAAACGACCACTCCGGGCTGTTCCGTGCCACCGAAGCCTACCGCGCCGGCGGCGAAGGCAAGGGCAAGACCGACTTGCTGATCTCCGTGCTGTATTCGATTCTCGAAGACCTGCTGTTCCTCCAGGCAGGTTCACCCGAGTTGATGCGCAACCAGGATTTCCAGGCGGAACTGGCCGGTATTGCCAGCCAGGTCAGTTTCAGCTGGATCGTGCGCGCCAGCGACGGCCTGGGGGATGTGCAGAACGGCATGCGGCGCAATCTGCTGCGCTCGCTCTCGCTGGATGGCTACTCCAGTTCGCTGGCAACTTAGCCCCTGCTCGCGCCATGCTTTTCGATCCCGCGCCAACCGCCCGGAATTGGGAGAGCACGAATTTCGGTTACGCCAGATTGGCGCAGACTTTTGTTGTTTTTTTCCCCGCGCGTGTGGTACGGTTTAGCCACGAATCACTGAAACTTTCTTCCAGGAAATCCGGTCTCGCACTTTAACCCGTGCGTGCGCTTTTTGTTCCAAGCGGAGGAGTCCCAGTGTGCATCGCGCAGCGACTTTTTGATACCCCCTTGGGGGAGGATTCGTATGAGAAACGGAGTTGATACAACCGCCGCGCTACGGGCACCCGAACTGGAGAGCTTTGGCAACCGGAAACTGATCCGCCCTTCCCTGAACCGCGACCAGGCTCGCCCCGCCGAGCCCGCACCCGAACCGCGCGAACGAGCGGCGGAACGAACTCCGCGCTCGCCTGAACGCAGTTCCGGAACGCCCGCCAAGAAGGCTGCCCCCGCGGAACAGACGCACGCGGAAAATTTCTACTATCAGAAGCAGATGCAGAGCAAGACACCGATGGTCGTGGTAACCCGCGACGGCGAGGAACTGCACGGCGTCATCGAGTGGTACGACAAGAACTGCATCAAGCTCAATCGCGGCAGCGGTCAATCCAACCTCATGATTTACAAAGCCAGCATTCGCTACATGTTCAAGGAAGCCGAGTCAACAAAGTAACGGCCGCACGCGCTGTCTCTGAAGCCCGCCCTGGCGCGGGCTTTTCTATTTGGCGGCCTTGCGCAGGCGATCCCGTATGGCCAATCCGATCCCATTCGCCGGCGGCAGCGGACAAACAATGACCTCGACCCCCCGGTCATCCAGTGCGCGCATCTGCAGATAAAGATCGCGGGCCAGCAACTCCGGCTCGCTCCAGTTTCCCCAGGGAAGCGCGGTTACAGCCGCGCCCGGCGCGGCCCATCCCCGTGGCAGCAGCACTCCCACCCGGTGCCGGCCGGCCTCGCGCTCCAGCACCCGCCCGAGTTCGCCTTCGCTTTCCACCAGGATGATGCGGGCGCGCGGCGCGTAGTGACGAATTCCAAGGCCGGGAGATTCCAACGCCTCCGGCGGCGCCGCAGCGGAACTATTGCGCTCGGCCACCACCACATTGCCCAGCACCCGGCAAATCTGTTCGGCGGTGATGCCGCCGGGGCGATAGATCGTAGCCGGATCCGTGGTGGGATCGATGACCGTGGACTCGACCCCAACGGCGCACGAGCCCGCCTCCAGAATGGCGTCGATGCGGCCATCCAGATCGGCCAGAACATGCTCTGCGGTGGTGGGACTTGTGTGTCCAAATCGATTGGCGCTGGGCGCGGCCACCGGCACTCCCGAGGCGGCGATCAGCGCCCGCGCCACCTCATGCGAAGGCAGCCGCAGCCCCACTTTTTCGCGCCCGGCCGTACACAGTTCCAGAATCCCGGCGGCGCGCGGCAGCAACATCGTCAGCGGGCCGGGCCAGAAGGCTCCGGCAAGCCGTTCGGCAGCCACCGGCCATGCCAGGGTCAGTCCACGCGCGCTGGCCACATCGGCCACATGAACGATCACCGGATCCCAGTGCGGACGCCTCTTGGCGGCAAAAATCCTTTCCACCGCGCCGTCATCGAGGGCGTTGGCGCCCAATCCGTAAACCGTCTCGGTGGGAAACGCCACCAGTCCGCCGTGGCGAAGAATCCGCGCGGCTTCCAGCAGGGCGGGGTCACGCTCCAGCACGGCAGCGGTCAGGCGAAGGCGCAGAGTTTTCATCACCGCCTACAGCTTGGGCAGCACGATGCCGGTCTGGTTCTGGTACTTGCCGCCCTTATCCTTGTAGCTCACCTCGCAGGGTTCGTCTCCCTGGAAGAACAGAATCTGGCAGAGGCCCTCGTTGGCATAAATCTTTGCCGGCAGCGGCGAGCTATTGCTGATTTCGAGCGTGACAAAGCCCTCCCATTCCGGTTCGAACGGGGTGACGTTGACCAGGATTCCGCAGCGCGCGTAGGTGGATTTGCCCACGCAGATGGTCAACACGTCGCGCGGAATCTTGAAATATTCCACCGAGCGCGCCAAGGCAAAGGAATTCGGCGGGACCATGATGCTGTCGGCGCGAATAGTGACAAAAGAGCGCTCGTCAAATTTCTTGGGGTCCACAATCGCCGAGTTCACGTTGGTAAAAATCTTGAACTCGTCGGCCACCCGCAGGTCATAGCCGTAGGATGAAAGCCCATAGCTGATAACGCCGTCCCGCACCTGCTTCTCGCAGAAGGGGCTGATCATGTCCTGTGTTTGCGCCATCTCCCGGATCCAGCGATCGCTCTTTATCGCCATTTCGCCTCAGATTCCTCGCTTCCTCTTATAGCTTCTTCGCCTGCACATAGACAATTTCCGCGATTCTCCGCCGGGGAAACGCCTGGATTTCAATCTAGGGCCATCTTAACATTCGCCATTCCGCCCGGCGAACCCGCCGGGCGGCCATCGCGCTGCTGACGCTGCTTGCGCCCTCGCCCCGGGCGAGCCAGCGCACAGACGTTGACAATGCCCGCTTCATTTTCTAGCATCATTGGGTAAGCCCTTGATTTTCAATCTGAAGCGCCGGAGCCGATCCTTTGATCAAACTCGACATCATCAACGAAGTGGTAAACCGCACCGGGGTCACCAAGACCAAGGCCGAGCGCGCCGTGGAGACCGTCTTCGAGAGCATGAAGAACGCGCTTGCCGAGGGCGATCGCATCGAGTTGCGCGGCTTTGGCGTCTTCAACGTGCGTCCGCGCAAAACCGGAATCGGCCGCAACCCGCGCACCGGCGCCGAGGTCAATATTCCTCCCGGCAAAGCCGTGCGCTTCAAGCCTGGCAAAGAACTCCAGTCCATCGATTAGTCCCGTGGAGCCGGGCCGCTGCTCCGGCTCCGCCTGCTGTCCGCGAGCGTCTCCCCGATGTCTGACTCCATCTCCAACTTTGTGCCCGAGGACGCCGCGGCATTGCCTCGCGAGTACGCTCCCCGGGTTCACTACCGCTTGCCGCTGTTGATGTTGCTGTCCACCTTTTGCACCACCGTCCTGGTCGGCTCGCGCCTGCAGTTCAACTTCAATCACCACCTGGAAGCCTTTGCCTCCGGCAACGAACTGCTGCCGCTGTTTCCCGTGCAGTGGCTGTGGCAGAGTCCGCGCCTGCTTCTGCTCGGCATTCCCTTTTCGCTTTCCATGATGGGCATTCTGCTGGCGCACGAGATGGGACACTACTATTTCTGCCGGCGCTACCGGGTGCGCGCAACTCTGCCTTTCTTCATCCCCGCCCCCACGCTGATTGGAACGCTCGGAGCCTTCATTCGTATTGGCGGCTTCATCCGCTCGCGCAAGGCGCTGTTTGATATCGGCATCGCCGGGCCGATTGCGGGTTTCGTTGTGGCCGTACCCACCATGCTCGCCGGGTTGGCCATGTCCCATCCCGTTGCGGGCGCCTCAGACCCGGACCTGCAGTTCGGCTTTCCCCTGATCTTTCAACTGGGTCATGTTCTCCTGCACCCGGGCGGACCCGCGCTGGCGCACTACTACCTGCATCCGGTGGCGCTGGCGGGTTGGGCGGGCATGCTGGCAACCGCGCTGAATCTGCTTCCCGGCGGACAACTCGATGGCGGCCACTTGGTGTTGGCCGTCTCACCCCGCCTGCACCGCTTTGTCTCCTTGGCCATGGTGGGTGCGCTGGTTGCGATGGCCTGGTTTTTCTGGGTGGGATGGCTGGTCTGGGCCACCCTGCTGGCGCTCACCGGATTGCAGCAACCCAGCGTGCCGCGCTGGCCGGGAGTGGGACGCGGCCGCCATTGGATGGCCCTGCTCGCCCTCGCCATGCTGCTGCTCACCTTCACCCCCGCGCCGGTGGCCAACGACACCTTCCCGCAGGTGGCGCACATGCTGAAGTACGGAAACCGTTAGCAAGCGGAAATCAGAACCTGCTACGCATATGAATTTCGGCGCCGCCGCGTTTGAAGCGCACCTCGTCCATCAGATGATTGATGAGGTAGATGCCCCGGCCATGGTTTTCGTAAAGGTGTTCGCCCTCGGTGGGGTCCGGAAGTCCCTTGGCGTTGAATCCCGGCCCCGGATCGCTGACCACGAGCAGCACGCTGTGATCGTCCTCGAATACCACCGAACACTGCACGAATTTTGTGGGATCGCCCAGGCAGCCATGCTTGATGGCGTTGGCCAGCGCCTCGCGTAACGCGGTTTCAATTTCCAACTCCTTGGCGGCGGCCTGCCTGCGTACCACCGTCATCACGGCATCCACCAACGGTGAAATGGCAGAGGCCAGCGCCGGAATCGTTACTTCCATTTTGAGCGTGAAACTTCCTGGAGCGCGTAGCCGGCGGCGCGGCGAAGCGGTACGGGTTGCTTTGGGCGTACGCGGCTTGATCGGCAATTCAGCTCCAGATCAGTTTTGGTATTGTCTCAGGCAACAGCAATTTTGGCTAGTCGCGCGGGGCCCCATGAGCACAATACACAGCCGGGATCAGCCCGCACCCCTACGCCAGCGACATCGCATCCACGTCCACAATCATGTTCGCCCGCGGAATCTTTTGCTGCTGCGCCGCCGCCAGCATGGCGCGCAGCACCGCGTTCATCCGCTCGCGGCTCGCCGCCTTCAGCACAAAGTGGAAGCGGTAATCCCGTTTCAGCCGCATGATCGGCGCCGGAGCCGGTCCCATCACCCGCACGCCCTCGTGCCGTACCTGCTCAAACCACCGCCCCAGCAGCCCGGCGTAGCGCAGTGCCTCTTCCTGCTTGTCGCTGCGCACCACGATGTTGGCCAGCGACTCGAATGGCGGATAGTGCATCCATCCCCGGAAGCGCAGCTCTTTTTCGGCAAAGCCGTGATAGTCATGCTTCGCGGCGAATTGCACCGCGTAGTGATCCGGAAAGTGCGTCTGCAGCACCACCTTGCCCAGCATCTCGCCTCGCCCGGCGCGGCCTGCCACCTGGGTCAGCAGTTGAAAGGTGCGCTCGGCGGCGCGGAAGTCCGGCAGCCCCAGGGCGCTATCGGCACCCACAACGCCAACCAGCGTCACCCCGTGCACGTCGTGCCCCTTGGCGATCATCTGCGTGCCCACCAGCAGGTCAATGTCGCCTGCCTGGAACTCGCTCAACATGCGCTCAAAGTCGTCGTGCCCGCGCACCGTGTCGCGATCCATGCGGCCAATCCGTGCCCGCGGAAACGCCGCGTGCAGCAGGTCCTCCAGCTTTTCCGAGCCCGTGCCCATGAACTGTACGTACTCGCTGCCGCACTTCGGACAGGTCCTGGGCACCGCCTGCTGATAGCCGCAGTAGTGGCACAGCAGCCGGTGCTGGTGCCGGTGATAGGTCATCGCCACGGCGCAGTCGCGGCACTGGATCGTGTCCCCGCACGAGCGGCACATCACCCACGCCGAGTAGCCGCGCCGGTTCAGCAGGATCATCGCCTGCTGGCCGCGCTCCAGGCTTGCCGTCGTCTCCTCGATCAGTTTGCGCGAGAGCACGCTCTCCTTGCCCGTCTGCTGGAACTCCGCCCGCATGTCCACCAGTTCCACCTCCGGCAGCGGACGCTCCTGCACCCGGTCGGGCAGCTCGATCAGCGCGTACTTCGCGCCCGGGTGCGCCCCACCCGGCCGCGCGCCGGGGGCGGGCGCGTGGCCGTGGGTGGCGTTGTAATAGCTCTCCAGCGATGGCGTGGCCGAACCCAGCACCACGGTCGCCTGCAATGCCTTGGCGCGCACCACCGCCACGTCGCGGCCATGGTAGCGCGGTGTCTCCTCCTGCTTGTAGCTGTGGTCCTGCTCCTCATCGACAATGATGAGCGCCAGGTCCCGAACCGGCGCGAAGATTGCCGAACGCGTGCCCACCGCGATGCGCGCTTCACCGCGACGGATGCGATGCCATTGCTCGGCCCGCTCCTCATCGCTGAGCGAGCTATGCAGGATGGCAATCTCCTCGCCGAAAACGCTGTAGAGGTCGGCGGCAACTCCGGGAGTCAGGCCAATCTCGGGCACCAGCAGAATGGAGCCGCGTCCTGCGGCCAGCACCGACTGCATCGCCGCCAGGTACACCGCCGTCTTGCCCGAGCCGGTCACCCCGTGCAACAGGGCAACCTTGAAGCGCCGCTCTTCCACGCTGCCGCGAATCTCGCGTAGCGCTTCCTTCTGGCCGGGGGTGAAAAGAAATTCCAGCGTGCTGTGCGGCTTCATCTGCGGCACTGGCTGCTCGGCCGCCGCCTCCACAATCTCAACCAGGTCGTGCTTCACCAGTGTCTTCAGCGAACTCGCCGAGCACCCTGTTTCGCGCAGATCCTCCATGCGCATGCGGCCCTGCGACGCTCGCAGCAGTTCCACAATGCGCTGCTGCGCCGGATTCAGCTTGTGGGTTTTCCCTCCATCCGAGGCTTCCCGCAACACCACGAACTTCACCAGCCGCCGCGCGTCCCTCACCCCGGAGAGGTCTTCGCGGACAATCCATTTCTTCCGTTGCAGGCTGCGTAACACCTCGCGCGTCGCGCCCGTGGCCGTGCGCAGTCGCTCCTCGCGCACCAGGTTGCCTTCCGCCAGTTCGTCCAGCACGGTGTATTCGTTTACCTGGTGCTCGGGATCTGCCGGTGCGCGCCCCGCCGAACCAGTGCCCGCCACGTCGTACAGCGCCTCGGCCCCAAGCTCCGTAATCCGGTAGCCGAAGGCCTGCCGGAACTCAGCCTGCAACGGCAGCATGGTGCGGTACACTTCGCCCAGCGGCGCCAGGTAGTACTGCGCAATCCATCTCCCCAGCGCGAGCAGCTCCTGGTCGAGCACGGGAGCCGAATCCAGCACCCGCGCCACCCGCTTGAGCTGGCGTCCCGCGGGAGGCTCGCGGTGAACCCGCGTCACAATCCCGGACAGCTTTTTCTCCGCACCCCGGCCGAAGGGCACCACCACGCGCCCGCCCACAATCGGCTCCAGCTCTCCGGCCTCATAAGTGAAAATCAGGTCCAGCGGAACCGGCAACGCAACATCGCAATACAACTTCTGCGTTGCCGGGGGCAGCGATTCTTGCAAGGCTTCGGATTCGGCGGCCATCAATCTTCTGGGTTGCGCTCTGGGTTGCGTTCTGCCTTGCGCTTCGGCAGCGGCATTCCCAAATACTGCATCACCTTCTGCAGATCCGCCCACGTTTCCTTTTTCTGCCGAGGGTCGCGCAGCAGGTAGGCTGGATGATAGGTCACCACCAGCTTGGTCGTGAACTCCGGATCGCGCTCCGGCGCGGTGTGCGCCACGATGGGATGAAAATCGTAAATGCGTCCGCGCAGGTTGGCCATCGAGTCCGAGGCGCCGAGCAGAAACTTTGCCGCCGTCGCCCCCAGCGCCACAATAATCTCCGGCCGCACCACGGAAATCTGCCGCATCAGGAATGGTCCGCAGGTCTCGCATTCATCGCGCTCCGGAGCGCGGTTCTGCGGCGGGCGGCACTTCACCACGTTGCCAATGTAGACGTCCTCGCGGCGAATCCCCATGGCGTTGATCATGTTGTTGAGCAGTTGCCCGGCGCGGCCCACAAAAGGCTCGCCCTGCGCGTCTTCGTCCGCCCCCGGACCCTCGCCCACAAACAGGATGCGGGCATGCGGATCGCCCACCCCAAACACAATGTTGGTGCGTCTCTGGCTCAGCTTGCAGCGGGTGCAATCGCCAATGTCTTGGCGAATTACCCGCAGGGCGGCGGGTTTGTCCGCAAGCATCTGCGCCAGTTGCGCCCCATCGGCTGCGGTGGCGACCAGTTCTACTGGTTCGGCGCCCGGCGCCTCCGCCACGGCTGCCAGCTCTTCGCGCGCAATCGCCTGCCCAAAGCTCACGCCCTCCGGCACCTCGCGCCGGTAGAGATCGAAGATTCCCAGTTCGCGATAGTAAAGCAAGGTCGCTGCAACGGCCTTCCTGCTCTGCCCGTCCAGAAATTTTGCCATGCTTATGCGGTCACCTTGGGAGTTTGCTGGCGCGCGCGCAGCTTCACCACGGCATCCAGAACACACTCCGCCATCTCCAGTTTGCTCATCTCCGCAAGCGCCGTCGTCGCATCGGCGGTGATGATCTCGCCCGCGTTGCGGTCCGAGCCAAAACCCAGGCCGGGGCGCGAAACGTCATTGAGAACGATTGCATCCAGATGTTTGCGCTCCAGTTTTCCGCGCGCGTTCTCCTCCGCGTTCTGGGTTTCGGCGGCAAATCCAACCAGCAATTGTCCCGGCGCGCGCCGCAAGGCAAGCTCGGCAAGAATGTCCGCCGTGGGCCGCAACTCCAGGGTGAGTCCACCGGCGCGCTTGATCTTCTGCCGGGCGACCTCGGCCGGCGCAAAGTCCGATATCGCCGCCGTCATAATCGTGACGCTGGCGTGCCCAAAGCGCCCAAGCAACGCCTCGCGCATCTCGGCGCTGGTCTCCACGGTCACAAACTCCTCCACCGCCGGAGCCGTCAGCGCCGTCGGGCCGCTGACCAGCGTCACCCGCGCGCCGCGCCGCAGGGCGGCTTCGGCCAGGGCATACCCCATCTTCCCACTGGAGCGATTTCCCAGGTAACGCACCGGGTCGATGGGCTCAAACGTAGGTCCGGCGGAAATCAGAAGGCGTTCGCCCTTCAGGTCCTCGCGCTGCGCAATCCGCGCCAGCACCGCGGCGACGATCGCATCGGTCTCCGCCAGCCGTCCCTCGCCGGTCATGCCGCAGGCAAGGTAGCCCTCGCCCGGCGCAACAATGGTAACGCCGCGGGCGCGCAAAGTCCCCAGGTTCGCCTGCGTCGCCTGGTGCCGCCACATGTTCACGTTCATTGCCGGCGCCACCACCACCGGAGCCGTGGTCGCCAGGTAGAGCGTGGAGAGGAAATCCTCCGCCAGGCCATGGGCAAAGCGGGCCAGCGTCGCCGCCGTTGCCGGCGCTACCAGCAGCGCATCAATTGCCTGCGCCACGCCGATGTGCTCCACCGAGGAATCCAGCGTGGCGTTGGAGTCGCGCTCGGCAAACATCTCGGTAATCACCTTTTCGCCGGTCAGCGCGGCAAAGGTCAGCGGCCGCACAAACTCCTGCGCGGCCTTGGTCATGATGACCTGAACGCGAATATCGCGCTCCTGCAGGCGGCGCGCAATTTCAGCGGCCTTGTAGGCGGCAATGCCGCCCGTAACTCCCAATGCGATTTTCATTGTGTCAATCTTCTGCTGGATTCGATGCTGGCGGGCACGAAGAAGATCGCACCGAAAACTCCCGGCGCCATCCGCCCTGTTTTTCCCGGAAGCGTGGCCCTAAGCCGCGCTTCCGGTTTTCCCATCTGCCGCCGGAGCTGGACCCAGGGGCGTGGTCTCCCACTTCACCTTATGGGCCAGCAACTCCTGTGCGGCAATGCGGCACGGTTTTGTGGAATCGGTCGCGACCAGCGGGCTTGCGCCGGACTGCAGTTGGCGGGCGCGGCGCGCGGCCACCAGGATGTAACGGTAATTGCTGTCGAACCCGTTGTAGAGATCCACTTCGTCCCCCCTGAGAATTACACAGTCGTCTTGCGAAAGCTTTCCAGAATGGGGCCCAG
The DNA here is from genome assembly GCA_964591805.1 of uncultured Acidobacteriaceae bacterium. Classification (GTDB taxonomy): domain Bacteria; phylum Acidobacteriota; class Terriglobia; order Terriglobales; family Acidobacteriaceae; genus TOLSYN. Next base: position 125,818 of record CAZQDD010000002.1, on the reverse strand, counting down.
GCTTGAACGGACACTTTCCAGCCTGCGTCCTTGCGCCAGCTCTGCGAGCTTTTGCCCGTCGGCTCGCGCCGGTTCACCGCCAGCAGCGCACGCCCGCTCGGTGAGAATGATCGCCTTCAGCGCGTCAATCGAATCGTCCAAACTGTCGTTCACCAGAATGTAGTCGTATTTCTCGTAATTTTCAATCTCCCGGGTCGCGGTTTCCAGGCGGCGCCGGATGACAGCCTCGTCGGTCATGTGTTCCGCCGAACTGCGCCGCCGCAGCCGCTTCTCCAACTCCTGCTTGGTCGGCGGCAGGATAAAGATGCTGATCGCATCCGGCAACTTCTCCTGCAACTGCGATGCGCCTTGCACGTCGATATCCAGCAGCAGGTCGTGACCGCGCTTCATGGCATCGTCGAGAAATTTCTTCGCCGTGCCGTAGTAGTTTCCAAAAACATCGGCATATTCAAGAAAATCGTCATGGCCGATCATGCGCTCAAAAACCTGCCGGCTGGTGTAGTAATACTCGCGGCCGTTTTCCTCGCTGCCGCGGGGAGTCCGCGTGGTATAGGAAACCGAGAATTCGAGACGGTCCACCAGGCGCTTGATCTCGTTCACCAGCGTCGATTTGCCGCTCCCGGAGGGCGCTGAAATGATAAATACCAGGCTCATTCGACGTTTTGCACCTGTTCCCGAGATTTTTCAATATCGCTCTTTAGCGCCAGGCCAAGCTCGGTGATGCGCATCGCGTCACCCGCCAGCCCGGTGGTCTTCGACAGCATGGTGTTGGCCTCCCGGCTCATCTCCTGCAACAGGAAGTCGAGCTTTTTCCCAACATCCCCGTCCTCTTGCAACAGGCCACGGAAATGACGGATGTGGGTTTGCAGGCGCACAATCTCTTCCTGAACGTCGCTGCGCTCGGCCAGCATGGCCGCCTCCTGCAGAATGCGATCCGGATCGGCTTTCGCCTCCAGCAGTTCCGCCATGCGGGCGCGAATCCGCTCCAGGTGCGCCTTGAGCACGGTGTCCCGCAGGGTTGCTACCGCGGCGGTATTGCGCTCAAGCTCATCCATGCGGGACTCCAGTTCGCGGCACGTCTGGTCGCCCTCCAGGCGGCGATTGGCATTCAACAGGTCAATCAGCTCCCCCGCCGCCGCCTGCAGCGCCGTCTGCAACTCGGCCTCTTCCGGCATTTCGCTGGACGCCGAGAGCACGCCGTTCAAACGGAAGATCGCGTTCAAGTCAACTTCGCCGTGCAGGTCAAGCTCGTCCGACAACTGGCGGAACGCCTTCACGTAGCCGGAGACCAGTCCGCGGTCCACGCTGACCCCGGAGGCGTCAGCGTACTCCAGAGTGAGGCTTAGTTCCACATGCCCGCGATGCATTTTTTCCTTGAACAGTTTGCGCAACTGCTGCTCGAACAGATCGGATCTCCCCGGCAGGCGCAGATGCAGGTCCAGAAAACGATGGTTCACCGATTTTGCCGTGAACGTGTATGCGGTCTTGCCATGCTGGCCCTTCATCTGGGCAAAACCGGTCATGGATCGGATTGGCATTTCTAGTTTCCGCCTCCTGCCAGGCCTGAACCCTGGCTTGGTCCTTCAATATCCGCAAACTGCAACTCATACAACCGGCGATAGGTTCCCAGGCGGCTCAGCAGTTCTTCGTGCGATCCCTGGTCGGCGATGACTCCGTTCTCCAGCACCAGGATGCGGTCGGCGCGGCGAACCGTCGAGAGGCGGTGCGCGATGACAAACACGGTGCGGCCCTTCATCAGGTTTTGCAGCGCGGTTTGCACCAGCACTTCGCTTTCCGAGTCCAGCGCCGAGGTGGCCTCGTCCAGAATCAGCAGCGGCGCATTCTTCAGCAAGGCGCGCGCCACGCTCAGCCGCTGCCGCTCGCCGCCGGAGAGCCGGAAGCCGCGCTCGCCGATCATGGTGTTGTAGCCCTCCGGCATCTGCCGTATGAAGTCATGCGCCAGCGCCGCCTGGGCCGCGCGTTCCACTTCCCGCTGCGAAACGTGCGGCTGGCCGTAGGCAATGTTGTTGCGCACCGTATCGTTGAACAGCATCGTCTCCTGGGCCACAATGCCGATCTGGCTGCGCAGGGAGGCCAGGGACACGTCGCGCACATCGTAGCCGTCCAGCAGGATGCGTCCGCCCGTCACATCGAAGAAGCGCGGAATCAGGTGCACCAGGGTGGACTTTCCGGCGCCGCTGCCGCCCACAATCGCCAGCATCTCGCCAACCTTCACCTCCAGGTTGATGCCCCGCAACACCTCGCGCTTGTCTCCCCCATCGCCGTAGGAGAAGCGTACGTCTTCAAACCGGATCGAATCGTGGAAGCCGGGCAGTTTGCGCGGGTGCGCTTTCTCCCGCACCTCGTCCTTGGCGTCCAGGTACTGGAAAACGGATTCGGATGCTCCCAGCGCCTGCTGAAAGCTGTTGTGGAAGGTCGCAAACTTGCGCACCGGCTGATACAGCATGAACGTCGCCGTGATGAATACCATGAATCCGCCAATTTTTATGGTGCCGTGGCTGATGCTGTCGCGCCCCAGCTTCAACAGCAGCGCGATGGCCACCGCGCCCAGCAGGTCCATCAGCGGAGAACTCACCGCCATGGCCACCACGTAGCGCATGTTGGCCGAGAACAGCCGCTTGGCCGCCGCCTTGAAGCGCATCGTCTCCCAGACCTCCATGCTGAAGGCTTTGACAATGCGATTGCCGGTGATGGTCTCATGCAGGATGTTCTGAATCTCGGCCAGTTTGTCCTGTCCGCGCCGCGTGGTGCTTCTTACCTGTCCCCCAATCTTGCGCGAACTCAACACGATCACCGGCACAAAGAGCAGCAGAATCCAGGCCAGCTTGCCGCCCACCGAGATCACCAGGGCAACGGTGAACAGAAAAACGAAGAACTGCTGCAGAAACTCCGCCAGCACGCTCGACATCGCAAACTGCACCTTGTCGATGTCGTTGATGATGGCCGAAACCAGCGTCCCCGTCGCGTGCTTCTGGAAGAAGGCCGCCGAGCGCCGCAGCACGCTGCCATAGATTTCGTTGCGCAGGTCCGTCACCAGCCCAAACCCCGCGTAGCTCACCAGGTAGGTGCCCACGTAATCGAAAATGCCCTTCAGAAAAACCGACGCAACCAAAGCAAACGCAACCACCGTCCACGGATTATGGAAATGGCTGGGAACCAGTTGTTCCAGGTAGATGGTGTAATGGGTGTGCGGAATCTTCACCAGCGCCATCGAACGCCCCGGAGTCTCCGGCGCCAGCACACGCTCGAAGATCGGACCGATCAGCGCCACGCGGAACGCTTCCAGCAGTCCGACCAGGGAGAACAGCACGACGCTGGCAAACAACTGGGGCCAGTACGGCCGGACATACCACATCAGGCGAATCAGTCGGCGCATGTACTACTCATAAGATGGCGGCCCATCCGGCACCAGGACTTGCAGTGCAAACTTTGATTCTACTGGAAGCGCCTGCCTGAAAACAGGCCATTGCCCCTTTGCCGTCCACCAGCATCGTCGCCTTCTATCGCGGGCTGTCGCGATGCTCCACCTTGACCCGGTAGCCAGCTTTGGCCAGCCGCTTCCGTATCTCCTCGGCCATGAACACCGAACGGTGCTGCCCACCGGTGCAGCCAAAGCCAATCGTCAGGTAGCTTTTTCCTTCGGCCACATAAAGCGGTAGCAGAAACATCAGCATGTCCATCACCTTCGCAATGAACTCCTGTGTCTGCGGGAACGAGCGAATGTATTTCGCCACCTGCGGATGCCGTCCGGTAAAGGGCCGGAATTCGGGAATGAAGTGCGGATTGGGCAGGAAGCGCACATCGAACACAAGGTCCGCGCTCTCCGGCACGCCGTTTTTGAAACCAAAGCTCAAGGCGGAAACCAGCAGCGGCTGGGGCACGTCGCCGCCACTTTTGAAAAGCTCCACCAGGTGGGTACGCAGCTCGTGTACGTTGAACTTCGAGGTGTCGATCTCCAGGTCGGCAATGTTGCGGATCTGCTCCAGCCTGCGCCGCTCGCGGGTAATCGAACTTGACACCGAGGCCGCCGATCCCAGCGGATGCGGCCGCCGGGTTTCGCTGAACCGCCGCACCAGCACCCGGTCGCTGGTATCCAGGTAGATCAGGGTCACGTCCAGCCGCTTCTTCAGGTCGCCAATAATCGCCGGAAGCTGCTCCAGCCGGCTGCCCTCGCGGATATCCACCACGATGGCCGCGTTCCGGTTGTCGCGCGCGTCCTGGATGAGCTGGGCAAAACTGGGAATCAACTCCGCGGGAAGATTGTCCACGCAGTAGTACCCCATGTCCTCGAACACCTTCAGGGCGGTAAGCTTTCCCGAGCCGCTCAATCCGGTGAGCATCACCAGCTTGGCCTTGGCGGCCGGACTCTTGCGCTCCAGCGCCGCGGCTGCCGGCTTCAATCGTTTCCTGGGAGTGGATTTGCGAACCACGCGGGCCATACGCGTAATTTAGCAGCAGAAGGTGATCCGGAGAAAGAGGGAATGACAAAAGGACGAGCCCTGGAGCAGGTACAAAGCTGCCGTATCCCTTTGCTTGCCGCGCGCCCAGTCCCGGAGCCGGCTCATCGCACCCAACCCATCTTTTGCGCCCGAATTCAAAAATTGCGTCCCAGATGAGAAAATAGCTTATGGAAAGAAAGCCGCTCGTCTCCATCCTCATGGGCAGTGACAGCGACCTCGAGATCATGAACGAGGCTGCCCGCGCCCTCGACCTCTTCGACGTTCCCTATGAGATCGACATCTGCTCCGCCCATCGTTCCCCGGCCCGCACCAGCGAATTCAGCCGCCAGGCCGCTGCCCGCGGCATCCGTGTCATCATTGCCGGAGCCGGTGGCGCCGCCCATCTCGCCGGAGTCATCGCCGCCGAAACCATCCTGCCCGTCATCGCCGTTCCCATCGCCGCCACCTCGCTCGGAGGTCTCGACGCCCTGCTCGCCATGGTGCAGATGCCCGCCGGAATCCCCGTCGCCACCGTCGCCATCGGCAAGGCCGGAGCTACCAACGCCGGAATCCTCGCCACCCAGATCCTAGCCACCTCCAGCCCCGAGCTGAGCAAGAAACTTACCGGCTACAAAGAGAAACTGGTCCGCGGCGTCGAAGAAAAATCGCGCAAACTGCAGCAGAGCCGCACCAAGCCGGAGAAAAATTAAAAGTTAGAGGAGAATCGCCATGTCTACCACGGCCCTCGCATTCACCTTCGCCGAAATGCTCGCCGCGCAAAAGGTCGAGCTTGCCAAGTGGGAGCAGTGGCTGCTCGAGCAGCCCTCAACCCTGCTCGATCTTCCCCTCGACCTCGCCAAGGGAGAGGACTTGCGCTCCGCGCTCTTCCACATCTTCCGGGTGGAGCGGATGTTTGCCGAGGCCCTCAACGGCCTGCGCGATCCCAACGCATCGCAAGCCGATATCCTGGCGCTTCCCCGGGAAACCGTTGCCGATCTGTTTGCCGTGCACCATCGCAGCTTCGCGCTCCTCGATCAGTGGGTGGCCCAGGCCACGCCCGCGGACGCCGCCAGAATCTTTGCCCGGCGCGAGCTCCGCGTCTCCTACAAGAAAGCCTTCATCCAGGCAATGGAACATACCGTCCGCCACTTTGCCCAGATTGCCGCGGCGCTGCGCAAAGCCGGCCATCCCACCGGCTGGAATCACGACTTCATCCTCAATCCCTCGATGCCGTAATCACCCCGCTCTACACCTTGGCGGTCAGCGCTGCCTTGACCGTCAGTTGAATGCTCGGCGGATGCATCAGGGTGTTGTGAATCAGGCAGCGATGCACTGCCTCTTCCACGCCCTTCAACTGTTCCTCGCTTAATCCCGCGGGTACATCCACCTCGATCTTGAACTGATCCAGCCGCACCGGGTTTTTCGCCTTCTCGGCCGTCACCCGAACCTTCGTCCCCTCCAGCACCAGCTTCTGCCTCTTCAGGTAGTCTGCCGCATAAAATCCCGCGCACGAACCCAGCGACGCCAGCATCAGTTCCGGTGGTGTCATCCCCTCGTCGAAGCCGCCCATTGCCTCCGGTTGGTCGCTCACCACCACGTGACCACGCGTCTTGACCTCGAACTGCACCGCTCCCAGATGCTCAACCGATACCTCTAGCATGTTTTTTCTCCTCGATCTTTCATCGTTCTGCTGCGCCTGCCGCCAGAATCTGGTCCAGCCGCTCTCGCACCGCCTGCCGCGCCCTGTGCAGCCTGCTCTTCATCGCCGCCAGGGTAATTCCCAGTTTTTTCGCCACTGCTTCGCCGCTCATCTCTTCCACGTCGCGCAGCAGGTACATTTCGCGCGACTCCGGCGGCAATTCGTTGATGGCCTGCCACAACAGGGTTTTCATCTCGCGCCGCGCCAGCTCCACGTCCGCTGCCTCGCCGGGCGACGCCAGTTCCAAGCCTTCATCCTCCATCGCCGAGAGTTGCAGCAACGGAGCCATCGCCTCGCGTGCCCGCAACTGCCAGCACAGCCGGCGTGCAATCTGCCCCAGCCACGCCCGGAACGCCGCCGCCTCGCGCAACTGTCCCAGGCTGCGGTAAGCCTTCAGCAGCGCTTCCATCAGCACGTCTTCGGCATCCGCATGATTGCCGCACACCCGCAGCATCTGCCGGTACACTGCGTCCTTGTGCTCGTTGGCCAGTTCTTCGAAATTCATCGTTGCGATTGTGATCCAGAAATCGTCGCCGTGCGCTATCGAACGCGGCACACGTTGGCGTCTTTGGTGCTGTTTGCCTGCGCATGGTTCCACGGCATTCTGGCCAGCAGAATCCCCATTCCGCAAATGTCCGTCGCTCCCGCAAAGGTCAGTCCCGCGCCTACAAACATCGCCAGCCAGATCGCTCCGTGAAGCCCGGCGACCGACGCCACCGTCCCGGCCAGCACCAGCAAGCCCGCGGCCAGCCGCACCTGCCGTTCCAGTGACCAGCGCGTCTTCACCGAGCTGACAAGCTCCAGCCCAGCCTGCCTCCAGGCGTCGGTTCCACCCTCCAGCACCCGCACCGCTGCATTTCCTCCCAGCCAGCCCGCAACCATCTGCGCCCGGCTCCCCGCCTTGCACACCAGCACCACTCCGTCTTCCAGCCGCAGGTCTTTCCGCCGAGTCTCGAACTGGTCCATTGGAATGTTCACCGCGCACGCAATGTGTCCGCCAGCGTATTCCGACGCCGTGCGCACGTCGATCATCTGCGGACGCCGCCCGCCGGCCATCTCTTCCTTCAGTTCCGCAACCGTTACCTTCCCGCTCATTTTGTCCCCTTGTCTAGGAAGAGCCCCGTCCAGCCAAAAGGATTCTCCGCCGCGCCAGGTTTTGTTGCAACGTAAACCGGCGGCCCGCAAGCCGCCGTTGGCACCGCCATCCGGCTCCCGCTCAAAACGGCATCGCCAGTCCCGGACGCATTTGCATCAACTCGGTTACGGTCATGAAAACAAATCCCTTGTCCTTGTACTCGCCGATCAGCTCGTCGCTGGCCCGCACCGTGCGGCTGCGATCCTCGCCCATCTGCAGGTGGCCGCCGTCGTGCAGCAGCACAACCTCTCCGCCCGCAATCTGCTGCCGCGCATGTTTCAAAATCTTCTCATGCGACTTCGCCGACCAATCAAAGCAGGTCACTCGCCACATCACCGGAAACATCTTCAGCTCCTCCACCACCTTGAACGTCCCCGGACGCCGACCGCCAAACGGCGGACGAAACAGGAAGGGACGCTCGCCGGTAGCTTCTTCAATCGCCTGCGAAGTCTCTTCCAACTCCCGCCGCAACCGGGCATCGCTGGCGAAAATCAGGTTGCGGTGGGCGAAGCTGTGATTGCCAATCGCGTGCCCCGCCTGGCAAACCGCCCGCGCAATTTCCGGACGCTCCCGGACGCGCTCTCCCAGCATGAAGAACGTAGCCGCAACCTGGTGCTTGTTCAGCACCTCCAGCAGCTTCATCGTCCACGGGTCGTTGGGACCGTCGTCGTAGGTCAGTGCCAGCGCCTTCACGCCTTCCTGGATGCCGCTGAAATTTTCCCCATAGAGCTGCGACCATGGAACCATGGTATGCACTCCGGCGAATGTGGCGGCGCCCGCCGCCAGTGCTCCCGCAACATATCCAATCATCTTTTCGATTCTATCCTCTTCTTCGCCTCCCGCGCCGCGCCTTCCGGTCTGCCCGTGCCGAACCCTGTTGCCCCCGCTGCGTACCCCGCGCTATTCTTCCTCTTTCAACCTTGTAAACCGAAGCAACGCTCGATCCGCCATGGCCAATCTCTTTGAACCATCCCGCTATATTGCCGTAGAAGGTCCGATCCGCGTCGGCAAAAGCACTCTTTCCAGCTTCCTCGCCGAACAGCTCCATGGACAGCTCGTCCGCGAGCCGGAGGGAAACCCATTCCTCTCAGCTTTTTACGACGGCGAGCCTGGCGCGGCGTTCCAGGTCCAGCTCGCCTTTCTCATCCGCCGCTTCGAGCAGCTTCGTCCCTTCGCCGCCGCCCGCAATGCGCAGAAAATCGTGGTGACCGATTTCATCTTCGAGAAAGACAAACTCTTCGCCAACCTCAACCTCAGCGATGACGAACTCGCCATCTACGACCGTTATTACAAATATTTCCGCGCCGAGTTGCCCACCCCCGACCTCGTCATCTATCTCCAGGCTCCGCTGGATGTCCTGCGCAAGCGTCTCCGCCGCAAAAACGCCGCCCATGAACGCGCCATCAGCGACGAGTACATGGAAGAGGTCGTCAAGGCCTACGAGCATTTCTTCTTTCATTACTCCGCCAGTGATCTTCTCGTCGTCAACACCGCCGAGCTCGACTTCGTCGAGCGCAGCGAAGACCTCCAGCTCCTGCTGCGCCGGGTCAGCGAACCCATTAAGGGCACGCAATACTTCCTGCCCCTCGGCCAGCAAGACATCAGCCGCGACTAGCAGCGATCCCCGGCGCCGGACGTCGGCTCACTGCTTCCATGGCCGCCGGCGCGGCGCCCATCGCCGGACGTTCCTGCAGTATTCCTCATACTCCGCGCCGAACGTCCTGCGCAGGGTTGGCTCCTCGTACCCGGCCACAAACAGATTCACTCCCAGCGCCGCCGCGCAAGCCACGGCAATCGCTTCCCTGCTCGCCTGTCCAAAGACCACCCATAGCCCCACCCATCCCACCATGAAGCCCACATACATCGGGTTGCGCAGATAGCGGTAGAACCCCACCACAACCAGTTTTCGGGGAGGAACAAAGGGCGCGGGTGTTCCATGTCCTGTCCAGCCAAAGTCCCACACGCAGCGCGCGGCCACGGCGAACCCAAGCACCGAGGGCACTACTCCAATCCAGCGCCACCGCGCCGGCTGCATGGCAAATCCCAGCCAACGCGGCAGCAGCCAGAACCACAGGGCAAAAAATCCCGCGCCCACCGTCAGCGAGGCAACGGCTGGCAACCAATGCTCGCCGGGTCCCGCGTCCCGCGCACTGTGATTTTCCCGAACCGTTCCCATCCCTCCACCGCATGGCGGCAACACAAAATTATGATCCCGATGGCTCATTCCCACAATCCGGGACGGGGGCGCCGCGGAGCGGAACGCCGCACCTCCCGGTTGCTTCGCGTCTCTCTCAGCAGCTACAATCACAACGGCCGATCCCATCGGCCATTTGCGCTTTTGCGCACAGGCGGCATCCGCCTCGCGGAGCCACACTGGAGGAGTCATGAGCATTACCACCGGCGATTTCCGCCAACACGTTACCGTCCAAACCCTTGCCGACAAGAAGCGCAAGCACGAGCCCATCGTTTCCCTCACCGCCTACGATTACTCCGCCGCGCGCCTGGCCGATGAAGCCGGCGTCGATCTCATCCTTGTCGGCGACTCGCTCGCCCAGGTCGTCCTCGGCTATGACAGCACTCTGCCGGTCACCATGGAGGAGATGCTGCATCACACGCGCGCCGTCCGCCGCGCCGTCAAGCGCGCGTTTCTCGTGGCTGACATGCCTTTCGGTTCCTATCACACCGGCGCTCACCAGGCGCTTGAAAACGCCGTGCGCCTCGTCAAGGAAGGCGGCGCCCAGGCCGTCAAGATCGAAGGCGGAACCACGCGCGTCCCGCTCGTCCGCCGCATCATTGACGCCGAAATTCCCGTCGTCGGACACATTGGACTCACGCCGCAATCCGTCCATCGCATGGGCGGCTACAAAGTTCAGGGCAAAACGGCGCACGCCATTGACGCCCTGCTGGCCGCTGCCACCGCCCTCGACCGCGTCGGCGTCGCCGCGCTTGTTCTGGAAGGCATTCCGCGTGAAGTCGCCGCCCAAATCACCGCCGAGGTTGAAACTCCGACCATCGGCATCGGCGCCGGACCCGAGTGCGACGGCCAGATCCTGGTCTTCCACGATCTCGCCGGACTCACCTTCAATCCACCGGCCAAATTTGTGCGTTGCTATTGCAATGCGGGCGAACTCATCTCCCAGGCCATTCACTCCTATTGTGACGACGTGCGCAGCACCGCTTTTCCGGCCGACGCCGAGTCCTATCATCTGCCCCGTGAGGCGCGCCATGCGCTCGCCGAACCCGAGGCGGCTTCCGGCGCATTCCGGAAATAGGCGCAGCCATGAGGGGTTTCGTAGTTACCGCGGTTCTGCTCGCCGGTCTCGGCGTGGCCTCGGCCCAGTCTCCGCCTGGCCAGGCCACGCCCAAGCCCGCTGCCACCGCCCATAAAGCCGCCAGCGCGCAGCGCACCGAGTGTGTCCATGCCGTCGCCCTCTGTGTCACCGTGCCCGCCTCCTGGCAGCGCCTCGGAGACGTGTTCGACGATCTCGGCTTCGTCGTCGCCGAGCCCCATCCCGGAACCGATTCCGCCTCCTGGCCGCAACTCACCGTCGCCGCCATCGACGTGCCTCCGGCAGGCGCTACCGGCGCCGCCCCGTCGCTGGATGCGCTGGTGGACATCGTGCTCACCCCGGACGGTTCCTTTACCTCGGCCGAGACCTTGCAACGTACCCATCTTCTGCTCAACCAGGCTGACGCCGAGATTGTTCGCGTCCAATTGCACCAGGACGCCGGTCAACCCGACGCCATCGAAGCCATCGCTCTCATCCAGGGAGAGGATGGACTCGTCTACTCCATCGCGCTGCGCTGTGCTCCAGGGGACTTCGCCCGTCTCGAACCGGTGTTCCAGAAGACGGCTCGCAGTTGGCGCATCCAGCCGCCCGCAGCCCAGCCAGCGCTTTCCTCCAAGCCCAGACAGGATTCCGAAAAGAAATGAGAATTATCCGCGACATCCGCGAAATGCACGCCGCCAGCCGGGCTGCCCGGCTGCAGGGATCATCCATCGGCTTTGTTCCCACCATGGGCGCATTGCATGAGGGCCACATCTCCCTGGTGCGACGCGCCCGCACCCTGGCCAACCTCGTCGTTGTATCGATATTTGTGAATCCGCTGCAGTTCGGTCCCGCCGAGGATTTCACCAAGTATCCCCGCAACCTCGAGGCTGACTCCGCCCGTCTTGACGCCGAAGGTGTCGAGATCGTCTTCGCGCCCTCGGCCGCACAGATGTATCCCCCCGGCGCCACCACGGTCGTCCACGTCGAAGGACTCAGCGAGAAACTCGATGGCCGCTCCCGTCCCGGACATTTCCGCGGAGTCAGCACGGTTGTCGCCAAGCTCTTCCACATCGTGCAGCCGGACTTCGCCGTCTTCGGTCAGAAAGACGCGGCCCAGGTGGCCGTGCTGCGCCGCATGGTGACGGACCTCAACATGGAAGTGCAGTTGATCGTTTGTCCCATCCTGCGGGAAGCCGATGGCCTTGCGCTCTCTTCGCGCAACGCTTATCTCAGCGCCGCCGAACGCCGCCAGGCACTGGTTCTGCACCGCACCCTGCTCCAGGTCGAAACCCTCGCCAGCTCCGGCCATGGCAACGCTCAGGAACTACGTTCCGCCGCTCTTGCCGTTCTCGCCTCCGAGCCCGCGGCCAACCTGGACTATTTCGAAATCGTCCATCCCGCCACCCTTGAGCCAGTCGGCGACGTTACCCAGGGCGCGCTCGTCGCCGTCGCCGCATCCTTCGGCAACACCCGGCTCATCGACAACCTTCTGCTCCCTGGGCGCTAGCGCGGTCCCGGCGTGGATGTACCCTCGCCGCTCCAGGCGTGCGCCGTTGCCTGCAAAGCGGCAAGGCTTTCCCGCCGTCCTACTCGTCCCGGTGTACCGTCTCCAGGCTGAACGCCGGCAGGCACACCGCGATATACTCGGCGCCCTCGGGGGTTGAGTATTGCACCCATTCGCCGCCGTGCGCGATCACCGCCTGTCCGGCCTCGACGTCGAGCACCCCGTCGTCGCTGGTCACCCGCAGTTTGCCCTTCAGCACCACGGTGAATTCGTCGAACTCAGGCTTTTGACCCGGCTCCGTCCAGCCTTCCGGGCTGCGCATGTGCGCCACGCTCACTCCGGTGGTAGCGGAGTTCACCCGGCCAATGTATTCGTCAATCAGCTTCGGCTTGTTGCCGACGCAAGGAATTCGCTGCGGTTTTCCGATTAGAGTTGGCATGGCTGGCATTCTAGTACAGCCGCCGTCCCCTGTCCGGTGCAATCGAAGATTCGCAGCCAGGTACGCCGCCAGTTAGCGCCGCTCCCGTCGCGGACGGCGTTGCTACGTCCGCACCGCCGTGGCCACCACCATCTCGGCTTGGCAGCGCACCCACTCGCCGTCGAATGCTTTGCCCAGCTCCGCCAGTACCGCCCGCTCCACCGCGGCGTCGCCCTGCACTTTCTCCAGCAGCGCATGGAAGGGAACCGTCACCCCGCGAAAGTAATCCCACAGTTCCTCCGGCGTTCCGTGCCAGTCCCACGGGATGCGCTGCAAGCGCTCGTCCACGGCGCTGAAGCCGGCTTCGCCCAGCGCCGCGCCCAGCGTCCCGGCTACGCCAAACTTGAACATCGCCAGGGCCGCCCCTGGAACATCCAGCTCCGGCCGCATGCGCCGCAGGGTGCCAATCGTCCGCTCAAAGTAGGGCTGCTGCATCGCCCCCCAAGCCAGCAGCGCCACCCGCCCGCCCGGTTTCAGCACCCGCCGCATCTCGCCCAGCGCCTTCGGCAGGTCGCCAAAAAACATTACCCCCAGGCGGCTGGTCACGCGATCGAAACTTTCTTCGGCAAAAGGCAGTGCATGCACGTCGCCCTGCACGTATTCCACGTTCTCCAATCCGCGTTTGCGAGCCCGCGCGCGCGCCACCTCCAGCGGCGCAGCCGCCATGTCCAGCCCCACCACCTGCCCGGTTCCCTGCAGCAGCGCCGCAATGGAGATCGAAGGCTCGCCCGACCCGCACGCCAGGTCCAGCACCCGCATATTCGGAGTCACTGCCGCCGCCTCCACAATCGCTTCGGTCACCGCCGCGCCCATCTCCGCTGATTGCGCCTTGAACCGCTCCCCGGCATTCAGCCGCGCAAAACTGTCCCAGATCTGCTCCGCCATCGTTGTCCTCCCGCCTGCACACCACTGCCCGCTATCGTATACGGCTTTACCCCGGCAGTGCAGAACGCGTGCGACGATTCCACCCGGCGTTGGCGGAGCGCAACGGCTTGGCGTTATCATCTACCGCATGAAGCCGCGCATCGCCATCCCGGTTCCCAACTCCGATCCCGAATACTCCACGCGCGCTCTGCCCGACTATGTGAGGTCGATCAACGGCGCCGGCGGCGAGCCCGTCGTGATCGCCCTCAACCTCTCCAATGCCGAGGCCGTGCAGCTCGCCAAGTCCTGCGATGGCATTCTGCTTCCCGGCTCGCCCGCCGACATCGATCCGCAGAAGTACGGCGAGACACCGCACGCCCGCACCGCCGCGCCCGACGCGGCGCGCGACAACATCGACGAGCTCCTCCTGCAGGATGCGCACAACATGCGCAAGCCCATCCTCAGCATCTGCTACGGCACCCAGTCGTTGAACGTCTGGCGTGGCGGCGCGCTCATCCAGCACATCGAATCCGCCGTGCAGCACGCGCGCACCCCCGGCGCCCCACGCACGGAAGTGATCGAGCACGCGGCCCAGGTCGAGCCCGGCTCCGGACTTGCCGCGCTCACGAGAGAAGAGCACATCACCGTCAACTCCAGTCATCATCAGGCGTTGGCCACGCCGGGCGACGCCCTGCGCGTGGTGGCGCGCTCGCCTGCCGATCAGATCATCGAGGCCGTTGAAGGCACCGCTGCCGGACACTGGGTCCTCGGGGTGCAGTGGCATCCCGAACGAACCTTCGAAAAAAACGAAGTGTCGCGCCGAATCTTCGAAAAACTCATTGCCGAGGCACGCGCCTTTCATCGCCGCCTCGCCCAGCGCTCCCCCGACTTTGAAAGCATAAGGATTGACTGACCGGTGAATGGTTGAAAGGTGGGGGAGTTACTCTTCCGGCAATCGTTCCGCAACCGCGCAAACGATTGCCTGTTCTACCAACTTTGCCCTGAAAACCATTATCCATCTCGCCAATCGTTGCTGCCCGGCGGAGCCTCCCCGTTCTAAGATGTGGCTTGGGAAAAAGTTCGGAAATCTGTTCCGCAAAGGGTCACGGAGAAAGATCATGAGTCTCACATTGGATCTCACCGGCAAGGTTGCACTCATCACCGGAGGCTCGCGCGGCATCGGCGCCGCCTGCGTCCGCCTCTTCACCCAGGCTGGCGCCAGCGTTCTGTTCAATTACCAGAAGTCTGCCGAAGCCGCGCAAAGAGTGGTGATTGCCTCCGGCCCCGACCGCTGCGCCGCCGTGCAGAGCGACCTGATCGGCGAGGGCGCCGAGGAGATGCTGGTCGAGGAGGCGGTCTCGCGCTACGGCTACCTCGACATCCTCGTGGTCAACCACGGCATCTGGCCGCCGCAAGACCAGGCCATCGATCAGATGGAGGACGAGCAGTGGCGCGCCACCATGGCAACCAACCTGGATAGCGCATTTTTGCTGGTGAAATCCGCCGTGCGGGCGATGAAGCACTCGCGCCGCGGCGGCCACATCGTGATGGTCAGTTCCACGGCGGGGCAGCGCGGCGAAGCCTTCCATTGCGATTACGCGGCCACCAAGGGCGCCATCATCAGCATGGTCAAGGGACTCTCGACCGAGCTGGCGCGCGACCACATCTATGTAAATTGCGTGGCGCCCGGATGGGTCGCCACCGACATGTCGGTGGCGGTGATGGGATTGCCGGGAATGCAGGAAAAGATCACCAGCCAGATTCCGCTGGGCCGCATCGGGCGCCCCGAGGAGATTGCCGCGCCCATCCTGTTCCTGTGTTCCCCGCTGGCGAGCTTTATCACCGGTGAGGTTTTTAACGTGAACGGCGGCGCCGTGCTGGCAGGCTAGCCCGCGGCTGTGGCAATGTGCACGAGGACGAGAGAAGGATGAAGACACTGCTTTCCATGTTGCTGCTGCTGGCATCGGTCTGCGCCTTGGCGCAGAACAGTCCCGTGCCGTCCGCGCCAGGAGCGGCTGCGACGGCCAGCGCCGATCCCCTGGCCCGGAAGGCGCGCCAGCTGCTCGACCAGATGGTCGCGGCCCTGGGCGGCCAGGCCTGGCTCACCTACACGACCAGCGGACAGCAGGGGCGCAGCTACACCTTCTTCCACGGTAAGCCGACGTCGGCGGGCACGCTCTACTGGCGCTTCTATGAGTATCCCGACAAGGAGCGCCGCGAAGTGACCAAGCAGCGCGACGTGGTTTACATCTACAACGGCGACAAGGGTTACGAGAAAACCTTCAAGGGCACCGCGGCCGAGGATGACAAGAACATGCAGGAAGTTCTGCGCCGCCGCCGGCACTCGCTGGAAGTCGTGATGCGCGAATGGCTGAAGGATCCCGCGACGGTGCTCTTCTACGACGGCCAGTCGGTGGCCGATCAGCAGCTGGTCGACGTGGTGACGATTCTGAATAAGGACAACGATCATCTCAGCATCGGCATTGACATCAACACCCACTTGCCGATCAACAAGCGCTACACCTGGCGCGATCCCGATAAGTACAAGGTCGAGGACGAAACCATCTACGGAAACTACCGCAAGGTGCAGGAAATCGAAACCCCGTACACCATCACCAACCGGCGCGATGGCGAAATTATCGGGCAGAACTTCCTCACCCACGCCGAGTACAACGCAACCTTTGCACCCGGTTTCTTCGACGCGGCCGTGACCTACAACCCGGAGACTTACAACCCGAAGAAAAAGTAGAAGCAAGCCGGGAGCCATTGCCGGGCAGCCGGAGTTGGTTGCCGCAGGACTGCCATCGAGGACCGCATGACCCTCCGCATCAACCGTGAGACCGAGCTCTGCATGTCGCTGGCGGCCAGGCCAGGCAACTTTGGCACCAGGTTCCACAACTTTCTGTATGAGGAACTCGGGCTGAACTTTATCTACAAGGCGTTTACGACCCGCGATCTGCGGGCAGCCATCGCGGGCATCCGGGCGCTGGGAATTCGTGGCTGCGCCATTTCCATGCCATTCAAGGAAGACTGCATCGAATTTGTCGATGAGCTGGACGGCTCGGCCCAGGGGATTCAGTCGGTGAACACCATTGTCAACCGCGCCGGCAGGCTGTGCGCGTACAACACCGACTACGCCGCCGTAGCCGCGCTGCTCAAGCGCAGCGGGATTTCCCCAGCCTCGTCCTTTGTGTTGCGGGGCAGCGGAGGGATGGCCAAAGCCGTTGCCTGCGCTTTGCGCGACGCGGGTTTTCGCCGGGGCACCATTGCCGCCAGAAACCAGGCCAGCGGACGCGCCCTGGCCGGACAGTTCGACTACCAGTGGACGCCGGAGACGGATTCGCTCCAGGCCGATCTGCTGGTGAACGCAACTCCCATTGGAATGGCCGGCGGCGCGGAGGCGGACGATCTTGCTTTTTCCGTGGCAGCCATCGCCCGGGCCGTAACCGTCTTCGACGTGGTCGCACTGCCCGCCGAGACGCCGCTGATCCGCCAGGCCAGAGCCTTGGGAAAGCAGGTGATCTCCGGGGCGGAGGTGATTGTTCTCCAGGCGGTGGAGCAATTTGTGCTCTACACCGGGGTGCGCCCCAGCCCGGATCAGATTCGCCGCGCCGCCGAGTTTGCCCGGGCTTTGTAGACGGGAACGCGGCGGCCACGCCATGCCACCCTGCCGGCCGTGGGCCCAAAAGCAGAGAGCCTGTCCTTGGGAAGACACGGACCGTGGTTTAAATACCACAACTTATTTCTTGTAAATGCCTGTAGCCTGAAGGGTACTTGTGGGTTATCGGGCCATCCGTGAGATTTGAACAGACAATCCGTGCGGCGGTGGAATGTTCGGGCATCGGGATTCACAGCGGCGCTGCCGTGCGCATGCGGATTGTCCCGGCCGCGCCGGGGTCGGGCGTCGTTTTCCGGCGCACCGATCTGGATGACTTCCAGGTGGAAGCCACGGGGCGCAACGTCGCCAAGGTGAGCTATGCCACCAGCCTGATGAAAAAGGGCGTGCTGATTTCAACCACCGAGCACATCCTCTCGGCTTTTGTCGGCATGGGCCTGGACAACGCCATTGTGGAGCTGGACAACCTGGAGCTGCCGATTCTGGATGGCAGCGCGCAGCCGTTCGTGGAGATGGTGCAGAGGGCGGGATTGCGGCCGCAGAAGCGGTTGCGCCAGTATCTGCGCGTGCTGAAACCGGTGGAGGTGCGCGAGGGCGAGAAGTTCGTGGGACTGTATCCGGCGGAGAGCTTCTCGGTCTGCTACAGCATCAACTTTCCCCATCCCATGATCGGCGCGGAATCGATCTGTGTCGATCTGTCGCGCGGCGATTATGCGCTGGACATTGCCCCGGCGCGCACCTTCGGATTCCTGCACGAGGCCGAAGCGCTGCGCAACATGGGGCTGATCCGCGGCGCCACCGAGCAGAACACAATCGTGCTCACCCGCGACGGAATCAAGAACGGGCCGCTGCGCTTTGCCGACGAGTTCGTGCGGCACAAGGTGCTGGACCTGATCGGCGATCTCTCCCTGATTGGGCACCAGGTGCTGGGGCGGGTGGTGGCCGACCGCGCCGGACACGCCATGCACACGGCGCTGGTCAGCCGTTTGCTGCGCGACACTTCTTCCTGGGAACTGGCTACCCTGGGCGAGTCCGCGGTGCTTCCCGAGATGGCGAGCGTATAAGCGCTCGCGAACCCACATCTACTGACTGCGACAGATGTGGGACACACTGCTAGACGCACAAGCCCCAGAGTTGGAACTGAGCCAACTCTGGGCCACCCGCGGGTGAGAGCTGCGATTACTGCAAGTATGTGAAGAAATGAAGAAGAGAATCACTCTCCTTGTTATCGCGACCGCAATGGGGCTGGCGGGCTGTCAGAACGTGCGCACGGCCAATGCGGATAATGTGATCCTGCCCAATCCCGCGCTGCTCGGATGCAGTGACGCTGGAGGCTGTCGATTGTGGCGAGACAATACTGCTGACCCTAAAGCCGTGTATCCCAAGCAGTTGATGTTCGACATTAAGGGGAGTTCGCCCAGCGGAGTCATGGCTGAGTACGACAAATCAGTTTCAATAGACAAAGTGAGGGCAGAGATTAATGAGCACTATGGTAGGTGGGGTGTACGCAGCGGTGGGGTCGTGCTTGAGAATCTTTGGCGCGTTGAGCCTGAGAGGTTTGCCATTTCCCTGAGTACAACGGACGAAGGGGCCACGCGGGTCGTCTTCCTCTCCTTTCGGTGAAATGGCAACGGCGAGTGGTTCATTCGAGCCCGCAGTTGGCTTGAGCGGGACAGGTGGCCCAGAGTTGGCGCTGTTCCAACTCTGGGGCGCAACCACACTCTATAATCGAAGCTCTGGCTTGCGGCTCTGCCACCAATTGGCGCGGCGGGCATCCAATCAGTTGTGAGCAAACCTATGGAAAAGCGGTTTTTCTTTGAGAAGTATGGACTCAGCGAGACTGACCTGGAGAAGTATCTGGCTGCGGCTCTGGGAGCGGGCGGCGATTATGCCGATCTTTATTTCGAGTATCTGACCTCGACGGCGCTCTCGCTGGATGAGTCAATGGTGAAGTCCGCCGCGCAGGGAATCAGCGCCGGATGCGGGGTGCGCGTGGTGACCGGCGAGCGCACCGGTTACGCCTACACCGACGACCTTGCCCCGGAAAAGATTCTGCACGCGGCGCGCACCGCGGCCTTGATTGCGAGCGGTCCGGCGCGGACTCCGGTGGTGAGCCTGAAGGACCAGGCGCGTCCCAGTCTTTATCCGGTAACCAACGCGGCCGCCGATGCCGAACTGGCAGAGAAGGTGAAACTGGTCTTCCGCGCCGACAAGGCCGCGCGCGCCTATGATTCGCGCGTCAAGGAAGTTCGCGCCAGCTATGCCGACGAGCTTCGCCGCATCCTGGTGATTGGCTCCGACGGCACGTTTGCCGAAGACGTGCAGCCGCTGTCGCGGTTGAGCGTGTTTGTGATCGCGCGCGACGGCCAACTCAGCGCGAAGGGGACTTCGGGCGGCGGCGGGCGGCATAAGTTCGACATCTTTTTGACCGCAAAGACGCCGGAACATTTTGCCGTCGAAGCGGCGCGGCAGGCGATTTTGCAGTTGACCGCCGTGCCGTGTCCGGCGGGCGATATGGAAGTGGTGCTGGGACCGGGCTGGCCAGGCGTGCTGCTGCATGAAGCGATCGGGCACGGCCTGGAGGCGGACTTCAATCGCAAAAAGACCTCGGCTTTTTCCGGCTTGCTGGGCAAGCGCGTGGCCAGCGACAAGTGTACGGTGGTGGACAATGGCACCCTGAACGAGCGGCGCGGTTCGCTCAACGTGGACGACGAGGGCAACTCCACCCAGAACACCATGCTGATCGAGAAGGGCATTCTGAAGGGCTACATGGCCGACAAGCTTTCCGCCCGCCTGATGGGGCTGCCCAATACCGGCAACGGACGCAGGGAAAGTTACGAGCACATTCCCATGCCGCGCATGACCAATACCTACATGCTCTCGGGCGACGATCTGCCGGAGGACATCATCAAGAGCGTGCAACGCGGGCTGTATGCGGTGAATTTTGCCGGCGGTCAGGTGGACATCACCAACGGCAAGTTTGTTTTTTCCGCCAGCGAAGCCTACCTGATCGAGGACGGCAGGATTACCGCGCCGGTCAAGGATGCGACCCTGATCGGCAATGGGCCGGACGTGCTGACCCGGGTGAGCATGGTGGGCAACGATCTGCAACTCGACGAAGGCATTGGCACCTGCGGCAAAGACGGACAGAGCGTGCCGGTCGGCGTTGGCATTCCAACCTTGAAGATCGACCGCATGACGGTGGGCGGTACGGGGAGCGCACAGTAATGGCGACGACAATGACAGCGGCGGAAGTGGATCTGCGCGCGCTTACCACCGCAGTGGTGCAACGGGCGACCGAGTTGGGCGCCACGGCAGCCGAAGCAGTGCTGGGCGAAGGTTCGGAGTTTTCCGCCGTGGTGCGCCTGGGCGAGGTGGAGACGCTGAAAGAAGCAGGCTCGCGCGCCTTGGGGGTGCGGGTGTTTGTGGGCAAGCAGGCGGCCAACACCTCAACCAGCGACCTTTCGCCGGAAGGCGTGGAGCAGTTGGTGAGGGCGGCCATTGAGCTGGCGAAGATTACCTCGGAGGACCCGATGGCGGGAATTCCCGCCGCAGAGCAACTGGGGCAGCTTGAAGGCGACCTGGGCCTGTACTACGACGACGTGTACTCGCTCTCCAACGAAGAGCGGATTGACCAGGCGCGGCGGGCGGAAAAGGCGGCGCTGGGGGTGGACGCGCGGCTGACCAACAGCGAAGGTGGAACGTTTGATGCGAGCATTGGACGCAAGGTGCTGGCGAACTCGCATGGGTTTGTAGGCGAGTACCGCTCGTCCTACTGTTCGATTTCCGCAGTGCCGATTGCCAGCGACGAAGCCGGTAACATGCAGCGCGATTACTGGTACTCGGTGGCGCGCACGCTGGCCAAACTGGAGTCTCCCGAAGACGTGGGACGCATGGCCGCCGAGCGCACCCTGCGGCGGCTGGGCGCGCGCAAAATCAAGACGCAGAAGGTTCCGATTGTCTTCGACCGGCAGACGGCGGGGGCGCTGCTGGACCACATCTTTGACGCCGTGAACGGCGACGCCATCTATCGCCACGCGTCGTTTCTGGCGGGCAAGCTGGGCACCAAGCCATTCGGCAGCAACCTGACGGTAGTGGACGATGGCACCATCGCGGGCGGCTTTGGCACGCGCCCCTTTGATGGCGAAGGCGTGCCGACGCGGCGCACCACGGTGATTGAAAACGGCGAGCTGAAGAGCTACCTGCTGAACACCTACACGGCAAAGAAGCTGGGCCTGGCGACTACCGGCAACGCGGCGCGCGGACTGGCCGGAACGCCGGGGATTGGCAACGGAAATTTCTACCTGCAGCCGGGAGAAAAGTCGCAGGAGGAGATTATCAAGGGGGTAAAGCAGGGACTGCTGGTGACGGAGTTCCTGGGCTTCGGCGTAAACCTGGTGACCGGAGATTTTTCACGCGGGGCCAGCGGAATGTGGATCGAAAACGGCGAACTGGCGTATCCGGTAGAGGAGATCACGGTGGCCGGAAACCTGGGCGAGATGTTCAGCAACCTGGCCGAGATCGGCAGCGACCTGATCTGGCGCGGCTCGGTGGCGTGCCCTACGCTAAGGATCGAGGGCATGACGATTGCGGGCGAGTAGGCGCGCGGAAATGCAGGACGGGAGGCCGCGGCCTCCCGTTTTGCTTGGGCGGTGGGACCTCGACCGCCCGCCCACGCTGATAGAATGAGGCTGCTATGACTGAGCAAAGCGAGCCATCGCCTAACGAATCGACGCAGAACGTGACCCCCGCCGAGCCGGTTTTGTTTGGCGCGCGCAACGCACAGAGGGAGCCGCGCAACTGGACTCCGGTGATCGTGGGGTTCGTGCTGATGCTGGCCGTGGTGGTGGCCATCGTGATCCTGGGGCACACCAGGAAAGATGTGGTGAAGACGGCCGACCCGTACGCGCCGAATCTTGTGGTGGAGCAGGCCAGGCTCAGCCAGGAGGACAACTTTGTGGGTGCGACCATCACCTACATCGACCTGACGGTGAAGAACAACGGCGGACGCACGGTGGTGGGCGGACTGGTGCAGGCGGTTTTCCGCGACAGCCTGGGACAGGCCGTGCAATCCGAGAGCCTGCCGCTGCGCGCCCTGGTTCCGCATGGGTTGGGCGGCGAGGACGAGGCGGGCGACCTGGCGCAGGCGCCGCTGGGTCCGGCCCAGACGCGCATCCTGCGGCTGACCGTGGAGCATATTTCCAGCCAGTGGAACCAGGCCCAGCCGGATCTGGAATTTCGCGGACTGCGCTTCAAGTAGCGGCCGTGGACGCACTCCAGCCGCGCAGCAGGGTACGCGGCAACGGACGCCGCTCCGGCCGCGCAACAGGGTACGCGGCAACGGACGCCGCTCCGGCCGCGCAGTAGGGTACGCGGCAACGGACGCCGCTCCGGCCGCAGGCGCTCGGCGGGTGGAATAATAGGGTGTGACGTCCAGGCAAAATCATCTCTCCGCCATCGGCATCGATTTCGGAACCACCAACAGCTCATTGGCGCACGCCAACGGCGACGCGGTGGAACTGGTGCGCTTTGCCCCGGCGGGCGGCAGCACGGAATCGTTCCGCTCCGTTCTCTATCTTGAACAGCACAAAATAGCCGGCCGCCGCCACGTGCAGTCGTGGACGGGGCCATGGGCCATCGAGCAGTACCTGGAGGCCGACCACAAGGGACGTCTGATCCAGTCGCTGAAGAGCTACCTTCCCAGCCGGCTGCTGACTGGGACCGAGGTCCTGGGGCGGCACTATACGGTGGAGGATTTGATCTCACGCATGCTGGCCGATCTGCGCCTGCATGCCGAGCGGCAGTTTGGCGTACCGGTGCGCCACGCCACGGTGGGACGTCCGGTGCAGTTTGCGGGCGCGGCAAACGCGGCCGACGAAGCCTATGCGCTGGGCCGGCTACGCCATGCTTTTGCCTTGGCGGGCTACGAGCGGGTGGACTTTGAGATGGAGCCGGTGGCGGCGGCGTACGCGTACGAATCGACGCTCGACCACGATGAACTGATCATGATTGGCGACTTTGGCGGCGGCACCAGCGACTTTTCGCTGCTGCACGTGGGGCCGGGCGTGCGCAGCCGCGGACGCAGGGCCGGAGATCTGCTCGGCAACAGCGGGGTTGGGTTGGCGGGCGACGCCTTCGATGCGCGCATCGTGCGCAAGCTGGTGTCGCCGGCACTGGGCGCCGACAGCATGGCGCGTTCAGGCAAAAAGATTCTGCCGGGGCTTCCGGCGTGGATTTACGCCAACCTGGAACGCTGGCACTACCTCTCATTTCTGCGCACCCGCCCGGTGATGGAGCTGCTGACGGGCGCGCGCAGGCGAGCCCTGGAGCCGGAGAAGATCGAAGCGCTGATCATGCTGGTGGATGAAGACCTGGGATATCAACTGCACCAGGCGGTGCAGCGGGTCAAGTTCGAGCTCTCGCGCGGTGAGCGCGCCGAGTTCCGCTTTTGCGAGGGTGCGCTGGACCTGCGCATGGAGGTGACGCGGGCGGAGTTCGAGGGCTGGATCAGCGAGGAACTGGCAAAGATTGAACAGTGCGTGGATGGGCTGCTGGCAACCAGCGGAGTGGATGCGCGGGTGGTGGACCGCGTCTTTCTGACCGGGGGAACGTCATTTGTGCCAGCGGTGCGGCGGATTTTCGAGACGCGCTTTGGCCGGGAGCGGGTGCGCACCGGCAACGAGTTCACCTCGGTGGCAAGCGGGCTGGCCCTGCGGGCACAAGAGACGATGGCCCTGCGCGAGTAGGCCGCGAAAAGCTCCGCAAACCCGGCGCTCGCGAGTTTGACCGCCGGGGAAGTTTACCGCCCGCCGCGCTCGAGGAACGCTCCCAGGTTGCGTTGGCTCAGGGTGAGGCTTTGGCAGCGGGCGTCCAGCGCCCGGTAAGGCGCACCGAACTTCTGCTGGAAGTTAGAGAAGTCCTCCGGGCGCGCCCAGCGATCGATGGTGAGAAATCGAGTTGCGGCCGTGGAGGATTCGAGCAACTCGGTGCCGAGGTAACCCGGCGACTGGGAGAACAATCGCGCCCACTCGCCCTGTGGCGAATAGACGGACTGAAACTCGGCAGCACGCTGCGGCGCGATCTCGAACTCCCACAGGATGATGTACATACACGGCTCGCAAACTTACAGGGTCAGTACGACCTTGCCGAAATTCTTACGTTCAAAAAGCAGGCGCAAAGCGTCTCCGGCGGCGGTGACGGGGAACTTGGCTCCGACGGTGGGGCGCAGTTGGCCGCTCAGGATGTAGGGGGTCATGGAATCCAGGGCCTGGCGGGTGAGGGCGTGATTGCCCGAGAGCTTGCTGAGCCAGAGACCGTGAGCACTGAGACCGCGCGCGTACATGGCCGAGGTGTTGAACCTGGCGCTCTCGCCGGTGGCGTTGCCGAAGAGGATGATGCGGCCGAACTCACCCAGGCAGGCCAGGCTTTTGTAGGTATGCTCGCCGGCCAGGCTGTCAAAGGCGGCGTCGACACCTTCGCCGGCGGTGAGCTTTTGAATGCGTACTTCGTAGTCGTCATTCTTATAGTCGATGCCGTGAGTGAGGCCGAGCGCGGTGAGCTTGGCGAGTTTCTCCGGGCTGGAGGCGGTGCCGAACAGTTCGAAGCCGAAGATGTGGCCCAGTTGTACGGCGGCGGTGCCCACGCCCCCGGCGGCGGCGTGAATGAGGACGCGAGGGCGCGGTTTATCGCGTGCCGGCGCGGGCTCGATGGATTCGGCAAGCAGGCCGGCCTTCCAGTAGAGGAGCCACGCGGTGAAATAGTTGACCGGAAAGGCGGCGCTCTGGGCGGAGGACCAGCCTTCGGGCTGCGGCCAATAGAAACCCTCGGGCACGGTAACGTATTCAGCGCAGGCCGAGTGCTGGGCGTAGCCCATGACGCGCTGCCCGTCCTCGGTGACACCGGCGAACTCGCGTCCCATGATGTAGGGCGGAGTGGGGCCGGCGGGATAGCGGCCGAAGGCGCCGAGGACGTCGGCAAAGTTGATGCCGACGGTTTCCACCTGCACCAGGACTTCATGAGCAGTGGGCGTAGGTACGGGAACGTCGCGGAGTTCAAGTCCGGCGGGCCCCTTGTGCGAGGTCACGACAATGGCTTTCATGTGCAAGATTGTATGAGCAGGAGGAGGGGATGTCACCCGGTTGGCCGGGAGGCACGGCAAGAACAAAGAAAAAACCGGCGCGTATTCTCCCCCGAGAATTGTTGCGCCGGTCTTCAGCCTCCCGAAACCGCCGGGAGAGCTTAGCCGCTCATCTTCCCCTTGCGGGGCGGCTACAGTGGTACAAAATGCGGGCGTCCCGATATCTGAATTGCGCGCCGGGGCTGCCTTCTCAAGGTGCGCTGAGCGGCGCTGTTTTACAATCAGAAACGTAGGCAAAGCGATTACCAGTGAGATACTGTTGCAGAGGTATGTTCCCCGGAGTTGCGTGGCGGGACACGGGCCTGGTAAGTGCTACGCCCGGTTGCGGGCAAGGCGAGTTGCCGAGCAGAACTGGTTGTGTTGGGATATACTTCCACTACTTTTACGTGCGGCGTAGGCGCGCCGGACCGGCGGGTTCAAGCAGCCTAATAATAGCCGCCGGTGCTTTCCTAGTGATACATGTATGCCGGCAGAGACTTTGCCGGCGATAACCGGGAGATTGGGAGGGTCCACGCTAATCCGTGGAGTCCGATCCCCCGTTCGTAATTGATACAGGGCCTGTAGGGAGGTCCTCTTGGATCTGGTTATTATTCGCACTTTGTTCGTCTTTTTTGTGGGCTTGGCATGTTTTTCGCTACAGCCTTTCGGTCAACCGAGGTTGGTGGACACGGCAATCGGCCTGGTGCTGGGTGCCGCGGTGATTCTGTTCGAGGTGCGGCTGCGCTCGATCAGCCTGAAGCGGCTGATTGGCGCGGCACTGGGCAGCGTTCTTGGCATCATCGGCGCCTACCTGTTCAGCGTCGTGATCCGCAACGCGATCCCAATCGGACATCTGCAGAGCTTTTTGCAGCTCATGGTGATGCTGGTGATGGCCTACGTGGGCCTGATCGTGGGCGCGGCCAAAGGCGACCTGCTGAATCTGTCGGCGCTGGGCGGAATCTTCGGCGGCGAAAAACAAACGCGCCGCAGCTACAAGATTCTGGATACCTCGGTGATCATCGACGGACGAATCGCCGACATCGCCGAAACCGGCTTCATGGACGGCGTGCTCACGATTCCGTCGTTTGTGCTGCGCGAGTTGCAACTGGTAGCCGATTCCGCCGACTCGCTGAAGCGCAACCGTGGCCGCCGCGGGCTGGACATTCTGCAGCGCATCCAGAAGCTGACTCACGTCCAGGTGATCATCGTCGAAGACGATTTCCCAGCGGTGCGCGAAGTGGACATGAAGTTGATCGAGCTTGCCAAACTCTACGAGGGCAAGATCGTGACCAACGACTTCAACCTGAATAAAGTGGCGCAGTTGCACGGCGTGGACGTGTTGAACATCAACGAGTTGGCCAATTCCCTGAAGCCCATCGTGCTGCCGGGCGAGGTCATGAAGGTCTTCATCCTGAAAGAAGGCAAGGAGTACAACCAGGGGGTAGCCTATCTCGACGATGGAACCATGGTTGTGGTGGACAACGCGCGCAAGATGATCGGCAAGACGGTCGATATCTCGGTGACCAGCGTGCTGCAAACTACGGCCGGCAAAATGATCTTCGGCAAGTTTGACGAACGCGGGCAGACCGGCATGGCCAAGCCCGAATCGCGTCCGCCGGACCTGCGCAAGAGCAATCCACAGCCGGCTACGCCGGAACAGCAGGCGGCTCCGGCAGCCGCGATCACGCAGGAAGAGGATTCGCACTAGGACAACGGCGCCAGGCGGCGGGAAACAGCGAGCGCGGGCCAAGGCCCGCGCGATTGCGCGGAGGCCGCGGCGCCAGACGAATTTGATGTTGAACGCAGCGCTGGTTATACTGGCAGACCGCTTATGAAAGTTTTTGTAATCATTCCCGCAGCTGGGTTGGGAACGCGCATGGAGGTTCCGCACGCCGGACGTGCTCTTTTGCGCTCCAAACAGTTCCTGGAACTCGACGGAGTTCCCATCCTCATTCACACCCTTCGCAAGTTCTCCGAAGCCCCGCTGGTGGACTCCATCTGGGTCGCCATGCGCAAGCCGGAGATCGACAGTTTTGCGGCCATCCTGAACCGCGCCGGACTGCACAAGCCGGTACACCTGCTGGAGGGCGGCGAGCGCCGCCAGGAGTCGGTGGGCAATGTCCTGGACGCGCTTCCGGCCGAGTCCGCCGACCTGGTGCTGATCCACGACGCGGTGCGTCCGTTCGTCTCCCAGGAGACCATTGCCGGGGTGATTGAGCAGGCCACCCGTTACGGCGCGGCCATTGCCGGGGTGCCCGCAATCGACACCATCAAGCGGGTGGAGCGCCACCCGGAGGGCGCCGTGGTGGAGGCGACCATTCCGCGCGAGTACATTGTGCAGGCGCAAACCCCGCAGGGATTCCGCTACGGACTGCTGAGCCCGATCTTCAACGAGGCACGCGCCGAAGGCTTCCACGGAACCGACGAGGCCAGCCTGCTGGAGCGGGCCGGACAAGCGGTGCACGTGGTGATGGGATCGGCGCGCAATTTCAAGATCACGACCCCGGCGGACCTTGAGCTGGCCGAATTCTTCCTGCAGCAGGAGCGGCGCCAGCTCCAGGGCATAAGCAAATGAGTATGCGCATCGGCTACGGCTATGACTCGCATGAATTCAAGGCGGGCGTGCCGCTGGTAATCGGCGGAGTGAAGCTGGAGCATACCCACGGATTGGCGGGTCACTCCGACGGAGACGTGCTGCTGCACGCCATCACCGACGCCCTGCTGGGCGCGGTGGCCGCGGGCGATATCGGCACTTTTTTTCCACCTACCGATCCGCAGTGGAAGGGCGCCAACTCGGTTGCCTTTGTGGAAGAGGCCATGCGCCAGATCGAAGTGGCTGGCTTCCGCCTGGTCAACGTCGATACGACCATGATCCTGGCCGCGCCGAAGATCGTTCCGCACGCGGAGCTGCTGCGCGCCCGCGTGGGAGAACTGCTGAAGGTTGAACCGTCCTGTGTCGGCATCAAGGCCAAGACTCCCGAAGGTACTGGAACCGGGAATGCGGCGATTGCGCACGCGGTGGTTCTGCTGGAATCGATCCCGCTGGAGACACTGCTGGAAGAAGCCGCGGTCGCGGTCAGCGTGGAGGACGGTGAAGTTTCCGGCCACATCGACGGCAACGGCAACGGCAGGCACTGAAGGATATAGGAGCGATCGACAGAGATGGGAACTGAGAAGAGCGCCAAGAGAAAATCGCCGCAAGGTGAGACGGCTAGGCGGGGGCAGCGCATAATCGATCCCATGGGTGCGCCAAGAAAGAGCGCCTCAGCGATAGATGTCAAGCAAGCGGTCGCCAAGGCTATGGAATACTTCAAGGAGTTGGTTCCCAATTCCATGAACGTAGCTCTCGAGGAGGTAGAGAGATCAGGTTCAGATTGGCTTATCACGCTGGGATACAACGACAAGTTTGCGAACGCTTTCGTCGCTCTTAGGGGTGATGGGCGGTCATACAAAGTCATCACGATCGACGCGGAGACAGGTGCGGCGGTGTCGATGAAAATCAGAAAGCCGTGAACGAGCACGCCGAACAACTTCTGGCCCGAAATCGAAATAAGGGAGCTTTGATCGACACAAACCTGCTTCTGCTTTTATTTGTCGGTTCAGTTCGTCGCGACCTGATATCCAAATTCAAACGTGTGAGCAAGTTTGCTGTGGAAGACTACGACACCCTGTTCAATGTTGTGAATTACTTTGGAAAGATATTCACCACACCGAATATCCTGACCGAAGTGAGTAACCTTGCGGGACAGTTGTCGGGGGCCGACCGAGACGATTGTTTTGAGCGTTTCGCCACAACGTTGACGCTGCTTGAGGAAAAATACATACCAAGCGCCACCGTCGCGCAGAGCAAACCATTCAAGAAATTTGGAATCACCGACGCGTGCATCGCTCAAATTGCTGGCCAGGGTCATCTCATTATCACTGACGACTTTCCTCTTTACCAC
This sequence comes from uncultured Acidobacteriaceae bacterium, assembly GCA_964591805.1. GTDB lineage: Bacteria > Acidobacteriota > Terriglobia > Terriglobales > Acidobacteriaceae > TOLSYN. The sequence continues at coordinate 96,730 of CAZQDD010000002.1, read as the reverse complement.
TTTCTCATCGGCTCCGGCTATGACGCGCTCAATTTCTACCATCTCGCGCCCATGAACTGGAAGTTCGACCCGAAGCTACTCCCGCGCAAACAGTAGCCTGGTAATTAGCTGGGGAGAACTTCTCCGTACTAGAATGTTTTATGCTTCGTTCCTGGCTGTTGGCGTTTCTCACGGCTTCCTGTTTTGCCCAGCAACTTCCCAATGCAAACCTGCTGGAGCAGCCTCCGCGCCCGGCAGCGGCCGTGCAGTGCCCGGCGCTGGATGGGTGGAGCACTGCGGCGGAAAAGAGTTGTTACCGCAGCACTCCGCGCTACGCGGAGACCATGGCGTATGTGCGCCGCATCGCGCGGGCCGCGCCGCGCCAGGTGAAGATTGAAAACTTCGGCAAGACGGGCGAGGGGCGGGCGCTGGTGGCCGTGGTGGTTTCACGCGATGGCGTGTTTTCACCCGCCGCGCTGCATCGCGCCAAGCGCCCCGTGGTCTTCATTCAAAATGCCATTCACGCCGGCGAGATGGACGGCAAGGACGCGTCCCTGGCGCTACTGCGCGACATTCTGATTACCCGGAAGCAGGCGCCGCTCATCGAGCGCGCCGTGCTGGTGATTGTGCCCATTTACAACGCCGACGGCCACGAGCACTTCGGGCCCTTCAACCGCATCAACCAGAATGGACCAGAGCAGATGGGCTGGAGGGCCAATGCCACCCAGCAGAACTTGAATCGCGACTACATGAAGACCGATGCGCCGGAGACGCGCGGCTTTCTGCGCGAGTGGAATCGCTGGCTGCCTGACTTCTTTGTCGACAACCACGTGACCGATGGTGCCGACTACCAGTATGACGTGACGTTTGCGATTGAGACCGACGGACCGGCGGCGGACTGGGTTCGCAAAACCCTGGAGCCGGAGCTGTTCCGGCGGGTTACCGCCTCCGGCCACGTGATTGCGCCTTACCTGGAGTTTGTGGGTCGCACCCCGGACACCGGAATTGCGGCCGGAGCGGCCACGCCGCGCTTTTCCACCGGCTTTGCCATGCAGCAGAACCGGCCGGGAATGCTGGTAGAGATGCACATGCTGAAGGATTACCAGACCAGGGTGACCGGCAATTACGAGTTGCTGCGCGCCCTGCTGGAGGTGGTGAACCGCGACGCCTCCAGACTGGTGGAGGCAAACCGGCGCGCCGACCGCGAGACCATCGCGCGCGGGCAGGCGCACAACGGGAAGTTTGCCCTCAAGTACGAGGCGACGGGTGAGACCGAATCTTTTGCCTTCAAGGCGTACCGCTGGAAAACCGAGCACAGCGACGTTTCCGGCGCCGACTGGGTGCAGTACACTCATGAGCCGCTGACGATCACCGTGCCCCGGCAGACCACGATGAAGGCGACGGTGGAGGCAACGATTCCGGCGGCTTACATCGTTCCTGCGCCGTGGACCGAGGTGATTGCGCGGCTGGAACTCCACGGCTTGCGCCTGAAGCGGCTGAGGAAGGCGTGGACGGGCGAGGTGGAAAGCTACCGCTGCACTACGCCGCAGTGGCAGGCGCAACCTTTCGAGGGACATCACCTGGCCGCGTGGCGCGATGCGGGAAACGGCGCGCCCTGCGTTCCGGTACGGGTGAAGATGAGCTTTCCCGCCGGCTCCGTGGTGGTGCCGATGGAGCAGCGCGCGGCGCGCATCGCCTTGCAGTGGCTGGAGCCGCTGGGACCGGATTCGGCGCTGCAATGGGGGCTGTTCGACAGCATCTTTGAGCAAAAAGAGTATGGCGAGGGCTATGTGCTGGAGCGGTTGGCGCGCATCCGGCTGGGGGCCGATCCAGGATTGAGAGCCGAGTTCGAGCAGAAGGTTGCCAGTGATCCCGGGTTTGCCGCCAGTCCCCACGAACGCCTGAACTGGTTTCTGGAGCGCTCACCGTGGTGGGACCCGCGCATCGGTTTGTATCCGGTGGGAAAGGTCGATTCCATGCGCGGGTTGCCTCTGCTCGAAGCTCCGGCGCGGAAAGAGGCAGACCAGGACCCTGACTACGAGCCGGATATTCCTGACCGTGCCTGAGCGCATCCGGGGACGAATCTCCGGGATTGCTCTTACATTTTGCCCCGGCTCCATTTACCCTAATTCTCAACGTTCTGCAAAAAAGTCATTGGGGTGAGGTCTCAGTCTGGCCTTATCTTTTTTGAACTCCTGGACGATTTGAAGCGGAAAGCGAGCGCACCAGCCGCATTCAGGGCAGCGAACTGAAGCAGGCCGGCCTGACAACTATGGGAACCAACTCTGGGAACCTGAATTCTGTAACCTTGAAGTCCGGCACGCGGCCGGCGATCAAGGTGTTTGTCGCCACCACGGTGATGCTGAGCTTCATCAGCTTCTGGCGGGCGGCGGCGATCGTGCTCAGCGACTTGGCTTCGTCGGCCTACTACGTGGGCGGCGATGCGGAGAACGTGATTGGCAAGAGCGCTCCCTGGTTTGTGCTGGCGGTGATGCTGTTCAGTTACGCGGTGCGTTCCCTTTACATCGAGTCCAGCAGCATGTTCGTGCGTGGCGGCGTGTATCGCGTCGTCAAGGAAGCGATGGGCGGGTCGCTGGCCAAGCTTTCGGTCTCCGCGCTGCTGTTTGACTACGTGCTGACGGGACCGATCAGCGCGGTTTCCGCCGGGCAGTACCTGGCGGGATTTGTGGTGGATGTATCCAGCCGCGTCGGCCACCCCTTCAACCTGACAGGCTGGCGTGGCGACTATTTCGCCGCCGGATTCGGCATTCTCGTAACCATCTATTTCTGGTGGAAAAACATCCAGGGCATCCACGAATCCAGCGAAAAGGCCATGCGCATCATGCAGATCACCACGGTGATGGTGGTGATGCTGATTGTCTGGTGCTCGATTACGCTGATTGTGCATCCGGAGACGCGGCACCTGCCGCCGCTGCCCACGCACCAGTCGATCATGGCGGCCAACGAACATTCCCATGGCGATACCCTCGGCTGGCTCGCCCACATGCCGCTGCTCACCATGCTGCCCTGGGTGCTGATGCTGGTCGGCTTTGGCCACTCGGTGCTGGCCATGAGCGGCGAGGAGTCGCTGGCGCAGGTCAATCGCGAGATCGAGCATCCCAAGCTGAAGAACCTGGAGAAAGCCGGAGCCGTCATCTTTCTCTACAGCCTGTTCTTCACCTCGCTGGTCTCCTTTTTCGCGGTGATGATCATTCCGGACCACAAGCGTCCGGAATACTTTGCCAACCTGATCGGCGGTCTGGCCATGTACATGGCTGGGCCTTATAACCTGAGGCTGATTTTCCAGGGCTTTGTGGTGCTGGTTGGAGCGCTGATTCTGTCGGGCGCCGTGAACACGGCGATCGTGGGCGCCAACGGGGTGCTCAACCGCATCAGTGAAGACGGCGTGCTGACGCCCTGGTTCCGTAAGCCGCACGGCAAGTACGGAACCTCGCACCGGCTCATCAACCTGATTGCATTCCTGCAGTGTCTTACCATCGTTGCCAGCCACGGCAACGTGTATCTGCTGGCGGCGCTGTACGCCTTCGGCGTGATCTGGAGTTTCGCCTTCAAATCGCTGGCGGTGCTGGTGCTGCGCTTCACCGAGCCGGGACATCGCGACTTCCGCGTGCCGGGTAACATCCAGATCGGCAAACTGGAGCTTCCCATCGGGCTGGCCCTGATCACCCTGCTGCTATTCGGCACCGCGCTGGTCAACCTGATGACCAAGCCGCTGGCGACCATGGCCGGGGTCAGCTTCTCGGTTGTCCTGTTTGGCGTGTTCTCGGTCTCGGAGAAGATCAGCCATCGCCAGCGCGGCGCACAGCAGGAAATGCGCGAGGAGTTCCGCATCGCCGAGCAGCCGCTGGTGGACCGCGAAGAGATGAAAGTGCGTCCGGGCAACATTCTGGTGGCCATCCGAGACCCGCGCAATCTTTACTATCTCAACGACCAGTTGCAGAGCACCGACGTTGCCAAGCAGGACATTGTGGTGATGACTGCCCGCATCTACCACCGCGAGTACGCCTTCAGCGGCAACGAAAGCTATGACAGCGCGGAGCTGTTCGACGAGTACGAGCAGCAGTTGTTCACCAAAGTGGTGGAATTGGCCGAGAAAGAGGGCAAGCACGTTTCGCTGATGGTGGTGCCTTCGGCCGATGTGTTTGACGCGATCGTGCAAACCGCGTCGCGGTTGGAGTCTTCGCGCGTCGTCTGCGGCCTCTCCAACAAGCTGACGCTCGACGAGCAGGGCAAACTGACGGGCGACGCCTGGGAGCGTCTGCCGGAGCCGCGCCCGAACCTCGTACTGGAAATCCATACTCCCGACCACGGCATGGAGGAGTATTACCTTGGCCCGCACGAACCGCGGCTGCGCCAGCAGGATCTCGAATTGCTCCACACCATCTGGCTGGAGTTAACCGCGGATCCGGAGTTTGCGTCGCTGCACCACTACCACATCGTGGGCCTGGCCCTGGATCGTCTCCAGGAACGGCTGCACGGTCCGCTGCGCGAAGAAACGCTCGCATTGCTCAAGAAAGAACTGGAAAAGCCGCTCCTGGGCGGCCGGGCAAAGTAGGCGGAGACTACTCGGTGGTGGGGAAGGTTTGCGAGACGCGGTCATGCCAGCAGAGCGCATCTTCATCCACCAGTGCCCAGAGGAAGCCAAGGGCCGCCGCGGCGAAGGACACGAAGATGAAACGTGCGCGGCGTCCGCGCTGCTGCCATTGCGGCACACGGCCGTCAAAAGTGCGCAGATGGATGCTTCTCATGCTCATGCCGGGAGTACGCCCGGCGTAGAGCAGGAAAAGATGCTGATAGACCGTCCAAAGCAGCATGGTTGCCGCCCCCAGCATCATCCAGAAGGGCTTGGTGTGAGGCACGTCCGGCAGGGCGCAGCAGGCCATGGCTGCCAGCAGTACGCCGGCGGCCATCACCACGCCCAGGTCCGCCAGCGCAGCCATCAGCCGCTCGGAGACCGGCGCGACGCGCAGCGGCACTTCGATCTCGGGCTCGCGAGGTTTTGAACTTTCGGGCTCATCGGCGTCGAGCTGAATCTCAGGGAACAGAGAACCCTGCGTGGCGGGCATGATGTCCTCGGGCACTTCGAGAATGCGCGGCCGGCGATTCATGGGCTCGGCCAGTTCGTCACCGGAAGGCTGCGGCAGCAGCGGCGGCTCCAGGGGCGAGCGCCGGAAGACAATCAGATTTCCCTGCGCCGGAGCAGGCGGCCGGACGGCGGGAGGCGCGGGAGGCGCAGCCGGCTCGGGCTCCGCTTGCGAAATGCAATAGCGATCCAGGACGGAATCTCCGGCCACGGTGGGGCGGAGTTCCAAATCAATCGCCGGCTCGTCACCCGTACCGTCATCCGTACCGTCAGGCAGCTTCTCGCTCGGATCGGAGCAAACTTCCGCCTCGCACTCGGCCTCCGCTTCGCTTACGGGCTCGATTGCCGCGGCGGTTGCGTCCATCATTGGGCGGGGGATTTGCGCGATGGTTTCGGCGTTGAGGCGGCGATAATAGTTCGTGTCAAAGGTGTTGCGTGGCGGCCGCACCGGGTTGCGCGGCTCCTCGCCCAGACTGGGACCGCGACGGGGCTCAGCGTGGTTCTCTGCGTCAGCGTGGAAGGCTGCGAGGCCCTGGCTGACGGAATCCGGTGAATCGGCGGCCGCACCGAAGTCGAGCCTGAGAGAGGCTTCCTCGGCGCTGTTCTGATGGCGGCGGGCGCGGTAGGTGTTGACGCGTAAGGCGACTTCGGCGCGCCAGCTCTCGTCCCCAAGGGCCGGATGGCTGGGGTCGTCTTGTACGCCGGTATCAAACGGTTCGGCAGAATGCATTTCAGCTCTTGGGTTCATGAACGAGTTGGGGGTGCCAGAGACTTCCACGGCTTTTGCCGTGGTGAGGATGCCGCGCGACAGGAAACTTCGCGCGGCCACGGAGGGCACGGAGCAGGTGCACGGTGTACCGCAAAGCGGACAGTCCATGAGCGAATTGTAGGAAATGCCAGAGCGCTAGGGGTTTTTCTGAAACGTTAAACTTTGTGGCGGACGGCTGCGCGTGCTAACGTGCAACCGGGCGCTGTTTGCGCACCACGTGAACCGGCGAAACGCATCCGATGACCCTTTGCACTCTGAGAATTATCACAGTCACGTTCCTAAGTCACTTGCTACTGGCATTGCCGGCATTTACTAGTCAGTTGCCCACGCTCCCGTCGAGCCCGGCGGCGGCCGCGGCACTGCCTTCCCAGGAAGTCACCATCAAGGCCAGGGAACAGGAAAAGCAGGGCGACCTGTACACGGCGGACGGCGACGTGGAGATCCTGTTCCAGAACTACGTCATGCGTGCCGAGCATGGCACCTACAACGAATCCACCGGCGAGGTGGAAGCCAACGGCAGGGTTGTCTTCGACGGCGGACCCCACGACGCCCATCTCATCGCTGCCCATGCCACCTACAACGTGAAGAGCGAGACCGGAATTTTCTACGACGTTTCCGGGACCTTCGGCGCCGTGGTGCACGGGCATACCGTGATTCTGACCACCAGCAATCCCTTTTTTATCGTCGGGCGCGAGGTCCACAAGGTGGATCGCAACCGTTACGTCGTCTTCCACGGCAGCATCACATCCTGTGCCGAACAGCCCCCGGCCTGGACGTTCCGTGCGGAGAAGATCGACGTGGTGGCCGGTGAAGACGCCAAGCTTTACCACTCCAACTTCCGCCTGCTCAGGCTGCCCATTTTTTACTTTCCTTACACCCAGGCGCCGGCCAGTGCGATTTCCCGCACCAGCGGATTCCTGCTCCCGTCCATCGGGGAATCCTCCACCAAGGGATTCATTCTGGGCGACTCGGTCTACTGGGCGATCAACCGTTGGAGCGACCTGTCCGTGGGAGCGGAGTACTTCTCCTCGCGCGGCTGGAGCCAGACGGCGGAGTTCCGCATGCGGCCTTCGGAAAGCAGTTCGCTGGAACTGCACTACTTCGGCGTGCTGGACCGCGGCGCCCCGGTGACCCATCAGGACCAGGGCGGCGAGGAGGTGCGCTTGTCCGGCGAGACCAGTGGCGATCACTGGCGCGCCGCGACCAGCGTCGACTACCTCAGTTCGTTTCTCTTCCGCCAGGCATTTTCCGAGACCTACACCCAAGCGGTGAACTCCGAGGTGAAGTCGCTTGGCTTCCTGTCGCACAATCTGGCGGGGTTTTCGCTCAATGCAAGCGCCGACCGCTACCAGGATTTTTACCAGGATCCGCAGACCAACTCATTCTCCAACCAGATTAAAATCCTTCACCTGCCGATGGTGGAGGTGAACGGACTGGAGCATGGGCTGGATTCATCCGGGTTCCGCTGGGGCGTGGACGCCAGCGCAGGCGGCCTGCAGCGCAGTGAACCCGGCTTTGTCACGGCCAACCTGGTCGGCCGTCTCGACGTTCGCCCGCGGATTGCCCTTCCCTTGCAGTGGAAGGGCTGGGATCTGCGTCCCGAGCTAGCCGTGCACGACACGCTCTACACCCAACAGTCCAATCCTTCGGCCAGCGATCCGTTAGGCGTGGCCAACGGCAATTCACTCAACCGGCGTGACGTGGAAGCGGCCATCGAACTGCGGCCTCCGGTGCTGGAGAAAGTGTTCGATCGGGAAATCTTTGGCCGCCGCCTCAAGCACGTCATCGGGCCCATTTTCACCTATCGCTACACCGCGGGCGTGAACAACTTCCAGAACGTCATCCGCTTCGATGAGACCGACATTATCAGCAACACCAGCGAATTCGAATACGACTTCATCCAGCGCATCTATGGCCGGCGCCGCTCCGCCCGTCACGAACCCGCCTGCGAGGCTCCGCCGCCGCCTGCCGTGCGCCCGGACAAATCCACGGCCTACATTCCGGGAGTGAGCGTGGTGCGCGCCCACTGCGAGGATGAGAACAATGCCACCCGCCAGCTTCTGGTTTGGGAAGTGAAGCAGAAGTACTACATCAATGAAAATTTCGGGGGCGCGCTGGTGACCGGCCGCCGCAACGTCTTCACCACAACCGACGATCTTACCGGCATCGCATTCCTGGACGGAGCGCGCACCTGGAGTCCGGTGGTCAGCAAGCTGCGCCTGCAGACCTCGGCCAATACCGACGTGCAATGGCAACTGGACTACGACCCAGTCCGCGGCCGCATCAACTCCAGCGCGACCTTTGTCGAATATCGCCTGGGCGAGTACTTTGTCGGCTTAAGCGACGCCTTTTTCCACGTTCCCTCCAACTCGGTTACCCAGATCTCCAGCAACGCGCCATTGGTATTCAACCAGTACCGCTATCTGCTGGGTTACGGCCATCCGAATAAACGGGGCTTCGCCGGAGGATTCAGCATGGGCTACGACCAAAACGTCGGGCTCCTGCAATACGCAGCCGCGCAGAGCAGCTACAACTGGGACTGCTGCGGCATGAGCTTCGAGTACCGGCACATCGACGTGCCGGGCGTAAATATTGAAAACCAGTACCGCTTCTCCTTCAGCCTGGCCAATATTGGAACCTTCGGAAACCTGCGTAGGCAGGAGAGCCTCTACTAGATCGATTTGCCCGGGAGGGCCGCAAGTGAAAAACATCACCGTTCCGCTGCCAGCAAGAAAGAGGATCGCCCTGGTTGCCCATGACAACATGAAGGCGGGCCTCTACGATTGGGTGCGCTACAACATTGGCACTCTGCGCGAACACATCTTATTTGCCACCGGAACCACGGGTGGCATCCTGGAGCGCGAACTCGGACTCAGCGTCACGCGCCTGGAAAGCGGTCCCCTGGGAGGCGATCAGCAGATCGGCTCCATGATCTCGCGCCAGGAACTCGATTTCCTCATCTTCTTCTGGGATCCGCTGGAGCAACTGCCGCACGATCCCGATGTGCGAGCCTTGTTGCGACTGGTCAACGTCTGGAATATTCCGGTAGCCTGCAACCGTTCTTCCGCCGATTTTCTGATCTCCTCACCCCTGATGGGCGAGGTTTATCCGCGCCAGGTGCCGGATTACTCGGTCTATCGTTCGCGCCACATCACCGAATCCGGCGTGCTCTGATGGCCGGCCAGCCGGTGCGCGCGAGCAACGAGCCGTCCCGGCCGACCGAGGTATCTGCAGGATCTTATCGCGCATGCCGTGTGGTGAAATAGGGCAGCATGTGTGACCATGCTGCCGGAAAGAGCGTTGCAATTCACTGTGGAAATCAGCCTTTGTACTGGGGGATCATGCCGATCTTGCGCATGGTGTCCACGGCGTCGATGATCTGAGGCGCAGCACGGGTGCCGATCAATTCGGCGCCGGCCAACAGGAATGCGTACGCATTCTGGGGCCTGGGAAACTTAACCCCAGACACCTTGACCTTGGTATTGGTTCCCTTCAAGGTGTCAACCATGATGAGAACCTGTTCCAGGGTGGGACCTTCCCACTGACCGGTGGAAGACTTCGCCCAGTCGATGCCGGCTTCGGCGATCATTTTACAAGCGGTGGCGATTTCTTCGTCGGTGAGAAACGCGGCGTCGATAATCATTTTGGTCATCACAGGACCGGCGGCCTTTTTATAGTCCTTGAACTCCTGCGCGAGTTCCTTGTACTTCTTGTCCTTGAGTGCGCCAACGTTCATGGTGTTGTCCAGAACAGTGGCTCCCATCCGGACGGCCTCTTCCGCCTCAAAGGCCTTGACGGCGCTGCTCTGCTGACCATAAGGAAAGCCGATGCCGGCGCCAACCAGCAGGTCCGTGCCCTTGAGTTCTTCGGCAACGACGCGGGTCCAATAAGAGGAAGAGAAGCAGAACGCCTTGCAGTTGTACTTGATGGCGATCTTGCAGTTATCCCTGATGATGGATTCGGTGGTCTCCTTCGGTAATATTGCGTAATCAAAGAGTTTTCCAATGTCTTTCTTCGTCATCTTGGAAAAATCAATCATTTTGTCACCCTCCTAATCGTATCTGTCCTATCTACCGATGGCTGCGCTATGCGGTCGTTTGCCATCATGTGAAACAACTCAAGGATAACGCCGCGCGGTCAGCGAAAATTATTATTGGAGGCGGAATTTTCCGTTGAGCGCCCAACCGTTGCGGACTCCATACCCAGCCAGGGAGTCGAGGCGCCATTCATGATGGCTGGGTTCCGGTCCCGCCGCGGGTTGCCGTGTACCCAGCCCAAGCGGCGCGCCGGCAGGGTGCAGCAAAACGGCGTGGTGATAAACAGGTTTCCCTGGCGGCAGAAGAACCCTGCATGATGCATTGGAAAGCGGCAGGGCCGCGGTGAGAAAAGCTCCGCCCGCTCCTGAGAATTCGTATCTGCGCGATCTCCGCTGCAGAGAGGGGCTGCTTTCTGATACGCTGAACCGTTCCGATGATGAAGAACACCATCCTGCCCGCCGTTTGCGTTTGCGTACTTGCCCTGGCCGCCGGTTGTGCCTCGCCCGGCGTTCCTCAGCCGCCGTCGCTGCGCCTGCCGGTAGCGGTGGATAACCTTTCCGCCGTGCGTAAAGGCGATCGCGTTGTCCTCTCCTGGACGCCCCCGGCGGTCACCACCGATCATCAGGCGATCCGTTGGCCCACGACCACACTTGTCTGCCGGGTACTCAACCAGTTTCCCATCAATGTTTGCGGCGAGGTGGTCAAGCAGATCAAGAGCAGCGAGCTGGCCTCGGCGCTGCCTGGAGCGCGGCGGCCCGTGGTTTCTTTTGAGGACGTGCTGCCGCCGCAATTGATCGGCTCCCAGAATCAGGCCACCTACGCGATCGAGGTCGCGAACCAGCGCGGCCAGGCCGCCGGACTGTCCAACCAGGTACGCACCTGGCTGGCGCCAACCGCGCCGCCTCCCACCCAGTTCCGCGCCACGCTCGACGCCCAGGGACCGCTGCTTGAGTGGAACGCCGCAGCCAGCCTCGCGCCTGCTCCGGGCATTTCCTACCGTCTGCGCATCTACCGGCGAGCCCGCGCCAGGAACGAGTTTGCGCTGGTCGGCGAACTGCCGTACCGCCCTGGTGAAGACGAGGCGCGCGACAGCGGGTTTGAATGGGAACAGGAATACGACTACAAGATTGCCGCCGCGACCGTGCTGGCCGCGCCGGGAAAGCCCGTCGTCGAAGTGGAGGGCAACGACAGCGACCTGGTCCACCTGAGGGTGCACGACACGTTTCCGCCCGCCGTCCCCAGCGGCTTGCAGGCGGTGTTCAGCAGCGTGGGCCAGAAGCCCTTCATCGATCTCTCCTGGGCGCCCAACACGGAGAGCGATCTGGCCGGATACATCGTCTACCGCCGCAGCGAAGGCTCCAGCTTTGTCGCCGTATCCTCTGCCCCGATCAAGGCTCCTGCCTGGCGTGACAATGACGTTCATCCCGGACAAAAGTATTACTACACGGTCGCGGCCGTCGATGTGCGCGATAATCGCAGCGCGCAATCGGCTCCGGCCGAAGAGTCAGTGCCCATGGAGGCGCGATGAAATTCTGCCGCTTTATTGGCATGGAAGGTTCCCGCTTTGGTTTGGTGGAAACCCGTGACGGCCAGGACTTCATCATCAGCGAACTGGGCAGTCCGCAGATGCAGGTCAGTGCCGCGGGCGTGCCCGAGCGGATCGTGTTGCCGGAGCCCGGCTCCGGCAAAAAGATCGACGAACCATTTCCCCTGGAGCGCGCCAAGCTGCTGATCCCGTTTCCCTTGATCAGCAAAATCATGTGTGTGGGCCGCAACTACGCCGCCCACGTCCGCGAACTGGCGCATGAGATGCCGGTCGAGCCTCTCATCTTCAGCAAGCCGCCATCCGCGCTGCTGGCTCCCGGAGGCGAGATTGTCCGTCCCAAGCTCAGCCAGCGGGTGGATTACGAGGGCGAGCTGGGAATCCTCATCGGCCGCCGCTGCCACCAGATGAAGGACGGCGAAAGCGCCAGCGATTACATCCTTGGCTACACGGTCGTCAACGACGTGACCGCGCGCGACCTGCAGAACATCGACGGCCAGTGGACGCGCTGCAAAGGCTTCGACACCTTCTGTCCCTTTGGTCCCATCGTTACCACCGACCTGGACCCTGCAAGCGGCGTCCAGGTGAAGACCCGCGTCAATGGCGAGTTGCGCCAGGATGGCAACACCCGCGACATGATGTTCAATCTCGACCGCATCGTGCATCACATCTCGCAGTTCTGCACCCTGCTGCCGGGAGACCTGATTGCCACCGGCACGCCGCAGGGCGTGGGCCCGCTGCAAAACGGGGATGTTGTCGAGGTATCAGTGGAAGGCATTGGCACGCTGCGCAACCCGGTGGTGGACGAGTAGGGCGGGCGCGGCTGGCTTGTGGTTTCTCAGGGTGTGCTCGATTCCCGCGCAATGCCAATGCAGTCCGTTTTCGTAGTAAAGTCGAAGGTGAGCAGGCCACCAACATTTTTGGCCGCACTCTTTTCCATGACACTGTTGCGCATCTACATTCTCACCGGCGCCATCGTGCTGGCCGCGTGCGGCTCGATGTTCTGGCTCAGCGGCCGCAAGAAAACTCCCGAGCAGCGCGAGATTCTGCGCCGCCAGCGCATCAACGCGCAGGGCCGCATCACCGATGGAACCGTGCTCGACGTGCAGGAATTCGATTCCGATACCGACCACTCCGTGCAGATGATCATCTACACCTATGGCGTGGCCGGGGTGCAATACGAGTGCTCGCAGGACGTGACTCACCTGCGCCAGTTCCTCGATCTGCACTCCTGCCGCATCGGCGTTGCCACCAGCGTCAAGTACGATCCGCGCCATCCCGGCAACTCCATCGTGATTGCCGAACGCTGGTGCGGACTCTACGTCTAGGCGCTTTTCCCGCTGCCTGGAGGCGAATCCTTATCAGCAGTTCCCACCGACGACTGCCAATCTTTGCGCCGTCGCGCCTTCTGCCTTGCCATCGCTCGCAAAGTCGTATTAAGTACATGACACGCGCAGACTCACTCTGCGCGAGCGGCGTGCGTTCGGGGTGATCGCATACCCGTCTGGGAGGATGGCAACCATGGCACAGATCAGCGACCGGCATCCATTGCGTCAGCTTTTGGCGGAAAAGATTGCGCAACAATTTGGCCGTCAAGTGGGCCTGCGTGACGAGGAAATCTGGGCCTACCTGGCCAACCTGCTCACCGACTTTTGCGACACCCGCAGTCTCTATGCGCTGAAGAACGCGCAGGGCCGCTCGCTGGACGACGTGGGCGAGATGCTGCTGGAAAGCGATCCCGTGTTCGGCGAGGCGGCGTCGTTTGACCGCGAGCGCCAGGTGCGTAAACACATTGGAGATTTCACCCTGTTTTACAGCGGAATGTTTCCCGAGGCGATCAATCGCTTCCGCCTGCGCCGCCAGCGCCTGGAAAGCCTGATCGACTTTGTCCACGCGGGCAAGGAGAGCTATTTCATCGTCAGCCAGTTCGACCAGATGGAGTATCGCAAGGTTGCGCCCCTGTTTGGACGGCTCTCGCAGCAGTTTGAAAGCTGCGTCTTCGGCCTGAACCTGGTGCGCAAGGAGCTGACCGAGATGCAGTATGCGCTGGTTCGTCCCAGCGACCTGGTGATGTGAATGCCTCGCGCTGCTTTCCGCTAGCCTTCGCCAGCGTCGCCGGTTTCCGTGCTTCGCCGGTAAAAACTCAGTGCGCTCTCACCCTGTTGCAGCAGGCGATAGCGTTTCAGATCGCCCTCGCCGTCGCCGGGATCGAAGCGCTTCTCGTGCTCGGCGACTACGATGCCGCCCGTCCGCAGCAGCCTGGTGCGCGCCAGGGTGCGCAAAATCTCGCCATAGGCTCCGTGCAGGCGGTAGGGAGGGTCGAGAAAGCAGACGTCAAACTGCACGCCTTCCTTGTCCCACTGGCGCAGGGCGTCGGCTGCGTTGCGCTCGGCCACATCGCCGGCCTCTAGTCCCAGTGAAGCCAGATTCTGCCGCAGCACCTGGGCCGCGCGGCCGCTGGATTCGGCAAAGTGCACCGCTGCCGCGCCCCGGCTCAGCGCCTCGATGCCCACCGAGCCAGTACCCGCAAACAGATCCGCCCACAGGCATTCGGCGATCATGCCGGAGGAGGCCAGCACGTTGAACAGAGTCTCCTTCAGCCGGTCGTAGGTGGGCCGGGTCTCTGCTCCTTCCAGAGTTCTCAGCGTCCGGCTGCGAAACTTTCCCGCGATCACTCTCATCGGCCTCTTCTACTCCCTGCCCTCCGCCGTGTAGTCTATTAGTAGCGGCTTTTTCCGCTGCAAGGCAAATGGCATGAGACGCTGGTCCATTCCGGTTTTAGACATCTTCGGGATTCACTTCCGCGTGCATTTCAGCTTTCCGCTGATGTTCGCCCTGGTGTGGATGCTTGAAGCCGGACGCGGCCCGCAGGTGGGATTGCGCAGCTTCCTGCTCATGCTGCTGGTGTTGTTCGCGGTGCTGATGCGTGAGTTGGGTCACGCGGTGACTGCCGCACGCAACGGCGTACGCGTGCGCAGCGTGGTGCTGCTGCCCATCGCCGGCATCTCCCTGCTGGATGAGCAGGCGCAGCGCGGTTTGGACGCGCGGCGCGAGATTCGCATCTCGCTCGCCGGACCCTGCGTCAACCTGGCGCTGGCGCTCATCCTTGCGAGTACGATTCTCATTTTCCGTCCCCAGGTGCAGTTGTTCAGCTTTCCCTGGCTCACTCCGTTTAATCTTTTGCGCAGCTTGGTCTGGGCGCAGGTCTTTGTCGCCGGGCTCAACCTGCTTCCCGCCTATCCGCTGGATGGCGGACGCATTCTGCGCGCGGTGCTGGCGCGTAGCGGAGACCAGGTCACGGCGACCCGGCGCGCGGTTTCGATCGGACAGTTCTTTTCCCTGGCCCTGTTTGTTTCCGGCGGAGCGGTCTTCCTCGGTTCCAACTCGAACAATCTCTGGATCATGATGGCAGGGGTTTTTCTCTTCCTGGCGGCTCAACTGGAAGACCGCAGCATGATTTTGCAGGCCGTGCTGGAGCGGGTGAAGGTGATCGACGTGATGATCACCGACTTCATCACGCTCTCCCCGGCCGATACCCTGGCCGATGCCCTGCAACGTCCCGTTGAGCCCCCACAGGAGGAGTTTCCCGTGGTGCGTGGCACCGACATGGTGGGCGTCATCAGCCGCCAGCAGATGGCCGCGTGCATGGAAGAGGAAGGCAACGGGTACGTGCAATCGGCCATGCGCCGCGAGTACCTGGTCGCGGCTCCACAGGAGTCGCTGGCCGCCGTGCTGCGCCGCATCGGACGCACCGGCCTGGCCATGATTCCCGTCGTGGAAGGCGATTACCTGGTCGGCATCATCACCTTCCAGAACCTGATGCGCAAACTCACCGCGCTCTCATTACGCCGTGCCGCGGCGAACGCCCCGGCATCCAACGCTCCCGCACACTTGCAGTAGACGCGGCGCAGCATTCAACCGGCGCAGCTTACCTGCGTGCGAATGCGGCGTTTTCATCGAACAGTACGATGCTGACCCAGAAGAGCCCGGAAGGATAACGCGGTGTGCGGGCGAACTGGACCCCGACCGCGCAGGTGCCCACGCCGCGAATCGACGCCAGACGGGCGACATTGGCGGGGATTTCGTCAGGACTGGTGGTGGCGTAGGAAGCGGCGAAACGAACCCCGGGCAAAGCCAGAGCGGCGTGGCTATCGGGCATTTCGCGGCTGGCCATCTTCTCAACCAGCGCGCGCAGGCGGGGATCGCCGACCAACTCCAATGGCGGCAACCCGAGTTGCTGCCTGAGTCCTGCGAAGCGCTCTCCGATGCGCTGTGCGGCCGCGTCGTCACTCGAGCCGGAGATGCGATGGGCAAAGTCCTCGACCACGTAAAGAATCCCTTGCACATTCACCACCGCGATGCCGACCCCGTCATAGGAGGCGCTGAGCATATTTGTGCGGTGCGGGGCCGACCTGACAAACGCTTCGTGCGCGCCTTCCGCGCTCACGTCGTAGACGACGTTTTCGCTGGCGGCATCCAACCGCACTGCGCGCCGGGTGAGACGCTGCAATAGGTCAGGTTCGCCCTCGAACTGGTGCGAAAGGCGGCCTTGCTGCGACATGATCTCCGCGTGATCCTGCGCTGCCTCGGCAAGTTTCGCGTCCCAGCTGAGGGGCTTCTCGCCGGCTTTGCCGCGCTCGGCGTTGATCAGATCGAGAAGAACCGCCTGGGGGTTCCGACTGCTGGCGGGAGGGGTAGCTGGGACGGTCAGCATGTCGGCTCCAGGCGCGTCGGCGGGAAGCCCTGGTTGAGGCTCGACGCCAAGAAGTCCGAAGAAAAGACATGCCGCAAGTAACACGATGCAACCTCCTGTCCTGGAGAAGATGATCGGTTCCTGCGAAAAGCCTCACAACTTACGAAGGTAACTTTTACCCCATTTTTGCAAACGAAAGTACCCTATCGAAGCACGTCATGCTTGAAATCACCGGCTGGCGCAGCCAGCTTTGCAGAGGCAGCCGGTGCCAACGGATCTGCATCGATCGATGGATACTGGCTTGTAGCGAGCGCGGATGCGCTTCGCACGGCGGGTGGAACGGGCGCTTCAGCGGGACCGTGGCGGCCTCGGGCAAACACGACAGACCCGAGAGCGCACACCGCGCCCTCGGGTCAACTCTAACTCAGCGGTACCGTACCCGGATTATCGTCGCAGGCGGCGTTTCAGCATGGTGCCGACTGCCAGCAGCCCGGAGCCGATCAGTGCGATGCTCGTCGGTTCAGGCGCGGCGATGATTTCTCCGCTGGAAACCGTGCCCGTGGTGCTACCCGCCCCACCGCTCACCACCGTGCCCACAAAGGGGTTACCCGGCTGCAAGGAGATGGTCATGTCCAGAGGCACGACATTGCCGGCTTTCCAGAGCGCCGCAAAAATGCCGGTGGCGCTTGAAACTGTCAGCGTGCCGAGAATTTGAGGCGCATCGGTTCCGTCCTTGAGCGTGGTGAGCTGAATCGTTCCGGCGAAGGAGCTGGAGCCGACGGAGAAGCTGAAGTTAAGAGTGCCGCCGTTCATATTGACGGCAAAGACGTCGGGAGAGCCAGTCGCCGTCAGGAGCGGATTGTTGCCGGTGATCCACATGTCATAGCTGCCGGCGCTGGACCCGATATAAGCATCACCACCGATGCAATTTGCAGTGGCGCCACACGAACCGAGAAAAGACATCGCAGCTGTACCAACTCCTTCGTTCGTGAACTCGACGGAGCCGCCGGTGCTTGGTCCGATGGTAATTTGAGTCTGCGCAGTAGCAGCTACCGTTACAAGTAACAGCAGCGAAGCCATTGCTAGAACGACTCTGACGAAGTGACGCATAGGAATCGAACCCCCTGATGACCAGACAAATAAGTACGGTGGTCGTACGACTTTAGTCATAGTGCATTTAAAATGCCAAAGCAAGCAAACTTTTGCACGATCCGATCTCATTTGTTTTCAGTGCCGTAAATACTTGAGACCAGTGCCACAAAGAAATCGGCAGTACGTTTACCAAGATTTTCGTGCCCAAAAGTACCAAATTCTTGCACAGGCCTCACGCACGCGGTCAGCGCAATTTGTCGAGCGCCTGGCGGGCGTCACGGGCGTTGTCGCCAGAAAGCTTCAAACGGAGCGCACTCTCAAGCTCCGTCCGGCCATGGGATTGATCGCCGCTGGCCAGCAGTACCATGCCCAGATGGTAGTGGTAGCTGGCCTGCTGCGGGGCGTAGTGCACGCACTCCTGGAGCTGAGACTTTGCCGCCGAGTAGTTACCCTTTTTGTACTGGACCCAGCCAAGGGTATCGGTAATCGAGTCAAGCGCCGGCATTTGCTGTTTGGCTTTTTGCGCCAGTCCGAGGGCAACGTCGAGGTTTTCATTACGCTCGGCATAAATCCAGGCAAGGTTGGCCTCGGCGATGGCGAAATTCGGATCGCTCGCCAGCGCCTGCTCGAAACAATGGCGAGCGGAGTCCAGATCGTTCTTTGCCAGGTACAGGTTGCCGATCAGGGACTGTAGCGGGGCAAAATTCGGCTCGATGGCAAGGGCCCGGTTGTAGGTTGCCAAGGCGGCGTCCGGCTGGTTGAGCTTCTGTTGAATGGAGCCCAAAGTCAGATAAGCGGACAGCATGTGCGGATCCAGCGCGACGGCGCGCTCGGCGGCGTTGGCGGCCTCTGGATATAGTTGGCGGCGCATGAGCACGGTTGCCAGCAGGCGCTGTGCTTCGGCATTGTTCTGATGGGCGGCGGCGAACTGGCGCGCGCGATCCACCGCCTGCGCCAACTGTGAGCTGTTCAGAAGGAAATCGGCATACTCGCCAAAGAGCGGACAATTATCTGGCTGGAGCGCGAGGGCAGCTTGAAATTCGCGTTCGGCCTCGGCGTTGTGTTTCTCCGCGGCCCAAGCCTTGGCCATGCGGGCATGCGGCCAGGGATCGCGCGGCGACAGATGCCCGGCGACGACGAACTCCTCCCGCGCACGGGCGTACTCATGGGCTTCGTAGTAGGCCGCTCCGAGCAGAAGGTGTCCCGCGGCTGCGCCCGGCTCAAGCTGAATGCAACGTTGCGCATAGAGGCGCGCGGCAGCGGTTTCTCCGCGCGAGAGCAGCAACTCGGTGAGCGATTTCCAGGCTTCCACCATCCCGGGCGAGAGGCGGACGGCGGTCTGATAGGCATCGCGGGCCTGGTCAATGGCTCCCCGGCGCCACTGCGCCGTGCCGAGAACATAGTGCGCCAGCGCCAGATCCGGGCTGTCAGCCACCTGCCGTTGCAGAATCTGCACCGCTTCGTCCAGGTGGTTCTGCGCCATCAGAATCTGGGCGCGCTGTACGTTGGCCGTCGGGTTGGAGGGACTCTCGCGCGTAACCTTCTCATTCAGCGCCTGGGCCTCGGCAATGCGGTTGCTGCTCAGATAGACGGCGATGATGCGGTTCTCAAGTTCGCTGTTTTTTGGCGCGGCGGCAAGTCCGCGCTGGTAGGCCTGAAGGGCGTGCTCGTCCTGTTCCAGGCCGACATAGAAATCGCCCACGGCGGCGGCCACTTCGGGAACGTTGCCGTGACCGCTGAGCAACTTCTGCAACTCCGCCTCGGCGTCGGACGGGCGTGATTCATCGACGAAAATTTCCGCCAGAAGGACACTCAACGGGAATGCCTCGGGATTGCGCGATATGCCCTGTTGCAGGATGCGTACGGCGTCAGGCAGGCGCCGTTGGATGCGATAAAAGTTGGCCAGATCGGCGTAGGCAATCGGCATCTGCGGATCGACCTGCAGCGCCTTCAGCAGGTTGCTCTCGACCGCGGAATAGTTGTGCAGACTCAGCTCCATCAGGCCGAGATTGATGTATCCCGATGCGTCGTTGGGAGCCAGCTTGATGCTCCGGGCGAACGCATCCCGGGCCTCGTCGTCCCGCCCGCTGCTCAGATACACGGCGCCAAGGAGCTGGTAGGCTTCGACGTTGGAAGGATCGCGCTGCAGGATGGCCTGCACCTGCTCCTCCGCCTGGTCAAACTGGTGCGCGGAAAGATAGAGCCGGCCGATCGTGAGGCGAGCTTCCGTGAGGCCGGGATCCAGTTGCACGGCGCGCTGAAGGTTGCCAAATGCGTCTTGCCAGCGCGCGGTTGCAATGGCCGCCTTCGAGAGCTGCAGATAGGCGTCGGCAAAGCGAGGGTCGATCTTGAGTGCGTTGCGGAACTGAATCTCAGCCTGCTGATACTTGCCCTGCTGCAGAAATTTCTGTCCGCTTTCCAGATACTGGCGTTTGGCAACCTCCGGATCCTTCTTACATCCCGAGGCCAGCAATAGCGAAACCACGAAACAAACAAAAATAAAACGAATATGCAAGACCCCTCCCACTCTAACGCGGTATGACTTCGTCGAGTCTGGGCGCGATCAGAATCGCAAACGCGATGGCGGACTGACGCGCGCGCGCCTCGTCGTCCGTGGCTGGGACCATGATGCGCACCAGCGTCGCGTCGGTGCGGTGGAGCAGCATGGCATCACGAATCGTATAGTACTTGGCAAGGTACTCACTGGCGATCATGCGTCCGTGCGATTGATACCAGTAGAGAACCACAAAACGCTCGTGTTCATTTTCCACGGTGTAAAGATTGACTTCGGCGGGCGGACCCGGTTGCAGTGGAAGCACGATGCGTGAGGAATGGATAGGCTGCCAGCCAGCGCCGGGAAGACAATTCTTGGGCGAGTGCACGGATTCTCCGGCGCGCTGGCTCTTGTAGTAGCCGATGTAGACGCCCACCACGCCTGCCGGCGCTTGACGATAGACGCGGTTCAAGTAGCTGTCGACGCGGGAAGCGACCACCAGGTGCGCATCGATGGGAATGTCCTCTGCCGTCCAGCCGGCGATCGCCAAGGGAAGATTCTGCAGCCGCGGATGTGGAACGGCGGGTTCCGTGCGCGGCAGAGCGTACTCGGTTACGGCCGCCGCCAGCAGAATGATCAGCGCCGCCCACCAGCGCGTCATGATCGCCTCCGCAGCGAAGCCACCCGGAGCGAGGCCTCCGTGATTAGCGCGTGGCAGAGAAGCAGAAGAAGCGTCGAGAAGAAGAAAAGAAAAAGGCCGGAAAGAAAGTGCGACCAGCCCTCGGCAGTCGAGGCGCCCGCGAGTTCGGCCGAAATCGCCGCAAAGACCACCCGCCCAGCATTGCCGACCACGGCAATGGGAATCACCAGCAGACACAGGAACCAGCGGATGAGGTTGTTCTTCTCCGCCAGGTAGGCGTACATCGCGGCAATGGTCAACAGGGAGAGCAAGGAGCGCAGTCCACTGCAGGCTTCCGCTACTTCCAGGCGGGTCGAGGGGAGCACAAGTACGTTGCCTTCCCGCAAGACAGGAAACAGGTTCATCGCATGCAGAATCCAGGTCGCAAGCCGCGAGGCCAGGAGTTGCAGTGGGAAGACCATCTGGTAGTAGATCACTCTAGGAAGAGGGATCATCAACAGGAGCAGGGCCAGCGGAAAGACGGCGGCCCGCACCATGCCCCATCCCCAGAACCACACGATAAGGCCGGCGATGAGGCCGAGCAGCGAAATGCGCTGCAAGAAAAGCTCGGCGCCGAGCGATCCGGCGAACAGCACGCCGAGCGACGCGCACAGAATCACCATCCCCGTCCAGGAGGGTTTGGGCTCGACCCTGCGCAGCAAATCGCCACGCCGCCACAGTACATAGGCGCTGAACAGAGGCACGAGAAAACCGTGCGAGTAGTCGGGTTCGTCCCACCACTGGCCTACCAGATGTCTGAGCACCGGGGCGTAGAGCAGGAGTATGCAGGCCACAATGACGCCCACCCGCCAGAAGGCGCTGCGAGGCAACGCCGACAACAGCAGCGGCGAAGACACCGGCGCGGTCTGTGCGTCCGTCCTATCCATGGGTGATGAGAGAATGCCCATACAGTTTGACAGAAGTCTCCCGCACAGGTAAGCGCAAAATACCCCGGAAGACCGATTTGGCATGATCAGGAGGGCGCCGGTGCTGGCGCTCGGGAGAAGTGAGGCCGCATTCAAGAGTCTGGGGCGGCTCCAGTAAGCCGCCGGGAGACATAGCCCTCGCAGTGAGCAACCTGGTCAGCCGGGCGGTATTTGCGCCCTTCCTTCGCATTCATCCCCCCGATGGCGCTGCCTAGCCGTCGCCTGCTCCTGCCACGCCGGCACGGGCATCTGCAAGCGCAAAAATGGCATTGAAAAAACTTTCAGGGGCAAAAGCCCTGGCGGTCTGCTTGGCGTTTCGTTCCAAGCGCATACAAAGTTCAGTGTCGTCCAGCACGCGGGCGATGGCATGATGCAGGGCAACGGCTTGGCCGGCGGGCACGAGCAGGCCGTCGTGTTCATTGGTGATGTAATCGCCTGCATCATCGTCAGCAACGATGACCGCCTTGCCCATGCTCATGGCATCGCCATACACGGTTCGTCCGCCGGTTTCCAATGCGCCCGGGCGGAGGGAGACCACCACGGCGGCAGCTCCGGCCATCATGCGGCGGAATTCATCCGCCGGCAAGCCCGCAATCACTTCTACATTAGGCGGCAGCGTGGCGGCCGGCAGATCGTCCAGTTGGCGAGTCACGATGATGAAGTGACAGTTGAGACCTCGCGCCGCAGCGGCCAGCGTTGCGTAATCGCGGTTGGAGTCGCCCCCGGAAAAAACATAGTTGCCCCGGCTTACGGGATACTCCTCAGCATGCGGCGTGGTATGCGAATAGAAGAATACGAGCTTCTCACGCGGCAGCCCCAGCAGTTTTGGATAGAGTTCCAATTGCCGGCGGGAATACACCAACACGCAACTGGCCGAGCTCACGACAGTGCGCAGCAAAACGCGCTTGAACAGTCTTCTTACGCCCGACTTAGGGAGGTCCCACATGGATTGCATGAAAATGTGGGGAACCTTGTGCCGGCGGAATTTCTGCAGGATGGCGAAGACGAATGCCAGCCGCTCACTGCCGGTAATCACAACCTGAAATCCCCGGCTCAGGCAAAATAATTTCCAGCCCCAGGCTAGATGTCTTGTGATCGGAAGCTCGCCCCTGAATCGCTCCAAGTCCTCAATGTAACCAGGCAGCAATACAGTGCGGCTGCGCCAGAGCGGGTCGTATCTCTTATGATGGGTCGTAATGATATTGTTTTGCCGAGGTGCATCACTCCCATCCGTGTCCATCCGGGCACCTCACAATCCCTCTCACGAGTTCAACTTTCCAGGAAATCATGTTCAACTTGGATTTCCATTCTTACTGTGAAAATGTCTACCTACCGCATCCGCTTGCAGGTTGCCGCGGGTTGCTTGAAATCATGGGTTGATCCAAGTCCCATCAGAACCGCTCCCAAGCGTGTGCGAGCCGCACCGCTACGCCGGGAGAGCCCAGGACGCCAGCTCATTTTAGCAACCCATTTGCTTCTCCCCGTATAATAACGCTGCGAGGCATCGCCTTCATGAATAACCGTCCCACTTCGAAAACCCTCAGACTGGCGTTGACCGTGCTGTTGCCGGCCGCGATGCTGCTTCTGATTTGCGCCGGCACGCGCTGGCTGCCGGCCTCGGCGCGAAGCTTGCTCGGCCTCAGAATTGTCAACGGCACCTCGCTTCCCCAGGCGTCGCCGCACACCGACTATCGCTTCGAACTGCGCGCCGAAGGCGGAGAGCCGCCTTATCACTGGACGATAGACCGCGGACATCTTCCGCCGGGATTGGTGCTTCAGGAGGATGGGACGATCCACGGCCGGGCGGAGGTTCCCGGCGATTACTCGTTCGATGCCTCGGTGGCTGACAGCGGACAATCGCCGCGCACCCTGCGCCAGCCGTTCCTGCTGCGGGTGGCGTGGAACGGACTCGCGGTGGTTACGTCAAACCCGGAGTTGCCATGGACACGCGCGGGAAGCGAGTACCTGGTGCGACTGACTGCTGCCGGCGGTATGCCGCCATATTTCTGGAAGTCCGAGGGCGCCCTGCCGGAAGGCATGGAACTCAGCGCGAAGGGTGTTCTCGCGGGCGTCTCGAAACAGGGCGGCGATTTTCATTTTACGGCACAGGTGCATGACCTGCGCGGCAACCAGGCAGAGCGCAGCTTCTCGCTCCACATCAGCCCAGCCCGTGTGGACCGCTTCGGCGGCGTTGTTGCACCGGGCGCAAAAGCCAGGGCCACCGGCCACTGGCGCACCGCCAAGCTGGGTGACCGCTGGGTCCTGCTGACGCCGGAGGGAAATCCGTTCTGGATGATCGGAATCTGGGATGTGGGGGGCGATGTGCATCGGGACGAGCGCGGCTTCACCTACGACCAGCGGTTGATGACCAAGTACGGCACCGAGCAGGTCAAGTGGCTTCAGGCCAACCGCAGACTGCGCTCCTGGGGTTTCAACACAATTGCGCCTTACAGCTATCGCATGTTGCTGGCGACGGACTCCGAGACGGAGTGGACCGGCACCGAGCAACCGGTGAAGATGGCGTCTGTGTCTATCGCGAACAGCCCGGCGTACGTAGGTCTCAGGCAAGGCGTCTTCAAGAACCTATACGCCGGAAAAGATCCGAATGTGGCCGTGCTCGGCGACCCGGGCTCAGGCATCTTTCCCGATGTCTTCGATCCCGCGTGGGTGCGCAATGCTTACCAAATTTTCGCCGCTGACCGCGGGTTGGCGGAGCAGGTGCAATCGCCGTACCTGATTGGCGTCTTTAGCGATGATAGCGACAATCTTTCCGGATTCGGCCCGGGACCGGAGTTCGCAACCCAGCCCGCGGGCTATACGCACCCACACCTCGGCTATCTTGCGCTGGTCACTGCACCTACGCAGGAGAAAGTCCCAGGGTCCGATGCGAAGTACGCCGATATGCAGGTGTACACCAAGGCACGGTTGGGTGATTTTCTACGTGAAAAGTATGGCTCGGTGGAGGCGCTCAACCACGCCTGGGGCGCAAGCTATACCACCTTCGGCAGCGATGGCGGATGGCCCAACGGCAAAGGGTTGCTCGACGAGAATGGGCGCGCTTCGCACCGCTGGCTGGGCTCGGGCGACCCGACGCTGCCGCCAGCGGCGGGGGCGAACCCGAACATGGTTCACGATCTCGACGATTTTCTTTATCTCATCGCGCGCCAGTACCTGTCCACCGTGCGCGCGGCGTTGCGCGCGATTGCGCCGGACACATTGTTTTTCGGGCCGACGACCATTGGAGGCTGGTCGGCTCCCGCGCGGGCTCCGATTTACCGGGCGGCACGCGAATCGCTGGACGTGATCAGCCTCAACGTCGATACCAGCCAGGAGGAACTGGACTTCGTAGCCCGGGCGGCGGGAGATATTCCCCTGACGATTTGGGAGGGCATGGTTGCCAATGCGGACTCCGGTCAGTGGCGCCACACCCAGCAACCCGAGGGCCGCTCGCCCCGGTTCCTGGACACGCAGGCGGCGCGCACGGAACGTTACCGCCAGGATGTGGAGTGGCTGTTCCACTCGCGCGCATCCACCGGCGCGCATCCGTTCGTCGGCTTCCTGTGGTGGGCGTGGACCGATAATCTGGTGGAGCAACGCAACTGGGGCGTGGTTTCTCTCATGGATAATGCGTATGACGGCTACGAGGCGGGCAAGACTCTGGGCACCGACGCCTGGGGCTTCCAAACCGGCGGAGAGGAACACAATTACGGAGACTTCCTGGGGCCGGCGCGGGAGGTGAACTTCTCGGTCATCGAACAATTGGCCAATGAGCAGCACTGAGCCCAGTTTGCAAGTGCCGCCGGTTGCCACGGAACCCGCGGCAGGGCTCTCGCTCGCCGTCGTGATCCCGACCCGCAACCGGCCCCGCGATCTCATCATCGCCGTTCGAACCGTGCTGGAGCAGACCGTTCTTCCGCAGGAACTGGTCATCGTGGACCAGAGCACAAGCGATGAATCCGAGCGGCAGGTACGCGCCTTGTTCGCGGAGCGGGCCGAGGCGGCGGCACAGGTCTGCCTGCGCTACACGCTCGATCCCAGTATCACCGGTCTGACGATGGCGCGGAACCTCGCTCTGGACCAAAACCATTGCGCCATCGTCCTGTTTCTCGACGACGACGTGGAGGCGGAGCCGGACTTCATCGAGCGGCTGTTGGAGGGTTACGCCGAAGATCCCGAGGTGACTGGAATCTCGGGAATCATCACCAACTACTTCTACACGCCGGAAGCATTCACCGCTCGCGCCTGGCGATGGCTGTTTATGCGCGGTGCCTTCCGCGATGACCGGTATAGCGTCTATTACCGTGCCAATGAGCTACGCAGCGCGGGAAGAATTCCTGTAAGCTACTTTGGCGGCGGCCTCATGAGTTTCCGCGCCGCCCGCATCAGCGGACTGCGCTTCGATGAGAATCTGCGCGGAGCCTGCGAGGGCGAAGACGTGGATTTCTGCCTGCACCTGCCGGCCGGCGCCAGATTGATGGTCGATCCCCGGGCAAGGCTGGTGCACAACAGAAGCGAGACGGCGCGCGCCGACGAACACTGGATCGCCTCCCTCGTGCGCGGCAATAGCTACCTGTATTACCGGAACTGGCAGCACGGATGGGGCAACTTCATTGCCTTCGCCTGGCTAATGGGCGGCTTCGCAGTTCTTGCTCTGAAGGCATGCGTCAGGGGCGCCTCGCTGGCGCCCTGGGGAGCATTCACCGCGGCGGCGCGCTATGGCAAGGAAGTTGGATTGGGAAAGAAGTGAGCGCTGCAATGCCTCGGATTCTTAAATAAAGCCGCCGGCGCAGAAGCGCGAATTTACCATACCGCATCGATTCATCCCAGGGATTTTCAGGCGTCGTGCAACGCTATGCCGAGCCCTGCGCTACGTTCCACTGCGCCCCCCGCAACAGGACGGCGATTAATACAGGGATGAAAGCATTGAACTGGCGCGGTTCATGAAATTGTCCGAAAAGGAAGGTCACTCCAAACAGCATCGGGAACAACAGCAGGAGGCGCCGCAGCCGCTTGTCACAGGCCGGCAAGCTCATCAGTCCCAGGACGTACCAACCGCCCAGTGCCAGCAGGGAGAGCGCCATTTCCCTGTGATCCAGGAAAGGCTTGGTCATGTTCGACCAGATTCTCCAATCGACATGCCCGGGGAGTGGGATCAGCCATTGCATTGCGGCGCGCGCGAGCAGGTGCCCCGCCAGCGAAGCCGCAACTACCGCCAACCAGACCCGCCGGGGTTCGGCGTCGTACAGCAGAAAGGCCGCGATTGGAACCAGGAGCAGCGCATTTTCGTGGTTCAGGGTTCCGACCGTGACCACGACCACGAACCACAGGTATTTCCGGCGGTATAGTGCCAGCAATCCGCACGAGAAGAAGAAGACGATGCCAATGTCGTAGAAATTCCGGTAGTCGAGGCAGGTTGAAATCAGGATCACCGCAAGCACCTGCCCCAGCGGGCTCAGGGCCTCACCCACATGGACAGCCGACCACCGCCCTATGGCGTAAATTGCCAACAGCGCCGCAACCACCTGCGAGACATAGTAGCCGCGCGCAGCAGAAAGCTCGGGTATCGCGGCCTGGAAAGCTTTCGCCAGCCAGACGAATAATAGACGGTGGCCAAAAATCGGCAACGTGCCGGGGTTCGACATGAGCACATCGACCGGCGCCCACGGCGCATCGTAAGTGACTTTGAAGACGTAGAGACAGAGCGCACAGGTACAGGCCAGCGCACAGGTGGCACGCCACACTCTCGCCTGCGCCAACCCGTTCAGACGGCTCCACGCCAACGCCAGGAGCGTCGTGAGACCAGCCAAACCGAAGCCCACCGCCAAGGTTTGTCTGTAAAATTTTCGCAGCAGCGCTGGCTGGGACGCCAGGCGCACACCCTCGGCCCAACCCATTTGGGCAGCTCTATCATTTTGGGACCACTTCATTTGGGCAGCTCTCCGGACCAAACCTTCGAAGGGCATCGGGCCACGCCAGAGCACGAGAAAGAAGGCGACCAGAAGGCAACCGGCGCCAGCGGCAAGGTACACCCGCCCCAGTGTGAGGCGAAGCCGGAGGCGCTCCGTTGTGGGTGAATCCATTGCGATGAATCTCCTCGCGCCATTCTACGCTGCAAGCCTCCGGGTGAACGCACCGGGTTCTGCCGACTTGCGGGAAGCGTGGCTGGCTTGCGCCCCGGAGAGCATTCACCGCGGCGGCACGCTATGGCAAGGAAGTTGGATCGGGAAAGACGTGAGGCGCTGGATCAGGAAGTGGGCGGCTGCGCCAGCCCCAGCACATTGCGCAGGCGGCTGGTGAACTGTTCACGCTCACCCGCGGTCAGCGCCAACCTCCAGGCGAGGCCAAGGAAAAGAAACGCCTGCCCTGCGACCGAGAGCAGCAGCCACACCGCACCGTAGCCGTGCCGCCATGGGCGCAGCGCTCCGCAAACCCCCAAAGCAATTGCTCCCACCAGCATGGGCCTCATCAGTGCTTCACGGACATAGCGCCTTGCCGGCAGTGCGATGGTGCGCAGCGCATACCAGGGCTGGATGAAGAGCTGGACGAAGATCATGGGCGCGGCCGTGCCCAGGGCGATGCCGACCAGCCCGTAACGCATTCCCCAGTAGATGCTGAGCCCCAGGTTGGCGGCGCCTTCGCCCAGGTTCCACCAGCCGCGCAGGCGGTGGCGTCCCTGGACAAGAAACAGATCCACCGAGGGCTGTTGCGCCAGCATCAGGAAGTATCCCGAAAGCAGCACCAACATAAGCGGATAGGAACTCGCGTAGCCAGGCCCCACCCAGAAGCGAATCAGAGTAGCGCCGTTTACCAGCAGCAGCAGGCTGACGAACAAACTGAGCAGCAGGCAGAGCCGGGTAGCGCGCAGAAAGCTGGTGCGCAGTGCATCCTCGTCTCTACGGCCCGCATCTTCGTTCATCACCCCCGCCAGCGGGCTGGCCAGGGAGTAACCCATCTCGCGAAACAGAACCATCAGACGTCCCGGAATGACAAACGGAGTGATGGAGGCGATGCCAAGCACGCGCCCGATGACTACCGAGTCGATGAAGAAGCGGAGTTGATCGCCGAGCGTGCCCAGGAAGGCATTGCCGCTGAAGCCCAGCAGCTCGCCTATGCGCCGGCGGGAGATATTTCGCAAGCAGAAGGCGATCGCCGGATCGGCAATGCGCACCAGGAACGAGGAGCTTACGAGCGAAAGCAGCGAGCAGCCTAGCGTGATCGTGGCTACGGCAAGCACGCGGCCGCCCAGGTGCAAGGCAATCACGATGAGCGCAGTGCGCAGGATTCCGGTCAACGCCGAGTTCAGGTTGTAGAAGTCGAAGCGGCGGAAAGCGCAGAGATAAGTTCCGAGAACCTGCGAGAGGAAGGCTGCCGTGAGCGATCCTCCCAAGAGCAGTATCAGCTCCCGGAAAACCGGCCGATCCACGGCCGAGACGGCAAAGAAGCGCGGCAGCAGAAACACCGCAGCCAGAGCGGCCAACAGGATGAGCACGGCGGAACAGCAAGTGATCACCATGCTGGAAGCGAAGGTGCGGTCCAGTTCCTCGCGCTCGCCACTGCCGTAGTAACGGGCGAGAAATCGAAATGATGCGGTGCGCATGCCGAAGTCGAGGAGACCACAGGAGTCCAGCACCGAGGCGACCAGCATGTACATTCCGAAGTAGAGATTGCCCAGGCCGTGCAGCAGAATCGGGGTCATGACCAGCGAGAGCAGCGCATTGACTCCCAGACCAGACCAGTTGGCGATCACGTTGCGCACGGTGGAAACCCCTGCCGCCGGAACGGGCGCGGACGCCGGTGTTGGCGATGGAACCTGGGTACTCACCACGCCCCGCCGCAGCAGGAGATACGCTTGGTCCACGCGGGATGGAAGCGCTTGTGATGCGTGGTGAGAATGGAAGGCGGCGCGGACGAGGGGGCAGTTTCGTCTTGCCATTCGCGCTTTGTGCCGGTAGTCTGCAAGGCTTGCCCTGGATTCCCTTCCCGTTCAGTGGCGCGTGAGCCAGTTCCCGACCCGGATGGGGGCGGGTTCCACGACAGCCGGTGCTTGCGCCGCCGGCGCAGTGGTTGTTTCCTGGGTCTCGCCTTCCTCTTCTTTCTCTTTTGCGGCGCGCAGCGACTGCGCCAGCAGCGGCCCGATGCAGGCAGACAAGAAGACAGCGAACCAGAACACCTTGGCGTGCAGGGCCGAGAGAAATATCGCCGCCACTCCAAAACCAACCAACCCGTCGCTGAGCGAACTGCTGAGCGCGGAAAAATAGGAGTCCTTGGCGGCAGCGGCAGCACGGCGCATACGCTCCAGGTTCCACAAGCTCAAAGCCAGCACACCGGCGAAGATCAGCAGCCCGAAACCGCCCAGTTCGACCGCAACCTCCACGTATGTATTGTGCGGGACAAGAGCCTCGAAATCGGCCCCGCGAGGCAGATAACGATGCAGGTATTTGTGGAAGTTCCAAAGACCAACGCCGAATACCGGGTGGTCGGCAAACATCTTGCCCGAGGCCGTCCACAACTGCAGGCGGATGTTGGTGGAGTCAATGTCGCTCGCGGTGGGCTTCAAGAGCCGTTCCAGCGGCGAATAGGGCGACGCCAGGCAGAGAAGAAGCAGCAGCGTGGAGATGGCAAATGCCAGGAAGCGGCGGCGCGCGTCGCGAAGCCGCCACAGCAACATGCAAACCAGGCCGATGAAACCTCCACGCGAGGCCGCGAGAAGCAACGCAAACAGCGTGACGCCCAGGCAGCCGACGATGCCCACCCGCTGCCATTTGCGCACCGCATGGATCGTGGGAGCAAGCATCAGCGGCAGAACGACCAGTGCCGACGCGCTGAACAGGTTCGGATCTCCCGCTACCCATCCCGGGCGATAGCCGAGTCCGTACACTGGCACGCCGCCAATCCATTCCCGAATCAGGTAGAGCGAGGTGAGCCCAATGGACCCGATGAGAACCAGAATCGTGTTTTGCAGCCGCTCGCGCGAGTCCACCAGGATCATGACCGTGATGAAGAACAGGAACTGCGAGAGAAAGATGCTGAAACATTCGCGAAACAGAACCTCCTCGGCAGTGAGGACGTAGGAGGTGATCGCCAGCGCAACATACAGGGCGAAGACTTTGGCTTGTGCGGAGACGAACAGCTCCGGCAGCACCCGGCGGCGCGGCAGGTAGGCAAGCGCGTAAAAGAAGCACGCTGCGCCGACGATCTTCTCCAGGGTCATGCCGGCGATCTCGCGGCCAAACAACCCGTGATCCACGAAGGGCAGCGATAACACGAGAAAGTAAAAGAGAATCATGGCAGCGGACTCCCGGCCGCCGCCATGGCAGTGGACTGCAGCGATGCGAGAAGATGGCGAAGTTGCCGGCGCAAGGCAGCGATGCTGTACTGCTGTTCGACCACAAGCCGCGCCGCGCTTCCCATGGCGGCAGCGCGCACCGGATCCGTCAGCAGCAGGGCAACGGCCTCGGCAAAGGCGCCGGGCCGGTCTGCAAGCAGGATTTCGCGGCCGTGACGCAGCTCCAGGCCTTCGGCGCCCAACGTGGTGGAGACGATCGGCCGGGCCATGGCCGCCGCTTCCAGAATCTTGAGGCGCGTGCCGCTGCCGATGCGCAGCGGAACGACGCAGACCGCAGCACGGGCGATGATCGGGCGCAGGTCGGCGACCATGCCGGTGAAGCTCACGCCCGAAATTTCGGCGTAGCGGCGCAACATCGCCTCGGAAGGATTGCGCCCGGCGAGGATGACCGGCGCGTTGGGCGCCAGCTTGCGCAGGTGCGGAAGAATCTCACCTAGAAGGAACTCGGCGCCGTCCTGGTTCGGCAGCCAGTCCATGGCGCCGACGAAAAGCACCGAACCGCTGTTGCCGCCTGCGGCAGGCATGTATTTGCCGGT
Source organism: uncultured Acidobacteriaceae bacterium (assembly GCA_964591805.1). GTDB lineage: Bacteria > Acidobacteriota > Terriglobia > Terriglobales > Acidobacteriaceae > TOLSYN. The sequence continues at coordinate 65,532 of CAZQDD010000002.1, read as the reverse complement.
GTCAACCACGTTGGCGGCGACGAACAGGCGGGCGTCCGGTGAAAGCTCGCGCAGCAGTTCTTCATCGCGCGCGGAGCAGACGGCGACCGCCTGCGCCGAGGCACACGCGCCAGCCTCAAGGCGCTGAATCTTGCGGGCCTCCAGGATGGCATACCACTTCTTAAACGGATTGCGCTCGCCGGCGGCGAACTGGCGCACGATGCGGCAAGTAATGTCGTGCTTATTGAGCACAACGGGCACGCGATTGCCGTCGGGAATATTGCCCGCCATGTACAAATCGTCACAGAGGATGGCCTCGAATTTCCCCTCCGCCAAATGCTCGCGCACCAGCCTCCGCATCGCCGGCGCATTCAGGCGAAGCGCTCCGTACGGCTTCGTTCCAAAGGCCGCGCAGAGGCGGCCGGCGGCGCTGCTGGGCGGCGCTGGCAGCAGATGAAATTCACGGCACAGCCCAGCAAACTCAGGTGCAGGAGACGCGATCTCCTCGCGGCTGGCGAAGGCGATCACGGTCACCTCGTGGCCTTCCAGGGCCAGCGCTTCAAGCAGGCTGCGGTTGCGCACACGGTGTCCCGCGGTGGCCGGGACCGGCGGCGAAAGCAGGACGGCGAGGATTTTCATCGCACTCCTCGCAGCCACGGATTGCAGGCGGACACCCTCAACTATCCCCCCTCCACCAGGCCGGTCTTGCGCAGCACCTGCACCAGGGCGCGGACCGGGTAGAAGACGAAATTCTTCTCCAGCATATATTTCACGAACCAGCGATAGCGGCTCATGTAGTCCATGGCAGCAATCGCCTTGTCGAGGATGGCGGGTTCAAACCGGGTGGCGTGGCGTCCCCAGTCGCCATCGACCGGGATGGCCTCTTGTTGCCAGTGGCCGAGCCCTTTCCCGGCGGTCAGCAGCAGGTGGCGGCACTGTCGCGGATCGAGCCCAACCAGCCGCATGGCGGTCGCGTCCAGTGCCACGCTGTCGCGGCTCGCCAACAGCAAGTCCAGGCGCCGTGGCTTGCCGTTTGCCGGGCCCCGGCCTTCCATCGCAATCACGCCATCCATGATGGCAAGCTGAGGCTTGAAGATGGCGTGCAACTGGGCCAGCATCGGATTGAGGTACTGGTGAAGCAGGATGCGATCGTATTGCGGCACGCATCCCCACTGGTTCTTGATGGCGCCGGTGAAGCAGGTGAGGGCGTGCGTCTTGAGTACCGGCAGGGTGATGAAGACGTCGCTGGTCAGCATCAAGCGCGGCAGGAGCACGCGTCCCGCGGGCGGCACCTCCACTTCCATCTGCTCGGCTTCGCTCAGGTTCACCAGGGTTGCGCCCAGCGCTTCCAGGCGGCGATAGCCAGAAACCTCGAAGGCCTCCCATGCCGTCTGGCGGAGGCCGTCGGACTCCACCACGTACACCTTGGCGGCCCGCGTCAGCAGCAGTTCGCAAACCGCTGCCGCAATCCGCGGATCGGTGTTTGACATCTCCCACTTATCCGCTACCGCCGTGCACAGGTTTGGCTTGACGACCACCGTCGCCCCGGGTGCGACAACGCTCTCCCAGTCGCAGAATTCCATGCACTCGCGCACCACCGAGGCCAGCGTCTGGTCCGTGACGCCGCGCAGGATCACCGCGCTGCCTGGTTGTGGACTTGGACTCATCATTCGATTACACCATCTTTCCCGCCGGTGCTGGCGACCACAAAAAGGTTCATGCCAAAAATCTCCTCCCCGCACTCGACGCGGCGAAACACATCACCGCCCAGCCGCATCAGCATCATGATTGCCGCCCAGTAAAGATGGATGGGCAGCTTGATCGCTTCCAGACTGCTGCCATGGTGAAACGCCCAGGTTCCGTCGTAGTCCTCGAGGCGTTGCGCAGGTTTTTGCCGCATCTGCCGGAGGGCGCGGAACCATTGCAGGGGAACCTCGTGCAGCCAGTGAAACAGGAACTGCGACCAGGGCGATAGACGGAGGCGATAGATTTTCCATTGCGTGAATCCGGCGGCGCGCAGATGCGCCTCCAGCTCCCCGCGGGTGCGATAGAACGTAGGCCACCGGGGGTTCTCATAATTCGGGAATTGCATGAAGAGACTTCCCTGCGGCCGCAGCATTGCAGCCATGTTGCCGAGCGCGGTCGCGGGATCGGGGAGCAACTCGAAGACCTCGATGGCGATGATCGCGTCAGAGGCATGGGCGCGCTTGCCGCCCTGTCCCTCGCTGCACACGTCGCCGACCACGACCTCCACGTTGGGGGTGTGCTCGAATCTGCCGCTGAGGATGGCGGCGTTGCCGGCGGCAACTTCCATCAGCGTCAATGCTCCAACCTCGCGCGCCATGCGGAATGCGGGAAAGCCGCTCCCCGGGCCTACTTCCAGAATTTTCATCCGTGGCGAGCGCGGGACATATTGACGAATGAGTTCGTCGCGTACCGGAAGATCGGTGAGCGGCGCCCGCCACAGGTCGGAGAGCCGCCAGCGGACCGATGGCGACCCATCCTCCAGGGCGCTTCGGGCATTCCCGCCGTTGGTAATGTTCACTTGGTTCATGCGCGTGTCTCCATGACAAACTCCTGATAGTTCCAAACTAATTGCCGCGCAACCCCGGCGGCAGTGGCGGCCTGCGCCGTACCATCCACCGGAAGAAGATCGCGGACGGCCTCCATGGGCTGACTCTCACCGTTGCAGTTTTCCTGGCGCTGCGCCTGCCGCCAACGATAGGCCGCCAGATAAACCGCGTGGCGCGGCGTCAGTTTCCGGGTGAGCAGCCAAAGCCACTTCGTCCAATAGGGCGCCGAGTGCAACCATCCGGCGCGGCGGACGGCGAAGAGCCATCCGCGCAGCAGCCGCTCCCCACCCAGGCTGCGCCCGAAGACGCCAATCATGTCCTCCGCGCCTGCGCCCGTGTCGCTGCCGGTCATACGTTCCAGTTCCCAGAGCCAGGCTTGCCACGCCCAGCGCGTGATCTGCTCCGCGAGAACGGCGCCGGGATCGGCCACAACTTCCGGCTGGAGTTTGGCCGTGGTGCACAGCCGCAAAAGCGCCAGAAACTCGGCGATCGGAATCGGCAGCTGCCCTGCGCCGGGGGTGAGGGCAAACTCCTCCATGCGGCTGAGCCGGGTGCGGTAGCCGGCCTCAAACCGTCCGAAAAATACCAGCAGCGAAGATGCCAGATCCAGGCACAGCTTGATGCTGCGGTAACACAGCGCATCGCCGGCCCCGATTTCCACGTCGGCCTCCATCTGCTCGACCAGGCGGTTGCTGAGCGTGCGCCAGGCATCTTCCCTGGATAGGCCGGATGCGGCGTAGATGGGTATCTGTTCGAGGACGCCGGGCTCACCGTACAGCACCAACCCGCAGGCGCGCAGTTCGTAGCTGTAGATGCAGGGCGGCAGACGCCGCAGATACGAACCGTGAACCACGCTCAGGCTCACATGAATGCGAACCCCGCGCGCTTCCAGGCACTGCTCCGCGAGCCCGCACAACGATTGCGTCGCCTGCCTCGACGGAAGCGGCGCGCCATCGTGCAGCACCACCACGGCCTCAGCGTCGCTGAGCAGGATTGCGCGTCCGTCCTTGAGCAGGTAGCTCGCCTCGTTCCTCGCCAGGCTACCGGTGAGCACCACGGCGCCGAGCGCGGCCCCGAAGGTTTCGCGGCAAAGCCGTACCAGATCTTCCGCAACGGGAGAGATCAGCGTGGCCGGAGAGCCTGCGATATGTGCGGTCTCGAACATAGTCGTTTTCAGCAGTGCAGCAGCGGTTGCGGCGCACTCTCCTCACGCCGCGACGGGAGAGTGTTGCCGGTCTTGGCGCACCACAATCGTTCGTAGAGCGCTTCGGTCTCCTGAATCTGCCGCTTGAGAGTGAAGCACTGCCGCACCCACTCGGCCCCCGCGGCGCCCAGTTGCGCCGCCATTTGCGGATTGCGAAGCAGGCGTGCGATGGCCTGCGCCAGCGCCACCGGATCGCCGGCCGCAACCGTCAGCCCGGTCTTGCCGTCGATTACGATCTCCGGCGTACCATCAACGGCGGAAGCAACCATCGGGCGGCCTGCGGCCAGGCACTCGATGGCGAACAGCGGCAGCCCTTCCGCGAACGAAGGCAACACGCAAACGTCGGCAGCCGTCATCCAGTCACGGACGTCCGCACAGTGTCCCGGCATGAGGACGGAATCCTCCAGGCCAAGCTCGCGCACCAGGCCTTCCAACCCGGCACGAAGACTCCCTTCGCCCAGTGCCACCAGCCGCAGGTTGGGGAACTCGGATTTCAGCCGGGCCATGGCGCGCAACAAGACCCAGTGGCCTTTCTGCGGCTCCAGCCGCGCCACCACCAGCAACACCGGGTCGCTCTCCGCAAAACCGGCGAGGCGCCTGGAATCCTCCGCCACGGCATGCGCGCGATCAAACCGTTCCACATCGCAGCCGTTGCGAATCAGCGCAATCTTGCTCTCCGGCAGCCCTTTTTCCTCCACCAGGTACTTGCGGTTTGCTGCGGACACGGCGATGTAATGGTCGACAAACCGGCCCGCCAGCCGGTCAATCACGAAACTCGACTTCCATCCCTTGCGCCAATATTCGCGTACGTGCGGCGTCTCCACAATCACCGGCACCCCGGCGCAGCGTCCCACCGGTGAAGCCAGAACGCTGGGACGGAAGCCGTGCGAGTGCAACACCTGCACCCGCTCCCGTTCGAGAAGCTTGTGCAAGGCTCGCATCTGGCCCAATTGCCGGTGTGACTGCAACGCCAGCGGCACCGCCTCCACATCGTCCGGCAAGTCCGGCCGCAACCGCGCCAGCAGTTCGCCGGAGCAAACCAGCAGCGGCCGGAAGCGGCGGCGGTCGAGCCCCCGCAGCAGGCAGAGCATATGCTCTTCGGCGCCGCCGCGCACCTGCTCATTGTCGAACATGCAAACCGTGATGGGCGTGGCGCTCATCCCAGAGCCTCCGCCATGCAGCCGAAGACATCGCGCACGGAAACCAGCGTGGCCGTGGGAGCCTCGCTCGCAAGAAAGACGGCGTCGGAGTTCGGATCCTCGGGATGATAGCCGTGCATTCCCGCCGGCTTCCATCCTTTGCCGTTGAAGCCGCTCTCGGCGATGATGCAGCCGGGATTGAGCAGCAGCACAAACTCTCCGTAACGGTGGTCGGAGAAATATACGCCGAAATCGCGCATCTCGTCATCCGTCAGCAGGCGCGCATAATCCAGTTGGCCCAGCCGCGCGCAAATCCCTTCCCGCGCCGCGGCGGAGAAGAACCAGAACCGCGCCATGGTGGAGTCGTACACGGCAAGGTAGTCACGCGGCGCCTGGAAGCCGCACCCGGCGACCACCCCCGCCACGTCGCAGTGGCGCTCCACGGGCGTCATGCCGTGATCGGAAAAAACTCGCAGCCGGGCGCCGGGATCGCGCTCCTTCGCGGCGTGAAAAACCCGCCCGAGCGTTTCTTCGTACCACGCCAGTTTCGCCTCAATCCGGTCTGGCTCCCCGCGATTGAGATGGAGGAACATGTCCAGCTCGGAGAGATACAGGAAGTAGAACTCTGCCGGCGCATTCGTGATATCGCTCGCGGCCCGCTCCAGAATTTCACGGTCGCCAAGGGCGTCCTGGTAGCTGTAAATCCTGTGGTCGATACCCTTCTCATGGAGCCGGTCGAAGATGGAGCGCTGACCGGCAACACCGCCGCGCGCATAGATATTGCGGCTCTCCGCCCAGTTGAACCAGGGCAGGGTTTCCGGAGGCACGCAGACGTCGAAGTTGCTTCCCATGCCGAGAACTCTGCGTCCAATCTCGGTAAGCGCGCGGCGTCCAATGCGATGGTCGAGCAAACGGCCAGCCAAAGGTCCCAGGGATCGCATGCGGCGGAACGGAGAGTTCTGCGGATCGTAGTACACAAGGTTCCACATGCCGTTTTCCGCCGGAGTGCGTCCCGTCAGAATCGAAGGAATAATTCCGGAACTAAAGCCCAGCAGCGTGCGCAAGCGCTGCCGGTAGCTCAGGAACTCGGCCAGAAATGGACGCTCGCGAATCAGTTCCCAGCCCAGCGCATCGATCAGCACGAAGACGTGGAGATGGTTCATTCGATCTCCTCACCCACCCGCACCCCAAGAAGCTCCGGCGCGCCGCGGCGCAAGAGTTGCTTCGGGATATAGAGAAGTGCGTTGCGGGTGCGGCGGGCCAGCAAGGGAAGGGCGCATCCGCGTGCCAGTGCGGAAAAACGCGCTACATCGGTGTCCTGATAGACAGCCAGACGCGAAACCACGGTCGTGTCCGCGGCGGCCAGCCACGGAATCGAGGAGCAGATCCAATGGAATCCCGCCTGGCGCGCGCTTTCGATCAGCGAACGGCTCAGAAAACCATAGGGCGCGGAAAAAGTGACGGCCGGCTTGCCTAGCCCGTCTTCAAGGGATGCCCGGGAGCGATCAAACTCCCGCCGCGCGGCCCCGGATTCCAGGCCGGAGTAGTCGATGTGTTGGTGCCCGTGCGAGCCGATGGTCATTCCCGCCGCGCTCATCTCCCGTAACTGGCTCCAACCGAGATACCCGGATGAGCCCAGCAGGGCGGTGGTTACGAAGAATGTTGCCGTCAGTCCCTGCTCGATCAATGCCGGAAAAACGCGTTCGTAATGACTCGCCAGACCATCGTCAAAGGTGAGCACGACGCGGCCGCCGCTGGAATTTCCCGCCAGCCCGTCCAGGTCCTCCACGGCAAATCCCTGCTCGCGTAGAAACGCCAACTGCTCGCTGAACATCGCGAAAGGCAGCCGGTAGCGGTCGCCCGCCGCGGCGCTGGCGCAGACGTCATGGTACATAAACACCGGTACGCCAGGGATCGCAAATCGCCCGGAGTTCAGTTTGTGCGCTGCCATGCCGTCTCCTTCCTTCCTGCAAGACTGCGCAGCAATCCGACCAGGAACGCCAGGTGCATGGCAACCAGAAAGTAGCCAACCAGGGTGAAGCGCACCTTGCTGAGAGAATCGTGAAAGACGCAACCTGCCAGCGCCCAGAGCAGGATGGCAATCTGCACAGCCATGGCCGCGACGTAGAACGGATGCCGCAGCAGAAACAGATTGCTCAAGAAAACCACGATGTGCAGCAGGGGAAGAATCCAGCGCAATAGCTTGTGCGAGAAGAACGCGAACGCCGTGAAACCCGGCTTCGGAATGCGCAACAGCGCGGGCAGAGCGCGGAAGCTGCCGGTACTGATGCGGACCCGGCGGCGGAACTCACCGGCCACGCTCGAGGCGGGAAAATCAACGGCCCGCGCTTCCGGATCATAGTGAACCTCAAACCCGGCCCGGCGTACGTTCATCAGCGTGAGGATGTCATCCACCAATACATCGGAGGTGGGCGGAACGTAAACGTCGCCACGCACCGCATAGATCGCACCACTGGGCGTCAGGGTCGCGCCCAGCCGCGCTTCCATCAGACGCAGGGCGGTTTCGTACTTCCAATAGAGGCCTTCGGTCTGGCCGGACTCGGCGTTGCCGGCAAAGCTCAGCGCCCCGCAGACCGCGCCGATGGCCGGGTCCTGAAAGTGCCTCACCAGTTTGCGCAGCGCGTCCGGGGCAAACATGGTGCTGCTGTCGCACAGGACGAAGATGTGGTTGCGGGCGCGTTCGGCGGCCACGGCCAGCGCCCCGCATTTGCCGCTACGTCCGGACTGGATCACAATCTCAAATCGCGGATCCGCAATCTCGCCCAGAATTTCGTTGGTTCCATCCGAAGAGCCGTCGGAGACAATCACAACCTGAAGTTTTTCGGCTGGGTAGTCGAGTTGCTTCGTGTTCTCCAGCTTCTCCGCCAGGTGTTCCTCTTCGTTGTAGGCGGCAAACAGCATGGTGACCGAAGGAAGCGCCGCCCCGGTCAGTTCCGCGCAGCGGCGGTCGTGCCGGTTGTGGAGGTACTGCCAGTCGCGCTTCACCTGCACCAATCCGTAGCAGACGAACAGAACCAATGGATAGCCAACCTCGGTATAGATCACCAGGAAAACAGCAATCCAGAAGACGGCGAGCGCACCGCCGGTGATCATCGCGCGCCTCGCCCCAGCAGGAGAATCTTCGCCGTCTTGAACAGCACCAGCAGGTCGAGCCCGAGGGAAAAATGCTTGATGTAGAAAAGATCGAAGGCAAGCTTGTCGACGTTGTCTTCCAGGGTTTCGCAATAGCCGCGGCTTACCTGCGCCCAGCCGGTCGCGCCCGGGCGCACGCTCCAGCGCAGCTTGTAGAACGGAATGCGGGCGCGCAGATACTCTTCCTGCTCGGGGACAAACGGACGGGGGCCGACCAGGTGCATGTCGCCGCGCAGAATGTTCCACAGTTGCGGCAGTTCATCCAGACGCCAGGCGCGCAGCCAGCCTCCGAGGCGGGTGAAACGCTCGTCCTGTTGCACCGCCGGATGGAAGCCATTGGCGCCGTCGCACATCGAACGGAATTTGTAGAGGGTGAAAAGCCGTCCACGCAGGCCGACGCGCTGCTGGCGGAAGATGACCGGGCCGGGCGAGTCCAGCTTGATGGCCACGGCGATCACCAGCATGACCGGCGCCGTCACCAGCACGGCAACGAAGCTGACCACCAGCGACAACAGCCGCTGGCAGAGCCGTGCGAATGTGGAGACCTCGAAGGCCGGTGAAAATAGCAGCGTGCTCGGGCGCAGGGAGTCCAGGTACACCTTGCCCATGATCGCCTCAAAAAGTTCGCTGCCTTCCTGCACCACCACACCCTGCTCCTTCAGGTCCAGGAGAACCTCCACGGGAAGCCGGCCGCGGCGCTCGCCCAGGGTCACCACCACGCGGCGGATCTTATAGGTGTCTACGAGGCGTTCCAGTTCAACGGCAGGGGCGGCATCAGGCTGTTCTTCAACCTGGCACATCACCCGGTGGCCCAGCTCCGGACGCTCGTTCAGCATGCTTCCAAGTTCAGCCGCCAGCGCTCCTTCGCCAAAGATGAGAACGCGCTCCTGGAACGCCGCCCAGTGGCTCGCATAGCAGAAAAAATGCCGCCAGCAGAGCGCGCCAATGGCCGCCGTACCGGTGCCGGCCAGCACCACTCCCTGCTCCAGGCGTACGGTAGGAAACATCGTGTAGATGCAGGCGAGCAGCAGAAAGAACGACCCGAAACACTGGATGAGATTGGTGACCACCTCGCGCGAATTGCGCAACACGCTCAAGTCATAGAGGTCAAAGTAGTACATGCAGAGCACAAACAGAAACACAACCAGGGCAACCCGCGCATCCGCCCTCTCATAGCCCAGCGCCAGCTTGGCGTTCAGCGGCCCCAGGTAGGCAATCATCGCCACCAGCAGCGCCAGCGTTGCCAGCACAGCCTCGGAGAGGCCAAGAATCACCGATCGGACTGGAACATACGCATGAGGACGCCGATTCACCTCTTCGCTTCCTCTCCCGGTGCAGCGCTCAGGTGGCGCTCTGTGTAGTACTGGTCGTAGTAGTTCACCCGGTCGTAATCGGAAGCGTCATTGAGCACGATGCCGACCAGCTTGGGGTTGTCGAGGCTCTCGACGGCCTTTTTCAATGCCGCGCGTGAGACCGCGCCCTTGCGCACTACCAGCAGCGTGCCATCGCTCAGGCGTGACCACAGGTTGGAATCCGCCATCGGCAGCAGCGGAGGCGTGTCGATGATCACCCAGTCGAACTGTTTCGCCAGGCCGGCAAACAGCTCGGCAATCCGGGCCGATTGCAACACCGACGCCGGATGGGCTACGTTGCCCGCGGGCAGCAGGCACATGCCGGTCTCGCCGATGCGTAATAAAAAGTCGCTGACGGGCGTCTCAGGGGCATCCCACCACTCGCCAATCCCGGCATGGTTCTCCAGCCCCAGCAGGGAGCAGACCGCGGGTTTGCGCAGGTCGCCCTCGGCTAGCAGCACCTTCTGCGCGAAGCGGGTGGCCAACGTCATGGCCAGATTGACCGAGATGAGCGTCTTGCCCTCGCCGACCACGCTGCTGGTCACTTGCAGCACGCCCAGCGTCTGGCCCATGCGGATGTTGGAGAGGCGGGCACCGAGAACGCGAAACTTTTCCGCGCCCAGCCCGCGTTCGCTGTTGAGCGCAACCAGCAACGATTGCGGCAGCGACGATACCGGAACCACCTTGAGCTTTGACAGATCGATTTCCGGACCGCGAAGCCCCGTGACCGGCAGGCCGGCAACGCCCGAGCGCGCATCGGTCTCAAGATTCGGCCATGCCGGCTGAGGGGAGGCGTCCGCGAAACGGCCCGCGGAAGCTTCCCCGTCTGGCGGCGTCTGCAGGGGCTGTGGAACCATGCCGTTCGCGAACTGGGGGATAGCCACGGGCGGCGCGATGGCCGGCACTGGAAATGCCGACAGGTCCGGCAAACTCGCCTCTGGTGGCAGCGTTGGCAGCTCCGTTTCCGGCACGTCCTCCAGGTCTGTGCTCAGCACGGGATCACTCGGCAGCGCCTCGGTAACCAGACGCCAGCGTTCGTCGCCGGGCTGGTTGTCTTGTTCGGACTGGCGTAGCGCATCGAAAATTCGGCTCATCCTGCAACTCCCTGGGACTTCTCGTTCTCCGCGGCCTGGCCGCGTTCCAGCAGCCGGGCCAGCCGCAGCAGCGTGGCTATAAGTGTCTTACGGCTGATGTCTTCGTCGGGCGGCGTGGCCGGCGTGGGTGTGCCGCTCATCTTGGCCGCGGAACTCTTGAGATTCAGGCGCAGATCGGTGACTACTTCCTCGATCATTGCCGGAGTGATCGCCTTGGCCTGCCGGCCGTAGCCGTTGAGCAGCGCGCTGTCGCAGATGGTGTTGACCAGGCGCGGAATTCCATGCGCATAGTGCAGAATGCGCGCCAGCGTCGGTGGCGGAAAAATTTGCAGCAGGCGGCCGGGCGCGCCGGCAACTTCCAGGCGGCGATTGATATAGCCGCGCACCTCCATGTCAGCCAGGGGTTCCAGCGAGTAGCGCAGGGCAACGCGCTGCTTGACCTGGCGCAGCTCGGGCGAGTCCAGGCTCAGGTCGAGCTCGGGCTGGCCGACCAGAACAATCTGCAACAGCTTGTGCTTCGAGGTCTCGATGTTGGTCATCAGCCGGATCTCTTCCAGCAGGGCCGGCGCCAGCAGGTGCGCTTCGTCGATGACCAGCGCGGTGACCCCGCCGCGGCGGTACACGTCGATCAGGTACTCATTGAACTGCTGCAGCATTTCGGCACGCGTCTGCTTCACCTCGCGAATCCCAAAGTCGGTAAGAATCGTGTGCAGCAGGTCGTCGGCCGAGAGCATGGGATTGAAGATGTAGGCGTGCGCCACCCGCGAGCGGTTCAGCGTCTCAAGCAGGCAACGAACCAGCAGCGTCTTGCCGGTGCCAACCTCCCCGGTGAGGACGATGAATCCCTTTTGCATGAGCACGCCATAGGTAAGATTGGCGAGCGCCTCGTTGTGGCGCGCCGTCGCGTAGTAAAACGCGGGATCGGGACTCATACGGAACGGATCCTGGTTGAAACCGTAAAACTTTTCGTACATTGCGCTATCTCCGGAACAACGTGAAGGTATTGGCGGCCACCATCACCGCCAGCATCATGCAGGCGCAGCTCCACTCCAGAATCTTCCGGCGGCGCTGCTTTTTCACTTCCCTCGGCGTCGACAGGTGCGGAATCCCCGCCAGAATACGAACCTTGACAATGCGCATGATCTCGTCCTCGTTGCGCACCCGGTCATCGATCGCCTCTACGGCCACTCCCAGCCCGATGCCCAGCAAGAGTCCCGCGGCCAAACCGATCATGCTGATCTTCAGCCGGTCCGGCGACACCGGCTTGTTGGGCAGGCTGGGCGGATCGATGATGCGGAACTGTTCTCCCTGCTGGCGCTTTTCCAGGTTCGTGGCAAGCTGCGACTGCTCCTGCTTCTTCAGCAGCGAGTCGTAGTTTGATTTCGACTGGTCGTAGTCGCGCGTCAGGTCGGCCAGTTGCTGTTCCCGGATCGGCGCCCCGTTCAGCCGTGCCTGGTATGCCGCAATCTGTTCCTCCACCCGCGCCGCCTCGCGCCGCGTGTCCGCGATCTCCTGCTGATTGGCCTTCAGTTGCCCCTCCAGCTGAAGAATCGGAGTCATCGTCTGCAAATCGTGCGGCGAGGTCTTGGACGAAGCGGGCTTGTTGCTGCTCGCGGCCAGGTTCGTCTTGATCTCTTCTTCCTGCTTCTCCGTGCGTGCGATCAGCCGCTTCAGGCGCAACACGTCAGGATGGTTCGGGGTGTACTTGGTCTGGTCGTCCGCCAGTTCCTGCTTGAGTTTGGCGAGCTGCTCATCGATTCCCGGCAGCGAGTTGGCGCCGTTCTCGCCCTCGGCCTTCACCGACCGGTACTGGGCCAGCAGCGACTCCAGGTACAGCTTCTGCTCCTGCGCCCGGTTCAGCGACTGGCTCAGGTTCTGCTGGCGCTCCTGCATTCCAGATAGAATCCGTACGTTGCTTTCCGTCTGGCTGGGAAGCTGCCCAAGGTACTGGCCTTTGAACTGCTTAATCTTCGCTTCCTGCTCGGTCAGCCGCGTCCGCGCCGTTTCCAGCTCGGTGGAGAGAAACTCCGTCGTGCTCTCCGAGCGCTCCGACTGTTCCTGGATGTTCTGGTCGATGAACAGCGAAGTGAGCTGCGCGTTCACCTGCTGCGCCAGCCGGGCCGACGGCGCGCTGTAGCTGATCTTGAAGGCCGAGAGTTGTCCGCGGTGGTCTGGCGCCTCCACCAGCTCCGTCTTGACGTCCGCCCGCATCTGCTCGATGACTTCTTCGGGATTCCCGCTGTGCCGCCCTTCGCGATAGAGCTGGAACTGGTCGATGATGCGCTGCAGACGGGTGCGGCTCAGAATCTGTTGCCGCATGCCTTCCAGCCGCTGCTGCAGATCCACCGACACGTTGGCCACCACGTATTCCTCCGGCACCTTCTGCTGCTCGACCAGGATGACGGTGTCCGAGCGATAGACCGAAGGCAGCAGCCAACTGGCCGACCAGACGATCAGCCAGCAGGCAAACATTGCCCCGCCAACCAGCCATCGCCGCTGGAATAGAATCTCCCGCGCATCGCGGAATGTCATCGGGGTTCGTGCAGTTGCTTCTTCCTGCGACATACCTATTCTCCAAGGCTCTTGTGGAAGTGATAGTCGAGCGATCCCTGTATCAGCATGTGATTTCCGGCAATCAGGGCCAGCCCGCTTTCCGACTGGTGCACGTAGGCAACGTCCAGATGTAGCGATAGCGAACGTTTCAGCTCGTAGATCGGTCCTCCACCCAGCCACAGACTGCGGAAGTAGCTTCCAGTGGTGAAGTAGCCGATGCCTCTCTCATCCGACCAGTTGCCGCGCACCTCGCCCAGCAGTCTCTGGGTGAAGCGGGCACGATAGGCAGCCCCGGCATCAACGGCCTTTACGGCGTCCAACACGCCGCCGCCGTTGGAAACGCGCTGCATTCCGTCCACATTGAGCGCTTGCCGGCCCTTGGCCCAAGCCAGGGTGCCACCGTAGGTGGGATACCAGTGGTGCAGATACACCGCGACGCTGATCGGGCCGATCGTCACTACCTGGCGCGTGCGCGCATACTGCGGTCCCGCGTAGAAGGTCACCACGGTGTGCGGGCCGAGGTTCAACCTGACAAAACCCATCGGCGCCGGCGCCTGTGTACGCTCGACTTCGGCGCCGGTGCTGTAGATGTCCGTATACGCAAATTGCACCCCGGCGCTGACCGACGGCGTAACCTGCTGCGAGAAGAATGCCGAGCCGTTGATCACTTTCGAACCCACGAACGGGTTGTACGACGCTCCCGTGCTTGTCTTCAGCGAATCATAGCTGTACTTCTGGAAGCCGCCCGTCAAACCCACAGCGCTGTGCTCTGCCAGGCGGTAGGTGAGGTCGACGGAGGACACCAGCGAGGTCCGCCGGGTCTCCGGCAAAACGCCGTCATAATTCGGACCGAACGGCCCGCCCAGTCCAGGCAGAAGATCCACCCGGCCAACGCTCTCAAACGGATTGTTGGTCAGGCTGTAGTCCTGGCGGGCGTGCAGCATGAAATAGTTATTGGGTTTCCAGTTAACTTCGCCGGCAAGGTTGTTCGAGTACTGGTCATCGCTCGGGTCATGCTGGCTGATGCTGACGCCCGGGGTGTAGCTCACCGTGCACGTACCTGTCGAAAACGTACGCTGAAAGCCGATGTCGGGCTCTACAAAGTAACGCATGTCGCTGGAGTAGTAGGGCGACACGCCGCTGTGATAAAGGCCCTTATTGTCGTAGACCCCGCCCAGGCTGAACCCGGCCACCAGCAGGTTGCGCACTTCCACATCGGTATCAATCGCAAGCGCCGGCGCTTCCCCGCCCAGGTACGCCGGGCCAGCCGACTCTGCAGCCACCGGTCCTTGTGCTTCTTGCGTGTCCTGGGTGTCCTGCGCATAGACCAACGTCGCCATGCCGAGACACAAAATAACTGCGGACATCGAATAGAATTTCATGCGTGCCAGGCCTCCAATCGTGCCACTTCGGCCGATCGTGAATTTCTCTCGCTGCTACGGCACAATGATCATGTCGTGCGGTTCAAGATCAATATTTTGGTGCACGTCGCCACTGACCGCGCGCTTGTAGTCGAATGGAATCTGCTCAACGCGGCCGTCACGATGGGTGCGGACCACGTGAATCTTTCCCACCTTGGCGAAATCCTTGAAACCACCGCCCAGCGCCAGCCCGTCGATCACCGTTAGCCGCTGTCCAAGCGGATACGATCCGGGCTTCTGCACCTTGCCGAGGATGGTGAAGAACTGGCTGCGCGGCTCCTGCACGATGACCGTGACCTCGGGAGCTTCGAGAAAGTGCGCCAGTTTCGAGGCAATCGTGTCGCGCAACTGTTCCACCGTCTTCCCGCTCGCCTGCAACTCGCCGATCAGCGGCATCGTGATCTTTCCGTCGGTGCGCACCGGAACCACCCGCGTCAGCTCCGGCTCGTGCCATACATTGATCGCAAGCAGGTCGCTTTCGCCGATCACGTAGGCGTTGGCGTTGTGGACGTCCGCCGGCGGAGCCGGCTTGGCCTCCTCGGCCTGCTGCGCAGTGGCCGCCACGGCAAGCGCCAGAATCAAGAGGATCACCGCGGTTAATGTCTTCCGATGCTTCATGATAGCTTCTCCAAACTACTTTTCTCGGCTTGCACCGGCGCCAGGTCTCGGCGGTTCTGGATGCCCGCCTTTTTCAGCTTGTAGAGCAGCGAGCGGTAGCTGATCTTGAGCGCACGCGCCGTGCGCTTGCGGTTCCATTGATTGGCGTGCAGCGCGTCGAGGATGATCCGGCTCTCCAATTCACCCACAGCCGTGCGCATCATCTGCCCCAGCGAGACCGTAGGATCAGGCTCGATCCCCGCGTAACCGGGAACCACGCAGCGCTGCCCAATTTCGCTCAGGATGGCATCCTCGGTGCCCACCACCACGTAACGTTTCGTCAGGTTTTCCAGCTCCCGTATGTTGCCGGTCCAGGGATGGGTGCGCATCAACAGGAGGCTCGACTCGGAAATCGGCGGCGCGTCGCACTTGAACTGCTCGTTGTGCAACGCCACAAAGTACTTCACCAGCGAGGCCAAATCTTCCAGGCGCTCGCGCAGCGGCGGCAGCCGAAGCACCAGCCCGGTGATGCGGTAATAAAGATCCTGACGGAAGCGCTCCCCGGCGACCTCCCTCTGCAACTGGCGATTGGTCGCACAGATCACCCGGACATTGACCTTCTTTTCGACCGTCGAGCCAATCGCCTGAAACTGCCCGTCCTGCAGCACCTGCAACAGCTTCGACTGCAACGACGGATCCAGTTCGGAGATCTCATCGAGAAACAGCGTCCCGCTTTCAGCCATTTCGACGCGTCCAGCCTTGGCCCCAAACGCCCCGGTAAAGGCGCCGCGCTCGTAGCCGAACAGTTCACTCTCCAGGAGCGTCCCCGGAATAGCCGGGCAATTCACCTTGACGAACGGTCCGCGGCCCCACACCGAACGCTGGTGAAGGTATTTGCAAATGACTTCTTTGCCGGTGCCGCTCTCGCCTTCGATCAGGATCGGAATGTTCGTGTCCGCGACCTTGAGCAGGCTGCGCCGAACCGCGGCCATCGCCTCCGTCTTCCCGAAAATTATCGGTTCAGGCGGAATCTTCTCGCTTCGCAAGTAAAGGTTCGTCGCACCATATGTCATGATTATCCACAATGTTGCACTTTTATGACCACGTCCATTCCTGGAACAAAATGAAATTTATATGTACCTATCAAGTTACATAACAATCACTTAGTGATACTCTTTGCATCGAAACAACCAAACCTTGCAGCTTAGTTCCGAGGAAATGTCATTCCTTTGGAAAGTACTTTCCACGAATTTCCAGGTTACTAAAGTATGGCCGCTTGGAGCTTTGCCGTGCTGGCTGATTCTGCTGCGTAGTACTATTACTTTACCTGGAACGATTCAGATCCATGGTTTGATGGACGTTTCCTAGACGTTTAAGAGTCACTTCGGAAACGGCCGTATCTCAGTCGAGAATTTTTTAGCAGTCACTGAATCCTAACGAGAATCATTTCATTGGTTGTTAAGCGGTTCGTGGGCCTGCCATGTCAGCTTTAGTAAGTCCGTTCGAAGAAGTACGTGATGTAAAGTCCACCCGTCTTGCCATGGCTATGCACGACCTGAGGGGATCTCTCGCGGTCATTGCCGGCCAGGCAAAGCTTCTGCGAGCAGGCAAGCTGGGTACGGTCAACCCCCCACAGGTGGCGGCGCTAGCTGACATCGTCTCTGGCTGCCAGCTCATCGAACAGCAGCTTTCCGGGATGCTGACGGCGGATGCCCGAGGATCCTCTCCCTGGGAGCCGGTACTGGCCCCCTCCGACCTGCGCCAGTGTTTGCTGGGTGTCTACAATTCGTTGCAGGCGGAGTTCTCCGGTCACCAGTTGCAATTCGAGATCAAGCTCGGCGAACTCCCAATGGTTTTTCCCTTTGACGCTCATCTGGTGACGCGCGTGCTCATGAACCTGCTGCAGAATGCGCGCCGCTTTACCCCGCCGGGAGGTTCGGTGAAAATCTCCCTGGCTCCGCACTTCTGGGAGAGACGCAGCGCCCAGCTTCCTGCGGACATGGAACGTCGCGGTCACTACTCGCGAAAGCTGCCGAATGCGGCAAAGGTCGTGGTCGCCGACTCCGGTTGCGGGATCGCCCCCGAATACCACCAGGAGATTTTTGAGGAGTACTTCAGCACGCCCGCTCCCGGATGTTCCGCCAGTTCCGGGTTGGGGCTTGCAATCGCCCATCACATCATCCAGGCGCATGGCGGAAAAATCTGGGTCGAAAGCGCCCCTCGCAAAGGCAGCCGATTCTGTTTCCTCCTGCCCTACGTTGCGCCCTCCGCCATCAGCAGATGCCGAGCCGAATCCGTTGCGGATTGCGGAGACTGACCATGGCCGGCATCCTGGTTGTTGACGATGATCCCATGATGTTGCGCTACACCCGCAACCTGCTCGAGTGCGAGGGCTACAACGTTTGCGCCGTCACCAGCGGGGCAGAAGCCTTGGACGAGCTGCAGTCCGCCGCCCTGCCCGATGTCATCCTGCTGGACATGATGATGCCCGAGATGGACGGGATTGAGACTTTGGGCCGGATCCTGGAGCTGGCTCCATCCGCCAAGGTCCTTATGCTATCCGGCCAGCACGACGCGGCCGGAGTGGTGCAGGCTATCAAGATCGGAGCGGCCGATTACCTGACCAAGCCGGTCGACGAACAGCGCCTGCTGGCGGCCCTGCGACTCTACATGACCGCATCTTCCCAGGGAGAAGACCCTGAACTGCATTTCGAAGAACTGGGCGCGGAGAACTTCTTTCTGGCGGCGGCGCCGGCCATGAAGAAGGTTTACGCCCAGGTCCAGCGCATTGCCCGTGTCGAAGTTCCGGTGCTCATCACCGGTGAGAGCGGCACCGGCAAGGAAATCATTGCTTTGCTGCTCCATAAGTATTCGCCGCGGGCAAACAAGCGCTTCCTCAAGGTCAATTGTGCCGCCATTCCCGAGGAACTGCTGGAAAGTGAACTGTTTGGCTACGAGGCCGGGGCATTCACCGGCGCCTCCAGAAGTAAGCCGGGACACTTCGAACAGTGCGATCACGGCACCATCCTGCTGGATGAAATTGGCGAAATGCCTCTGCGCCTGCAGGCCAAGTTGTTGCAGGTCTTGCAGGAACAGCGGTTTTTCCGCCTTGGCGGCAAGTCACCGGTCGAGGTCGATGTTCGCATCCTGGCGGCAACGAATATCAATATTAAGTTGGCCCTCGAACAGGAAAAGTTGCGCCTCGACCTTTATTACCGTCTCAACGCATTCAGTATCCACCTGCCGCCCCTGCGCGAGCGCCGTGAAGAAATCGCTCCCCTGTTCCGCCATTTCATGGTTCGGCTCGCCTCCCTGTACCGTCATCCACCCCGGCCGCTGACCGAATCGATGTTGAATTCCCTGATGCAGCACTCGTGGCCTGGAAACCTGCGCGAGCTGCACAATGTGGTGAAGCGTTATCTGGTGCTCGGCGAAGAGGCGCTGACTGCCCCGCCGGCCATGGCCGCGCTCCGCAAGGTGGCCGGAACCCGCCGGGAGCGCATCGGTTCCGGTGGCGATCTGAAGCAGATCGTACGCGAACTGAAAAGAGAAGCGGAGGCTGAAGCCATCCGCAACGCCCTCGAACAGACGCAATGGCGGCGCAAGGAAGCCGCCGAATTGTTAGGCATTTGTTATAAGGCTCTAATTTACAAGTCACGACAATACGGTATACTCAGCCCCAGAGAAAAAATGCTTCCAAAGTCCACAGGGCCTGAGGCTGTTCGTGGAATGAGTATTGCAGGGACCTCAGCCACCGCGAAGGGCAACGGCGGCAGACTCTCTGCTTTAAGAGCAGTCGGAATGAAAGACGGCGAGGATCTGCGCTGATTGACAATCGGCGCACGCTCTGCGACGGACGGGTTGCTATATGAAAAAGACCATAGCAGTTCTCTCATGTCTGTGCATTGCAGTGCTCTCAATTCTTGGATTTGAAATCGCGCGGCGTCTGAAGGTAGAAGTCCTGGATATCAAGCCGCCGAAAATGACGTTCCGCGCCGCCAGGCAGATGTTTCCATTCTCGATTATTCCGGGCGGTCTGCAGGATACGCGCGAACTGGCCGAGTCCATCACCAAGGATCCCGTGGTGCGCGACCATTACCAGGACCTTAAGCCTGACCGCATGTGGTTCACGCGTGTGAAGAAGCCGATGCTGGCTTACGTTTCCTACCGCAAGGGATGCAACGTCCACTGGACAAACCACCCGGTGCTCATCCCGGCCAATGAGCTGGTGCTCACGGACGGAAATAGTATGGTCCGCGCCCGCTGCGGAAACCGCATTGAAATCAAGAAGCCGCAACCTCTTCCGACGGCGGTCATACCACCGGATGTGCCTCCTCCGGATATCGCCATGGAAACCGGACTTCCCGCGCTGGTTCCGCCGACGATCGTTCCGCCTGCGCCGCCAGCCAGCCAGATTGCCCAGGGACGCCCGGCGCCGGGCGAGCGCAGCTCGACCCCGCCAACCACCTGGTGCTGCGGTATTGTCAACACCCACGCGATCGTTCCCGAGCCGGCTTCGTTTTTCCTGGTTTTCTCCGGAGCCTTGGGCCTGATCGCCATGTTCGGGCGGAAACTGCTCTAAGCTGCGCCAAAGCATGGCCAGCGCTCGTTCCTGATCTCTTCGTGTGCCTGTTGCGCTCTGTCTTTGCAGACCCAACCCGTGCTGTGGCAATGGGAGGCGCGCCGCGCTTTCACCGCCTGCTGCAATGGTGTTCCGCTTGGCCGCCCAAGATCATGCGGAAAAACCGCCTTGTTCCGCCGCGCTTTGATTCCTGATCCCAAATCGAGCTCGCAGATGTTACAAAGTTAGTTAGACCATCATGTCTTCCCAGAGCACTCTCAAACCCGTCCGCTCCTCCCACTTGATTGCCTTGGTTTTACTGGGCGCCTTTTTTGCACAATGCACCTGGTTCGTCGCTTCGGTGCCGCTTACCCAGCTGGAAGCGGATCAGATTGTTCGCGGGGTCGCGCTTTTCCGCCACGTCACGCTCACCACCGAGCCGGTCTCCTCGCCCCTGGTTCCATTGCTCTCCGTCGCGGGCATCCTCTTTCATCTTCCCCAGAATCCGGTTCTGCTCGATCAGTTCTGGCTCGACCAGCATCGCTGGTTCATTCGTGCTCCCTTCCTGCTCGCCGGATTTTGTCTCGCCCTCTCGCTCCGGTATGTCGCCCGCCGCCTCTACGGCAACGCCGCCGGCCATATCGTTCTCGCACTCTTCGCCTTCAGCCCCGGAATGGTTGCGTGCTCGTCGCTGGCCGGCCCCCAGATCATTGCTGCCTGGGGAGCCTTCGGCCTCATTTTCACGGCGATTGCTACCTCGCACACTCTCTATGCGCCGCGCGCGGTCATTCTCTGGAACTGGAAGCGAATCACCCTGCTCGGCATCGCCATCACATTCGCCGTCGGAGCCCAGTGGCCCCTTGTCTGGCTGCTCGTTCCCGCCGCCGCCTTCATGTTGTGGGCCGTTCCGCATCGCCGTTTCGCGTCTTTGTTCATCCTGTTTACTGCCATCGTCATAGCGCTTGTTCTGCTGGATCTCTGCTATCTGGCCGGGGTTCGCGCCCTCGTGCACGGCCTGGCCCGCGCCGGGTGGCTCGGCTTCGCGCCAGCGTCCCTCTCACCGCGGCTGCTCGCGCGCATCCTGCTAAGGTTTTTCTTTGACGCTGCTCCGGCGGCGCTGCTCACGTTTTTCCTTGCCCTCGCCGCCTGGTTCACCTCGTCCCGCATCCGGTTCTTTGGCAATACCGCCCCGCTGATTGTTTTTCTGATGCTCCTCGCAATGGGAATTTTCCTTCCGGAAAATGGCGCTGGCGCAATCCTGTTCGCCTCTCTCCCGTTTCTTCTGCTTTTTATTGCGGGAGTCTTCGCCGATCTTATCGAGAGCAAGTTCCAGGCGCCCGCGCTGGCCGTCATTTTTGCCGTGATTGCAGCCCAGGCTGCCTACAGCGTGGCCAGTCTGGTGCGCATGTATTCACGCCTTCCCGGCTCCTAGGCCGCTAGCTCAGCGGCGCCGCCGGGCAGGGATCGGAAATGTTCGAAGCATGCTTTCAAGCTGCGCTCCGCTGCTTTCCGCTCCCGCCGCCGCCATCCGCCAAAGTGCGATAATCGGAGCGGCATGACTTCCTACGAATCCGCGGTCGAACGTCTCTACGCGCTCGGCCACGAGCTGCAGCACGGCCCCGCACGCAAATTCGATCTCGCGCACATGCGCATTCTCTGCCGCGCCCTGGGCAACCCGCAGCGCAGCTTTCCATCCGTGCTCATCGCCGGGACCAACGGCAAGGGATCCACCGCGGCGAGCCTTGCCTCCATCCTCCATGCCTCATCGCACCGCGTCGGACTCTACACCTCGCCTCACCTGCGGCGCATTAACGAACGCATCTGCTGTGCCCTTCAGCCGATTCCAGATGACGCATTCGCCGCCGCCTACGAGCGCGTCAACGCCGCCGCCGTCCAGCTTGTCGCCGCCACGGCGCTACCCCATCCGCCGAGTTTTTTTGAAACCATGACCGCCATGGCCTTCGACTACTTTGCCTCGTGCAACGTCGAAATTGCCGTCCTCGAAGTCGGCATGGGCGGCCGTCTCGACGCTACCAACATCGTCGAACCCGTGCTCTCCGTCATTACAGACATCGATCTCGACCACCAGAAGTTCCTGGGCAACACCCTTGCTGAAATCGCCCGCGAGAAGGCCGGCATCCTCCGTCCCGGCGTCCCCGCCGTCACCCTGCCGCAACATCCCGAGGCCAATCAGGTGCTCGGCGAACGCGTCGGCCAGCTTGGCGCACGCCTCGTCAGCGCCGCGCGCAACGTGCCGTCTCTGTCGCCCCAATCCGCCGCCCTCGTACAAAGCTCGGCAGTCGGAACCAGGTTTCAGCTTAGTGTGCTGGGCAAGCAGGTGGAGATCGTCTCGCCTCTCGTCGGGCGGCATCAACTGCGCAACCTCGCGCTCGCCATTACGGCGGCCGAGGAACTCGCCGCGCAAGGCTTCCACATCACCCCGGAGAGCATCGCTTGCGGAACGCGCCAAACCTGTTGGCCGGGCCGCTTCCAGCGCTTTGCCGCCACCTGCCAGCGGCCGGAGATCATCCTCGACGTCGCCCACAATCCCGCCGGCGCATGGGCCCTGCGCGCCGCCCTCGCCGATCAACTGGGCGAGCGCCCGCTGGTGCTGCTGTTCGGGGCCATGGCCGACAAGGCCGTGGACCAGATCGCACAGATTCTCTGGCCCCGCATGGCTCACGTCGTCCTGACCCGCATTGCCGGCAATCCCCGCGCCGCCACCGTCGCCGATCTCGCCGCCCTCGCCGAGTCGCTCGGGGTGCCGCACTCGCCCTCGGCAACCGTTCCGGAAGGCTTGGATCTGGGATTCGCTCAAGCCGCCAGGATAGGCCCTGAGTCAGTTCTTGTCATCGCTGGTTCCATTTATGTTGCCGGGGAGGCCTTACCAATTTTGCACTGATCTTGACCATGACAGCAGGATTTCTGCTCTAATTGCTTGGCTTAAGGCCGGTTTGCGGTATTCTTGATGGTCTGTCAGGTGCAGTCTCCGATGGAGGTAGAGTTGAGGTCGCTAGTGCTTCGGTTCATCATTCACGCCGGATTTGCCGCGGGCGCTGTCGCCGCTTTCATTGCCTTTCGTCATGCTGGCATCGGCGTGCTGGCCATCGTGATTCTCGCCTATCTCAGCGTTCTCATTGTGGTCATGGCCGTCATGCTCAACTACCCGCGTCTGCCGCGCCAGGCAATGGTCAACGACTTCGCCGATGAACTCGATGCCCAAAAACTTCTCGTCTCCACCAGCTTTCGCGCCGATCGCGCCTTTCGCGTGGGCGAGTTGGGCGAGGCAGGGCCCCATTACTTCCTCGAACTCGAAGACGGCGGCATCCTGCATCTTTCCGGCAACTACCTTTATGACTATGAGCCCATTGACGGCGCTCCGCGGAGCTTTCCCTGTACCGAATTTACCGTGCGGCGCCACGCCGAAATCGGCTACGTCGTGGACCTGATCTGCGGCGGTCTGGTCATCGAACCAGAGGTCGAAGCACCTCCCTATACCGTGCGCGATATCGAAGAGCGCGGCATACCCGAGGATGGTGAAATCCTGCACGGCATCAGCTTCGATCAGCTCCAGCACGAGCGCACCGGATCGCAACCGCCTTTGTTCTGATCCCCTCCCGGCCCATCCTGCCGCCGCTTTCGCAGACCGCTCCCGGTCCCGCCGCCGCCTTGTTCAGTGGCCGCCGTGGTAGGGGTGATGGTTCAGGATGGCAAACGCGCGATAGATCTGCTCGGCCAGCACCAGCCGCGCCAGTTCGTGCGGAAGCGTCATCTTTCCCAGCGATAGCGTAAATTGCGCCCGGGTCAGGGCCGCCGCGCTCCAGCCATCCGCCGGGCCGATGGCAAACAGAAGCTCCTGCGTTCCACGCTCCAGGTGCTGCTGCACAAAGCCCGCCAGCTCTTCACTGCTGAACTGCCTGCCACGCGAATCCAGCGCCACCAGCACGGGAGAAGTCCGCCCCGGCCGCTCCAGGCTCTTCAACATCGCCTCCTCGCTGGAGTACTCGCCCGCATCCACCTGGGCGTAGCGTGATGCCCGCTTCACATACTCGGACGTCAGCTCGTCCAGCGAGCCCTCTTTGCCCGCACCCTTCCGTTTCGTAATCGAGATTAGCCGCACCTTCATCGGAATTGTCCGGACAAACCGAGGCGCGGGCCCTTTTGCCCGCGCCCGTTGGTGCTGAACCGTTACTTGCGCTTCGCTCCGGTTTTTTTCGCCGCACTCTTTTTCGGCGGCACCAGCCTGGGTGCAGCCTTGCGCGCCGGCGTCTTCTTCACCGCCGGTTTCTTTGCCCCTGTCTTTTTCGCCACGACTTTCCGGGCCGGCTTCTTCCTCTCAGCGCCGCCAGCGGCCTGCTTGGCAGAGGCTCTCACTCCGGGCACCTTCTTGGCGGCGGCTTTTTTCGCCCGCTTCTTCGCCACCGGTGCTGCCGGTTCGGCAACCACCTGCGGGGCTGCCGCTTTCGGCTGCATCAACTCCTCGGCTGTCAGCCGGTGCGCCGACTTCCACAGCCTTTCCAGATCGTAGTAGGCACGCCGCTGGGTGTTGAAGATGTGCACAACAAAGTCCACGTAGTCCAGCAGAATCCACTCCGCCGTCTGGTAGCCCTCGCGCGCGTTCGGCTCCACGCCCATGTCTTTGGAAAGCCGCTCATCAACCTCGTCGGCGATCGCCTGCACCTGTCGCGGATTGCTACCGCTGCAGATCAGAAAATAATCGGTAAAAGTGCTCGACTCCCCGGGAAGCTGGAGCAAGGTAACGTCTTCGGCCTTCTTATTGTTTACCGCCTCAAGGGCCAGTGCGACTTGTCTACGAATATCCTGCGTGGGCATCGTTCCTCTTCTCTGCTCAACCATTGTGCTGGCCTTCGGCGCCGGATGCAAGCCGGGGCGATCAAGACCCGCTCCTCATCCCGGAATTCCTCGCCACCCGGCCGCCAACTTCCGTCCCACCCGCGCCAGTTCACCGCTGCGGTAACTGCGGCGTTCCCGGCTCTTCGTCCTCGTCGTATATCTTCAGCTTTGTGATGTACTCGGCTACCCCGCGCGGCACCAGTTTTTCAAGGCCAATCCCTTGCCGCGCCGCTTCGCGAATCGCCGTCGCGCTCACTTCCTGGTGCACACCCGGCAGCAGATGGATGGTCGCGCCGTTGGTTTCAAGCGACCCGGTCTCCAGCAATCTCCGGCTTCCCGCCTCGCTCGGCCGCAACTCAGCTGGCAGCGCCCGGGCCACATCCTGGAACGAAAATCCAGGACGGCTGGCAACGATGAACTCCGCCGCGCGCAGCAGTTCCGCCGCCGAACGCCATCGGCCAATCTGCTGGAAGGCATCCACGCCGATCAGGAAATACAACCGCGTTCCGGGCCTCAGCCGGGCTCGCATCCGCGCCACCGTGTCCACCGTGTAGCTTGCCGCCTGGCCCGCCGCGCGCACAATCTCCGGCGCCTCCAGCAGCGATGGCAGAAACCGCGCTTCGCCTTCCAGCGCCAGAGCCAGCATGGCATGGCGATGATAAAAGTGCGTCACCGGCTGCTGGGTCTTCAGCGGCTGCACATCGGCCGGAACAAAGTAAACGCGTTCCAGCTTGAATTTCGCCGCCGCCGCCCGCGCCACCTCCAGGTGACCCAGGTGTACTGGATCAAAGGAACCGCCGTACAGCGCAACGTTTTGGATAGGATCTTTCATCGGCTGGGAAAAATTCCGGCGCGGACCGCAATGGCCCGCGCCGGAATGTTGAGTAAACCTACTTCGCGGCCTTCTTGGTAGCCTTCTTCGCGGCCTTCTTGGCGACCTTTTTCACGGCGGTCTTCACGGCGGTCTTCTTGGCAGCCGGCTTCTTGGCGGCAGCCTTTTTCGTTGCAGCTTTCTTTGTAGCAGCCATTGGTGTTCTCCCTTGTTTGTGTTGTTTAATTTCGGACTCTGGCTCCGCAGCATAAACAAACTGCACGGCCCCAGAAGCCGGTTCCTCGTCGGCACTCCGCCGGCGAACTTCCTCGACATAACGCGCCATGGCCCATGTCAGCTCGGTGATCCCGGCGCCGGTCACGGAGGAAATCTCGTAGAACTCCAGACCCAGCTTGCGCGCGTGCCGCCGCAGCTTTTCCACCTTTGCCGGATTCGCGGCGTCCGCCTTGCTCGCCACCACGATCATGGGTTTGCGTTCCAGTCCCGCGCCAAACCTTCTCAACTCGCGCAGGATTACGTCGAAATCTTTAACCGGGTCCGCTCTTCCGCTTGCGTCCGAGCAATCCACCAGGTGCGTCAGGCAACGCGTGCGCTCAATGTGACGCAGAAACTGGACGCCCAGTCCCGCCCCATCGCTCGCGCCTTCAATCAATCCCGGAATGTCAG
Organism: uncultured Acidobacteriaceae bacterium; assembly: GCA_964591805.1. GTDB lineage: Bacteria > Acidobacteriota > Terriglobia > Terriglobales > Acidobacteriaceae > TOLSYN. Next base: position 39,554 of record CAZQDD010000002.1, on the reverse strand, counting down.
CCACCACGTAGCTGACCACATTCGGCATCTCGCCCAGCGCCACAACTCCCAGATTCGGTTGCAGGGTCGTGAACGGATAATCGGCAATCTTCGGACGCGCCGCCGAAATGCGGGAGATCAGCGTCGACTTGCCGGCGTTCGGATATCCCACCAGTCCCACGTCAGCCAGCAGTTTCAGCTCCAGCCGCAGCCGCAGCTCAACTCCCGGTTTTCCGTCCTCGTGCTCCCTGGGAGCCTGGTGCGTTGGCGTGGCAAAATTCTGGTTGCCCCGTCCCCCGCGCCCTCCCTTGGCGACCACGATGCTCTCATTCGGCCGCGCAAAATCATGCAGCAGTTCCCCGGTGTCATCGTTGTAAACGATCGTGCCCACGGGAACCTTCAGGGTGATGCTCCTGCCTTCCGGCCCGGTGCGGTTGGAACCTTCGCCATGGCGTCCGCGTTGTGCCTTGTACTCAGGATTAAAACGGAAATGCACCAGCGTGTTGTGCCGCTCGCTGGCCTCCATGATCACGTCGCCGCCACGTCCGCCATCGCCGCCGCTGGGTCCTCCGCGCGGTACAAACTTCTCCCGGCGAAACGCCATGCAGCCATTGCCGCCCGCTCCGGAGGCAATGCGAATTCTTGCTTCATCCACGAACATAGATGCTCATATCCCCGTAACTGTGCTATTTCACCACAACTCATGCAATAAACATAGATGCGAATTGACCAAATCCAATAGATTTATATATGTAAATATATAATTTATGCTCTTTTTTCCTGCCCGCAGCCACGCTTCCACCCGCCGCCTCATCCGCCCGAATCGCGCTTCCGCGCGCCCGGCGGCGAAACCAGCAGAGGGCGCGCAGCCAATGTTCATGAGCCTTCCGGGCAGCATCGTTCGATCGCCATGGTGGCCGTTCATTCTGCAGACTCGCCCTGGTTCGCCGCAGTTCGAGGCACGCTGCGATCAACCGCGGCCATCCCCATCCGCGCAGAGAATCTCATTCGTGAACATTACGCCGCCAGCAAACCAGGCGGCACAATCGCAGATCATGCGACTCCAATCCGCGCTGGCCGCTTTTGTCTGCACGCACAAAAGCCTCGCCGTCCGGCGAGGCTCCAGGTGCAACGCAATGTTGTTTTACGCGTCTGCCGTCAGCGGATCGATGGCAACGAACTTGCCCAGTTGTCCGCGATCGATAAACTTCACCTTGCCGTCGGTCTTGGCAAACAGTGTGTCGTCCTTGCCGCGCCCAACGTTCAGGCCAGCCTTGATGCGGGTGCCGCGCTGGCGAACGATGATCGTGCCGCCGGTGACCGTTTCGCCGCCGAAAGCCTTCACGCCCAGACGCTGTGCGTTCGAGTCGCGCCCGTTGCGGGATGTTCCTTGACCTTTTTTGTGTGCCATAACTCTATTCCTGTTCCTTCAGTCATTCGCCGCATGAGTGGCGAACCGGAGATGATTTCTAGAATTTGCTGCAGCCGTCTTTTTCTTGGCTGCCTTCTTCGCCGGAGCCTTCCCGGCAACCGGTGCTAGGTCGGCTCAACCGTCTCGGCGGCCTTCGGCGTCTTCACGGCAATCTCGGGAGCCTTGAACGTCTCTCCGCCCGCGCTGATTTCCATAATCCGCACCTGCGTGAACGGTTGCCGATGCCCGTTCAGCTTCTTGTACTGCTTCTTGCGTTTAAAGTGAAAGACCAGAATCTTGTCGGCGCGGCCCTCCCCGAGGATTTCGCCAACTACCTTGGCGTCCTCGGTTTTGGCGATCTTGCCCTCTTCGCCGCTGACTGCCAGGACTTCGAATTCAATGTTCTGGTCGCTGTTGGACGTCTTTTCAATCTTAATGACGTCACCGGGAGCGACGCGATACTGCTTACCGCCAGCGCGGATCACCGCGTACATATGCAAGGCCTCCATAAATCTTCCCTCCATCCCAGATGTCCGCCGTCGGCGGCTTCCGATGGAGTTTCTCCAACCCAATTCTGTGCGCTTGCACTTCCTCGTAGATCGAAAGATCAAAGGCAGGCCCGGCCCTTCAACGCACCCAGATACAGGTGCAATGCCAAACCTGATGCGAGGTGCCCCTGACGAGACAAAGCAGTACAGGCAAACCATAGGATTTTAACGTTTTCCGAACATCAAGGTCAACCGGAGGCATCCCCAGGTTGTGTCCTGACTTGGTGGGATGCGCCGGCGGCTCTAATTGCGATCTGCGTCGTTATGATATCCACATGCCAGGTACACCAGGTTCGCGCCACTGTGCTTGCGGCGATAACCTGGGAGTGAGTGCCTTCACAACCGCAACACCGAGCCCGCAGTTCCCTCCAGATGCGCGGCCAGCCGCAGGCTCCCGAATTCGTCGCGCACCCTCGATCGTGCCCTCCCGCGAGGCTCGGACCCAGTGGAACAGCGGCTGATCCACCATGCCTAGGCTACGTGCCGCCGCTGCCATGCTCTGCCCGGCTCAACCAGCCGAACTGTTTGCGCGGGAACGGCTGGAGTCCGCGGGAACCGAATGTTTTTACTCCAATGAATACCTCGGCAGGATCAGTAGCGGCATCTATAGCGGAATGACCGGAAGCATTGCGCTGATGGTGAGGCGAAAGGATCGGGCGGACGCCTGTGCGATTCTGAACGATCCCCCCACCCTGCCTGGTGCGCTGAAAGGCAATATGAGGAATCTGCGTGGCAGGGGAATGGGTTGGATCGCCGGTGGCTGTCTGCTCATCGGATTGAGCCTGTGGGCGGAGGCGCGGGACGCGCGGGGTACCGTGCCGGAGCCGTTGCCTCCGGCGGCCAGCGCGGCGCCAAAGGAGGCTGGGGTGACGGCGCACGCAAGCGGGACATTTGAAGTGAAGATGGAGCCGCAGGCGGAAGACAAGTCCGAGGGCGCAAGCCTGGGCAGAATGCGGCTGGAAAAACAGTTTCACGGCGGACTGGAAGGCAGCAGCCAGGGCGAGATGCTGAGCGCAATGAGCAGCGTGAAGGGCTCGGCCGGGTACGTGGCCATGGAGCGGTTCAGCGGTTCGCTGGACGGGCGCAGCGGCAGCTTTGTGTTGCAGCACAGTGGCAGGATGACGCGGGGCACGCCGGAGCTGAGCGTCACCGTGGTGCCGGATTCCGGCACCGGACAACTGGCAGGGCTGGCCGGAACGATGACGATCCAGATCACCGGCGGAAAACATTTTTACGATTTTGCGTACACCCTTGACGCCAGCCACTGAGCCCCGGCGCCAGCCGCGCGGGAGCTTTGGAATGGAATCCCGCGACACCGCCAAGGTGTGAGCCCGGGGTGAATCCAAAGCCCGGCCGGGGCTCTGTCTGCCTGCACGCCGGGAGCGGTGCCGGGAAGTGCGCGTTTATAATTGGGAGCTGACGTGGGCAGTGAAAATGCCAACAACGGTGCGGAAGGAAGAGCATGCCGACTGACGTAGTTATGCCTCAGATGGGCGAATCCATCTTTGAAGGCACCATCACCAAGTGGCTCAAACAACCCGGTGACAGGATCACGCGGGACGAACCGTTATTCGAAATCTCAACCGACAAGGTCGATGCCGAGATTCCCGCGCCTGCCTCCGGCGTGCTGCAGGAGATCAAGGCAGCGGAGGGTGAGACGGTTGCGGTGAACACGGTGGTCGCCGTAATCGATGAATCCGGGGCGACGGCCGAGACGGCTCCGGGCGCAAACCCGAAGGCCGCCGAAGCAGCCAGCCAGGAAGCGATCCGCGTGCCCGCGCCCGCCGCCGGTGCAGAGGAAGGCAGCGCGCCTGCGCCGGGCGGGCCGGCGACCGAAGTGGTGATGCCGCAGATGGGCGAATCGATCTTTGAGGGAACAGTCACGAAGTGGCTCAAGAAGGTGGGCGACGAGGTTACGCGCGACGAGCCATTGTTTGAAATTTCAACCGATAAAGTGGATGCGGAAATTCCCGCGCCGGCTTCCGGCGTGCTGCTGGCAATCCAAGCGGAAACAGGCACAACGGTGCAGGTCAACAGCGTGGTTGCGGTGATCGGCGGCGCGGGCGCAGTGGTGAGTGTTGCGCCCGCGGTTCCTGCGGCGGCCAAGGCGCCGGCTGCGGCAAGCGAGCCTGCGGTGCCCGTAAGAGGGCCGGAAGCTGCGTCGGGCGACGAGGTTCGCAGCTCTCCGCTGGTGCGCAAACTGGCTTCTGAACACAATGTGGATTTGCGCCTGGTTCCCGGCAGTGGAGCCGGTGGCAGGGTCAACCGGGAGGACATCCTGCGGTATGTGGAGCGCACCAAAGCTGCGCCGGCGGCTGCACCTCCAATCGCGGTGCCGCCGGCGGCGGAAAAGGCTACTGTGGCGCCTGCTCCGGCTGCACCTGCGAACTTTCGGGGTACCCCTGGCGCGGTGGAGCCGATGTCGGTGATGCGCAGGAAGATTGCCGAGCACATGATCGCCTCACGGCGGACCAGCGCCCATGTGCACACCGTGTTTGAGGTTGACATGACGCGCATCGTCCGGCTGAGGGAGGCAACCAAGCGCCGCTTCCAGCAATCGACCGGGCTCAAACTCACCTACACGCCGTTCTTCATTCGCGCGGTGACGCAAGCTCTGCGCCTGTGGCCCATCATGAATTCCTCGGTGGAAGGCGACAACATTCACTACAAGCGGGACGTGAATATTGGCATCGCCGTGGCGCTGGACTGGGGGTTGCTGGTTCCGGTGATCAAGCACGCCGACGAGTTGAGCTTTGTAGGTCTGCAGCGGGCGCTCAATGATCTGGGCGAGCGTGCCCGCACCAAAAAATTAAAGCCGGACGAGGTGGCGGGCGGTACGTTCACCATCACCAATCCCGGAATCTTTGGCGCCAGCTTTGGGCTGCCAATCATCAGTCAGCCGCAGGTCGCGATCCTGGATCTTGGTGCGATCGCAAAGAAAGTGGTAGTGCTCACCGACAAGGAAGGCAATGACACCATCGCCATCCGTTCGATGGTCACAATGGCAATCGGCTTCGACCATCGTGTCGTTGACGGCGCGGTTGCCGACCAGTTCATGATGGTCGTAAAGTCGGCGCTTGAAAACTGGAGCGAGACGCTGGTTTGAGTCGCGCCCGCGGGGATTTGCACCGCTGCCCAGCGGGCGCGCGGCACATGGCCCGCAGCACGAGTCCGGCAAGGCCCGGCGCACGATCGCCCGGGCTTTGCTTCAGACAACCGTCAGCCGGACGGTTGCTGTTGGCAACGCGGCCAGGACGCCGTCAAGATGCAATTCCTTGAGCAGCGTGGCGGCGTTTTCGCGGGCTTCGTCCACGTCGTGCGCCGAGACGAAAGCGCTGAGCATGACCTGCGGGTTGTTGTTGAGCTTGGCATCAATTCGGAATCGCTTCGGTCGTAACATGCTGTCTCCTTTGCTGACACGCTTTGTTTGTTGTCCTGCGGTTCACCGGGAAGGCGAGAGGCGGTCTGGCAACGGGCGATTGCCTGCTGGACCGCGCCCCCTGGCTCGCCGTGTTGTTCTGCAATCAACGCACGAAAAACGGCGGCAGACCCGGAGGTCCGCCGCCAGCCATCAGGAGTTGCCGCCCGTCTTCAGTTCACCTCGTTTTGGACCAGACCGAAGCGTTCCTGCTGTCCACCGCGCCGTCGATCATCTTGCTCGGACCGGAGTGAAACTTGTCTTTGTCCGTAATCGGTTCGTTTGCACCACCGCGGGCACAGGCGGAATGCCGCGCGGCAAACTGGCTGCAAGAATCACTGCACCAGTCCTTTGACCTCGTGTAAAACCACCCGCAGTTTCTCCGCATACTCTGGATCGGTGGCCCAATGTTTTGCCATCGCTGCGATGAAACCGTCCTCATCTCCGCTCATCTGGCGCGCGCCTGCGTAGATCGGGCTGCGCAGAAGAATCCGGTCGCGGCACTGGAAGCAAGCCAGCATCGAGGGATACTTCGCAAACCCCGCTTTGATTGCAACCGCGGTTCCGCGCTCGTATTCCTCTGTGCTCATCTGTACCTGGCCCTGGTTGCCGTGCGCCTTGATTCCGAAATAGTTGTTGGCCTCGTGTGAAAGTTTTGACTGTCCCCAGCTGCTTTCCAGCGCAGCCTGGGCCACGGTCACCAGCGCCGGCATGCCACTGAGTTCCGAACTCTGTGATGCTGCCGCGTATGCTTGCCGCACAAACTCTTGTCTGGTCATCAGTGGTGCATCACTTTCAGTGAATCCAGCGCCAGGTGCATGATGGTCAGCAGGACTGCCGCCGCCGCTCCCAGCCCGGCGGTGCGTTGCAGCGCCGCTTCGTGCTTCTGGATCCTGGTTTCAAGCTCCTGGATTTTTCCCTCGTTGCCGTTGCCGACGATCCAGCGCATGTGCGCCTTCAACTCGCCGAGATCCCGCAGTACCCGCTCTTCAAAATTTGTCATGTCTACACTTCCAGGTTCAGTACGCTCGAGTAGGGTGAGTACTGCGGCGGCGTGCTGGCGTCGAACTGCCTGAGATAAAACGTCTGCGTCACCCCGGTGTTGGGCAACATAAAGGTCTGGCTGGTGTAGCGCCCCACCAGATTCCGGTTGGTGGTCATCCCCCATCCCCAGTCTCCTTCCACCCGCACCTCAAAGCCGCCGCCTGCAATCGGGGCGGTGCCCGTGTCCATGGTCATCGTCGTGGCGCCCCAGGTGGTGATGCGCGCATCGGGAAGTCCCGCCGGGCGCGCCGACACGTTGTCCCCCAGGTTGCTGGACACCACCGTGAGCAGCGCGTTGTGTTTGGCGCGCACAAAGTGGATCGTGAACGGCTGCGCCGCGTCGTTGGCGGCTTGCAGCTTGAATTGCGCGAATTCGTCGGAAAGATTCTGGAAGCTGATCTCCACCTCGCGCACGATTACCGTGCAATTGAGCCCCCACGTAGATGCCGCGATGTTCCATTGCTCGCCTGGCTGCACGTCGCCTGCGCCTTGGGGAAGCGATGCAACCCAGCCCTGGTACTCGCCGCTGTAGCCCGCCTGGGTCAGGTCGTCGAGCAGGGCGCGTGCGGCCTGCTCGCAGTCCAGCGAAGTGCGTGGCGGCGGCCAGGTGACGTGCACCACCATCGCGCGCGTTCCGCTGTCTTCGTTGTTGGCCAGCGCCTGCGCGTTTGCGCTGTCCACCACCCGGCCGCAGGCCAGCGCCTCGGTGCGGTAAAAGACTTCGATCTGCTCGTTCAGAACCGGCTCGCTGGCCGCGGTAAAGTGCAATTCCGCCGCGGTCAGATAGCACTCCGCACCCGCCGAAACGTCCCCAATCACCCGCGTGCGCCAGGGCTGTCCCGGCGCCGCCGATTGCACCCACACCGCGCCATAGTTGGCGGCGCAAGCATGGCCCAGCGTACAACTCAGATTCAGCCCCCACAGGGGCTCGTAATCGGCATAGGCCGGCACATTTTGCAGTGTCCCGTCGTAGATGACAACCTGGGGCGTGCTCGTCGTCGAAGAATTCGCCGGGTCGATGGCGCGCATGGTCAGCACCACGTGCGTCGTTCCCACCCAGACTTGCGAAGTGCGCGCGTTGGCGCCGTTGCAAACGCTGCTCGAGTAAACCTGTCCGGCGCGGATTGGCTCCGGATGAAACACCAGGGTTCGGAACTCGTAGAGCAGGTTCGGCGCCAACTGTCCCACCGGCGCATTCATCACTCCGTCAATCACCGGACAGATGTTTCCCCCGGTCATCATGACGCCGGCGATGCAGTCGTTCACCGCGAATCCGCCGCTGAATAGGCCGCCTGCCACGCCATCGCCGCTGACGTAGCTGATGCCGGTCTGTTCCAGAACGGTCAACCCGCCGATTTCCACCCGGTCGCGGAAGCGCAGTGCCACCGGCCCCGCGCATTGCACCCCATTCGCGGTGAATGTAATCGGAGCCGGAACATCGCTCACCCACTTGGTTGGGTCCAGCGCCGTGCCGCAGAAGTCATCTTCCACCAGAATCGTCGTCTTTGATTTGAACGCCGTCTGGGACAAGTAAAAGTACTTCTCGGCACCGGTCGCGGTAATGCAATCGCGCCAATACATGGCCGGCTCGGTCTCACCGATCACGGTGATGTCGTTAGCCACCGGTCCGCTCACGGCGAGTTTCAGCGTGTCCGGCGAAAATCCAGGATCGTGATCCGTGAGCGTGCGTATCACCGCGCCCGCGGGCGCCATCGTCAACGCCAGGTTGGCGGCTGTCAGTACGGCGCGCGCCCCCCCGGCAACCTGTGCGGCGGCCGCGCTCCACAACTCACCGGTTTCCACCGTCACGCTGCCGGCTCCGGCGATCGCCTGCACCCCGGACACGCTGAAGGCCTTGTTCGCCTCTTCCGCCAACGCCGTAACCGCCTGGCCCGACGTGTATCCGCCCATCGCCGCGTGTTCGCTCAGCGCGCTGCGGTCCAGCGCCCAGATCTCGCCCTTCGCATTCAGCAGCAGGCGGAACACCGGCGTTGCCATGGAGACGCCCGCAAAGTTCTGCTGCGGCGCGTCCACCAGGTAGCCGCTGAACCATAACCCTCCCGAGTCGCAATAAAGGCGCACCTTGCTGCCTGCCGCAGCCGCAATTCCTGTTTGCTGGCAGGCAAGCCACGCCGTCAATACCGGCGGCTGGTTTAGCTTGCGCACAATCTTTGGTGGCGCCTCGGCGTCGAGCAGCGCGGTATAGTCGGTCTCTCCGGCGCCGTTCATGTTGTCGATCGTTAATTTCATCTCGCCTCTCACACGAACCCTGTTTGTGGCACTCGCGTCCAGCACAAAAGGGGCGAGCGTTCCGCCCCTTCCGGCTGTGTCTGATTCAGCACCTGCCGCCATCGTGCTATTTCTCAACCAACGCTGCCCGGCTCCTGCAATCAGTAAGCCGGGGTCGCCGGTGCCGGAACAAAGGAGCGGTAGCACACCACGCTCTCTCCGTCGTTGGCATCGGTCGAAGCCATGGCGGCAAACTCCGCGTGCAGCAGGGTCGTGTTCAACCCACCGGCCAGCCCCGCCACCGTCTCCTCGGCCGGAGACGCCGCCTGCAACCGCGGATAGTGGAAGTACACCCGTCCGCCGCTCACTTCTTCCAGGGCAAACACCGCCGACCATTCCTGGAAGAAACTGGCTCCCTCATGGTCCACGTACGCCACCACCTTCTGCAGGCGCGACCCATTGACCGGAGCGCCTCCCAGCAGCGGCGCATTCAGTTGCAGCCCGGTTGCCGTGACGGAAGACACGCAGCCCACGTTGAAACTCACGCGCCGAACCGCGTCGCAGTCCAGTGCTGCGCTCGCACCGGCCATGTCTCCGGTAACGCCCGTGCCCAGGTCCGTCATGCCGGCGGCATAGTCCACATCCACCACGATCAGCTCCCCTGCCGCGTAATTGCTCAACACCGCGGGAGCCAGCAGAATCTGCGTCGCCGTCGAGCCGACCAGAACCGGCTGGCCCGGCATGGCAACTCCACCCGACGCCCTGGCCTGCGTCCCGGCGCTTTGCAGAACATTCATGTGTTGCGAACCTGCCGCCAACGCCATCTGCAGCTTGCCCCACTCACAAAAATCCAGGCTCACCCGCGCGTCCACCAGTTTGCGGTACTGCAGTTGTGCCACTCCCGCCGGGCCGCTCCTCACCGTCCCCATGGTGGATTTGGCCATGCGTTTGAAGTTGCGCACCAGTCCCAGCCGGACCCATGGCGCCGGGGGATTGTAGAGATCGAAACTCACCGATGGATCAAACACCGTCCCCGTCTCCGTCGCTCGATTCACGGGAGCAAAGTATGCCCGCACTTCATCGAAGTACTCCTGCATTCCGGCTCGTTCCATCACGCCACCTCCGGGAAGAAAAACAGCCGTAACGTTGCCTTCCTCATCAGGCTTCCGTTGACTTCGGTGGGAGGCGCCATCACCGGCCACGTCCAGAAAATGTTGGTTCCCAGTGCGGATGGGGGCGTTTGCGTGTAGTCGCACTTCGGCGCGTGGCAGGGCTGGCACAGTTGCAGCAACTCGCTGTCCATGGCGGTCACAATGCGTCCGCGGTCCATGCACAACATACTGTCGGTGCCCTCGCTGCCATAGCTCAGCTCACAATCAACGTACATGAGCGGACATTCCGTTATGGCCCGGCTGGCGCCCTCCCAGTGCAACAGGAAGGTTTCCAGAACCGTGTTCGCAGGCAACGGGGTTTCGTTCTCCACGGCAATGACCGCGGGACGCGACGCGCCGTCCAGGGTCACCGTGCGGGCCGGATTCACCACCGCAAGCCTGGTTGCCAGTGTCTTCAGAAACGTATCTTTCGCCGCCTGCATTTATTCCTCGATTTCCAGTTCATACAGCAGCTCTGCGCCGCCGAACCACTTCACTGTTACCGCTACAATGCGGTACTCTGTTCCCCCAACCCGCAGCATCGATGTTTCCAGGGTTTCCTGGGTGGCAAGCTCGCCTGCATCGATCGCCCCGGCGCCGCTCAGCGCCGCTTGCAGCGTGCCTCGGGTCATCCGCGCCAGCAGTGTTTTTCCATTCGCTGTCGCCTGCACCAGCACCGGCGCCATCTCCACCTCGTTGACCAGCGGAGCCGTCAGCCCAAGTCCGGTCTGCGCATCTGCCGTTACCGGTTGCGGCAACAGCAGCGCAGCTTTGCCCGCGCCCAGGGTGCGCAGCATCGCCACTGCCGCCCGCTCCAATCCCGCCGCATCCGTGCTCATGACGCCAGCCTCTGCGCCACAAATGGAGCCAGCAATCGCTGCACGTCGGCGTCCACCAGCGAATCTGCAAAGTACTGCAAGTACATGGTGTCAATTTTTTGTTTGGACACATTCAGCGCCGGGGTTGCCAGCGCGTTCTGCACCAGCTTCGCGCAGGCTTGTTTCACTTTTTGCGGCACCTCGCCGTATCCGGCCGTGTAGGTCAACTCCAGGTCGCGCAGCGCCGGAGAAAGCAGTCCGCCGCAAATGATGACCTCGCCGCTCTCCACATCCAGGTCCAGTGAATCCGGCGACACGGTGAACCACGTATTCTGCGTCGCGAACACCTGTGCCACTTCCGCCGCCAGTTCGTTCGACAAGGCCCAGTCGCCGCCCATCGACACGTAACGTCCCCGCGCCAGCACAATCGGCGACGATGCGCCTGGGGCCGCCGCCAGCGGCAGATAGGAAAGCCTCACCGTCCGCGACCTGCCCACTCGAATTCGTTCCATGTACTGCGCAATGCCAAAGCCTTTCCTCCGGCAATGCGCATCAATCAAACTCGACGCCGCCATCACCAGGCCGTCCGGAGTCGTCTCCTGCAGTCCGAACTGCGTGTATTCATCCGTTGACAGGTATCCCATCTCGCGCTCTTCTCCCGCGCTTCAGGAAGGACTTCGGCCCTCCCCCGCGCGTCTGAATTCCAACTCCAACCACGCTCTCCCGTGCGTCCCCTTGCCCCGTCCGTCACACCGGGCAAAGCGAGGGACCGGATCTTTCCCAGCCCCTCGCTCCGCCGCCCGGATTAGCGGTTCACGTTCACCAGGGCGTGTGCGTAATTCGCGCCCTTCACCACTACCGCGCCAAACTTCACCACCATCAACTGGCGAGCCAGCGTGCCGGTCAACCCAAGCTGGAAGACGCGAGGATTGGCGTCGGTCAGCCAGTGGTACTCGATCAGGTCCTCGGTCACAATGTAGGCGGGAAGCACGGCCGAACCGCTGCCCGGAACACCCGTGTACGGCAGCGCCCATTCCGGAATCAGCGGCAACTCGCCCGCCTGCGTCGACAAGGTCTTCACCGTCAAACCGCCTGCGACCTGCGTGGTCGAGAGCACCACGTTGAACTCCTGCTTCATTTCGCGATCGATCAGGTCCAGCAACACCGGGTTGGCATAGATGGCGGTCGGGCGAACTTCAAAGTTCGAGTTCGATACCATGGTCGCGATCTGCGATTTCAACCCATCCACAATGCTCTCGACCGTAGTGATCGTCGAAACGTTGCCGCCGCCGCTGATCTGTGCCGCCGCGCCGTAATATTGCAGCGTAGTCGGGGTGCTCAGCGAAGTGTCGTTGCCATTCCACAGCGCCACGTCGTGGGTACGCATCACGCCGGTCACGGCGTCGGCCAGGTCCTTCGCCTGCAGGTAGGCAAACTGTTCCTGCTGGCTGCCAACCTCCATGTCGAACAGGTTGTAGTTGATCTGCGAAACCAGCGCCTTCAGCGGCACCGAGCGCTCCACCCGGGTAGGCGAGTTCACCGCCGCCACAATATTGCGCGGATCCACAAACCCGTTGGCCGCCGTGGGCGCGGCGATCGCCGTCTCCTCAAAGAAGCGCGATGGGTGACCGGTGGCTGGAACGTTCTTGATCCGCTGCCCGAAAGCGCCGCGGCGCTGGACAATGTCAAAGATCTCGGTCTGGTAACGCTCAACCTCGATTGCACCCGGTCCCATGTAGTCCGCTGCGGCGTGCAAGTCCACAAATTGCGTATTCATGCTGTGCTTTCCTTCTCTGCCGGACCCACTTGCCCGGCCTCGTTATCCCGTCGCACCTTTCGTGCCCCGGTTGTCCACGCTCTCCCCGCCGAACCACCACGCGGGATCATCCGCAACGCAAACTGCCCGCCTCCCACTGCCATCGGGCGGCCACGCGGTAGCTTTCTAGGCGATCAATCCCGCCCGCGCCAGCTCGGCCTTCACCGCAATGCGCTGCTCGACCGTCAGCCCGCCCAGCGCCTTTCCCAGCGTGCCCGCTTCAATCTGCACGCCCTCGTCTACCCCGCTCTTTGCCAGCAGGGAATTCACCCCCGGGGGCAGCGTCTTGCGGCCTGCGCGCTGGCGCAGTTCGCGATTCTCTTTCTCCAGCTTCGTGGCCCGCTCTGCCTGCGCGCTGACGGCCGCCGGTTCGCCGCTTTCCCCGCCCGCCTGCTTTTCCACGGTGGCGATAATGCGGTCAATCTTCTGGTTTAGCGCCTCGTACTGCGCCTCCAGCTTTCCGATCACCCGCTCCAGAGCCTGCGCCGCACTGCTCAACTGCGCCGCACACTCCTCGATCGGACCTTTCTGCGCTTCGTTGCTCTCTTCCTTCATCGATCCTCCAAATAGAAAGGCCGGCAGTGTGCCGGCCCTGTCTCTTCCGTTGCAGCTTCTCCCTGGCTTGGCAATCCGGCGTCTGCCTTCTGCCTTGCCCCTGCCAGCTAAAGTAATTCCACGCTCGTCCCGTGGTAGGCGGCCTTTTCCCGCAGTAATACCGCGGCTCCCGTGAACTTGAACTCCGTCGCCACCCACACCGGAGCCTCCGTATCCAGCACCCGCACGTCGGCGATTTCATAGCTCATGCCCAACTCGCCCCGGTGCCGCAGCATCTCGTCCACAACCTCGGGAAAGTCGCGCTCGAACAGATACCCCGCAACGTCCAGGCGGTGGGACTTCCCCGCCGCCGGCCGCAAATCCGCCGCCGTGATGATGCCCACCTTTCTCTGCGCATCGTGCCGGTCCAACTCCGGCGCATAGTCCACCGCCATGCCCAGCAGTGACCCAAGGGCGCGCTCCGTCGCCTGCGCCGTCAGCATCACCTTGTGCCCTCGGGCGCCGCTCGGAGCCCGGTCTGACGGCGCGTCCGCCACCGTCAACACCCCGCGAAACAGCCGCCGGTTGGGATGATCTTCCACCTCTGGCATGGCCAGCGCCATTGCCTCCCACTGCATCCTCATTCGTCCCCCAATCCCGTGTCCGCCAGTGGCTGCCATCCGCGCGCCGCGCGAGCTTCGTTGACACTCAGCACGCCGCAATTCAGCAGAATCTGGTCAATCTGCGCCTGCTCCAGCGGGTCCGTGGCATCCAGGTCCAGGAAGACAAACTCCAGGTCGTCCCAGCCCAGCCGCTTGGCAATCGCGTCGCGGGTAAGGTGCTCGGCCAGCAGACGCGCCGTCGGTACAATCGCGGTGCGGAAAGCCGACGCCGCCAACTGCTGCGCTGTCGAGTAGTTCACATCCGCCTCGACCCCCAGAAACAGCGGCGGCAAATCGAAGGCACTGGCAATCACCCGGATCAGAAATTCCTGCCAGCTCAGCCGCAGGTCCGCATCCGTGCCCGCCCCAAAGCGCAGCACCTCCGGCTTGTTCTCCGCCGTCAGAATCGGAACCCGTCCCGTCCCCTCGATGTCGTCCTGCCACCAGCGGATCAGCCGCTCATGCTGTCCCGGATCCAGGTCCTGCATCCACAGCGCATACTGCACCACCGAGTTGCTCGCCAGTTTGGCCGCAAAGCGATGCGCTCCCAGAAACTCGTGAATCGTCTCGAACGCCACTTCCAGCCGCCCCAGTCCGAACGGCGTGTAGCTGCGCGCGTTCAGCCGTATATAGGACAGCTCGTTGTCGTTCAGCTCGATCCTGCTGTCGGTTCCCACCAGGCCCGTCGCCTGCACGTAGCGTGGCGAATCCGGCTCGCCGTTCCAGTCCGCCCGCATCTGGATGGTCGCCCCGTCCACCGGATACAGCGCCAGCGGCTTTTGCCCGTCACCGGTCAGCCGCAGCTCGATGGCGCCATATCCGCCTACGATAATGTCCTCCAGAACCTGCTCCACAAACGAACGGAAGGAATCGTCCGGGTTCGGCTGCTCCATCGTTTCGGTCAGCAACTGGACGCGCTGTTGCATCTCTTCGTCCAGCACCCGTCCCCGCCGGGGCTGGATGCGCCAGTTCATTCCCGCCACCCGGTCCTTGATCGTGTTGATGGCCTTGCGTGCAATCGGTGTTTCGGAAAATCGCCGCAACGCCTCCGGTGTCTTCTTCGGCAGTAACTCCGCCCGCGTTCCAAACGTCTGCAGAATCGACGGCAGCGGGGCGGTCTTGCGCTTCGATGCCGGAGCCTGACTGCCCCCCAGCATCCGCACTCCCGCCCGCCGCATCGGCTCCCAGATCTTCTCCGCTATCTTCATTCGCTCCCCCGCGCCGGGTGAGTCCCTGCGCAAAATAAAAAGGACGCCGTAGCGTCCTTCCTGAAAAACCTGCTCTTGCCTTCGCCTCTGCTCCCAACATCCCGAACCGGGTGAGGAACACCGGCACTCCCTGAATTTCCCGCGCCCCCTCAAAGAAACGGCAACCGCTCCACGCCACCAACCTTGAAACCTGCGCAACCTTGAAACTTTGAAACCTTCCCTACTGCAACCCCATCTGCTGCCGCACGCTCAGAGCAATCCTCGGCAACTCCGCCGTGGTCGCCACCATGATCCGGCTGGCCGCCAGCGTTTCCAGCGCAAACATCGTCACATCGTCGTCGCGCTCCAGTTCGCTTTCCACGATCGCCGTCATCAACGTCTCTGCCTGCTCCGCCCGCAGCACGCCCTCGCGCAGCTTCGGATAGGTGAATGCCAGCACCTTGGCCGCGTTCACGTCGGATTCCAGCGACAGCGCCTGGTACATGTGCACGGTGCCGTTGGGCCGGTAGGCCGCATCGATCTTCAGCGGGTCGCCGCGGTGGGTGTACTGGCTCACGCTGATGTTGTGCCGCATCAGCCCCCACACCCCCTGGCGCTCGAACTCGCCGCGCATGGTCTGGAAGATCTGCATCCTTCCGCTGGATACGCGCGCGCCTTTCTTCGCCCGCTCCAGGTACATCTCGGCCAGCCGCCCAATCTCCTCCTGCGGCGAATCCGCCAGCACCGCCTTGGCCGGGGTCAGCCGGATGGCGTTTGAAAAGCTGTCCTGCATGCGCTGCAGCAGCCATTCATGGCCGCCCGGACCCTCCAGCATGCGGTCCTTGATCTCCCGTTCCAGTCCTTCCAGCATCTCCACGTCGGCATCCGGATCCAGGCACCGCACCCGTTTCCAGTCCTTGGTAAAGCGGATGTCCGCCCAGCCGCCGCCGCTTTCAACCAGCAGCACGCCCACATTGACAAACTCGTCCTTCACCGCGTCCGGCACGTATCGCAGCAGGAAAAACTCGCATTGTCGCCGTTCCTTCATCCCCGGAACCTATTCAAACCCTCTCATCCTACAATCGCTTTCCATCCTTTTCCCAACATCCCTCCCAAATTTCACTCCTCTCTTCCCTCAGTTCACCACATCCCTCCACTTTGGGAATGGCGTCCGGCTCGAGTGCCTGAACTCCAGGATCAGCTCGGCCACCCGCTGGCGCCGCCGCCACAGGCTTTCCACCAGCCGCTCCATCTCGCAGCTTTCGCCGTACCATGCCGTCGGAATCTCCTCCGCGCAGCGCCACATCACCGGCTCGTCCATGTTCTCAATGTTGCCCAGCCAGGGCTGGAAACTCTCCCAGCCGCTCACCTCGCGGTAAACGTCGTTGCGGGCGTAAACCCCCCGCAGAGGCGAATCCGGAAACGACCACTCTCCCGCATTGAAGCAGTATCCCTGGTCGATGAACGACACCGTGAATTTCCGCTCCCGGCTCTTTTTCCAAAAGGCCGCCTGCCGCCCGTTGGCGTTGCAGGTCCACTTGTCCAGCGCCAGGATCCCGGCAAACGCGCCCAGGTTCCGCACCCGGTCCAGCAAGTGCTCCGGCAGATAGTCGTAGATCAGCCCCTCCATGGGCGGAACCACGAAGCGCGAGCCGAACTGCAACCCCGGGGTGCAGGCCTTCGAGCCATGGACCAGCTCGAAGCGTAATTCCGGGGTGTGCTCGATCAGCCAGGAATTCACCTCGACCACCTCCGTCACCGGCACCGGCAACCCTGCCGACTGCGCCAGCCGTGTCGCCAGCATTTCGTTGGCCAGCACCCGCGTATGCTGCGGATTGCCCTGAAACTTCACCACGTAGAAGTAACCGTCCGAGCAGCGCATCAGGTGGCTCTGCGCCCCGCCCCGCATTCTTCTTACGTGCTGCACCGCCGCCACCGCCAAACCCGCCTCCGCACTCTCCGGCCAGGGAGCGCCAGCCCGCCAATTGCCAGGCCCGCGCCCCCGATTTTGCCGGATTCCCTACTCTACCCCGCTTCCCCTCCCCGCCGTCCACCGCTTGGCATCCTTCTGGTCACGTCAGCGCCAGGCGCCCATCGCGGCGCGGGATCTGGTATCCCGAATCGCGCACCGCCAGCGCCATCGCCATCGCCATGATCGCGTCGTCGTGGCTGCCCTCGGAAGCCGCAATGCGGCCATCCGCGTGACGCACAAAGGTCCGGCACTCCTCCAGCAGCCTGCGGCTATGGAAGAGCTCGGAATTCGCCACCAGAATCGCCCCGAATCGCTCCAGCATCGTGGGACGCGTCAGCATCGTCGTCACCCATCCCGCATACCGGTTGTTGCGGAACAGCGGCTCGTACTGTTCCACCCGCTCCAGCATGGCCAGCACCGCATGACCATGATTGTTGCGTTCCACCACCAGCAGCCCGTCGTTGTATTCCCGTCCCAGCTTCGCCGCCTGCGCCGCCAGTTCCTCCGGCGTGTAGTGCCCGTAGAGTTCCGCGCACTGTAGCCCGCTGGCCCGGTCAATCACCTCCACGCACGCATAATCGCCGCCCGAGCCTCCGCCCGCCGGGTCCACGCCAAGGATGTACTGCCTGCCCCTTGCCGCCGGCAGCCACACCCGGATGCGTTCGTTTTCCCTCGTCTCCAGCGCCTCACCCAGTCCGTGCATCCGTGCCTCAATCTTGGCCACGTCAAACACCGCCGAGCCGCTGGCCAGAAAGCAGGTCGCCGGGTCCTCCGCATATTCCTCGGCTGCGCGCTCGCCAAAGTTGTTCCGCGCCTGCCGCCGGAAGCCAATCTGCGTCCGGTCCAGTCCGAACTTCTCCACCAGCCGTTGTTCCTCCGCGCTCAGCGGCCCGTCCACCAACTCCCCGGCCGCTTCCGCCCCGATCCTGTATCCCGCGTCCATCCACCAGGGAAAAAAGTGGCGCACGTATTCCGTCTCCTCCGCCTTCTGCCACTCCCGGTAGAAGCATCCTCCCATCCCGTTCGGAGTTGACTCCAGCACAATCTCCCCGCTCGGTGGCACGGCGGCCCGCAGCGACGCCAACACTTCCGCGCCGTTCGCTCCCCACCGTGCCACCTCCGAGCAGTGCAGGTTCTGGATCGTCAGTCCCCGGCCGGCATTCGCATCTCCCGCGGTCTCCACGCGGTATTCGCTGTCCAGTCCAGGAAACACCAACTGCCTCCGGTTGGACTTCGACCGGCTCAGCGCTCCGCTTTTCAGGTCCACTGGCAGGTTTTCCACGAACCTGTGTACCATGCGGAAGATCTCTTCCGCCGCCTCCTGCGTATGCGCCACCTGCACCGTCAAGGTGCCCGGCCGTGTAATCGTGCTCAGGAAAAATCTCGCCGCCACCCAGGTCGAGATTCCCATCTGTCTGGCTTTCAGCACAATATTTTTCGGCCCGCACCTGGATTCAAATTCCCGTTGCGCCAGGTTGGTTTTCAGCCTCACCAGGCGCCCGCGCTTGTCCCGGACCTTCAGCAGGCTCGATGCCAGCACCTCGCGATAGCTTCCCCGTCCCGCCCGTTTGTCCAGTCTCTTGCCCAGCGCCACCAGGGCCTCCAAATCCATTCCCTTGGAGGCCCGTGTCCCCATCGCCTTCGTCAACCTTCACCTCGCTGCGCTCAGAATCCCCGCCTCGTCTCCGCGCCCAGCCAATCCTCACCCCGGCCGCAGACTCCCGGAGCTATGCTGCCGCCGGCGCCCGTTGCACGTCGAGAATCGCCACCACCGCGTTCACGATTTTCTGAATGTAGGCGGAGTTCACGTTCTTTACCCCGGCCTCGGTCAGCAACTGTGTCACCGTCGGAGTCACGATGGTCAGCACGTCGGCCGCCAGCGCAGTCCCGGTGGCCGTCTTCACTCCGGCGGCTGCCAATTTCTGTTGCACGCTGGCAACCGCCGACTGAATCAACTGGGTGGTGTTCACCACCCCGGAAATGGCCGCCGTATCCGCCGGAAAAATCATGCCCGCCAGCGCCCCCGCGGCGGGAAGATACTTCTCCACTTCATCCAGACCTTTCACAAAATCCTGTCCAACCTTGTCGAGGACACTGACAAACTTCTTTTCAATGGTTGCTATTGACATTGCGCTTCTCCTGTAGGCACAGCCTCCGCAAACCACGCGCGGATCTTGTTTTCGAGGAAGCCCTCTGAAACCATGCAGGGCTTATGAATGACCGTGACGGTCAGGGTGTCCCGCCCGTTGTAGTCGCACGCAACGGTGACGCCCTCGTGGGCCAGAGAGCCGCTGTCGCCACTCGGCACCGCCACGCCCGCGCTCACCAGCCGCTGCTTGCTGGCGGCAAACCCCGCGGGCGTAAGTGAGACGGTAATGGGTTGAGGTGTCATCGGTTTAATCCTTGGCCAGCAGTCCGAGCAAGGCTGTCGCCAGTGCCGTCGCCAGCGAAATAATCGTGCCTGTCCCCGCCTGCCCAAGTGAAATTCCCTGTTGTTGCAACACTCCCAGCACTGTCGTCAGGCCAAGCAGCAAGCCCGCCGCGCTGGTTTTCGGATGTTCAATCATCCGTTCCATGATTTCCGCCACTCTCTCTTCTCCCTTCTTCGTTGCTTTCCCGCGCAGGGCATCCTTCCGGCCGCCACCGTACCGGATCGGATGCCCTGGCTCTTTGTAATAAATTTCCGTCTTGGGTGGATCGAAGCGCTGCCTGTGCGGGCAACCCGCTGCATTCTCGCTCGCCTGCGCTGCCAACCGGCCATCACGGCATTTGCAAAACGGCTGCGATGCCGGCCAGCGGCTCGTTGGCCGGCATCGTGCGGCGCACCCCGGCATGACTCCTGTTCTTTCCTTATTGCGCTATGAGCGAAACCGACGCTTGCACGTTACTGATACTCGTACTCGCTTGCGTCGTGAACCGGACGTTGATGATACTTTGTGCCGTCATAGTCGTGCTCGCACATTCTCCCCGCCATAGACGCTCACGGCCACCAAGACAGAGCTAACAATTTCACTCACGTTACTGTCTCCTCTGGAAGTCGTACAGCAGGATGGCATTGCCGGGAGCCCCGCCGAGTACAGTTGCAATCGTTGCCGTTCCCGAACAGGTCGCGGTACCGTTGCCGAGCGTTGCTGTGGTTGGAGCCGCCGTCGCACCCTGCCCGCGAGAAGTAATCGTCAACGCTGTACTGGCCGCAATCGTATTCGTTCCGGTCAGTGCAACCGTCGCCGTCGCGGTGCTCGAATCATTAAAGCTGGTGAGCGTGCAGGTTTGCCCCGTCGAGCCCGTGATCGTGCCGCCGGATGAGTAGGTGCCACTCGCCACGCCCGTCGCGTTCCAGTACCCCTCAATCTGAAATGGAGCCGTCGCCGTTGTGGAGACAGCGAGAGGGGACCGGTTGTTGTTAAGTGTCGCTGACCCCGCAGTGGTTGGAGTCCAGCCCAATAAGGCGGGAACAAGCAACGAAGAGGATACCGCGTAAACGTCGAGAGCAATTTCGCCCGCTTGACCAGTCATTCCGGAAACAATTGAAGGTGTCCCACCGGGTGCCCAAACGTTCGTCGTGTTGTAATACAGCAAAAGAGAGAAGTACGGCGCGGCGCTGGATGAAAACATCGAATACTGCCCGCTCAGCCGGTACGATGATCCGGCCTGAATCGAGTTCGCCGGGACCGAGTAGTTGTTGGTGAACGTGTACTTGCTGGTCGAGGTTGCATCACTGCTCTGGTTGCCGCAGTACAGCGAAATCGTGCCGCCCGCCGTGCCCGCACCCGGATTCAGCGCACTTGTAACTACGATGGTAGTTGCGGTTGTGCTGGCGACCGTAAACGGACCACCGTTATAAGCGGTCGTCGTGTTCCCCTGTGCCTGCACAATTGCACCGGCGTAGAAGTACGTAGGAACCGACGCCACGGTGTAAATCATCGTACTGGACGTACTGGAAACGCCAGTGACAGACACCGCTCCAATGGTCGAGTCCGCCGCCTCCGCACACATCATGTCCCCGTAATTAGCTGAGATTGCGGGACCAGCGTTACACTGTGCTCCCGAGTCCACGGTGTTCCCGTTCGCATCGAACTTCACACAGTCGTTCGTAGTCGTTGTGCCCGTCGAATGCTGGACCGATGCCCCGGTTCCCTGATTTCCAGTAATCGCGGAGCCGCTGCCTACTGTCAGTTGAGCGGTGGCAACCGGCCCCGATATGCCTCCGGAGAACTGCATTTGACTGCTTCCGGGAGTGGGTGAGATGTACTGGTCGGTAGCACCGTTGCTGTAGAACGCCCCCGCCGCAAAGTCAGTCGCGGTGATGGCATTGCCGGTCACAAGGTTCTGCGCCGAGAGGATCGTAGGATTGCTCGACATCGAAGTGAAGCTAACTGCTTTTGCATTCGCGCTGGCAGCACCGGCGAAGGTGTTGCCGGCAATCAGTGTCCGATACGCCCCGAGTCCGTAAACTCCTGCGCTCGTTGTGGCGGGATCGGCTGTCGATTGTTCTATCCAACCAATGTTCGAATTGACAATAGACCCGTCATGAGAGCCAAACTCCAGAACAATTCCATTCATGCAGGCTTGTTGTACCTGCGCACCACTGATGGAGTAGAAACCTGTTGCAATGTCGAGGAAGATTCCCGAGGTTCCGAGGTTACAGCCTCCTGCATTGCTGGTCAGTGGAGATGCCTCTTTTGCAAACACCGATCCGGGCTCAATCGCAAGGTCAACACTGGCGGCAAACTCACTGGCATTCGCCTCTGCCAGAAACTTTGTATTCGTCAATGTCATGTGGCTGTCGTAAACGCTTCCGATGCACTCCTGCGAGGCGTTGCGGCAGATCACATTGTCAAACGTCGTGTTGCGGGAGCCTCCGGTAATAAAAGCGTTCGAGGCTTGCGCGGACGTTTGTACTGCCCAAGTCACTCCCGCAACCGGGGTGACATTCGTATTTGAAACCAAAGCGATCCAACTGGACCCGCCATAAGTAACGATTGCACCAACCGCGTAAGTGGTAGAGCCTGACCACGGCCCCAGTGAGCTATTCACGGTATTCGGGATCGTGACAGTGAGGTCGCGGATTGTCACGCCGTTGACCAGACTCGGCACTCCCCAAAACTGGCAACCCATGTTCGGTCCCTGCGTTTCAGAGCACGGGAATGCCTGCCGGAACGGTTGAACAACATTCACCGTAGTTCCAGAAACGCTTTTGACTTGCATCCAGTCGATGTAGGAAAGCGCGGAGCTGTAGCTCTCCATGACCATCACATACTCGCCGGGCGAGAGAAGAGCGGCATCAGCAGAGTTCAAAGCGGTGAAAGAGGTTGCACCCTTGGCAATCGGAGTGCTAGGCATCGGACAATAGAGAAGAGTGCCACTTCCACATACATTCTCAGTGAAGGTGCTGTACAGCCAGAACAGCGATCCGTTATAGCCGTTGAACGGAGAACTGTAGGCCGCGATGACATTGGCCCTTCCATCCAGCAGCATATGGTCAATCGGCGGCGTAAAGCTCAAGTTCCCGGTGCCCGAAGCATTCGTACCGACAATGTAGTTGGCACCGTCATAAAGATGGCAGTGTCCATTGACCGAGGCTGCCGCCGTGATGCATGACTGAATCGCATCATGGTCGTTCGTACCAAATGCAGCCCACTGGCCGGACACTGTCGCGGGTGCGATTGTGCTGGTGATCGTTGCTGTGCCAGAGCAGGTCGCGGTGCCATTGCTAAGCGTGGCACTGGTCGGTGCGCTACTTTCGCCGGTGTCCAGCGTCACGATATTGGCTGTAGTTCCACTGGGTATCGATGTGCCTGAAAGCTGGAGGGTGGCCGTACCACCGTTGGCGAGCGTAAGGGTGCAAGTCTGCGCATTGCTTCCGGTCACCGTCCCGCCAGAGACGTACGTAATTGAGGTTGTGGTCCCTGTGTTTACCGCTGCGGGCGTGGCTATCGTTACACTCTGGTTACTGTTGTACGCTGTGATGGTGCTTACGAGTGTGACAGGCGTCAGGTTGCCATTCGGAGACGTAGAGAATGGCGTGTATTGCCCGCAGCCATTGATCGCAATCGTCTTACCCACGGATGCCGAGGTGAATGGTTTGCTGCTGGGTGCGGTGATCGTCGTGGAACCCGCCGAGCAACCAGCATCTGTGACTATAACCCCGTCATGCTGCGCCCCATAATGCTCTGGAGTCGTCACCACCGCAGCCGAGGTCTGCGCGGTTCCATCGCCAAAAGTAAGAGAGGGTACAGTTGTCGCTGTTGGAGTAATCTTGATGCACTGTGTCGGGGTAAACGTATTGCTGACGGTAGTGGTATCACAGGTTCCTACGATGGTTCCAACTGAGGAACCCGCTGGATTGAAATGGAATCCGCTGGCGACCGCTCCCGTTGCGGTTCCACCCGCAGCGCTAAAGTTCATCGCGCCCGCTCCCACCGATGCCTGTGTGCTGTTGATGCCCGATTCCCACAAGCCGCCCGCCGCCCACATCGAGCCGTAGTTGTATGTTCCCGCCGCAGGCGCACTGCCAAAGGTGCAGGTAAACTGTGTGCCGGTTACCACCACCAGTCCCGTGCAGGGTCCGCTGATCGTAGCCGTTCCGCCGCTCAAAACCATACCTTTCAGGAACACCATCTCACCGGCAACCATGCCATACGATGAGGGAGTCGTTACCGTCAGCGTGGTTGTGCCAGTCGAAACAACACCGCCCACTCCCAGCAGGAAATAAGCCTTCGGTGAGTTGCGGAGAAGCGCTCCATAGCGCCCAAGCAGTCCACTCTGGACCGAGGTGGTGTTGCTGTTCAGAACAGAGGCACCGCTGAAGTAGCCGTAGAGCGAAGAGTAGCCGCCTTCACTGTCGTTGTAGGTGCTTTCTGAGCCGGGTATCGCCCATTCGTTATTTCCGAGTTCCACCTTGGAAGTAGTCACGCCATTCAGGTTGGCCAGATGAATTTCGTTGCCGTAGCTGCCTGCTTCCGCCTGCACCCCAACGCCATTCTCATTCAGCGTCGGATTGATGTAGTTGTGCGCCGCCGTGGATTCCAGATGCACACCGATCCCGGTGTGCAGCGTGCCCGTCTCTTCGCAACGTCCCTGGAAGTGCATTCCCTGGGTGGAAATGTCCGCGCAGGTTCCATTCGTGTTCAACTCGAACGATGTTCCGATAACCGTGGCCTCGTTCACTTGGGAATACGTCGTGTTTGTCTTGATCCCGGTGTTGACCTGGGCAATTTCTCCGCCTTCGATAATCATCCCGTCACTAAGACCGTCCAGAATGACGCCGGTATCCGCACCCCTCACGGAGGGTTGCTCCACCATCCAGTAGGATTGGTCACTGGACCCGTTGTATTGGGTGAAATCGAAACCGTAGGCCCCCGTCATGGTGAACCCAAACGCACTCACTTTGCGCAACGTGCCTTTTACCACGTTGTCGGACCAGAGAGCGCCCAACCCGCCACCGCCCGCGCCAGAGTTTGTGTTGTCCCAAATCCCGATGTTCTCGATGACTGGCCCATTCAGCATGAGCGTTGAGTCGCTTCCGGTCTTGCTGACCACATGGAACACCGGGGTGGTGGAGGGACTGGCGCAGGTAGATGAGTACGTAAACAGAACTGGGCAGGTACTCGGAGCGAAACCCCAGCAACTTCCCCCGAGTCCCCGCAAGTGCATTCCATCTGGAATCTGCAATCCACAGACGCCATACGTTCCCGGAGACA
The DNA here is from genome assembly GCA_964591805.1 of uncultured Acidobacteriaceae bacterium. Lineage (GTDB taxonomy): Bacteria > Acidobacteriota > Terriglobia > Terriglobales > Acidobacteriaceae > TOLSYN. The sequence continues at coordinate 15,082 of CAZQDD010000002.1, read as the reverse complement.
CCAGGATGTCGGTTCCGTTCCCTGCCGCTGTGAATAATGCCGCGATCGCCGCCGTGTCATCCGTACCACCGGATGAACTTCCGTTTCCCACCACGCCATTGAGCCCCGGCGCAATCTGTACGGTGCCGTTCACCTGTGCGGCCGTGAAACTTCCCGGAGTCATCAGCGCGTTCGCCGCGCTGCGGTACAGAAACGCGTCGCGCGCCGCCGATCCTCCCGGCCCCAGGCCGATGCCCGGCAAACCCGTTCCGCCCGCGTTGTATTCCAGCGAGTACCACGCCTTGCTATCGCTTCCATTGATCGCCTGCATGGCGTGCTGGCCGCCGCTCGGCGGAAGCGCAACTTTCACGACGGGATTCGTCGAAATGCTGGAGCTGGACGCATTCACCATCAGCGCCGCCGCCGCCGTATCAGAGCCAGTGAATGTCACCGTCTGCGGCTGCGAAAATGTGTTCGCCTGGCCCGTTTTCGCCAACGATCCCGCATCGCTCAGATTCGCGCTCGCCAGCGCCGTTCCATTCACCGAATATGCGGTTGCGTTCACCGTTCCCGGAGTTACCAAACCAATCGCTCCCGGAGCACCCAGGTTGGCGGACGGAGGTTTATTCAACAGGTCGTTGTAGTTTCCCGTCGAAGCCACCGTCGCCAGTCCCGCAAATCCCTGGTCCACGTATCCCTTATCCACCGCCGATCCGGCACTGGCCGGGGCCGGCACCTGCGGAGAAACCGTGAAGGTCTTGGCGCCCACAATGGTCTCCGCTCCCGCCAGATGCACCAGGGTGGCCGGCGCCACCGTGGCCAGGGTCGCATCCACCGCGGCCAGCGCCGTGTCCACGTAGTCGCGGCTCACAAACTGCGCCGCCACGGCCTGGGGAGCCACCTTCGCCCGGATCGCCGCAATCGTCGTCGTCGCCACCTCGGGCACAACCCACAGCTCTTCGCTCGTCGTGCCGTCGTCCAACTTCATGAAAACCCGGTAGTAGGTGCCGGAAGGACTCGACCCTGTATTCGCAATCAGCGGAATCGCAATGCCGCCGTTCGCATTCGTTTTTACCGTCACCTCGCCGGCCGCCACGGCTTCGCCTCCGCTGCTGGTAAAACTGTTCCAGCGGATCGTAAGCGTTCCGTGCGCAACCGTGCCGTCGGCGCGGTATAGCGTATCCTGCACCAGGGTTTCCACCGGGGCCACCTGCGCCCAGCTCGAACCAACGGCGAACGCGATCCCCACAAAAATCAAAAACCGCCTGATCAGGCGGTTTGAACTTCCCACTATTCTCGTATTCATGCTTTTTTGTCGCCGTCCTTTCTGCTCATTCCGGCCCCACGTTTTGCTCCTGCGGCGCCCTTCAAAAAGTCCTCCACGCTGCGCACGTAAACGTCGGCAAAATCCACCACGTAGCGCTTGGTCTGGATCATTCGCATGGCCTGCTCCACGCTGTATCCCACTGCACACAGCACGGCCAGCGCCATCATCGGCGCCCGGTGTATTCCCGCCGCGCAATGGATAAACAGCTTGGCCTGCGGTTCTGCCAGCGCCCGCAACGCAAAATTCACGCCCCGCTCAAACACCGCCCGGCCTTTCGGCAGAAAGTCGTCGTCCACGGGATTCCACAGCACTTCCACCCCAACCCGCTCGCCCAGCAGGGTGTCGTCAAACTCCATCTGCATGTCGATGACGTGCGTAACCCCGGCCCGCGCCACCTCGGCCATTCTCTCCTCGACCCAGATTCCGCCGCCGACCGCAATCCGGTCCGTCACCCACGTCATGTCCATGCCAGCGTCCGCCTCAATCGATTCCGGCTCGCACCCGGTCCCGCTTCTCTACTCCGCCGCCACAACTTCCTGCGGCTGCGCCTGCAGCCTGGCGCTTTCCTGCTCCGCTGCTTCCGTCTCCACTTCGTCCAGCCGTTCCAGTACCAGCTTCGCCCAGGGCGCGCCGTTGTCCTGCAGCTCCACTTCGCTGTCGAACATATGTCTTGCCCCGGTCATTTCCAGCAGTGTCTTGGCGTGGGAACAACTCCCCTGTTTCGCCAATTCCACCATGGCTTCCACAATCGCCGGAACCGAACCCTTCATCGTCCGCATCGCAACTTCAAACGGGTCCTGCTCCGCGACCCCCGCTGGATCCGTCGCGCTCCCGGCGGCCGCTCCGGAAACCGTTATCTTACCCTTCTTGTCAGAATTGGACTTCGGCTGTTTCCCGCTCGCCGCCCGCTTGCCCGCTTGCTTTCTCTGCACCTTCGGTGATCTTGTTTTCTTGCCGGCCGGTTTCTGCATCGGCGCTGCGAGTGATTTTCCTTTCCCCGGCGCCGATTTCTTCCCAGCCTTCTCAACCCTGCTCACTCCATCTTTCTTCCCCTTGTTGCCCGCACTTCCTTTCGGCTTTTTCTCGGTTGCCACCGCCACCGCCCCTCTCCTTTGCTCCTATCTTCAGGATATCAAGTTCACCCCCCTCATCCCCTCACCCGGACCTCAAACTCTATTTGCCGTCCTATCAACTACTTGATCCATTGATTGAAACTTTCTGCTATTGACAACAAAAATCCCCGGCTCCGTTTCACCGCGTTTCCCCGGATTCCAACTCCTAGGTCTCAATCGAAATGTGCGCCACCCGCCCAACAATGTAGTCCGCAAACGTCTCGCCCCGGCTGGGCTGTAGCGTGCCCAGCGCAGCCGCCAGATTTTCCGGACGCAGCATCAATTGGCCGTCCTGCAATTCCACGTAGCGAACCTTGCACATTTCCCGGCTCTTCACTACATATAGATTGCGCTCGCGCTGCCGGTAGTTGCGCAGCGAATTGTAGTGCCGGTCAATCAATAGCATCGCACCCGGCGCCAGTCGCGGACGCATCGCCGCGCCCGAGTCCTTGTCCGCCTTGATCAACACGAATCGTTGCCAGTGCCCGCGCTGGCTCGCCATCTCCGGACGAATCCGCCGCAGAAAGCTCTTCTTGAAACGCAAAAACTCCGCCACCTCGCCGAAAGCAAACTCGCTCTGCATCAGCCGCCCGCTCGCCACCACCGGAATGGCGTCAAACGCGGCATCCCCCCCATAGGCCGCCGCCATCCCCCGGCGCACCTCCGGCATCAGGTCGAAAGCCTCCAGCCGCAGAACCTCCATCACGCGGTCCATCGCCTCAATGCTCAAGCCCCTGCGGCCATTCAGAAAGTTGGAAACATGAGCCTGGCGGAAACCGGCGCGCTTGGCCAACTCCGTTCCCGTCAACTCGGCTGCGTCAATGCGTTCCCGCAAGAGATCCCGCAATCGGTTCTGCAAATCCGAGATCATCATTGGCCGCCCCGCGTCACAACCTTGGAAATATAACTTTAAGAAAATTTAAAAACTTTGGTAATAACTTTAGGAAATATTTCATTGACTTCAAAGTGCCCGGTGCTCAATCATCCACCCAAGAACACAAAATCAAGGTCTGCTAGGGAGCAGGAAATGGAGCACGACAGCAACAACGCATGCCAGGCCTCGTTCGCTGAATTTCGCCGCAAGGTTCGCAATTCCGAACTGCTCGGTTCTGATGTCACACTACTTCTCCAGGAGGTGCGCTTTTCCGGTCGTCTCAGTATCGTTGTTCAAAATGGCACGATCCTTAAGTCCGGCTATGAAGAAGGTTACTTTACCCGCAAGGATGAGCGCCGCCTGACCTGACACTCGCCATAAAACTAAACAGTTCGGTCACGGCGATTCCATCGGGAACTCGCCGGACAGATGCACAGGAAACAGGTCATCGCAAACGAATCGAGCCCTGTCGCCGGCACCGGCGCGATCCCTGCTCGGATTCGAATCCCCGCACGTTTCGCCCCCGCCAGCGGCAGATTTTTATTGCAGGGGGGACGAATCAGTAATGAACGCAAATATAAAATCCACGCAGACTCGCAATATGGAACTGAAATATTGCGAACACTGCGGAACCATCTGGCTTCGCCGCACCGGCAGCCGGCAAACCCAATGTCCACCATGCGCCAGGGCGGAAGCACCAGTTCCCGCGGGAGCTTCTGTTTCTTTTTTGCAGCTCTGGACCCGCTTCCGCGCGGAGGTGCAAGCGTGATGAAGTCTCTGCAAAACCCCAGCTTGCATCTCGTCTCCGGCAGCCGCCGTACCCCGGACGACGCCGCGATCATGGCCGCATATCGCCCCTACACCCGCGCCCTGCTGCGGCGCTATTTCCGCATGGCAGTCGATATCGGCCGCTTGCCCAGCATCCTCGGAGGACTTTGCTTCCGCGCTCGCGTCAGCTCCTACAAGCTCCATACCTTCGAAGATGCCGTCATCTTCGTCCATGACATTGAGCGTGTCTTCGAGCGTCTCGAACGCCATTCGATGGAGATCATCGCCGGCGTGACCCTGCTCGAATACAGCCTCCCCGAGGCCGCTCTCCGCCTCGGCATTACCGTGCAGCGCGCCGAGCGCCGCTACGCCTCCGCCCTGGATTCCCTTTCCGCCATCCTGCTCCAGGTCGGCCTGCTCCGCCCCGTCTTTACTTCCGGCGGGGAGCACGCACCAGACGATCCTCCTGGGGCCGCAGAGCCGCTTCCTCCCCGCAAGCCGCCGCTTCCGGTGCGGATCGCAGCCCAGGCTCCGTTTCATTGCCAGGCTTCCGGAGCCGAAATGTCATAGCCGCGGAGGGCAAAGGGAGATTCCACTCTGCGCCCTGCGTGCTTGCACATTTTTTTTGCGCTCTTATTCATGTTCGTATATCTGTTATCATCGGCACCGCGCCGCCTTTGCTTTAGACGGCGCGGTGTTGTTTCAATTCAGCCCCGGAGAATTCCCGTGAGCGAGATACCCGCTATCCCCATCCCTGCTCCGCCACCGCTGCGCCGCGATGAGGAAATCGCACTCGAAATGATGAAATTCGTCGCCACTACAACCGGCTTCGGCCGCACCGGAACCCCAGGCGCCGGCTTCCAGGGAGGTACCGTGTCGCACGCCGAAGACTACGCCAAACATCTCATCGACCTCTACGGACAGTGCCTCGACGCCATACGAGCCCGGCGCTAGAAGCATGGGCCGCTGCCAACATTGTTCGCCGCGGAACCGAATCCGTGGATAGAATTGGGAGTGAGATTCGTTCCGGCTGTGCCCTATGCGAGCCGGTACCGGTCTGGAGCACTCCATGTTGAGCCGGTCCATCTCCAATCGAGCATGAACAAACGTTCCCCCGCATCCGACGCCACCCTCTCCGTCCATGCCGGAGAAGATCGCCACGGCCGCAATGCCCCGCTCACTACCCCAATTGAGCAAACCGCCGTCTTCGCCCTGCAAAACACCGAACAGTTGCGCCGCTACGCCGCCGGGGACGCCAAGGTCTTTCTCTACACCCGTTACGGAAATCCTACCGTGCGCGCCGCCGAGGAAAAGATCGCCGCGCTGGAACAGGGGGAAGACTGCATCCTGACTGCCAGCGGCATGGCGGCCGAACTCGCCGTGGCCCTGACCCTGTGCAAGAGCGGCGATGAAATCGTCTCCATGCTCGACATCTACGGCGGCACCACCAAGCTGTTCTCCAAACTGCTGGCCCGCTGCGGTATCCGCACCCGCTTCGTCCCATTCACCCAGTTGCCCAGCATCGAGAGCTATTGCACTCGCCAGACGCGAATGTTGTTCCTGGAGACTCCCACCAACCCAATCCTGCGCTGCGTTGACATTGCGAATCTCTCCGCCCGCGCCCACAAACGCAAGATTGCCGTGGTGGTCGACAACACCTTCGCAACTCCCATTCTACAGAAGCCGCTCGCCCTCGGTGCCGACATCGTCGTGCACTCGGCCACCAAGTACCTGGGCGGGCACAGTGACCTCACCGCGGGAGCCATCGTTGCCTCGCGCCGCTGGGCCGAACCCATCCGCGAGACCATGATTCTTTCCGGCGGCTGCTCCGATCCCGGAGTCGCCTACCTGCTGCTGCGCGGGTTGAAGACTCTCGAGGTGCGCGTCGCACGCGCCTGCCGCAACGCCGCTATCATTGCAGACTACCTCGCCGGGCATGCCAGCGTGGTCCGTGTTTTCTATCCCGGCTTGCCTGATTCTCCCGCTCACCAACTGGCCGCCGCGCAAATGAGCGACAATGGTGCGGTCGTTTCTTTTGACATTCGTGGCGGAGGTCCGGCGGCCGAGCGCTTCATCAATGCGCTCAAGATGTGGTATCTCGCCACCAGTCTGGGCGGGGTTGAATCCACCGTATCCTATCCCGTGCTCTCTTCGCATTCCAGCGCTCCCCGTCGCGAACTGAAACTTCTGGGAGTCTCACCTGCCACGATTCGTCTTTCCGTCGGTATCGAAGACGCGGTAGACCTCGTTGACGACCTGGAGCAAGCCCTTACCAACCATTCGCCAGTGAGTCAATAGTCCGGGCAATTCTGGTTGGAGAGTAGTATATAGTTTCCAACCCTGCGCAACTATTGCCGAATTAGTAACAAAGGCTCCTCCAACGATTGACCCTTTGGTGAATCGTTCGTAGATTTGAGAAAGCGCGTGCTGCGGTGGTTGCCAACCATGACCCCACCGGAAACACTCCGCACAAATGAAATGAATTCTTCCTATCGCATCATCCTGCCGCTGTTGCTGCTCGCTTGCTTGCCGCTCGCCTCCTGTGACCCCGAGAAGAAGCCGGCATCCACTCTGCCGGCGCCCCAGGCCACCGCGCCGGCTCTTTCCTCACCGCCTCCCAAGTCCTTTCTGCCAGCGCCCCAGGCGCAGGCCCCTGCCGCGCCCCAACCGGTCGAAAGCGTCGAGCAGTTGATCGCGCGCGCCGAAGCCGAGTATGCCCGCGGTAAAGGCAACTACGCCGCCGGACACATGGAGGCGGCCAAGGACAACTTCGACGCAGCCTTCGATCTTCTGTTGCGCGGGCCAATCGGCGTACAGAACGATGAGCGGCTACAGAGCGAGTTCGACAAGATCGTGGAGGCAACCCACGAGCTGGAGTTGCAGGCCCTGAAAGCTGGCGATGGGTTCACGGAGCAACGCGCCGAGCCCGCGCCCATCGACGAGGCGAACAGCATCACCTTCCCGGTCGATCCCTCGATCAAGGCCAAGGCGCAGGCCGAGCTGGCAAACACCCACAGCGACCTTCCCCTCATGCTCACCGATCCGGTCGTCAGCTACATTAATTACTTTTCCTCCCGCGGACATGGCACCATCGAGCGCGCCCTGGTCCGGCGTGGACGCTACAGCGAAATGATCTCGCGAATCTTCCGCGAGGAGGGCGTGCCGCAGGACCTGATGTTCCTGGCGCAGGCCGAATCCGGCTTCCAGCCGCTGGCGCTCTCGCGCATGGGAGCGCGCGGAATGTGGCAGTTCATGCCCTGGGACGGCGTGCATGCGGGGCTGCAACACAATTGGTGGGTCGACGAACGGCAGGACCCGGAGAAGGCCACCCGCGCCGCCGCCCGCCTGCTCAAGGATCTCTACAACCAGTTTGGTGACTGGTACCTGGCCATGGCGGCCTACAACTCCGGACCCGGTACGGTGCAGCGCGCAGTGCAGCGCACCGGCTACGCCGACTTCTGGGAGCTTTACCGGCGCAACGTGCTGCCAGGCGAGACACGCAACTACGTGCCCATCATTCTCGCCATGACCATCATGGCTAAAAATCCATCGCAGTATGGGCTTGATCACCTCACCCTGGACTCACCCGTCGCATCCGACACGCTGCATATTCACTATCCCATCGATCTCCGCCTGGTGGCCGAGTGCACCGACTCCTCCACGGCGGTGCTGCAGGAGCTGAACCCAAGCCTGTTGCGCATGACGACTCCCAAGGATATGGATTTTGAACTGCACCTGCCCCGCGGAATGGCCGCGAGGTTCGAAACAGCAGTCGCGTCCATTCCCGAGGATATGCGGGTTTACTGGCGGTACCACCGCGTGGAAAACGGAGAGACACTGAGCGAAATCGCACGCCGGTACCACACCACTGCAACCGCCATCGCCGAGGCCAACAACCTGGAAGGCAACGAACTGGCCAGCGAGAGCAAGCTGATTATTCCGGTTTCCCCCGCCAAGGCATCGGCCGGGGAAGCGGGAAGCCGCCAAGCCATCGTTGCGGGCTCCAGCAAACACCCGACGCATTACACCGTGCGCAAAGGAGACACCGTCCGGTCGGTAGCCGCTGATTTCCGGGTTCCGGCCGAGAAGGTTCGGCAATGGAATCACCTGCGAGGCGACGCGCTCCGCGCGGGACGGTCTCTGACGATCTTCAAGCCCTCCGCCGAAACCGAAGCCGTGGTGGAGCGAACCTCTGCACCCAGCCGCCGTCGGCAAAGCCGGGAGGAAGCGTCTCAATCCAAGCGGGTACGCACCGCCCCCGCATCGGCAAAGCGTGCTGGCCGGAAAAAAGCTGGCGGCAAAGCCGGCAAAACCGCGCCAGCGGCAACACCGCAGCGAGCCAAGCCCTCAGCTAACGCCAAACCGCCAGCTAAAACCAAGCCTTCCGCAAGCAGGAAGCATAAGCGGTAAAACTGATGGGCAAGAAATTAGCTGTGCGTTTGGCGAACGGAGGCCTCATTCCGTTGCATCGTAAACAAGCCTGAGTTATTGTGTTCGAGTGCAGGGGCGGGCACGTTGTGCAAGCATTGTGCATGCGTTAGACAAAGAAGCAGCAGAAGTCGTGTTGTACCTGTGCTCAGCAATCCGCGGGCGCGGAGCGGCAAAAGATACCAGGAGGACACATGACGTTCGACGAGACTCTTTACGGTCGCAGCGGTGATGATGGAGATGAATTCGGCGATAACGAACCATTCGACGACGTAATAGACGACGAAGAGGAAGAAGAGTTGGAAGACGAAGAGGAAGAAGCGGAAGAACAGGAACTGGGCCACGCTGAAGACGATGCAGTAGCTCCCTCCGCCAGCCGGGCTCAGCGCGACGAGCGGGCAAGCGAAGCGGTAGCCGAGCCGGCTCCTCCGGCAAAGAAACCTGCCAAGAAAGCAGCCCGGAAACCCGCTGCCAAGAAGGCAGTGGCGCAGGCGCCCGCCAAGAAAGCGCCCGCCAAGAAGGCCGCTGCGAAAAGCGTAGCAAAGAACGCCCCGCCAGAGGCGCCCAAGAAGGTGGCCAAGAAGGTGGCCAAGAAGGTTGCCAAAAAGGTGGCCAAGAAAGAAACAAAGCCCGCCAGAAAAGCGACCAAGAAGGCGGTCGAGAAGGCGCTGAAGGCGGTCAAGAAAGACCAGAAGCTTGCCAAGAAAGCCGACAAGAAGAAGACTCCCGAGAAGACCGGAAAGAAGGCAAAGGGCAAGAAGGGGAAGAAGGGCAAAAAGTAGTTGACCCGCAGGTTTCTCTAAGGCCGCAGAGCAGCTCTGCGGCCTTGGCTTTTGTCCTCTGCTGCGCGGAACTGCGCAAAAGCGAAAAGCCCCAGCGCTGGGTTGCGGCGGGGCCTGCTTCAGGTGGACGCAGCGGATTAGGCGGCTGCAGCCGCCTTCTGATCTCCCTTGGTCAGCTGCTCGATGGCGCGGCGCAGTTGTTCGTCGGGCTGGCCTTTCGCAGGTTCTGGCTTCTCATTCTCATCGGGGACGATGTCGGTATCCTCGGGTGCGATGAAGTCGTCGGCCTTGTCCGCCACCAGAACATTGGGGGTGATGGCCACATCCTGAATCGCCTTGCCGCCCGGAGTGTAGTACTTGGCAACCGAGAGAATCAGCACGCCGCCGTCCTGCAGGTCGATGGTCTTTTGAATGGAGCCGGCGCCAAATGTCTTGTCGCCCAGAACGTCGCCGCGCGCGTTATCCAGAATCGCACCGGCAACCACTTCGGCGGCTCCAGCAGTGGACCGGTTGACGATCACCACCACCGGCAAACTGAAGATCGCCTTGGCAGGGTCGGCGGTAAAATCCTGGCGCGGATACTTCTGCCCTACCACGTAAGCGATCTGCCCGTGATTCAAAAATAGGTTTGCGGTCGAGACGCCCTCGCTAATCTCGCCATCCCCGGAGTTGCGCAGATCGAGAATCAGCCGCTTTGCGCCGTTCTTCTGTAGCTCGCGAATCCGCGACGCAATCTCCTCGGAACGTCCCGCGGGAAAGCCTTCGGCGCGGATGTACCCAATCTGGTTATCCAGCATCCTGGAAGAGACCGGGGGGTATTTCATGGCTTCGCGAATGATGGAAATCTTTTGCGGTTGTACCTTGGTCGGCCGCACCACGCTGAGATTGACGGTCGAGCCAACCGGCCCGCCGAGCAATCCATTGAGTTCGGCCACGGACATTTCGCGGGTGCTGTTTTCATCCAGAGCTTCGATGATGTCTCCGGCGACCAGACCGGCTTTGTCGCCAGGGCCTCCCGGCACAACCGAGATTACGTCGCCATAGCCGAACCGCTTCGAGACGGCCGCGCCAATCCCTGCGGCGGGCTGGCCGTGCTGCTTATAGACCTTGTACTCCTCCGGATTCAGATAGCTGGAGTTGGGATCAAGCGCCTCGAGCAATCCATGCAGAGCTCCATTACTGACCTGCGGAATGTTCGGATCTTCCACATAGTCGGTCCGGATACGCGACAGCACCTCGCTGTAAACGCCGAGCTGGCGATATGCGCCATCGTTGCCGCTTCCCGCTTTAACGCCGACCGCGCCCGCTACCGCGAAGGCGAGGATGAGGAACGAGGACAGGAGGAGAGTTGTCTTTATGCTTTTTGACATGGACCCTTCAGATACCATCCGGAGCTTCCCTCATTATACTTTGGAAGCGACATGGCCGTCGGCGCCTGGCTGTGCTTTGTTTCATCCCGCTCGAAATGCCAGGGGTGAAAACGAATTTTCCCCATCTGCGATCAGGTTTCCGCCGCCAAGTCAGCGCCGCGAACGATTGACAGGACTTTCCCGGGGAGAATTTCGCGACGCCAGGCTCCCGGCGCGAACAATTTATTCACGATATGATCGAGTGGACGCGGCAATTCTGGTTCCCCTGCGGCATCCGCGGCATCTGAAACTAGCAAGGAAATCGAAAGTTGAGCTCCTGCTCGACACAGCCCGGTCGCGCACGGCATTATTTGATAAGTGCGCGGTAACCGTGCGGAGTTCCTGGAAGCTATTGGGTGGCGCTCAGCGCGGTGCGCCGGGGCGGAAAGGCAAATCAATCTACATGTCATCAAATGTGGAGCAAGCTGAAACGACGAAGGCATCCGAGCTCGACCAACTGTGCGTCAATACCATTCGCACCCTGTCCATCGACGCGGTTCAGAAGGCGAACAGCGGCCATCCGGGAGCCCCGATGGGTTTGGCTCCGGTAGCCTATGTGCTCTGGGACCGCTTTCTGCGGCATAGTCCGGCCAACCCACACTGGCCGAATCGCGACCGCGTGCTGCTTTCCGCTGGACACGCCTCCATGCTGCTCTACTCGATGCTGCACTTGACCGGGTATGACCTTTCCCTCGCCGATATCGAAAAGTTCCGCCAACTGGGCTCGAAATGCCCAGGACACCCGGAATACAACGTCACGCCCGGGGTGGAGACAACCACTGGACCGCTGGGGCAGGGGATCGCAAACTCGGTGGGCATGGCCATTGCCGGGCGTTGGCTGGCATCTCACTTCAACCAGGATGGGGACAACATCGTCGACTATCGCGTGTACTCCATCTGCTCCGACGGCGACATGATGGAAGGCATTTCACATGAGGCCGCGGCTTTGGCGGGCCACCTCAAGCTGTCAAACCTCATCTGGCTTTACGACTCCAACCACATCAGCCTGGATGGACCAACGGCGCTCGCCTATAGCGACGACGTGGACTCTCGCTTCAAGGGGTACCACTGGAACGTGTTGACCGTGGAAGACGCCAACGACCTGGACGCGGTGGAAGCGGCCATCCGCGCGGCGCAAACCGAGACCGGTCGGCCTACTCTGATCATCGTGCACAGCCATATCGGCTACGGCTCGCCCCACAAGCAGGACAAAAGTGCCGCTCACGGCGAACCGCTCGGCGTCGAGGAAGTGAAGGCCACCAAGTGCTTTTACGGATGGCCGGAGGACGCGCAGTTCCTGGTTCCCAAAGAGGCGGGTGCACATCTGCGCCAGGCCGTGGAGCGCGGCAAGAAGCTGGAAGCGGAGTGGAAGGCAAAATACGAGGCCTGGGCAACCAGAAATCCCGGGCTGCAAGAGCAGTGGGACGCAATCTTCTCCTCCAAACTGCCCCCAGGCTGGGACAAGGATGTCCCGGTCTTCCCCGCGGATGCCAAAGGCATTGCCACGCGCGAGTCCGGCAGCAAGGTCATGAACTCGATCGCGAAGAACCTGCCATGGCTGATCGGCGGCGCAGCCGATCTGCAAAGCTCGAACAAGACCGGAATCGACGGCGAAACCAACTTTGAAAGCGACACCTATGGCGCACGCGTTCTGCGCTTTGGCGTGCGGGAAATGGGTATGGGCGGAATCCTCAACGGAATCGCGGCAACGGGATTGCGCGCCTTTGGTGGTACTTTCCTGGTGTTCAGCGATTACATGCGCGGAGCGCTGCGGCTGGCGGCGATCATGGAACTGCCGGTAATCTACGTCTTCACCCACGATTCGATTGCGGTGGGCGAGGATGGCCCCACCCACGAACCGGTCGAGCATGTCATGTCGCTGCGCCTGATCCCCCACCTGCGGCTGATCCGTCCCGCCGATGCCAACGAGACTGCGGTGGCCTGGAAGCTGGCCATCGAGAGCACAAAACATCCCACGGCGTTGGCCTTGACGCGGCAGGCGGTCCCGACCTTCGATCGCTCCAAGTATGCCAGCGCCGAGGGCGTCCGCAAAGGCGCGTATATCTTCAGCGACACCCAGGGCACCCCGGATGTGATCCTCATCGGCACGGGAAGTGAGTTGCAATTGGCGCTGGCCGCCCAGGAAAAACTGGCCATCGAGGGAGTGAAAGCGCGCGTGGTGAGTATGCCCTGCTGGGACCTGTTTGAGGAGCAGAGTGCAGAATACAAGGAAAGTGTCTTGCCCGGCTCGGTGCGCGCGCGTGTGGCCGTCGAGGCTGGGACTCCGATCGGCTGGGAGCGCTACGTGGGACTGGATGGTAGGGTCGTGGGGCAAAACCAGTTCGGCGCCTCGGGTCCGGCAAAGGAAGTTTTCAAGCACTTCGGCTTTACTACGGAAAACGTGGTCGAGCACGCCCGTGAGTCGATTGCCGTGGTGAAGGACCTGGGAAGGAAGAAATAGATGAAAATTGCCATCGCGGCCGACCATGCCGGCTCGTTTCTGCTCGAACCCGTTTTGGAAGAAGTGCGGCGGCTGGGCCATGAAGCCCTGGATCTTGGGACGCACGACGCCGTGACGCCGGATGACTATCCGGACCGCGCCGCCGACCTTGCGTCGGCCCTGACCCAGGGCCGGGCCGAACGCGGCATCCTCATCTGCGGTAGCGGTGTGGGCGCGTCGGTGGCGGCAAACAAAGTGCGCGGCATTCGCGCCGCTGTTTGCCACGATACCTACTCGGCGCACCAGGGCGTGGAGCACGACCAGATGAACGTGCTCTGCCTGGGAGCGCGGGTGATTGGCGAAGCCCTGGCGCTGGAGTTGTTGCGGGCCTTTCTGGCCGCCACTTTCAGCGCCGAGCAACGGCATCAGCGGCGGGTGCAAAAGATAGCCGCCATGGAATCCAACTTCTGAAGAATCTAGGCAGTGAAGCATTGAGGAGATAACAAATGCCCAGCAATCCCTTAGCACAGTTGAGTAGGTTGGGACAGAGCCCTTGGTACGACCAGATGACCCGTTCGCTGGTTTCCCAGGGAACCCTGAAGAGAATGATCGAGGAGGACGGGCTGCGCGGATTGACCTCGAATCCGACGATCTTCGAGAAGGCGATTTCCGGCAGCAAGGATTATGAAGATGCACTGCGGGAGCTGGTGAGCAAGGGCACCGGGCTGGCCGAGATTTACGATGCGCTGGTGGTGGGAGACATTGCCAGCGCCGCCGACGTATTCCGCCCCGTTTATGAGAGCACAAACGGACAAGACGGTTTCGTGAGCATCGAGGTATCTCCGCTGCTGGCGCTGGACACGGCCGGGACGGTGAAGGAAGCCAGGCGTCTGCACGACAAGCTGGCCCGTCCAAACGTGTTGATAAAGGTTCCGGCGACGCCCGAGGGGCTGCCTGCGTTTCAGCAGTTGATCTCGGAAGGCATCAGCGTCAACGTGACCCTGATCTTCTCGGTGGAAGTTTACGCACAGGTGGTCGAGTCGTACCTGAAGGGTCTGGAATCGCGCCTTGCCAAGGGCGGCGCACTGGATCGCATCGCTTCGGTCGCAAGCTTTTTCGTCAGCCGCATTGATTCGGCGGTGGACAAGATGCTGGAAGAGATCGCCAGGGCCGGCAAACCGGAAGCGGCAGAGTTGGCGGGCAAAACCGCAATCGCCAATGCCAAGCTGGCTTATGAAAAGTTCCAGCAACTGTTCAAGGGCGCGCGCTGGCAGAAGTTGGCGGCCGCCGGGGCGCAGGTGCAGCGTCCTCTCTGGGCTTCCACCGGCACAAAGAATCCCCAGTACTCCGATGTACTCTATATCGACACCCTGATTGGGCCGCACACGGTAAACACCATGCCGCCGGTCACCTATGACGCCTTCCGCGATCACGGCAAACCGTTGGTGACCATCACCAGCGACCTGCCGGGAGCGTACGAAATATTCGCCAAGCTCAAAGAAGTGGGAATCGATCTAACGGCTGTGACCGATGCGTTGACGGTGGCGGGCGTCAAGAGTTTTTCCGAATCTTACAACAACCTGATCGCGGTCATCGAACGGCGTCGTCACGAGGTCGCGCACGTCTGAGAAAAACGCCGGCGCGCGGGGCCGGAGAATGCAAGCGTGTGGCCGGAAAAGCCTGGGCTCTGATATGGGCCGACTGCCGCTGGAACGCGCTGCAAGAGATGTGGTGCTGGCTTTGCCGGTGCGCTGAACCGGAACGCAGGCTTTCACGCTTGCACCAGAACCGGATGTCCGGAGAACGGTTTGACACTGCATCGCAGGCCCAATAGAATCGGTGTTGCTGGTCGCATCCTGACCGCATCGTGTCTGCCTGCCTGCGTTAGCGGGCCCTCCCCGCAGACTGCCCGTGGCGGCGTAGCTCAGCCGGTTAGAGCGACGGTCTCATAATCCGTAGGTCA
>CAZQDD010000001.1:70197-234993 GCA_964591805.1 uncultured Acidobacteriaceae bacterium | reverse complement strand
CTCATCGAGGAGGCAAACGGAGAGCGCCAGGAAGTCGGGCCCGCGCGAGGGTGAGCGAGTCCGAGCGGTCCACGGGTGCCGGCTTGTGGCTCCGGTGCATCACTTGTGCAACAGAAAAAGAAAAACCCCGCTGAGAAGCAGGGCTAAATACCTGAAAATAGTGGAGCCGACGATCGGACTTGAACCGATGACCTGTCGATTACGAATCGACTGCTCTACCAACTGAGCTACGTCGGCAAAACCTTCCCTATAGTAAAGGCAGCTTCGCACCTTCGTAAAGAGCCGCAGCCATGATTCGCGCAGTGCGGGGAGGCAAGAGGACACCAGGCATTTCCGGAAATGCAATTCCGTCTGCGCAATTCCTCCTACCGCTCTTGGTCCACTGAGGGTGGAGATTCCCCTTGCAATTGAATGCCAAGGATGGCGATAATTGCCATGAACGGCGAACTAGAAAACTGTGAACCAATTCGAACGTTCGGATTTACTCAGAATTCTGCGCATCACAACGCGGCAACTAAGTGGTTGGCAGAGAGCCGGCTTGGTTTCCCTCAGTGACTCCTTTTCTTTTTTCGACCTGATCCAAGCCAAAAAGGTTCGCGACTTGCGCGCCAAGCGCGTCAAGAGCGCCACCATTCTCGCCTCGCTCCAGGCAATGCAGGCACGTGTCGCAGGCATGGAGAATCCGCTTCTGGAGGCGGGCTCATTTTCTGTCGGCTCCCGCGTTGCGTTCCGAACCGAAGGCAAAGCGTTAGACCCCATCGACGGGCAATTCATTATGGACTTCAACGATTCCGGCCAGGTCGTGGAAACCACAGCGCGCTTTCGTCCCGTATCGACCTGTGAAACGGCCGCCGGTCTGTTCGCCCGCGGTATTGCCTTGGAAGAAGATCCGGCCACCATGGACGAGGCAATTTCCAGTTACAAGAGGGTTTTGACCCTCGATCCCAATTACGCTCCCGCCCACATTAATCTCGGCACCCTCTACTACAATCAGTCGGACTACGATCGGGCGGAGACGCACTATCGAAAAGCCATCGAATGCGATCCGCGTTATGCCCTGGCCTATTTCGACTTGGGCAACGTGCTCGATGAGACCCAGCGCCTGCCGGAGGCAATTGCCGCCTATAAGACCGCGCTGCAGCTTGCTCCCACCTACGCGGATTCCCACTACAACCTGGCGCTTGCCTACGAGCGCTCCCGCCAGCCGCGACTTGCGCTCAAGCACTGGCGCGCCTATCTCAAACTGGATGGCCGCGGACCGTGGGCCGTGCATGCCCGCGCACAGTTCAGAAAACTGCTGGAACTTGAAAACCTGAAGGTGGTCTACCGCCGGTAGTTTGGATGGTTTCTGCTGGTCAACCCGTTGCGCCCTTCCCTGAAACTGATACAATCACCGGTCTGTCATCATTGCCTGAGAGGTCGTGAATTCCCATGACAACTACCAGTGGGCGTGAACTGATTCCTCCACCGCTGCTTGTCTTGACTGAAGACGAACAACTTTTTCGCGATAACATCCGCAGGTTTGCCGAGGACTCCCTCCGGCCCCTGGTAAAAGAGATGGACGAACGCGGCTCGATGGATCACTCCCTGGTCGAGCAGTTCCATCAACTCGGGCTGATGGGCATTGAAATCCCTGAGCAATACGGTGGTGGTGGTGGCTCGTTCTTCGACGCCATCCTCGCCGTCGAAGAGCTCTCCCGCGTTGATCCGTCGGCCGGAGTTCTGGTCGACGTGCAGAACACCTTGGTCAACAACGCGCTGATCCGTTGGGGCACCGTGGCGCAGAAGCAGAAGTACCTGCCCAGGATGGCGGCCGAGTGGGTCGGCGCCTATGCGCTCACCGAGGCAGGCAGCGGTTCGGACGCCTTTGCCCTGCAGACACGTGCCCAGGACAAGGGCGACCACTGGCTGCTGAACGGACAAAAATTGTTCATCACCAACGGCAAGGAGGCCAGCCTCTTCCTCGTGATCGCCACCGTGGACCCCAATGCCGGTTACAAAGGAATCACCGCCTTTATCGTCGAGAAGGATTTTCCCGGCTTCAGCGTCGGCAAAAAGGAGGACAAGCTCGGCATCCGCGCTTCCAGCACCACCGAACTGATCTTCGACGACTGCAAGGTTCCCAAGGAAAATCTGCTGGGCGAAATTGGCAAAGGTTACAAAATCGCCATCGAGACCCTGAACGAAGGCCGCATTGGCATTGGTGCGCAGATGCTCGGACTCGCCCAGGGCGCCTGGGAAGCTGCCGCCAAGTATGCGCAGCAGCGCAAACAGTTCGGCCACCCGCTTACCCACTTTCAGGCTATCTCCTTCCAGCTTGCCCAGATGGCCACCGAAATTACGGCACTCCGCCTGATGGTTTACAACGTTGCGCGCATGAAGGATGCCGGAGTACCTTTCCTGAAGGAAGCAGCCATGACCAAGCTCTACTCCTCCCAGGTGGCCGAACGCGTAGCCTCCCAGGCAGTCGAGGTCTTCGGCGGCTACGGCTTTACGAAGGATTACCCGGCGGAAAAATTTTTCCGCGATTCCAAAATTGGTAGCATTTACGAGGGAACGTCCAACATGCAGTTGATGACGATCGCCAAACTTTGTCTTGACGGAAAGTAAAGGAATGAAGCGAAGGAAGGCTTCTGTCCCAGTCGCAAAGCCCGATCAAAGGCTGCTACCGGATCGGCGGGCCTTCGAGCGCGTGGGCCTTCCCGCGACTGCCTTTGCCCTGGATCAGACCGGCAATGAACTGGGACGCGTCGAGGAAATCAGCGGCGGAGGTTTGCTGCTGAATCCGGCTTCCCCATGGGCCCGGCTGGCCCTGATGAAAGGCATGCACCTTGTCGTCACCGTTGTTGAACCCGGCACGGGCAATCTTACGGACATGAGCGTGGAAGTGGCTTACGTCCGCTCCCAGCACATCGGCCTGCGCTTTCTCTGAGCCCGTCTCCTGGCGGGATCAGCATAGTCGCCGCCAGCTTCGGACTGCGATGCTACCCTGAATCGTGGGGTGTCATGTCAGGCTTCAGGGAAACGGGTGAGGATTGCAGCGCTGAGACCGCCGACGCGGTGCTGGCCGCCGGCCAATCCGCCACGGTTGCGCAACGAAGCGTGGCTGCCAGCAGCGGCGGTGACACGCGAGCCGTCATTGCCGTCACTCTTGCCGGCATAGCCGCGTTTTTCAATCTCTACGCCACCCAGCCACTATTGCCGCTGTTCTTGCAGATCTTTCACGCCTCCAAGTCCGAGGTCGGGCGTACGGTGAGCGCCGCGACCCTCGGCGTCGCCCTCAGCGCGCCTTTTTGCGGAGCCCTGGCCGAGCGTGTCGGACGCCGCAGGGTCATCGTACTGGCAATCTTCCTGCTTACCCTTCCCACCATTCTGGCGGCCACCGCCGACGGTCTTGCGCAGCTGGTGTTCTGGCGCTTTCTCCAAGGCATCGTCATGCCGGGAATTTTCGGCGTCACCATCGCCTACATTGCCGAGGAGTGGCCGCGCCATCGCGTGCCGCAGGTCATGTCCATCTACGTCAGTGGGACGGTCCTCGGTGGTTTTCTCGGGCGCATTTTCACCGGGGTGGCGGCCACCCACCATCTCATTCCCTTCGTCGAACCCAGTTGGCGCAACGGATTCGTCGCCATCGGGGCGTTCGACATTGTTTTTGGATTTCTTCTCTGGCGCTGGCTGCCGCCTGATTCGCCGCTGACCGGCACCGCCGGGGATCGGGGCGGCTTCACCCGTCACCTCCGCAACCCGCAGTTACTGGCAACCTTTGCCGTGGGTTTCAACGTGCTATTTACCCTGACGGCGACTTTTACTTACGTCACCTTCTACCTCGCCGCTCCACCCTTCAGATTTTCCCCTGCCCAGTTGAGCGCGATTTTCATGGTCTACCTGGTCGGCCTCCTGGTCACGCCCGTCGGCGGCATCTGGATCTCCCGTGTCGGCTCGCGCGCCGCGCTCATTGCAGCGGTGGTGGCCGGCATCGGGGGAGTTTTGCTTACCCTCGTTCCGAAACTGCCGCTCATCCTGCTAGGTCTGGTCATCTGTTCTTCCGGGGTCTTCACCTGCCAATCGGCGTCCACCACCTACATCCAGCGCGAAGCCCAATCCGGCGGCCGTGCTTCTGCCGCGGGACTCTACGTGATGTTTTATTACATCGGCGGCAGTGTCGCCGGCGTTCTGCCCGGAATGTTGTGGCAGTATGGCCAGTGGAAAGCCTGCGTAGCCCTCATCGTATGCGTGCAACTGCTCACCCTCGCCATCGCCGGAGGAATCTGGAAGGGCAGGGAGAACTGACCGCCGGAACATGTCATACTCGATGCCGTAACAGGAGAAACCGTGAAGAAGCACTTGCTCGTCGTGATCCTACTCTGCTGCTCCGCCCTGGCCGCCGCCCAGGAAATCGTGGTGGCCGCGGCCTCCGACCTGTCTTCCGTCTTTCCCGGGGTGGCGGCGAGGTTTGAGCAGGAAACCGGCAGGAAGGTGACCCTGAATTTTGGTTCCTCCGGCCAGTTTCTGCTGCAGATCGAAAACGGCGCGCCCATCGACATTTTTTTCTCCGCCGACCTGCAATATCCCCAGCGCCTGGAATCCGAAGGATTGACCCAGCCCGGCTCCTTCTACAAGTACGCCGTCGGCAAGCTCGTCCTCTACGTTCCCAATGGTTCCGCAGTCGATCCCTCGCAAGGTCTGCGGGCGTTGCTCTCGCCCCAGGTGCGTAAGATCGCCATCGCTAATCCGCAGCACGCACCCTACGGCCGCGCCGCCGTCGAGGCTCTGAAGAACCAGGGACTTTACAATGCTCTGCAGGGCAAACTCGTGTTGGGAGAAAACATCTCCCAGGCAGCGCAGTTCGTGCAGTCGGGCAACGCCGACGCGGGCATCCTCGCGCTCGCGCTGGCCCTCGGTCCGGCAATGAGATCCGCCGGTCACTTCGCCGAGCTTCCCACATCGAGCTACGCGCCTCTCGAACAAGCCGCCGTCATTCTCAAAAGCTCCAGGGAGAAGGCCACCGCCGCGCTTTTTCTCGACTACATTCGCCGCCCGGAGATCGTCAACCTGCTGGCGCAGTATGGATTCACGCGCCCCGCCCACGGCGCCAGTTCGAAGTAGCCTCCCGCCGGGACGGGCAGCCACAAGTTGCGCGCCACTGTGGTGCTTGCCCACAGGCTCGGATATGATGGCCGCATAGGACTTCCCAATGGACCTTTTCACCGAGCGAAACTGGCGCATCCTTGCCTGGGCTCTGTTCGGGCTTGCATTGGCCTACGCCTTTGCCAGCGGCCTGCGCACGGTCGCCGATTTTGATGTCGGTTGGATTCTGGCCATGGGACGGCAACTGGTGGCCCAGCACCACGTGCCGCGAACCGAATTTCTCTCCTACACTGCTTTCGGCGTTCCATGGATCTATCCTTCCTTCGGTGGCGCGCTCCTCTATCTGGCGTACGCTGCCGGCGGCTTTGTTGCGCTCTCCTGGATCAACGCTTTTGCCTGTGTCGCCGTGGTCGCGCTTGCCGTCGGCCGCCCCCGCGTTCTCACCTCGGCGCTGGCCATCTTCGCCGTGCCTTCCATCGTGCTTCGCACCGCGCCCCGCGCGGAACTCTTCACCACCCTTTTTTTCGCCGTATTCCTGGCCCTTTTGCGCAGGCATAGGCAAGAGGAAAAAGGCTTTCTCTGGCTCCTTCCGCTGATCATGATCGCCTGGGTTAACACTCATCTAGGGTTCGCCGCCGGAATCGTGGTATTGGGCGTCTATGTTGCCTTGGAGCTAGTGGAATTCTCGCGCCGTGCCCAGGCCGCCGCGCGGCTAAAGAGCGCGGCGCCATGGCTAGCGCTCACCATTCTTGCCACCCTCGTCAATCCATGGGGTTACAGGGTCTACCAGGGACTCGTCGCGCAACAGCGGGTGACGCGGCTGCAAAGCGTGCAGGTCGGCGAATGGTCCGGTGTGCACCTCAGCGCCGCCTCCTTCGCCGGTGCCTTCCAGCTTCGCGATCCCAACAGCAGTTTCTGGTGTCTGTTGATCTTTGCCTGCTTTGCCGCGCTGGCCGGACTCTATCGCAGCCAGTTTGCCGCTGCGCTGCTGCTGTTTGGCGCGGCCTGTCTTTCGGTGCAGCATCTGCGCTTCCAGGCGTTGTTCGCCATCGTGGCCATCGTCCTCGCGGGCGAGGTCTTCGAGCGCCCGCTGCTGCCATGGGATGTGCGCCGGCGGCGTGCGCTGGCCCTCGCCGCAACCGTTCTGGTGGCCTCGCTTGCCCTGCTTCGCATCTCGGACACCCTCAGCGACCGCGCCTACCTGGCGGGTGGAGAGATCACCCTGTTTGGTGCCGGGCTCTCCTGGTGGTATCCGCAGCGCGCCGCCGCATTCATCGAGAACCATGCCCTCCCGGCGCAGCTCTTCAACGACTACAACAGCGGTGGATACCTCACCGTTCGTCTTGGCCCCAGGTATCGCGACTTCGCCGATGGCCGCGCCATTCCATTCCCCGCCGAAGTTTTGTCCATGCAGACGGAGTTGGCACACTCCTCGCCTGACTCCCCACAGTGGGCCGGGGAAGCTGGCCGCCGTGGAATCAACACCATCGTTTTATCGCTCGCGCGCTTCGGCGGCCTGGAAGCAGTTCCCCTGAGGGACTACTGTGAGAGCACGGCGTGGAAGCCCGTCTATCTCGACGATGTTTCCATTGTGCTCGTCCGCAACCTTCCCCAGAACCAGCCGTGGATCACGCGCCTGGCAATCGACTGCGGCCATCAACCCTTGGTGCCGCCGCCCGCCGATCCATCCACTGCGCGCGGGCGTGCCGAACTTTACAACTTCTACGCCAATGCCGCCTCCATCTACTACGTCCTGGGACGCGACAACGATGCCTATGATGCGATCGCCCACGCCGGAAGTCTGTTCAACGGCGATCCCAACCTGGCTCAACTCGCCGGACAGCTCCTGCAGGCAAACGGCAAATTCGCGGAGGCGGAGGCGCAGTTCCGGCGGGCCCTTGCCATGCGTCCAACCGACAACGGCTGGTATCTGCTGGCGCGGCTGTTTATCGCGCAGAAAAATTATCCCGATGCCGCTCTGGCAGTGCAGCACTCGGCGGACTTGGCCGTCTTGCCTGCGGAACGCTACCGCTTGCTCGGCAATATCAACCTTGCCATGAACAAACCAAACGATGCACTCACGGCCTTTGATCGCGCCGAACGCTACGGACAGAAGATGGCTCCGCTGCCCAGTTATCCGTTTTTCCGAGCCAAGATCGCCGAAGGCCGGGGGCGCGCCTGGCTGGCGCTGCACGATGCCAGTCGAGCCACCGCGTTTGCCGAGGAGTCTACCCGCCTTGCGCCGGAGCCGCAGCGCTGGAACCTGCTCGCCGACTGCTACGCCGCCCAGGGGCGCCTTGCCGAAGCCGAACAGGCGCGCAGCCGCGCCCGGGAATCGTCGCCACCCAATTAGCCGGATTCACCAATCGCACCAGCCAGGTACGGCCATCTTAACTTTGCTTGGATGCCGGCGTTGCCGAGCGGTTTCTGCCCGGCTCTTGCCGTGGAATTGAGAATGACCGGCTAAGGATTCAGCAGGGCGGAGACTGCGTTGTGAAGAGATTCCGCAATCTGCTCGGGGCCGAGACGCGGGTCAGGTTCCACGGCTTCGCCGATGCGAACCTCAAGGCTCCCCGAACGGAACCAGCGCCGCGTGCCCTGCCCGAGTTCGGCTAAGCCCTTCAGCGCAACCGGAAGAATCCTGGCCTTGGATTCACTGGCCAACAGGCCGATGCCGGCGCGGAACGGTTGCAGCGCGCCGTTATTCGAGCGGTGACCCTCCGGAAATACCAGCACATGATAGCCGTGGTCCATGGCCTCGCCAGCGTGCGCAAAGCTGCGCCGGAATCCTGCGCCACGCGGCAACGGGAACACATTGAACAGCGCCGTGACAAGCCCGTATTGGATGGGAGCTACAAAGTTCAGCAGCCAGTTGCCCTGCCCGCGCGCGTGCCGCCAATCCTCAAGCATCTCGCCAGACATGGCGATGGCGACCCTCCGGCGCATCGTAGCCGGCAGCGCGTAGAGTACCAGCGGTGCGTCAAATGCGGTAACGTGGTTTGCGATCAGCAGCAGAGACTGTTCCGGAGGCTGAAACTTGCCGCAGAGTTTTACCGCGGGCGCGGCCAGCAGCCAGACCAGCGGACGCATCACGCCTTCCTGGAACAGCACCCGCAGCGCCTGCACCCATCCCCACCAGGTCCATCGCGGATAGCTGAACTGGGCAGACTCGCAATGAACTTCGCGCGCGCCCCCATCGGCTTCCGGTGGGCCTGCGCCACCCTCCTGCCGGCTGCCGCTGAGGCTGGCAGTTCCGGTTGGCTCAAAACCGAGCCGGGCGCGCAACTGTCCCAGGGTCGCAAGGCCCTCGAATTCCTCGTCGCCAATGCTGACCCCTAATCGCTGCTCCAACTCGGTCTGCAATTGCACCCGCGCAAGGCTATCCAGATACTGGTCGAGCCTGGCGTCGTCCGTGATCTTTGCTGGCCGCGTGCGGGTGATGGCTGCAATGAGTTCGGACAGAGCGTCAGACCCACCTGCCGCGGCGGGTGGGTCGGCTCCGTGCGCGGCAATCCACTCCGTCACTTTACGGCGCTGAACTTTCCCAATGGCGGTACGCGGAAGATCCAACTGCGGCCATAACCTCCAGTGGCGAACCCGCTGAAACTCCGGCAAGCCGGCGTTGGTCGCATCAATCGCCGATTGCGCCTGCCTGGCGGTGCCGCGTAACACCAGCACGGCCACGGCCTCGGCCCCCGCTGGCGTCTGCAGTGGGACAACGGCGGAAGCTTCCACGCCGGGCTGCCGGTTCAGCGCCGCCTCCACGTCTTCCGGGTGGATGTTGAGCCCTGCCGGGGTCACGATGATTTCGCTCTTGCGCCCCAGAAAATGCAGTTGTCCCTCGCCGTCCTGCTCCACCAGGTCGCCGGTTGCCAGCCATGGATCGGTACTCCTCTCGATCCGTCCGTTCTGCCAGCGGCTGCCGGCCACCATCTCACCGCGCACCAGGATTTCGCCATCGCCGCCAATCCGAATCTCGCGTCCCGGCAGCGGCTTGCCAATCGTTCCCCGGCCGATGTGAAAGGGATGATTCAGGGTGATGAGCGCCGCGGTTTCCGTCATGCCGTAACCCTGGATCAGCGCAAATCCCAGATCATTCCAGAATTGCTCCAACTGCGGAGACAAGGAAGCTCCGCCGCATACAAAGGCCCAGAACTTGAATCCGAACTCGCGATGCACGTCGCGAAAGCGCCACCACCGCTGCCATATCCGCAGCCCGCGCGCCGAGTCCAACCTGCCGGCAAGGTCGTCAAACCGGCCTTCCAGATGCACCTGGAGCAGATCAAGAACCCGCGGAACCGCCGCCAGTACGCTGATCCGCTGGCGCCGAATCAACTCCAGCAGGCGCGCGGCCTGCAAGCGATTTTCAAAATGTATCTCGGCTCCCAGCAGCGGCGGAATCCACAAACCCATGAACTGCCCGAAGACGTGGCTCAAGGGGAGCGTGTGCAGAAAACGCAGCGGATGAAAAGGCCGCTCGTAGCGCAGATACTTCTGCATCTCGTGCTCGATGGGTTCCAGGCTGGCGAGCACGTTGCGGTGGGTGTGCACAATTCCTTTGGGATCCGAGGTGGTGCCGGAGGTGAAAAGAATCTGCAGTGGTGTATCCGGCCCGAGGCTCTCCTCTTGCAAGCAAACGCCCAGAGTTGGGTAGGGCAGACTGGCTGCCAACTCCTCCAAAGCCATGCGCGGCAACCCGCCGGCTAGCCGCATAAGCAGCGCTTGATCTCCGGCCACCAGGCTGGGCTGTGTTTCCGCAATGACGCGCTCGGCGAAGTCAACCCCGCCGCTGGCGTCCAGCGGAACGACCAGCACGCCCCGCAGCACGCATCCGAAAAACGCCGCTACCCACTCAGCGCTGTTTTGTCCCCAAAGCACCACGCGGTCGCCGGCCGCAATCTGGCGCCGCATCAGTTCGGCGGCAAAGCGCTCCGCTAAATCCGCCAGCTCGCCGTAGGTACAAACCTGCTGGCGGTTGCCGCGATGGACAACCACGGCCCGCTGGGTGCCGCAGCAGCGGTAATCGTGAACAAGCGTGGCCAGATGAAGGCGCACAATGAGCGTAAGTATGCCATATCGCTGCGTTCGGGTTTTGACAAAAGCCCGGCTTACATCTAGGCTCAGCCAAGGATGAAGCGCTACACGCAAACAGGGCCGCGTGCACGATTGAGCTGGATGTGTGCCTTCCTGCTCGTCCTCATGAGCTTTGTCCAAGCCGCGCATGTGTGTGTGCTGGGAGAAGGATTCATCCCTCAACCTGCCGCAACCGCCCAGGTGGGCGATGTCAGGCCCGCGGATACTTTCTGCGCCATCTGTGCCAGTTCACATTCGCCTTCGCTGGCCGTTCCGCTGGTTTGTCTTCCCTCCATTGAATGTCTGGCGGAACCAGCTCTGCACGGGCGCCTGATCCGGCGTTCTGTATCCCAGGCATTCGCGTTATCCATACGTCCGCCGCCGTCCTCCTGCTAGCATCCCCTCCTTAGAATTGTGAAATCGTGAACTTTTCAGTGCTGGTTGCTCGAGCCGGACCGTGGCATTGTATCCAGGCAGGGATGGTAAAAGTGAGACTCACTGCTGCTGCTCGTATGCAAATCCTCCGCTCGGAATTTGTCAGGAAGTCTGCCGCTGCGCTGGTTGTGTTGTTGCTCGCTGGCCTTGCCAACGCGCAAGCACCCGTGCGTATCAGCCTGGAGCAGGCCATCAACCTGGCCCTGTCTCATAGTCATACGCTGAAGGCCGCCCGCACCCAGATCCGCCAGAATCAGGCGCAGGAAATCACCGCGTCGCTGCGGCCTAACCCCACCCTGGCCTGGGATGCGCTGTTTGTCCCGGTGTTCAGTCCGCAGAACTTCACAACGGATAACCTGTCCACCAATCAGCAATTTGATATCGGCGCCAGTTACCTGATCGAGCGCGGCGGGAAAAGGCATCGGCGGACGGATGCAGCCGTGGATGCCACGGCAGTGACCCGGTACCAGGTAAGCGATTCCGAGCGGACGCTTGTGTTCAACGTTGCCCAGCAATTCATCAATGCTCAGCTGGCGCAGTCGGTGCTGGATTTCGCCGTGAAGGATTTGAAGAGCTTCGAGGAAACGGTCAAAATCAGCGAAGACCGGTACCAGGCAGGGGACATCAGCGAAGCTGACTTGCTGAAAATCCAGTTACAACTGTTGCAGTTTCAGACGGACGTCTCCAGCGCCGAGGTGGCGAAGGTGCAGGCCCTCGCCAGTCTAAGGCAGTTACTTGGTTTTGACGCGGTTGCTCCGGACTATGAAGTCGAGGGAGAGTTGGCATATCAGCCGCTGGCCGTGAATCTGGATGATCTCCGATTGCAAGCCCTGAAACTGCGGCCGGACCTGCTGCAGGCGATTGAGAGCGTGAAAGCGGCACAAAGCCAGATCGCGCTGGCCAAGGCCAACGCAAAAGTGGACCTGACCGCTGGACTTGCCTACAGCCACGTCGCGGACCAGAACTCGCTGAGTGCGACCTTTTCCATCCCATTGCCGGTATTCGACCGCAATCAAGGCGAGATCGCGCGCACCGGTTATGTCCTCACGCAATCGCAAGAGAATGCCGAGGCAGAGTCTGACGCAGTCCTCACCGACGTTCGCAACAACTACGAAGGTTTCGCGACGAACCAGAAAATTCTCCAGCTCTATCTTTCGGGATATTTGAAAAAGGCGCAGGACTCACGTGACATCAGTGAATATGCCTATATGCGAGGCGCTGCGAGTCTGCTGGACTTCCTCGATGCCGAACGTAGTTATCGCTCGACTCAACTTGCTTATCGCCAGGCATTGGCCAATTACCTGGTGTCAGTCGAACAGTTAAAAGAAGCGGTAGGGACGAGGGTATTGCCATGACCAGACATCCGGGGACCTGTATCGCGAGAGCCATTCTGCTACTCAGCTTTGCCATGCTGTTATTGCCGGTTAGCGGATGTAACCGGCCGGCGCAGAACTCCGGGACGATGACCTCCTATTCTGATAACACCGGCCAGGTCAGCGGCAAGGCTCAACTGTTCACGGTCCCGCAAGAACAGATGGTGCATATCCAGATCGTTACAATCACTCCTGCTTCAATTCCGCGCAGCCTGCGCTTGACCGGTGCAGTCGCCTTTAATGCGTTCAATACGACCCCGGTAATTTCGCAGATTGGCGGCCCGGTAAGCCAAATCGTCGTAATCCCGGGACAGCAGGTCCATCGTGACCAGCCATTGCTGTACGTCACCAGCCCAGACTATTCGCAGTCACTGGCAAACTATCTGAAGGCGCGCGATGCCTTTCAATTGGCGGATAGAAGCCTGAGGCGCTCGAAAGACCTCTACGAGCATCACGCGATTGCGGAACGCGATCTGGAAGCTGCCGAGTCGGTACGCACCCAGGCATCGGCCGATCTTGACGCGGCGGAGCAGACATTGAAGATCCTGGGGATCTCCAAACCCGAGTCCGTGGTCGGTAAGCCGGCGGTCTCGGAAATCCCCGTGCTTAGCCCCATTGCGGGCGAGGTCGTGGAGCGGTTGGCGTCGCCGGGACAGGTGCTCCAGGCCGGGGCGACACAGGTGTTCACGATTTCCGATATGAGTTCCGTCTGGGTGCTGGCTAATATTTATCAGAAGGATCTGCCTTATGTCCGCCTGGGCGATGCGGTAACAATCACGGCGGACTCCTATCCTGGCACTGAGTTTCACGGCAAGATTTCCTACATTGCGGCAGCGCTTGATGCCAATACCAGGACACTGCAAGCACGCATCGACGTAAAGAATCCGCAGGGTAAGTTGAAGAAGGACATGTACGTCGTTGCGACCGTGCAAGCCGAGACGATCCAGGATGCGCTGACGGTGCCGGCGGCCGCGGTTCTGCGCGATGCGGAGAACCAGCCCTTCGTCTACGTGGTCAGCCAGAACAACGAATACGGCCGGCGGGCCGTGACTCTGGGGGTGAGCGACGGAGGCAATACGCAAATCGTGAGCGGCGTGAAACCCGGGGATCATGTAGTGGGCGACGGCAGCTTGTTCCTGCAATTTGCGAATTCAGTGCAGCGATGACAACAGAAAACCAAACCCGGGACAACCAACCCAACGGACAGGGCGGGATGATCCACCGCTTCGTTCAGATGTCGTTGCGGCAGCGATTCCTGGTGCTGATGCTGGTGCTTTTCATGAGCATCTGGGGGGTGCTGTCATTCCAGCGAATGCCGGTGGACGCGTATCCCGATCTCTCTCCGCCGATGGTTGAAATCATCACCCAGTGGCCCGGCCATGCAGCCGAGGAAATGGAACGGCTCGTCACTCTGCCGCTTGAGGTGGAGATGAACGGAGTGCCAAAACTCGTGGTGATGCGCTCCATCACGCTCTATGGGCTCTCCGATATCATTCTCACATTTAACGACGATACGGATCACTATTTCGCGCGTCAAAACGTATTTCAGCGTTTGGGAGACGCGCAACTGCCGAGCGGTGTTGCGCCATCGCTGGCGCCACTGTTCAGCCCGAGTGGGTTGGTGTACCGGTACGTTCTTGAGAGTCCCGATCGCAGTCCGCAGGAACTGAAAACCATTGAGGACTGGGTGGTCGAGCGCGCCTATAAGTCTGTGAATGGCGTGGCCGATGACTCGGGCTTTGGTGGCACGGTCATGCAGTACCAGGTTCTGCTGGATCCCGCGCGGCTGTACGGGTATCACTTGACTGTGCCGCAGGTGATGCAGGCGCTGGCCAATAACAACGCCAATGCCGGCGGCGGTTTCTATTCGCAAGGCGGCCAGTTCTATTATGTGCGCGGGATCGGCCTGGTGCGCGACACAAAGGACATTGAGAGCGTCGTGGTCGGCGCCAACAAGGGAACGCCGATCCGGGTTCGCGACATTGGCCAGGTGGAGATTGGGCATGCGCCGCGCCTGGGACAATTCGGCTTCCAGAAGAATGACGATGCCGTAGAGGGCGTCATTCTGATGCGGCGCGGTGAACAGACACAAACCGTGCTGAACGACGTGGAGAAGAAGACGGAACAGCTCAACCGCCAGATCCTGCCCAAGGATGTGAAGATTCGTCCCTTCTACGATCGCAGCGATCTGGTTGATCTGACGACGCACACGGTCGAGGACAACCTTCTCCGCGGCATGATCCTGGTCTTTATCGTGCTGATGTTCTTTCTGGTTAGCTTCAGGGCGGCGGTGATCGTCTCGCTCACCATCCCTCTGTCTCTGCTCTTCGCATTCATTGTTTTACATGCGCACGACGTTTCCGCAAACCTGCTGTCGATTGGAGCCATCGATTTCGGGATCATTATCGACGGTACGGTTGTGATGATGGAAAACATCTACCGCGAACTGGCGGAGCGGGCGGGCACGGAATACAAGCTGAACGAAGTGATCCTGACAGCGGCCCGTGACGTTGACCGGCCCATCTTCTATTCCGTTGCCGTGATTATTGCTGGATACCTTCCGATCTATGCCTTGAGCGGACCTTCTGGAAAGCTTTTCCATCCCATGGCAGACACCATGTCATTCGCGCTCCTTGGCAGTCTGGTGCTCACGTTGACCCTCATACCCGTGCTGGCTTCTTACTGGTTCAAGGGTGGGGTGCGCGAAAAGGTAAACCGGCCGTATGAGGCGATCAAGCGCTTTTATGCCGGCAAACTGGAGTGGTGCCTGGACCATCGCGGCTGGACGTTAATCGTAGCGACCGTGATCTTCGGGCTGACGCTGTTGATCGCGCCGTTCATCGGTGGCGAATTCATGCCGCATCTGGACGAAGGGGCGTTATGGGTTCGCGCCACCATGCCCTACACTATCTCATTCGAAGAAGCCTCCCGGATTGCACCGCAGATCAGGGACATCCTTATGTCTTACCCCCAGGTGACCGTGGTGGGATCCGAGTTGGGCCGGCCCGATGACGGAACTGACCCGACGGGATTCTTCAACTGCGAGTTCTATGTTGGGCTGAAAACTTACCATGACAAGGCTTGGGGACCGGGCCAGCTTCGCACCAAGGATGATCTCATCAAATCCATCAACCAGCGCCTGACCGCCTTTCCTGGAATCGTTTTCAACTACACCCAGCCGGCGGAAGATGCGGTGGACGAGGCGCTCACGGGACTGAAAAGTTCGCTGGCCGTCAAGGTCTACGGTGCGGACCTGAATGTTCTCGAAAAAAAAGCGCTCCAGGTAAAGAACGTGTTGCAGGGTGTCACGGGATTCACGGACTTGACGGTGGTTCGGGAACTGGGGCAACCGAGCCTGCTGCTGGATGTGGACCGCGAAAAGATTGCTCGCTATGGCATCAACATTTCAGATGTGGAGGCCGTGATCCAGGCGGCGGTCGGGGGACAAGCTACAACTCAAGTGATCCAGGGTGAGAAACTGTTTGACCTTGTAGTTCGCATGCAGCCGCAGTTCCGCAGTGGTCCTGAGCAGATTGGGAACCTTCTGGTTGGTACTCCGGACGGTCTGCAGATTCCATTGAAGGAACTGGCAGACATTAAGGAAAGCAATGGCGCGTCGTTCATCTATCGCGAAGACAATTCGCGCTACATCGGCGTGCAGTACAGCATTGAAGGCCGCGATCTGGAACGAGCCGTACGCGACGGGCAGAATGCGGTCGGGAAAAACGTTCAGCTCCCCGAAGGATATTGGATGAGTTGGGGCGGCGAGTACAGCCAGTTCGTGGCGGCCAAAGAGCAGCTCAAGGTAATTGGCCCCCTGGCGGTGCTGGTTATTTTTCTCATCCTGTTTGCTCTCTACGGGAACTTCAAATTTCCCTTCACCATTGCCTTGGGAGTGGTGATGACGGAGCCGGTGGGCGCGCTGATCGCACTGAAGCTGACGGACACTCCGTTCAGTGTTTCATCGGTTCTGGGATTGCTGGCGCTGATGGGCGTATCGGTCGAAACCGCAGTCATTCTGGTGTCGTACATCAACAAACTTCGATTGGAAGGCAAAAGTATTCGCGAGGCCACCTACGCTGCTTCGTTGCTGCGTTTGCGGCCCATCATGATGACCGCGCTGGTGGCGTGTCTGGGATTGCTGCCGGCGGCGATGTCTCACGGAATCGGATCTGACACGCAGCGGCCATTTGCGATTGTGGTTGTTGCCGGCTTGCTTTCACGTTTGTTGCTGGGCTTCTTCGTAAACCCTGTTCTCTACGAACTGGTTGCACGCCCCGATGACGTTGTGCAGGTGTGACGAGCAGTTAGAGCCGCTCCACTCCGGCAGTTGAGCATGCTTCCGTGCCGTCACCTGGGACAAAGCTGCGGACCGGTGCTTGAACCGGCCAACCAGCCATGGCCAATTACTGCCTGCACCGTAGGTTCTTTCCGTCCTCTCCGGAGGTAAGGTCATGGTCTCCCGCCGAGGTCGTCGCTCATCCAACTTTCAGTGACTTGGATCACTTTCAATTGGATTACCAATCACCGTTCGGAGGATCGCGATCATGAAACCATGCCAAAATCACAGGCGTGTATCTAAGTTCTCATGCGCTCGGAACCAATGATCCTATGCATCGACGACGAACCGGTTGGTCTGCAGGTTCGTAAGATCATGCTCCAACGCCACGGGTATGAAGTGCTGACTGCGCCCAGTGGACCCGAAGGTCTGAAACTATTCGCGGCCAATCCCGTGAACGCAGTTGTGCTGGACTATTCAATGCCCGGCATGAACGGCGGCCAGATCGCGGCGGAAATGAAGCGTCTCAAACCCTCGGTAAAGATTCTGTTGTTATCCGCCTATGTGGACCTCCCCGAGGAAGTTCTGGATTCGGTGGACAAGCGAGCCGTGAAGGGCCTGTCGCCGACGCTGTTTCTGGAAGAGCTTCAGCAACTTCTGTCCTAATACAACAGTACGTTTTCTCGCTCGTTTTGATGCTGCATCAAATTGCGTTCGCTCAGTTTGATAGTTCGCTTCGTGGCTGGTCTTATGTCATATATCGAAGCTGGGAAAAGCACTTTTGGCAGGCCCCGCATCCGTTACTCGATTGCGGTACTTACCGTTGCAGTGGCCTTTCTATTGCGTCTGGCCATAGAGCGGTCCATTGGCGCCGAACTGCCGCCTTTCCTCACCTTTTATCCCGCCATCATGTTGGCCGCGTTGCTCTGCGGTCTTTGGCCTGGGCTGCTGGCGACCGCACTGGCTTCGCTGGTGGTGGACTATTGGCTTTTGCCTCCGCGCGGGACGTTTGCAATCACAAACACCGCGGACGCCGTAGCCCTGGCGTTCTTTTTCCTCGTTAGCGTTCTCATGAGCGTTGTGGCCGAGGCCAACCTCCGCTACCAGCGGCGGATCGCAGGCTACAAAAGAGAACTGGCTCTGCGCGAGAGCGAGAACAAACTCCAGCAGATGTCGGAATATCGCCGCTTGGCGCTGGAAGCGGCGGACCTGGGTGCATGGGAGTACCACTTCGAGAGCGGTGAGGTTTTCTGGGATCCATCCTGCCGCAATCTCTTTGGCGTCACCGAGGGCGGCCGCTTCAACTATGACGCCTGGATCGCGCGCATTCACCCCGAGGACCGCCCTGGGGTGGACGCAGCCGTGAAACAGGCCATCGCCGGAGTAGGTAACGGAGTGTACCGCCGTGAGTTTCGCGTCGTCTGGCCGGATGGGTCAATCCATTGGGTTTCGTCGCACGGACGCGTCCACTTCGAGGGCCAAGGTGACAAACGCCGGGCCGTGCGCTTCATCGGTGTAACCCGAGACACGACCAGGCGCAAACAGTCCGATCGAGTACGGGCGCAGCTCGCCGCCATCGTAGAATCTTCGGCGGATGCCATCCTCAGCAAGAACCTCGACGGCATGATTACCAGTTGGAACAAGAGTGCGGAGCGGCTCTTTGGCTACTCCGCGGGAGAAGCGATCGGCCAGCCGATTACTTGCATCATCCCGCCCGATCGTCTCGCGGAGGAGACAACCATCCTGGAGCGGCTGCGCCGCGGAGATTCGATCGACCATTTCGAATCTGTGCGCGTGGGAAAGAGCGGACGCCTCATCGATGTCTCCCTGACAATCTCGCCCATCCGCGATGCTTCCAGAACCGTGGTTGGAGTTTCCACCACCGCGCGCGACATCACCGACCGCATCCAGGCCGAACGGGTTCTGGAAACCACACTGCAACGCTTCTACGTCATCCTGTCCAACATGCATTCCGGCGTTTTGCTGGTGACCAATGACGGGTGGATCGAATTTGCCAATCAGGCATTCTGCGAACGCTTCGGCCTGCGGGATGCGCCGTGCGAACTGGTGGGCCTTAACTCTTCTGAAATGCTCGGCAAGATCAAGAATGCTTACCTAAGATCCGACGAGGCTCTCGCCCGCATTCAGGAAATTGTTGACCGCGGAAAACCGGTAACCGGCGAAGAACTCGCCATGCAGGGTGCAAGAACATTTCTGAGGGATTTCACTCCCTTGGCGGTAGATGGAAAGCCGTTCGGCCGTCTCTGGCATCACACGGACATCACCGAGCGCAAGCAGGCCGCGGAGGCGCTCCAGCGGCAAGCTGACATGCTGCGGCTTTCCTTTGATGCCATCATCGTGTGGCGCCTCGGAGCAGGCATCGAGAGCTGGAACCGCGGCGCGGAACAACTCTACGGCTTCAGCGAAAGCGAAGTGCTGGGACGCGCTACTCATGAACTGCTCAGAACTCAGCACCCCGTGCCGTGGCTGGAGATTGAGGCCAACCTGCACCGGTTCGGCAGCTGGGAAGGTGAGCTGCGCCACCTCACCAAGGATGGACGTGAAGTGATCGTTTCAGCCCGCCACCAGCTCATCCTTGGTGCGGATGGTGTCGAGCGGGTACTGGAGACGAACCGCGACATCACGGAACGCAAGCAGTCCGAGCAACGCATTGCCCACCTGGCGACCTTTCCTGAACTGAATGCGGAACCTATCTTCGAGACCAACATGGAAGGCCGGGTTACTTACGGCAACCCGGCAGCGCTGAAGCTGTTTCCCATGCTTAAGCGAAACGGGGCCGGGCTTCCGATTTTGAAGGACTGGTCCAAGGTCGTCGCGTCGCTGCAAGCCGGTGCGGAGCGGTCAACCGTGCGCGAGGTGGAGAGCGATGGCCGGGTATTCCTTCAAAGAATTCACTATTTTCCCGGACTTGAGGTGGTTCGAGCCTATTTGGTCGACATCACCGCACGCACCCAAGCCGAGCGAGCGCTGCAGGCAAGCGAACACCGCTGGGCTACCACGTTGCAAAGTATCGGCGACGCGGTCATTTCGACGGATGCCTCCGGCAACATCGAGTTCATGAACGACGTGGCCCAGAGCCTGACCGGATGGAAGTTGCCGGAAGCCAAGGGACGCGACTTGAGTGACGTCTTCCAGATCATTCAGGAGGTGACCGGAATCATTGCGGAAAGCCCTGTCGCCAAGGTGATTCGCTTGGGCAAGGTGGTTGGCTTGGGAAACCACGCCGTGCTGATCAATCGCGCTGGCCTGGAAATTCCCATTGAAGACAGTGCTGCTCCCATCCGGGACAGCAAGGGCCGGATCGAGGGGGTTGTGCTGGTCTTCCATGATGTTCTGGAGCAACGGAAAGTCGAACTCGCATTGCGCAACAGCGACCGCCTGGCGACCACCGGAAGACTGGCTGCCACCATTGCGCACGAGATACACAACCCACTCGATACGGTCGGCAACTTGCTCTACCTCATCGGGCAGGGTGCGCAGGATTACGCCACTCGGGAGTACGTTGCCATGGCCAGCGGAGAGTTGGCGCGTGTCACCCAGATCACCCAGCAGATGCTCGCCTTTCAGCGCGAGGCCGCCAAACCGGTGCCCGTCTACATCGCGGAGATTCTTGAGAACGTGGTCGCACTCTACGAAAGGAAGCTCAAGTTGGCGGGAATCCGGCTCCGGCAACAATGTGACTTCGATGGCCATATCCTCGCCTTGCCGGGAGAACTGCGGCAAATCTTCGCCAACCTCGTCGGCAATGCCATCGAAGCAGTAGGCGCTCGGCGCGGCACCATTCGATTACGCGCCTACCGGTCGAGTGACCGGCGCAGCGGCCGGCTTGGACTGCGCGTGGTGGTCGCAGATGACGGCCCAGGCATACCAGCCGATGTCCGTCCAAGAATCTTCGATCCGTTCTTCACCACCAAGGGCGAAAGCGGAACCGGACTGGGTTTATGGATCGCCTCCGACATACTCCGGAAATATGACGGGACAATCAGGCTGCGCTCCAGCACCGAAGCCCAGCACTCCGGGACATGCTTTTCGGTCTTTCTTCCGCTCGATATTCTTCCCACTGAGCGGTCTGGTCCCGGTTTCATCCCCGGTACCGCAGGCGATTCGGAAGCCAAACGCTCTAAATGATTGAAAAATATGGTAGGAGCGGCTGGACTCGAACCAGCGACCCTCTGCTTAGAAGGCAGATGCTCTATCCAACTGAGCTACGCTCCCACGGGTTTTGAGCTGGCGCTCGCATCCATTTTAGCCGAGTTTGTGCCCTTGCGCGCGCGCTTCCAACGGCTGCGGTTTCAGTAGACATCCGGCGGCCAACTCCAGCGCGCGCACCCAGCACTCATCGGCTTCAGCCGGAGACGCACCATAGCCGGTGAGCCAGAGCGTCAGGCAGTAACCGGCATCGGATTCCTCCGCCTCGTCCCCGCGATGGAAGTAACAACGCCGCACCAGGATCTCAGCCGTCGCCTCCAGCGCCTCGTCTGTTTCCAGCAACTGCGCCAATACCTTTGCCAACCGCAGGTGAACCTCCAACTGCCCGCGCAATCCAGCCGCCTCTTCCGCCAGCACCACGTCAACATAGCTGCTCTGCGCAAATTCATGGTTGTATAGGTTTTCCGCCGCCTCCACCGCGCAGGTCCACACGTCGCACTTCGCTGTCTGCCACGGGCTCAGCGGCGAATTCACATCGACAAGAAACCGGCGCAGGGCAGGGAATTGCCGCGCCTCTGGTATGTGATCAACGCCGCAGTCAACGCCTCCCGCAACGCCACGTTCCATTCCGCCGCGCAGCTCCACGTACTGCACCCGGCCCTCCGGATCCTTCCACGGCAACTCGAGCGCGGGTGACGTGGGACCAAGCTCCACTCCGTAATCCGCATCCACTTCAGTCGGCTCCCAAGGTTTCCACTTGCGCCAGAAATTCCACGATCTTTTGTTCCGCCCAGCGCCCATCGTCGCTGCCATCCTTGCTCGCCTCGCCGATGAATGCGCAGTGTCCGCCATGCTTCGTGTGCAGAAACGTCACCTTGGGATTTTCCTCAAGCTTGCGCCGGGTCTCAGCCGTCATCACCACAAACGGATCGTCGTCCGAGTGAATCACCAGGGTCGGGACCGTAATCCGCTCCACTACGTGCGATGAGCTGGCCTTGTCGTAGTAATCCGCGGCGCCCGCAAAGCCCATGTAGCGCGCCGTAATGTGCTCATCGAAGTCGCGCACCGAGTGTACGTTTTTCAATAGCGCCGGATCGAATCGCCCCGGCCACAGCTCCGCCTTGCGGCGAAAGCTCTTGCGCAGCGAGGCAAGAAACCACCACTCATACACCGTGTTTACCGCCGCATGAATCCGGTCCGATGAAATCGCCAGGTCGCAAGCGGGTGAAACCGCCGCCGCGGCCATCAACTCCGGCGGAGTCTTCCCGCCCCACTGTCCCACGGCGCGCAATACCTGGTTGCCGCCCATCGAAAAGCCAGCCAGCGCCACCCGTCGCAGCCCATCGCTTGCAATCATTCCGGTCACCAGCTTTTTCAGGTCCTGCGACAGTCCGGAGTGATACAGCGTCGCGGAAAGATGCTCGGTGCCGCCGCAGCCGCGGATGTTCATCCGCACCACGTTCCACCCTCGCGCCCAGGCCCGGCTGCCGGTTCCAATCACGTATTGCGAGTTGCTGGAGCCCTCCAGACCATGCACGAGAATCAACGTTAACCGTTTCTGCCGCTCCGCCTGCCAGTGGCAGTGACAAAGAATCTGTACCCCCGGCTCTATCTGGAAGAGCCGCTCCTCGGCCTCCGGCAACCCGTTCACCCGCTTCAGAAAATTACCGGCAATGGTCTGCGCATGGCCTCCGCGCAACCAGCGGCGCGGTACAAAATCATTGCCGATGCGCAGACAATCCGAGGGAAACGAAATGAAATCCGTGCTGGTCATGAGCCTTGGCGGCAGGTTGCACCCGTATAATGAATGGTATCAGCTTCGCCGATGCCTATGGCTTCTGCCAACTCGCCCGGCGCTCCTGCGGAGGTTGTGATGCCGATTTTTGAATACATTTGTAAAGGTTGCGGCAACAAGTTCGAAGCCATCGTCTACGGATCCAAGCAGTCCCAGTGCCCTGCCTGCAAGAGCACCGAACTCGAACAGCAACTCTCCACCTTTGCCGCCCACGGCACGGATAAGTCTTCCGGCTCGGCTCCCAGGATGCCCTGTGGTATGCCTGCCGGCTCCTGTGGCGGCGGTGGCTGTGGCATGAACTAGCGCGATGGATTCATCGTCGCAGCCTGAAGCAAACCCCGCGTCTCCGCCGGGCAAGCCCCAGCATCCCTGGGCCAAGCGTGTCGGTCCGCTGGCGCCGCTCGCCATCTTGCTGGCCAAGGGTAAAACGCTCCTCTTTGCGCTCTTCAAGCTCAAGTTCCTGTTCAGCTTCGCCGCCTTTCTTGGCCTCTACTGGGCCCTCTATGGAGCCTGGTTCGGCATCGGCTTTGCGGCCATGATCCTGCTGCATGAGATGGGCCATTTCTTCGAAGTGAAACGCCGCGGCCTGCCCGCCGAGATGCCGGTCTTCCTCCCCGGCCTCGGAGCTTACGTCAAGTGGCAGGCGCTGGGAGTCTCCACCGAAGTGCGCGCCCTCATCTCCCTGGCCGGACCGGCCGCCGGACTGCTCGCTGCTTATATCGCAGCCGCTCTCTTCTGGCAGACCGGTAATCCCCTCTGGGCCGCACTGGCGCGCACCGGAGCCTGGCTCAATCTGCTCAATCTAATCCCCGTCTGGATACTGGACGGCGCCGGCGCCGTCCTGCCTCTGGACAAAATGGGCCGCCTCAGCCTGCTCGTCTTCAGTGCTCTGTTGTTCTGGTGGAGCGGTCAAGTCATGCTGCTTCTGCTCGCTGCCGGCTTCGCCTGGCAGCTATACCGCAAGCAGATTCCAAACGAAGGCTCGGTCGCGGTGCAGTTGTACTTCGCTGCACTTCTGGCTGCTCTCGCCTGGCTGCTCCATGCCACGCCGCTGCCAAGAAATTAAAGCAGTTCGGCTGACGGCCTACAACCGCGGCGATGAATTGCACGAGATGCTATCCGGCAAGGCAATCCCGGTGCATCGGAATCCGCATGGATTCTATTCATCCCGGACGCACCGGGTCACAGTCTGCCCCAACAACACCGCGCCGGACTCAGCACGGGCATCCTGAAATCCGGCGTCTTCAGCGACAGAAGCAAGTTGACGATTACGCGTGCGCCGCCGCAGGCACGGTTTCCGGCTGCAAGGTCTCGCCCTTGATCAGCGCCAGCAGCACCTGGACAGTCTTATCGACGAACTCCGGATCGTTGATGTTGGCGTCGATCTCAATGACAGGAATATTCGATTTCACCAGCTTCCTGATCGTGTTGTAACAGGCGTTGTCGGCGTCCGCATCCCAGAACTCTCCGCCCAGGCTGTCGAGCATGGAGACGCCCTTGAGCGGCAGCAGGATGGCTACCTTGCCTGCCGTGTGAGCGTTCGCCGCATGGGCAATCAACTCGCCCATCTTCACGTTTTCCTCCACCGTGGTGCGCATCAGGGTGACGTTTGGATTCCACTTATACAGCTTGCGTCCCTGCTGGTACTTCGCAGGCATGGTCTCCACCCCCCAGAAGTTGGCCATATCCACACAGCCTGGAACCAGGATCGTCGGAATGCCCTTCCTGGCTGCCGCCATCATGCGGTTCGGTCCCGCCGACATCACGCCGCCGCACACAAAGTCGGCCAGCTCGGTCGTCGTCAGGTCATAGCTCGCATTCACCAGGCCATCATCGGTCAGGTCCTCCATCACCTTGCCGCCCGTGCCCGTGGCGTGGAATACCAGCACTTCGTAGCCTTCCTGCTCCAATTGTTTCCTGGCGCGCTCGACCGCCTTCGTGGTGTTGCCGAACATGCTGGCGGTGATCAGCGGCTTACGGGCATCGATCTTCGGACGCTTCTGTTTGACCATGCCCACAATGGCGCCCACCGCGTTGGAGTAGATCAGCCGGCTGATCCGGTTCAACCCGGCCACATCCACGATCGACGGAAACATGGTGATGTCCTTGGTGCCGACATATGCCGACACGTCTTCGCTCGCCACCGTGCTCACCATAACCTTTGGGAAGCCCACGGGCAATGCGCGCATGGCGGCCGACGCGATGGAAGTGCCGCCGGTGCCGGCCATGCCCAGCACGCCGTCAATCTTGCCCTCGTCATACAGTTTGCGAACGACCTTTGCCAGGCCCTTGGTCATGGTCTCCATGCAGAAGTCCTTCTTCTGCTCGGCCCGCATCGTCTTGATGTCCGACCCGCCCGCCTCCGCCACTTCGCTGTTTGGAATGTCGGGCGTGATCCCCACGGGATCGCCGAGCACGCCGAAATCCACCACCAGCGTTTTCACCTTGTGCTGTTCAATCAGGTGTTTGACATGGGCGAAATCCTCGCCCTTGGTATCCATTGCGCCCACAAGCAAGACTGTTTTGTTCATGATCAATCCTCTCTCCGAACGCGTGTAACCAGTTTCCTGACTAAGACTGCCCGGCCTTCACCACTTCCGTTTGCGCCCCACAGCCGCCGTTCACAGCCGCCTTCATTACCACGCGGTCTCCCTCGGAGCTTGCTTCCGGCACCAGGGAGTACACATCCTGCCGGGCGCAGAACGAAATATCGTCCTGCAATCCAAGCCCCGTCAGCACGATGCCGCTGTTGCTGTTGCGGAACGCTTCCTTCACCGGCAAAGCCTTCCGCACCGCTTGCGCAATCCTCGCTCCGTCTCTGAGTTTTGCCTGCGGGAGCAGTTCTGCGAGCCGGTCCACCAGGGCTCCCGCCAGGTAAGTGTCGTCGAGCAGCGGCAACGTGGCGTTTCCCGCGCATGCCACCACGATGCCGTCACGATCGGCGTTCACGGCTCCGTCGGATTGTTCCTCCTGCAAACTGGCCCAGTCCGGTGCGGGCACCGAACCCTCGTTCAGTCTCCTGACTGCCATCAAGGTAACTGCGCTCAGGTTCAGGAAGCATCCGCCGATCACCAGGCCCCCGAACCCCATGAGTAGCTTCACCAGCTTGGTTCCGTTGGTCGAGCAATGCACGCCGCTGCGTCCAGCCAGCGTGTCCTTCGCCCGCAGAAGTCCCATGGGAGAGTTGTCGAATTCGAAACCTTCAATTTGTCTCCCGAAGCGCTCGCCCATGGCAAGCAGATTCATTTGCCGTTGCAGGGTGTAGGCTTCCTGCACACTGCCGGTCATATACAGCTTTACCCCGCCTTCCGCCAGGAAGGTGGTCATGACCGAAGAGGCGCGCAGTACGTCCACTGCGATCCAAACCTTCGGCCGCATCTTTGTTGCTGAAAACTGATCAAGAGCTACATCGATCCACATAAGTATTGAGCCGGATTAAAGTTGAGGGACGCCACCTGGGCGCCCCTCGGAATCGTTGATTCAGTGCGCAACCTTGACGTGCTTGAAAGCCTGCACCTGCTCTTTGATGGCGCGTTCGGTGGGCAGCCGCTCCACGCTGGATGCACCGAAGAATCCAGCGATTCCCGGCATCATCGACAGCGCCTTGGCAACGTTGTCAGGCTCGTCGAACGGGCCGCCATGGCAGAGCACGATGATGTCCTTGCGCTCTTTCTTGGCTGCCTTCATGATGGGGATCACACGATCGCAGGCATCCTTCAGTGAGAACGCCACGCCCGCCCCAATCGTGCCGGCGGTGGTCAGGCCAACGTGCGCCACCAGCATGTCGGCGCCGGCGTGTACCATGTCAACAGCCTGCTTCTCGTCAAACACGTAAGGCGAGCAGAACAGATCCATTTCACTGGCGATCTTGATCCACTCCACTTCCTTGTCATAGCCCATGCCCGTCGCTTCAATGTTCTTGCGGAAATCGCCATCGATCAGCCCGACCGTGGGGAAGTTCTGTACCCCGCTGAACTGGTTGCGCTTCACTTCCTCCAGAAACACATCGGGAATTCTGAATGGGTCGGTGCCGTTGACGCCGGCCAGTACCGGGGTCTTCTTCACCACCGGAATCACTTCATGCCCCATTTCCAGCACAATCGCGTTGGCATCGCCATACGCCATCAGGCCCGCCAAGGAGCCGCGGCCGGCCATGCGATACCGGCCGGAGTTGTAAATAATGAGGAGATCGATGCCGCCCGCTTCGGCCATCTTGGCCGAAATTCCCGTGCCCGCGCCACCACCAATAATCGGTTCGCCGGCTTTGATTTTTGCCCTGAAATTGCGGAGCATCTCTTCTCTTGGGATAGCTTTGCGCATGATGAGTACCTCCTTCGTTATGGATCATCGAGAAACTCGTGAAACATATCGGTACAAAATTCTCGCCGCGAATCGGACCACCCCACTCCTGTTCGTGACACCTCGGGGCCCGGACAGCTCGAGAGCTATGATGACAACCAACAGGTATCGTAATCCCGCGCCGCGCCCTTGCAAAGCCATCCTGTATTTCAAAGCGGGAGGGAAGCCTGAATTGACGGCGATCGGCCATGATTGTCCTTATGATCCTGGGACGGCGCTTCCGGTTCATCCAGCCAGGTCCGGCCCGCGCTCCGCAGACTTCAGTTCCTCACCTTGCGATCGCTACCTGGCAGGCGACAAGCCGGCTCTGATGAAGCGCCAGAGAGCCGTTTCGATTTTCCCGCAATAGCCTCACCACATTCTGCGGTTGAGCTCACACAACGGTTCCGAACAGCGCGCCGATGCCGGCAGTCACCGCCATGGCCAGTGCGCCCCAGAACGTGACCCGTATCGCACCCATGGTCACGCCTGCGCCGCCTGCACCTGCGGCCAGTCCGCCTAACAATGCCAGGAACACAAGTGAGGTTCCGGAGACAAATGGGATCAAACCCGCCGAAGGGGCCAGCGCGGTAGCCAGGAGAGGCATTGCCGCGCCAACGGCAAAGCTGCCAGCCGACGCGAGCGAACCATATCGGAGATGCCGAGTTCATCGCGGGCGTGCGCCCCGATTGCGTCATGCCGCATCAATTGCTCGGCGACCTGTTTCGCCAGCCAAGGATCGAGTCCGCGAGCGACGTAGATAGCCGAAAGTTCCTTTTGCTCTCCCTTTTGGTCTGTTTTAAGTTCCTCGCGCTCCAGTTCGAGGTCGGCATGTTCGGTGTCAGCCTGGGAGTGGACGGACACGTACTCACCAGCCGCCATTGACATGGCTCCAGCCACCAGGCCGGCGACTCCTGCGACCAACACGTTGCTGTGAGTCCCATGCGCAGCCGCGACACCAAGCACCAGGCTCGATGTCGAAAGAATGCCGTCGTTCGCGCCCAGTACCGCAGCCCGTAGCCAGCCGGTTCGTCCCGTGCGGTGTAGTTCCTTGTTGACGATGTGCACCATGAAACCTCCTCGATCTGGGAACCGCTAGAAACAACCGTCAGTTGGGAACTCCCTTCCCAGGCGCCGGGGCGAACCGCGATTTCATTGTGTCGTCGGCAATCCGGAAACCGACTCGAAATCACACCGCTCCCGAGATTGCTTCCATGGTACCGCTCCCTCGTCAACTTGGTCCGGCCTCGGAAAGGCCCCGACTGGGAGGACGTGCCGGTCAACCGGCGCATTGTTTCCCTGTGCCGGTTGACACGGAAACCTCTGGTTGCCGCCGCCCGGGGTGGCTTGACTTTTTAATCGCGCGGCCATAAAACTCCGGCATGAGCATTCCAGGAAAAGTTGTGGTGGTGACCGGCGCTTCGATGGGGATTGGCGAGGCCATCGTGCATCGCTTTCTCCGCGAAGGTGCGTCCGTGGTGCTGGCCTCGCGCGATCTTGGCCGTGTCGAACA
The DNA here is from genome assembly GCA_964591805.1 of uncultured Acidobacteriaceae bacterium. GTDB lineage: Bacteria > Acidobacteriota > Terriglobia > Terriglobales > Acidobacteriaceae > TOLSYN. The sequence continues at coordinate 206,929 of CAZQDD010000001.1, read as the reverse complement.
GGCGCGCGAACGCGCCGGAGCGCCAGAGCGCACCCTCGCCGTGGCCTGTGACGTCTGCGTGCGGGCGCAGATCGAAGCCCTGCTGGCGGCCTCGATCGAGCGCTTTGGTCGCGTCGATGTGTGGGTAAATAATGCGGGCTTCGGGCAGGTGGATTCGGTTGAGCGCATGGACTTGGGCGCCTGCCGCAAGATGTTCGACACCAACCTGTTCGGCGCTATCGAGTGCATGCAGGTCGTCTCGCCGCTGCTCAAGCAGCAGCGTTCCGGCGCCATCCTCAACATCTCCAGCGTGGCCGGACTGGTCAGCGTCCCGTACATGGCTGCCTACGGAGCAACCAAGCACGCGCTGAATTGCATCGGGTTCGGGGCGCGGCTGGAACTTGCTCCGTATGGAGTTCACGTCAACACGGTCTGTCCGGGGTATGTGCAGACCGCCTTCAATGCCCACGTGGTGCGCGGAGCCGAGAGCCTGCGTCTGGGCGGCGGCCGCCAGCATGGCGCCGGCGCCGAGCTGGTGGCGGAGGCGGCATGGAAGGCGTATCGCGACAACCGGCGGCTGGTGGTGGTGCCATGGAGCTACCACCTGCTAGTGGGGTTGTACCGCCTGCTTCCCGGCGTCTTCAACTGGGGATTGCTGAAGATGCTGCGCCGCATGGATCGAGTGGAGAAGCCCTAGGATTCCAGCTCTTCAAGCAGCGCCTGCATTTCGCTTTCCGCATGGCGGTTGCCCACGCGATGGGCGCAAACGATGCCATCGCGCAGCCATTGGACGGCTTCCGGGATGCGGTCGGCGTTCTGCAACGCCTGGGCTCCCATGAAAAAGGCGTTGGCGTAGTTGGCGTCCAGTTGCAGCAGGGAGCGAAACTCCAGTAACGCTGCGTCGGTTTGCCCGGCCGAGGAATACTCCATGCCCAGCGCATAGCGGGCGAACGCATTCCTGGGATCCTGGGCGAGGATCGATTTCAGTTGCTCCATTCGTGCGGCGTCCATACGCAGAACATACCACAAGCCCGGCGGCGCGGCATCGATGGGGTAGCGGAACGGGCAGGTTTCAAGGTTTACCGCTTGCGCCTGGCGCGCATTGCGATGGTCATTCGAATCGCCCTGCAAACAGCGGGCGGGCATCGGAAAGCGCCACGCCGAGAGGTGCGTTATGATCGAGTTGCGAGGAACTGGACGGCGCAGTCCGCAGCGTGGCGCATTCCATGACGACAATGGCAGGCGCATAGGCGCCGAGACACTTCAGCTACGCGCCCGGCCGCACTGTGCGCCCGGTAGGCTGTAAAGTAGAACGAGGAACGATGGAGTTGCCAGAAAACTTGAATCCGCGCCCGGTCGCCGACTCGATTTCCGAAATGGTGGAACTGGTTCTGCCCAATGACGCCAATCCCCTGGGCGCGCTACTGGGTGGCCGGCTCATGCACTGGATCGACCTTGCCGGCGCGCTCGCCGCGCATCGCCATTCGCGCAGCTACGTGGTAACGGCCTCTACCGACCACCTGGATTTTCTGATCCCGGTGCGCATCGGCGACCTGGTCATCTTCAAGTCCTCGGTCAACCGGGTTTACCACACGTCGATGGAAGTTGGCATCAAGGTTTTTGTGGAGAGCTACTTCACCGGCGAGCGCCATCATGTCAGCTCCGCCTACCTCACCTTTGTTGCCATCGACCGGCATGGGCGCAAGCTTTCGGTGGCGCCGGTGATTCCCCAGACGGCCGAGGAGCAGCGCCGCTTTGACGATGCCGGGCGGCGCCGCGAACTTCGCCGCGCGGAAGCCGAACGCAAAGCCAGCGTGGCGAAGCGCGACTGACCCTTCAGTCGCGATTGATCTCAATCCCCAGTTGCTGGCACTTTTTGTAGAGGTGGCTGCGCTCCAATCCCAGCGCCCTGGCCGTGTTGGTCATGTGATTGCCGTGGCGTTTCAGTTCCTGCTGAATGATGACGCGTTCAAATTCCGCAACCCGCTCCGCCAGCGGTCCGGCAATCTCATTGGCGCCGGAGGGCGTCTCGGCTGCCGGCAAGGGAAGCGCCAAGGCAACGGTTGCCGCATCCACCGGCCCCTCGGCCAGCAGCAGCAGGCGCTCGACAATGTTCCGTAACTCGCGCACGTTCCCCGGCCAGCGATAGCCGCAGAGAGCCTCGATCGCCTCGGGTTCGAACCGGGCGGGCTTCCAGTTATTCTGCGCCGCCACCTGGGCGGCAAAGTGCGCCACCAGCAAGGGAATGTCTTCGCGGCGCTGGCGCAAGGGCGGCAGCTCAATGGGGAATACGTAGACGCGATGGAACAGGTCCGGGCGGAAGCGCTCTTCGCGCACCAGTTCTTCCAGGTTGCGGTGGGTGGCCACAATGACGCGTGCGTTCACCGCGATGTTCTTGTCTCCGCCGATGCGCTCCAGCTCGCCTTCTTCCAGAATGCGCAGCAGTTTGGCTTGCATGGCCAGGGGCATGTCGCCAATCTCGTCGAGAAAAAGCGTGCCGCGGTGCGCCTGCTCAAACTTTCCGATGTGGCGCGCCGTTGCTCCCGTGAATGAGCCTTTTTCATGACCGAACAGTTCGCTCTCGATCAGCTCCGCGGGAACGGCGGCGCAATTCAGGGTGACAAACGGCCCCAGCCTGCGCGGACTCTTTTCATGCAGGGTGCGAGCCACCAGCTCCTTGCCGGTTCCGGTCTCGCCGTGGATGCAGACCCTCGTCTCGCTATCCGCGACGCGTTCCACCTGTGCCATCAGCCGCCGCATCACCTCGGCACGGAAAACAATTTCGTGCCTGCCAACCCGGCGGCGCAGCTCGGTGTTTTCATCTTCCAAACGCCTCAGCTTGAGGGCATGGTCCACCGTCAGCAGCAGCTTGTCGGTGGAGATTGGTTTCTCCAGGAAGTCCAATGCGCCTAACTTGGTGGCGCGCACCGCCATCTCGATGTGAGCCTGGCCGCTCATCATGACCACGGGCGAATCGACGCCGGCCTGGCGCAGGTCTTCCAGCAGGCTCAGTCCATCGCGCAGTGGCATCACAACATCGCTCAGGATGAGGTCGAAGGCCCGCGTGCGCGCCAGTTCCAGCGCTTTGGCGGCGTTGTCGCACACGGTTGCCTCGTGGCCGGCGATGCGAAACGCGCGCGCCAGCGAGGCCAGGGTGTTGACCTCATCGTCAACAATCAGAATCTCAGCCTTGGGCGCGGCGCTCATCGCGCGGACTCCGCCTGCGAAACCGGTTCCGGCTGCCTGCGCGGCAGGCGGACCACGAAGCTGCTGCCGCGTCCCGCCGCGCTCTCCACCGCGATGGTGCCGTTGTGATCGCTGACCACCGACTGCGCGATGGCTAGCCCCAGGCCAGTGCCATGCTGCTTGGTGGTGTAGTAGGGAGTGAACAGCCGCGCGCTCTCCTCCGGAGTCATGCCAGTGCCGGTGTCGCGTATCTCGATCGTAACTTCCTCTTTCCCTGCGTGGGTTGTCATGGTGATGGTTCCTCCCTCGGGCATTGCGTCAACGGCATTGAGCAACAGGTTGCTGAGCACGCGGTAGAGCAATTCTTCGTCGGCTTCGATCTCTCCCGCCTTGTCGTCGAGCACGGTTTCCAGGCGCACCGGCTTGGTTGCCTGTTCCAGTTGCGCGGCATGCAGGTTGAGCACGCGGAGTATCAATGCGTTCACGTCCATGATCTGCACCTGCGGCCTGGGCATGCGCGAGAAATCGCTGAAGCGTCCGATGATCGTTTTCAGACGTGCCAGCTCCTCCAGCAGGGTCGTGGTGCTCTCGTCGAACACCTCGTCGAATTCCGCCTCCGGTAGGGCTCGGGCGCGCACCAGGTTTTCCACCGTGATCTGCAGCGGGAAAAGAGGATTTTTCAACTCGTGGGCCAGGCGGCGCGCCAACTCGCGCCAGGCGGCCACGCGCTCGGATTGCACCAGCTTGTCGCGTTGCGACGCCAGTTGGCTCGTCATGGAATTGAAGGTCTGCCCCAGCTCGCCGAACTCATCGTGGGAATGCAATTCGACGCGCGCGCTCCAGTTGCCTGCCGCAATCTGGCGCGAGGCGGCGGCAAGCTGTTCGACCGGACGGCTGAAACGCCCGGAGATCCAGAACGCCAGCAGAATCGAGAGCAGCAGCCCCGCTCCGGCTGTTGCCAGCGCCACGGCTTTGATCTGGCGCTCCAACTCGAGCAGCGGACGGCGCGAGGTTTCCACCAGCAGCACGGCGGAGACCGCACCCTGCTCGTCGCGCAGCGGAATTGCCTGCACGGTGACGCGGTCCAGCGGATCTGGCGAGGTTGCGATGGCCGCGCTGGATTCCTTGCCCGAGACAGCCTCGGCCAGCACAGGCCGCAGCCGGGCAATCGGCGGCGGCTCCTCGCCCATGATCGACGCCTGCTCCAGAGTTCCCGATCCGAGCTGCACCATCCAAACCCGCGCTCCCGCCGGCAGGGACAGCTCCTTGAGGAATGCCGCGTCCAGGCGCTTGCCGCCATACAGGTAGAGCACGCCGTCGGGAACGGCAAGGGTACGCGAGGCGACCAGGCCAAGCTCAGAGCCGTCGGCGATCTCCACCCGGTCCAGCGCCGGAGTGGCGCGCGCCGTGGTTGCCTGCGGAAGCTTGTAGGCAAAATGGGCCGGCCACTCCGCCGAGGAGAGTATGGTTCCGTCGCCGGTGACCAGGTCGAGGTAATCCAATTGTTGCGCCTGCGCCAAGGTGCGCGCCTGGCGTACGAAGGAGGACGTATCGCCGGAATGTGCGGCTTCAAAGGCGATTTGCTGCACCACCTCGCTGGCCGATAACCGCTCCAGAGCCTCGGCCACGCTGGCCTGGCGGGCCGCGAATTCCTCGCGGAACTGGGAGACGATGGCCACCGTGCGCTGGTGGTCCACCTGCTCAAAGGCAACCCGCGCGCGCACCGCTGTGAACCAGGCAACGGAGACCACCGCCGCCGTCACCATTATGGCCATCGCCACCAGCAGTCGCCCCCGGAAGCTCATGGCCGGGTCTCCACCCAGCTTTCAGCGGGGAGCGGTGAGAATGGCGAGGCGTTGGGCCAGTCATGCAGGCGCTCGCTGGCGGCCCAGGCGCGGTCCAGGTGCAGCAGCGGAATCGCCGTGTAGTTTGCCAGCGTCCCGCGCTCGGCACGGAAGACGCTTTCCAGGGTTGCATCCCCTAATTCCAGCGGCTCATGCAGTGCGCCCAGAACGGCCGTCAGGGCCGCCGCCGGATTCGCCGTTTGCACCAGGATGCGGCGCAGCACCCAATCTACATCCGCCGTGCGTGCCACGGCTTGCACCGTCAACCCGGTTTCGCGCGCATTCAGCGCGATGCGTTCGGCGAGCAACTGCAACTGGGCGTCGTCCGGTTCATAGCCGATGCTGAACACAGGGTGGCCGCCAACCTCGGCGCGCAACTGGCGGGCGTGCGCCTGGTTTTGCGGAGCGGGCAGCAGCGCGCCGTATCCGGTAATCCAATCCGGCAACAAACCGGCTGAGGTTTCGCCCTGCTTCTGAAAAATGAAGTTCAGCAGCGCGGGACGGTCGATGGATTCGCTCAACGCCTGCCGCAGCTTGAGATCGCTGGAGCGGGCATGCCCGGCGGCGAGCACGATCAACTCCGACGGCTGCGCCTGCGAAAGACGAATCCGCTCCTGCTGGGCGTGGCGCAACTCCTCGGGTGCAACCTCGACCAAGTCGGCCCGGTTGGCCGCCAGGTCGAGCGCCTGGTCGTGCGCACTGCGGTTGCACCGCACCGTGATGGTCTCGGGAAATCTTCGTCCGCCCCAATAGTCGGGATTGGCCACCAGGGTAATGCGTGGCGGGGAGATGGATTCAATGGCGTAGGGACCGCTACCCACCACCACGCCGCGGGCGTCCTGAATCCCCACGGCGAATGGCGCAGCCGCCAGCAGCGCGGCAAACTGGGGCATGGGCGCATCAAACTCGACGCTCACCCAATCCCCTGCGGTATGGATGCGAGCCTCCATCGCGAGGCCGGCAAGCCCGTTGCGGATCGCCTCGGCGGCCACAACGGAGGTCAGCGGCGCATCCATCTGGCTGCCGTGCAGCCGCAAGCCTGGACGAAGCCAGAACTGCCAGCGGCGGCCGCCGTTCTGCACTTCCCAGCGCATGGCCAGGCCCGGTTGCACCTCGCCTCGCACATCGACAGATGTCAATGTTTCGGTGACCAGCAACTTGACGAAATCCGGGGCCTCGGCGGCGGCGGTTTCCACTCGCACCTCGCCGCCATAGTGCGGACGCAACCTCGCCGTGGCCGCAGCCGCGCCGAGCAGCGGCCAGAGGGCGGCCAGTGCCGCTGTGATCGCGAGGGCGCGAAGTCTACCGGGTGCAGCCAATCGAGACATCAAATACCTCGTAGTAGGTCGTTTGCGGATGGCGCAGGAGGTCGAGTACGGTGTCGCTCAGGGCGTTACGCTGGACGCCGGAGTCGCGCAGAACACTGCGCAGAACCAGGGTGGCCGTCGCAGGATCGCCCGAGGGCCAGAGCGCGGTAATCGATCCATCGAACTCCATGGCGGGCGCCGCCACAACCGGCTGGCGCTGAGCCAGTTCGTAGCTCCGCAGGGAATCGTTGGCGCCTTCGCCGGAGGCAGCGGTGACCAGCAACTGGGCTCCGCTGCCGCATCCAGAGTGCACGGCGGCCAGATCGCTTCCCCAGTCGTGCCAGTTCAAGGTGTCTTCGCGATCGCCATCCTGGGTGCGAACCTGGCCGTCGACGCCGGCAAAGATCCATAGTGTATGTCCGGGATAGGGAAGTGCAGCAGCGGAATAAAATGGCGCCAACTGTTTGCCAAAGCCCGGGCGCAGCAATCCGTTGAAGTAATTGCGTCCGGCGTTGAAGAAGGCGGCTTGTCCACCCAGCGGCCAGGCATCGTCGGCGTCATGGCAGTCCGCCCGCAACCCGCCTGCCAGGTTGATGGAGCAGACGGCGCCGGGCAGATAGGCATCGAGCGAGGCCTCGCCGGTGACCACCAGGCGGCCGCGGACGTCGAGCGGAAACACCGCGTCGTGGCCGATCGCCACACTTTGTTCCTCGCTCCACCTGCCGCCCTGCTGGCGGTAGAAAACCGCGGCCCGCGCGGTGAGCAGCACGAGGCGTGCTTCATTCCCTGCACCCAGCCGCGCCGCATCCAGCACGGGCTCGGCGCGGACCGCCAGCAGCGAGCGGCGCAAGACCATCGTGCCCGCCAGCGGCGCGACCACCCTGGCAGGCGGAGCCTGCACGATGACCACGCGCGTCTCGGCCCCCTGCTGCACCTCGGCCAGATACACCAACCCGTGGGCATTCTCGCCGAGAGTCACTCGAATGCCGCTGCTGGCTTGGGGCTGTTGGCCCGGGGAAGGTTGGCGGAGTTGCACTCCGGCCTCGAGCAGTTTGCCTTCGAGCGCCTTTCGAAAAGCCGCAACCTGCTCCATGGTTGCCGCCGAGGAGTTGCCGACGGCAAAGGTTGCCACGCCCGGACCGGCCAGGGCAACAATGCGCGAGGCAAACTGCTGCAGCGCGTCCCCTGCGGCGTCGCTGGTTGCGGCGTTACCGCCGGAGCTGGTCGCGGCGTTACCGCCGGAGCTGGTCGCGGCGTTGCCTGCAAAACAGGGAAGCGCGAGCGAAACGGCAACGGTGACGGCAACAAGCATCGCCAGAGGTGTGCGCACGATGGGCGAATTATAGCGGGTGCGACGCGCCCCACCAATTCCGATTTGCGCGAGCCACCGGGCGCGCATGAGCCGAGTCCCCTGCGAACCTGCCCATTCTCCCGCAGAAGGCATGTGGCCCAGTGAAGGACAGCGCGGATCGGGAGCAGCTTGTTTTCAGGCGCGTAGCGAATTTTCCCGTCGGCTATTGCGCCCGCCTGCGAAAGATTCTTGCCTCACCGCTAAGCCAGGGATTACAATCCGCCCGCTTGCCATTTGTACTGTTTGGCAGTGATCCTGTTTTTGCGGCTTCCGCGCAATGGACGAGGAGCGACTGCGGCCCCAGTTGCCGATGGTCTCCCGGAGCGCTCAGGCAGGGCGGGACGGCTCTTGCTTGGCAACGGTATAATAAAAGCCGAATCCTTTCGTATGATAGAGTCATCAAAGTTGAGTATGTCTCACTCAAGGAGTTTTAATGCCGAACACAAATCGCATTCCTGAAGCCGCTCCCGTGGTCCTTGCTGCCGGCGACCGGCGCTCGCTCCCTGTTCTGCCCGTTCGCGATACGGTGCTGTTCCCGCATGCAGTTCTTCCTCTGACGGTGGGGCGCGAGAGTTCGGTACAGCTGATCAACTCGCTCGGCGAGGACAAGACCATTGTGGTGATTGCCCAGCGCGAGGCGCGCATCGATTCGCCGCAGCCGGTGGATCTGTACCCGATCGGAACTCTGGCCACGGTTCACAAAGTGGTCAAAATGCCCAACCAGAGCTTGTTTGTTTTTGCCGAGGGACTGGAGCGGGTCAGCGTGGTCGAGTACACCCAGCTTTCTCCTTATATGAAGGCGACGGTGGAGACGGTGCACGAGGTTGTGCCCGAACTGAACGCTGAAATCGAGGCGTTGCAGCGTAACATTCTTACCTTGTTCCAGCAGATTGTGGCCGGCTCGCCGACGCTTTCCGACGAGCTTTCGACGGTGGCGATGAACATCGAGGAGCCTGGCCGGCTGGTGGACTTTGTGGGCAGCTCGCTGCCCTCGCTGTCGACCCGCGACAAGCAGGATGTGCTGGAGACCTACGACGTGCGCTCGCGCCTGGACAAAATCAACCAGCACCTGGCCAAGGAACTGGAAGTCCAGCAACTGCGCAACAAGATCCAGAGCGAAGTGCAGGACCGGGTACAGCAGACGCAGCGCGAGTACTACCTGCGCGAGCAGCTCAAGGCAATTCAGAAGGAGCTTGGCGAGCAGGACGACACCACCCGCGACGTGGAGGAGTTCAAGGAAAAGATTGACCAGAGTGGAATGCCGGAGGACGTAAAGAAAGAGGCGATGAAAGAGTTGAATCGTCTCTCGCGCATGTCTCCCATGGCTGCCGACTATTCCGTCACGCGCAACTATCTGGAGTGGTTGGTGGTGTTGCCGTGGACCAAGTCCAGTGGCTCCCAAGTCGATATTACCAAGGCAAAAGTCATCCTCGACGAGGACCACTACGATTTGCAGAAGGTGAAGGACCGCATTCTGGACTATCTCTCGGTGCGCCACCTGAACCCGAAGATGAAGGGTCCGATCCTATGCTTCTTCGGGCCTCCCGGAGTAGGCAAGACCTCGCTGGGCAAGTCGATTGCACGCGCCCTGGGACGCAAGTTCGTGCGCATGTCGCTGGGCGGCATCCATGACGAGGCGGAGATTCGCGGACATCGCCGCACCTACATCGGCGCCATGCCCGGGCAGATCATCCAGGGCATACGCCGCGCCGAGGCCAACGACCCGGTGTTCATGCTGGATGAAATCGACAAGGTCGGACGCGACTACCGCGGCGATCCCACGGCGGCCCTGCTGGAGGCGCTCGATCCGGAGCAGAACTCAACCTTCCGCGACAATTATCTGGACGTAATGTTCGATCTGTCCAAGGTGCTGTTCATCACCACGGCCAACCAGTTGGATACGATTCCCGATCCGCTGCGCGACCGCATGGAGATCATCGACCTCCATGGCTACACGGAAGAGGACAAGCGGCACATCACTTACCAGTACCTCATCCGGCGGCAGACCGAGGAGAACGGCCTGACCCCGGAGCAGATCGAATTCACCGAGGACTCGGTCGGCTTTCTCATCCGCCACTACACGCGCGAGGCCGGAGTGCGCAGCCTGGAGCGCCAGATCGGCACCATCTGCCGCAAGCAGGCGCGGCGCATCGTCGAGGGCAAGACCGGCAAGCTGGTGGTCACGCGCGAGGTGGTGCAGGAGATGTTGGGCGGCATCAAGGTTCGCGTCGATACCGAGATTGCGGCTCGCACCAAGCATGCCGGAGTGGTGGTCGGGTTGGCCTGGACTCCCACCGGCGGCGACATCCTTTTCATCGAAGCGATGAAGATGAAGGGCAAGGGCGAGTTCCGCATCACCGGACAGATTCTGGAAGTGATGCGCGAATCGATGCAGGCCGCTTTCAGTTGGGTGCGTGCGCACGCCGAGGAGTTGAAAATCGACGATGACGTATTCACCAAGTACGATGTTCACATTCACGTTCCGGCCGGAGCGATTCAGAAGGATGGCCCATCGGCCGGGGTTACGATTGTCACCGCGCTAGTCTCTTTGCTCACCGATAAGCAGGTGCGCCCGAAGATGGCGATGACCGGCGAAATCACCTTGAGCGGCAACGTGCTTCCCATTGGCGGAGTCAAGGAAAAGTTCCTCGCCGCCAAGCGGGCCGGAGTCACCGAGATCATCTTCCCGGCGGAAAATAAGCAGAACGTGGAAGAGGATGTGCTTCCCGAACAGATGGAAGGGGTGCACGTGAACTACGTGGAGAGCATCGAGGAGGTGCTAGCCATCGCATTGCCGCACAGTCCGGCGGAGGCGCGCGCCGACGCCGAGACGCGCGAACATGTTCTGGCCGACGGGCAGAACTAACGCATTCACCGCTTGTTTTGCGCATGAGGCCAGCCCCGCGGGGCTGGCCTTCTTGCTGCACAAAGGCCGGCTGCGCCCAAAGGTTGTATGACTTGAGTATCAAGTTAGCAAACCACAATTCTCTTGAATTGCAGAGGGTCTGTTGCGAAGATTGAGCAACATTCCTGTCAGGAGAGTCAAAATGGTGCAGCGTGCATTGACTGTGCTTGGTGCTGGGTTCTTGGCTGCGTTGATGGCGAGTTGTGGCCAAACCTACAAATTGGATTCCATCACGATTGCGCCAGCCACGGGTTACAACCTTGTGAGTCCGGGGGAGACCGGCGCGCTCACCGTCACGGCGAACTACTCCAACTCGAAGACAAATGACGTGACGGCCAACAGCTCGTATGAGCTCGGATCGTCGCAAGCGCCCGATGACGCCGCCCCACTACAGGCCCTCTCTCTCAACAAGTCTGGCGTGGTCACGGCCAGCAGCACCATTGGGTCCTGCACCTGGGTTGCGAGCACCGTGGGTACCACAACCACCTACGCAACCTATCCCTACCCGGTGACCGTAACCTATGCCGAGAACGGTGTGACCGTGACTGCGTCGGTGCCGATCAGCATGGCCGACGCTGCCGGCTGCAACGACGGACAAACCCCCGCCGCGGAACGGCCGTCTTCGCCGGAGCGCGACAAGGCGGCGGAGTCTTCCCGGTCCAGGTAGGTGTACAAGTTTTCCGGGCAAGGTCCGAATGAAGGATTCCTGCAGGGTGCGGATGACGGTTCCTGGTGGTGATTCGCAACTGGATAGTAACCGATTTCTCGATTGTTGCACCTGAGGCATGAACATGAAGCTGACGTTCTGCACCGCACTGCTTACCGCTGCCGCGCTTATTGCTCCACTCTCTGTTGCCGCCGAAAATGCTCAGAACCCCGCCGGCGCGCAACCCTCCGCCGTGGAGAGGTATGGCAGACTTCCGCTGAGCTTCGAGCCCACGGAGAACTCTGCCCGCTTCCTGGCGCGCAGCGGCAGTTACGCGGTCTCGATTGGCGCCCGCCAATCCTGGGTTGCCGTCACCGATGCGAAGTCAGGCAAGCGTCAGGCGCTCGGCTTTGCATTCGACAATGCCAATCCCGTCGCCGGACTTCAACCCCTGGACGCGCAGCCGGGAGTGACCAACTACTATCTTGGAGCGGATGCGGCCAAGTGGCGGCTGGGAGTAAAGAGCTACGCCAAGCTTCGCACCCAGGGACTGTATCCCGGCGTGGACGTTGTCTATTACGGAGATCATCGCCAATTGGAATTCGACTTTGTGGTCGCCCCCAAGGCCGACCCGCGCGCCATCGCGCTGTCGTTTTCCTCCATGGATAAGATTTACAAGGACTCCAACGGCGATGTGGTTGCGGAACTCAACGGCCAGCCCGTTCGTTTTGCCAAGCCTTACGCCTACCAGCGGGTTGCCGGTGTCTTGCACACGGTGGAAGTAGAGTATGAGTTGGCAGCAGCAGGCAGCGTGCATCTCCGCGTGGGCGACTATGACCCCAGCCTTGAGCTGACCATTGACCCCGCCGTAACCTATGCCACTTTCCTCGGTGGCAGCCAGGGAGATGTGGGCAACGGCGTCGCCGTCGATAGCGCGGGCGACGCATTCGTGACCGGGCAGACCTGCTCCAGCGATTTTCCAGACACCCCGAATACCAGCGGCTACGTCTACTCGGCAAACTGCGATGCCTATGTGACAAAGTACAGCGTCGATACCACTACCCAGACCATTACCTACTCCTATACGACCATTCTGGGTGGCTCGACCCCGGCCAACGCGACCGCGACCGGAAACGCAATTGCCTTGGATTCGCTGAAGCAGGCTTACATCACCGGCTGGACGAACTTCGAGGATCTGCCCGGCAATGTGAATCAATATCGCAGCACGTATCAAGGCGGCGATAGCGATGCATTCGTCATCATCCTGACGCCAACGGGAACCCTTCTGCGGACCACCTACCTTGGCGGCTCCAAAGCCGACATCGGGTATGCCATCGCGGTCGACAGCGCAAAAAGCGTGATCGTCGCTGGCCAGACTAACTCCGACGACTTCCCCGCCTACAACGGATTTGAAACCAAGGTGGAGGAATGGGTCGCCTTCATCACCAAGCTGGACAACGGTCTGCACATTGCTCCGCCAATCGGCGCGGGTGTCTCCGCCATCTCGCCTCCGCCCACGCCCCCATCCGGAGATACCTATTACTTCTCGGAATTCTTTGGCGGCCAGCCCGTGCCCCCGGCGCCCACCGATGTCTGGGCGCCGAACACCCATGTCTATCCGGGCACCATTGTTCAAGACGATACCTCTCCCATCCCCAACATCGAAGTCACCTTCGGTGGTGGCATCACGGGTGGCGCCGTGCCAGCCTGGACGCCAACCGCCCTGGCCCATACCTACGATGGTACGGTGGATTGGGTAAATATCGGACCGGGTCAACTGTTTCCCACCTATGCCAGCGAGGCGTATGGCGTGGCGCTGGATCCAATCGGCGACGTCTTTGTTGCAGGCGGCACCAACACACCCAACATTGCCTCCACGGTCTGGCCATTCCTGGGCATCAAATTGCAAGGCACCGGCGCCTGGGTTTTCAAGGCAAGCGGAGTGAACGGCTCGTTCATTTACGGAACGGCCCTGGAAAATACGGTGACGGACCTGACATCGACGATTGACACCGCGCGCGCCATTGCGGTCGATTCAGCAGGTTCTGCCTACGTAGCCGGAACCGCATCCGGCACTGTGTATACAACCGCAAATGGCTTCCAGCCAACGATCAACGGAAGCCAGAATGCTTTCCTGGTCAAAGTGAACAATCCAGGTTCGGCGTTTGAGTACGCGACCTACCTGGGAGGCACGGGTCTGGACCAGGGACTCGGCGTGGCGGTCGACGCAAGTTTCTCTCCTTACCTGACCGGCGCTACCAAGTCCACCGACTTCCCCATCATCAACCCGATCACCAATCCCAACAGCAACCTGCCTCTCAATGCGCTCGCCGGCCCCCAGGATGCGTTCATGACCAGGTTCACCTCCGATGGTTCGGCGTTGATTCTGTCCGCCTACCTGGGAGGTTCGGACATCGACCAGGGCAATGCCATCACAGTGAATAGCCTGGGCGATATTTTCGTGGCGGGCACCACCAACTCCACCGATTTTGAGCAAGTGCTGGACCTGCAACCAACGGTCGCCGTTCCAACTCCGCCCTACGCGCCGCCGCAAGCGGCCTACGGCGGGGGATCCAGCGATGCGTTCCTGGCCATGCTTTCCGGGTCTAGCCTGCCTACGGTCACGGTCACGCCCGGCAGCCTGAGCTTCCCCGATCAGGATTTGCATACCCCGAGTGCCGCGCAGGCCATCCGGTACACCAATACCAGCACGACTTCCACGGTCAATATCTCCAACATCTTGTTTACCGGCAGCAGCGATTTTACCCAGGCTATTGAGGGTGGCACTCCGGGAGATTGCCTCTCCGGCCCGGTTGCGCCCAGCACTGCCTGCAACATCTGGGTTGTCTTTACGCCGTCACAAACGGGGCAGGCCCTCGGCAATCTCTCCATCACGGACAACGCCAGCACCACGTCCCACAGCATCGCTCTGTCTGGCGTGGGAGCGGTGCCACTCGACGTGTTAACGCCGTCCAGCCTGACGTTCGCGGACCAGGCCATCAACACCCCCGCTGCCACTGCCCAAACGGTGACGGTGAAAAATGAAGCGACCCTCGCCACGCTCAACATCATCGACATTGCCACGACGGGTGACTTCTCGTGGTCCCCGCCCGCAGTCAACCCCTGCGTTGTGGGCACGCAGGTGGCGCCAGGCGGCAGTTGCACCATCAGCGTGGGCTTCACTCCCACGGCTGCCGGCACCCGTCCCGGAACCCTGACGATCACCGACAACTCGGCGCGCGGCTCGAACTCGGTCATCCTGACGGGCACCGGCGTGCTGGTGGTCAGCACCGTCACACCCAACAGCCTGACCTTCGCACAGCAGGCGATCAACGTGCCCAGTGTCGCGCAGAACGTCACGGTGAAAAACACCGACAAGACTCAAACCTTGCTGGTGAACACCCCGGTGATCACCGGTGACTACCAGGTCAGCAACAACGGTTGCACCGCCCCGCTGCTGCCGTCGGCTTCCTGCATCATCCAGGTAGCGTTTGATCCTACGGTTTCAGGAGTACGTCCCGGCACGCTGACCGTCAGCGGCAACGGCAGCTCGATGCCGGCTACGGTCACACTCACCGGCACGGCCGGCGCCACCAGCACCCTGGCGCCCGCGACGTTAACGTTTGCCGCCACCAACCCGGGCCAGAACATCTCCCTGCCGGTGACTCTCAGCAATCAGAGCAACTTTGCGTTCAATGTTATAGGCGTTGCGATCAGTGGCGCTGCGGCCGGCGACTTTTCGCAGACCAACAATTGCGGCACCAGCCTTCTTGCCGCGCCCGCATTCTGCACCATCACCGTGACCTTTGCTCCCACGGCCGCGGGTAACCGCAACAGCATCCTCACGGTCACAACCGATGCAGCCGCCTCACCGCAGACGGTTACCTTGCTCGGCACCGGAACCGGATCCGCCGTCACCCTTGCGCCGGCCACCAGCTACACTTTCCCGAATCAGCCGCTGAATACCGCCTCGTCCGCCTCGTCCGGGCAGATAAAGCTAACCAGTTCGGGCACTGCGCCGCTGACCATTCCTGCAGGCGGGATCACGATCACGGGTACCAATGCCGGCGATTTCAGCCAGACCAACACTTGCGGCAGCCAGGTTGCCGCGGGCGCCAGTTGCATCATCAGCGTGGTCTTTACGCCTTCGGCGCTCCATAGCCGCAGTGCAACATTGAATATTGCCGACAACGCCGTGCCATCCCCGCAGACGATTTCCCTGCTGGGTACGGGCATCCAGGTGGAGTCACCGGCGATCACACCGGTGAACCAGACCCTGACCTTCGCCAATCAGCCTGTGAGCCAAGCCAGCGCCGTGCAGACCGTGACGGTGACCAATACCGACCCGGGCTATCCCCTCACTTTGAGCGCGCCGGTCATCACCGGAACTTTCCAGGTGGTAGCTGTTTCAAGCGGCAACAACTGCGCTACGACAGTAGCCGTGGGCGCCTCCTGCGTCTTCGGGGTGACGTTTACCCCGCTGGCTCCCGGTGTATTCAGCGGCACTCTGACCATTGCCAGCAACTCCGCATCTTCTCCCGTGACCGTGCAATTGAACGGTACCGGGGGAGCGGTCGCATCGGTCAGCCCGACATCGCTCAATCTTGGCAGCATAGACGTCAACACGAGCAGCACGGCAATGTCCGTTACGCTGACCAATAGCAGCAATTTTGCGGTGAATATCACGTCCGTGACCACCAGTGGTCCCTCGGCCAGCCAGTTCCTGGCGAACAATCTCTGCGGAACGACCGTGCCGGCGTTGAGCAACTGCGCCATCAGCGTCACGTTCAACCCAACGGCAACAGGCATCCAGACAGCGACCTTAAACATAGTCAGCGATGCTGCTACGCCATTTGCGCCAGTCGCGTTGAGTGGCAACGGAATCGCACCCGCCGTCACCCTTGTGCCGGCCACCAGCTACACCTTCCCGAATCAGCCGCTCAACACCCCATCGTCTGCTTCGTCCGGGCAGATCAAGCTAACCAATTCGGGCACCGGGCCGCTGAACATTCCCGCGGGCGGGATCACGATCACGGGCACCAATTTTGGCGATTTCAGCCAGACCAACACCTGCGGCAGCCAGGTTGCGGCGGGAGCCAATTGCACCATCAGCGTGGTCTTCACGCCCTCGGGGCTCAATAGCCGCAGTGCGACATTGACGATTGCCGACAACGCCGTGCCGGCCACGCAGACGATCGCTTTGCTGGGCATGGGCGTCCAGGTGAAAGCTCCGACGATCACACCATCGAACCAGAGCCTGACCTTCACCAATCAGCCGTTGAACCAGGCCAGCGCCGCACAAACCGTGACGGTGACCAACACCGATCCGGGCTACCCCCTCACTTTGAGCGCGCCGGTGATCACCGGAAACTTCCAGGTAGTAACGGTTGCGGGCGGCAACAATTGCGCCACCACTTTAGCGGAGGGTGCCTCCTGCGTCTTCGGGGTGACGTTTACCCCGCTGTCATCCGGCGTGCTCAGCGGCACGCTCACCATCGCCAGCAATTCCGTATCCTCTCCCGTGACCGTGCAGTTGAGCGGTACCGGCGGAGCGGTGGCGTCGGTCAGCCCGCTATCGCTCAATCTTGGCAGCGCCAACCTCACCGAGAGCACCGCGGCGAAGTCCGTGAAGCTCACCAATAGCAGCAATTTTGCGGTGAATATCACGTCGGTGACGACCAGTGGTCCCTCGGCCAGCCAATTCTCCGTGAGCAATCTCTGCGGAACGATCGTGCTAGCGTCGGGCAACTGCATCATTAGCGTGACGTTCAACCCAACGGCAACAGGCATCCAGACGGCGGATTTGAACATTGCCAGCGATGCCGCTACGCCATTTGCAGCCGTCGCCCTGAGTGGCACCGGAACTATCCCAGTGGTGACCTTGTCGCCCACCAGCGTGAGCTTCCCCTCGCCTGGCCAGCCCCTGAATGTACCCTCCAGCCCGATTGACGTCACGGTGAAGAACACGGGAACCGGCCCGTTGAACTTCGCAGTCCAGGGCATCACGATTACGGGCACCAACGCCACCGACTTCAGCATTCTGACCAACACCTGCGGCAGCCAGCTCGTCGTGGGAGCCAGTTGCGTAATAGGAGTTGTCTTCACCCCGACGGCGCTGAACAGCCGGGTTGCCGATCTTGTCCTGACCGACGATGCCAGCCCGAACACGCAGACGGTCCCGCTGGTAGGTAACGGCATCGCCGGATCGGGTGTGATCGAACTGTCCCCGTCCCCGGTGAATTTCCCTGACACGCTGAAGGGCGCGAAGAGCAGCCCGCAAACGGTTACTCTCACCAACGCTTCCTCGACCTCGGTGCTCGCCATATCGAGCATGCTGGTCAGCGGCGCCAACGCGGCAGACTTCGCCAGTAACAGCAGTACCAACTGTCCGACAAGCCTGGCCGCTGGTTCCAGTTGCCAGATCAACCTGGTCTTTGCCCCCAGTATCGTCGGGGCCGAGACCGCTACCTTGACGGTCAGCGGCAGCGCATCCAACTCGCCACAGGCCGTCATCCTCAACGGAACCGGGACATCCAGTTCGAACACCGCTCCGTTTACCGTGACGCCCGCCACTTCCGGCGTATCGGTCAGCGAAGGCAATACCGCCGCTTACACTCTTACCCTGACTCCGCTGAACGGCTTTAGCGGCACCATCAACTTCACCACCTCGGGACTGCCGAACGGCTCCAGTTGGTCGATTTCGCCGAACCCGCTGACCATGGATGGAACTACCGTCAAGACCGCGACGCTCTCCGTGACCACCAGGGGCGGCAACGGTGGCGCTGCCAGTTCCACTCCGCCGCGATTGCTCCCAAGGTCCATCTTCCTGGCACTGCTTCCGTTCTCGGTGATGGGAATCCTGCTCATCAACAAGCGCCGCAACGTCTGGATCGTGGTTGGGTTAGTGGCCTTGTGCCTGATTCTGGGAATGGCTGGTTGTGGATCGTCGGGTTCAAGCAACAGCACCAATGGCGACCTGGCCCCCGGTACCTACATGTTCAAGGTAACTGCAACCTCGAGTGCCAACGCCGCGCAGACGCAAACCCTCAACCTGACCCTGGTGGTGACCCAGCAGTAAGGCTCCTTCAGCCTCTCTGCAGCGCGTCCGGCTGGCGCGCTGCAGAGAGCAGCAAACTTCAGATGCCGCCGTTACCGCCAGAAACTGCTATCGTTTCCTCATGCTCCTCCGAGTCCTGTGTTTCGGCCGTCTGCGCGAGCTGCTAGCCCCGGAGCTCTTCGTGGAGCTTGCCGCGCCCGCCTCTGTTGCCGACCTCTGGCGCTGCCTGCGCCAGCAGCATGCCCCGCTTGCCGCTTACGAAGGAACCATCGCCATCGCCGTCAATCAAACGTTGGCATCGTCTGCCACGCCCTTGGCTCCGGGGGATGAAGTTGCGCTTTTGCCGCCGGTAAGTGGCGGCCTTGCGCAGCCGGCTCTGCCGCCGCCAAGCGCCCACGCCAGCCTGCAGCGCGTTCCGATTGACTCCGCCGCGTTTCTGGCCCAGCTCAAGCAGGGCGAAGACGGCGCTGTGTGCCTGTTTGAAGGCGTGGTACGAAACCACACCCGCCATCGCCGCGTTCTTTATCTTGAGTACGAATCCTATTCCGCCATGGCGATTGCCGTCATGGAGAGGCTGGCGCTTGAGGCTTTGCAGCGGTTTTCCATCCGCGATCTACACCTCGCCCACCGCGTCGGACGCCTCGAAATCGGCGAAACCAGCGTGTTGATCGTTGTCGCCAGCGCCCATCGCGGAGCGGCGTTTGACGCCTGCCGCTGGGTTATCGACTCGCTGAAGCAGTGCGTGCCAGTCTGGAAAAAGGAATTTTTTGAAGACGGAGCCCGTTGGGCCGACGGCGAAGCGTTCCCCCCGGATCGGGCTCCCTAGAGTCTCTGCGCAACCGCTTGCCAGCCGCTCCCGCAACTTCGGAATCCCGGCCATTCATCTTTGCCTATAATGACCTTGCGCATGATATCCCGCCTTGCACTGATTGTTTTTGCGGCGTTTCTGGCTCCCCTCTTCGCTCAGAACGCTCCTGCTCCGCCTGTACCCCAGACGAATCCAGCACTCTATCCTCACATTCCCGTCAAGCGAAATCCTCCCAAGGCTGCACCGGCCGATGCCTCGCCCACCATCTCGGTGAACGTCAAACTGGTGAGTGTCTTCGCCAGCGTTGCCGACGCCGGCGGTGCCCCCTACGGCGATCTGCAGAAGGAGGACTTCCGCATCTTCGAGGATGACATCGAGCAGAAGCTCTCGGTCTTCGAGCGCGAATCCGGTCTGCCGCTCTCGATCGTCATGGCACTGGACACCAGCATGAGCACGCGTAAGGACCTGCCCCTGGAAATCGCTTCGGCGCGCAAATTTGCCCATGCCATGTTGCGCCCGGTAGATTCCATCGCCCTCTACCAGTTTTCCACCTATGTCTCTCAGGCCATGCCCTTTACCAACGACGAACGCCGCCTGAACGAAGCCCTGAAGCATCTGCGCACCGGCGCGGCCACGTCTCTCTATGACGCTATTTTCCTCACCTCCCAGGCTTTGGAGCGGCGCCAGGGCCGCAAGGTGCTCGTTCTCATTACCGACGGCGGCGACACGGCCAGCAAGACCGATTACCCGGAGGCGCTTCGCGCCGCGCAGATCGCCGAAACCATCATCTATTCCATCATCATGGTGCCAATCGAGGCTGACGCCGGGCGCGATATCGGCGGCGAGCACGCCCTCATCCAGCTCTCACGCGATACCGGAGGCAAGTATTACTACGCCACCTCGCTGGCCCAGCTTGACAGCGCCTTCCACCAGATTAGCGATGAATTGCGCACCCAGTATCTGCTCGCCTATTACCCCGTCAGCCGCGTAGGAGCCGAATTCCGGCGCATCCGCGTCGACCTTACCGAGCCCGCCAAACAGCGCGCCGGGCGCAATCTGTACGTTCGTAACCGCGCCGGATACTACAACAGCAAGATCGAATAAAAACCGGCGGCAATTGCAAAAGTCTACCAATTGTCATATTTTTGCTCGTCTGCATCCCTAATTTGGTAGTCCTGAATAATCTTCCATCCATAAGTCCCATGAAATCAGCCGGTTTCAATAATTTTCATTTGGTACTCGGCGTGCATATTCAGACTGGTGAAACTTCATCGGCGAGACTATGCGCCCAGAGTTAAACGGCTGTCTTTTAGTGCCGGTTGCTGCTGAGCAACCGCAGGGAGGAACTACCTTATGAGTGGAAAGCGTCCCATTAGCGTTCGCTTTTTCGTGCTCCTGTCAATCGTAGCGGTGTTCATGCTATCCGTTGGTCTGCAGGCCCAGGAGACCACCGCCGGATTGCAGGGCACTGTGAAGGATGCAGGTGGCGCAGTAGTGCCAAAGGCGCTGGTCGAGCTGAATAGCTCTGCGCTGGTCGGCTCCAAGACACTTCAAACCGATGGAACGGGCTACTATCGCTTCGCCAATCTTCCACCGGGCACTTACGCGGTTACAGTGAAGGCAGGCGGGTTCGCCACGCTGAAGCGCGAAGGCGTAACCCTGGAAGTTGGCCACCTTCCCACACTTGATCTCGTCTTGAAGGTTGGTAGCGCCGAGACCGTCGTAGAGGTCACCGCGGAAGCTCCACTGATCGATCTGACGACCAACACCACGCTCACCAACGTCACCGAGGATGTCATCGCGGATGTGCCCCACGGCCGTTCGTTCCAGTCGGTGATCCAGTTTGCGCCTTCGGCTCGCAACGAGCCTCTGGCCGGCGGTTCGCTGAATGCCAACGCCGGAGTAACCAGCAGCGTCGGCGGCACCGGTGCCGGAAACAGCTCTCCGGGCAACGGCGGCAACGGCAATTCCTTTGGCTACTCGGTCGCCGGCGGCGCCGATTCTGAAAACTCCTACCTCGTAGAAGGTCAGGAAACTGCCAATCTGATCGGCGGTTATTCCCACACCAACGTCCCCTTCGAGTTTATTCAGGAAGTTCAGGTCAAGAGCTCCGGTGTAGAGGCTCAGTATGGCGGCTCGCTCGGTGGCGTTGTTAACGTCATCATGAAGCACGGCAGCAACGACTGGCACGGATCACTGGGCACCAGCTACGAAAGTGGCAACATGGACGGTTCCCCGAATGCCTACACCCGTTACGATCCACAGGGTAGTCGCATCGGCTTGTTTGACCCGGACGCGCAAGGCTATCAGCCGCAAAAGGATCATCTCCGCGATATCCAGCCCTCCGCAACAGTAGGCGGCGCGATTTGGAAAGATCACGTTTGGGCATTCCTGGGCTTCGCCCCTGAGTACATCTCTCGCGGCCGCTCGGTCAATTTCGGCACGTATGACGCAAACGCCGGACTCCAGGTCTTCAACCGCGATCAGCAGACCTACTACAGCAACGCGCGTATCGATGCCAAGGTCACCAATAAAGCGACCGTCTTCGCCTCCTGGCTCTACCAGCATCAGCGTGAAGCTGGCCAACTGCTGCCGCGCGCGGATTCAACCACGGGCCTGTTCAACCCCGACGCAACCACCCCGTTGGATGTCTATGAGCATGGTTACGGCTACTCCGCTCCAGACACCACTCTGAACATCGGCGCGGATATCACCCTCACTCCGCGGTTGGTTTCGACCACCCGTTTTGGTTACTTCTTTGAGAACTACCACGATTTCGGCTTCCCCACGGTTGGCACAATCTATCTGTGGCAGACTAGCGGTTCAGCTGCGAGCACTTGCCCTGTCGATCCAGTCACCCACCTGGCTACCGCTTGCGGTGGCACCGGTTCCGTCCCGTTCTCTCCGAACGGACCTGAAGCAGGCCTGATTCAAGCGGCCGGATTCCAGACAGGCGGATGGGATCCGAATTTTACCCTCAAGAATGCCGACAAGCACATCCAGTTTGACCAGGATATTGCCTTGTTCAAGTCGGGATGGTGGGGAACCCATAACCTGAAGGGCGGCTATCAACTCAACCGCCTCTCCAATGACATCTTCCAGCGTTACAGCGCGCCGACGGTTGATCTCTATCCTGGCGCGACCGACTACTCCTACACACTTGGGGAGGATGTGGCTGGCACCTACGGTGACGCGGTTGTGGTTGACTTCGGAACCAAGGGACAGGCGACCAGCTACAATCACGCTTTCTTCGCGCAGGACGCCTGGACGATCGGCAAGGGCGTGACCATCAACGCGGGCATCCGCTTTGAACATGAAAACGTACCGGCTGAATCTTTTGGGCTCTTGGCGGGACTTCCAGCGAATCCGATCGAATTCGGATGGGGTTCCAAGATCGGTCCTCGTATTGGCTTTGCGTGGGACATTTTCCGCGACGGCAGAGCGAAAGTATTCGGCAGCTATGGCGTCTTTAATGACGAGATGAAGCTCAACCTGGCCATCAGCTCCTTTGGCGGCCAGTGGTGGAATAACTGCCTCTACCTGCTGAACGATCCGAACTACAAGGATATCGTTGTGGCTCCCAATTCTCAGCGATTCTACTGCCAGGGAAATGACCCCACGGCGCCGGCCAGCCTGACCCCGACCGGCCACAGCAACCTGAACAATTTTATCGAGAACATTAACTACCGCGGCCAGGAAGGCACGATTGCGGGATTGAAACCTTACCGGCAGCACGAGTCTGTGTTTGGTGCCGATTACCAGATCAAGAAGAACCTGGCATTTGAAGCCCGCTGGGATCGCCGCCGTCTGGATAACGTGATCGAAGACACTGCGTTCTTCCAGAATGGCAGCGAAGTCTTTTTCGTCGCCAACCCCGGCGAAGGTTTGAACTCGTATAACACCAGCTGCGGTTCTGCTTGCCCGCACAACGTCAAGGGAGCCCGTGCCTACGACGGTTTTGAATTCCGTCTGAACAAATCCCTCAGCAATAACTGGTACGGCATGGTTAGTTACACCTACAGCTACTTCCGTGGCAACTACGCCGGTCTGACCAGCACCGATCTGTCCGACGGTGGTGGCGGACGCAACTCACCGAACAACAGCCGTGCATTTGACGAGACGTATTTTGAGTTCAACGCTTACGGCCAGCCTGCCAACGGACGGTTGGCAACCGATCGTCCCAACACCTTCAAGGGTTATACCTACTACCAACTGCCTTGGGGCCACAAGCGGGCCACTTCGACAATTGGCTGGATTCAGTACATGTATCAGGGCACGCCCTTGAGCAGCTACGTAGATGTGGGCGGCTGGCAGCAGCCCAATTTTGCCCCGGTGTATCCGGAAGGCCGTGGCAAGTGGGTGGATATCTCGCAGGATCCGGTCACCGGTACCTTGACCGTCAACAGCGTTGGACTCCGCCGCACCCCGTGGTATTTCCAATCGGACGCCTCGTTTATGCAGGAGTTCAAACCGAACCACAACAACGAGAAGCAGGTTGTCGGCTTCCAAGCTACCATTAGCAACGTGTTGAACTCGCGTTCCGCAGTTGCTTACGGCTCGCAGATTGATTCTGCCAACAGCACCAACCCCATCGCTCCCAGCGGCCTCTACTTGGGGCAGCCAGGGTTCTATGCAGCCGCCGAGCACCAGTACCCATGGAAGACCCTCCTCAACACGGACGGCGTCGTCCTTAACAGCACCTACGGAAAGCCGATCGCTTATGAGCTTTCCCGTACGATTCGCGTGCAGGTTAGCTTCACTTTCTAACTTAAAGCAGTCAGTAGTTTGCAGTAACCTTTCCGGGGAGCCCACAAAGCTCCCCGGTTTTTTCTGCCCGATCAGCCCTCACGCAGGGCCCGTGCAAGGCGGGCGTTGGCCATGATTCACGGCGCCTGAACCTTGCCGGGGCCGCTCACTGGATGAATGAATTGACCACCGTGCGATTCGGCAATCGCCTCCGCTCTCGTCTTCGGATAGAATCGCATCATGGCATTCCGACCAACCAGCAAGAGCAAGACGCCGCCGCCGGAGGAGACCTTCGAAGAAGCTGCTTATCTGAAGGCGCTCGGCGAGAACCAGAAACACGTCAGCATCAGGCTGCAGGGCGGCGAGGCCGTTCACGGCTGGATCGAGTACTACGACCGCAACATGCTGCGCCTGACGCGCGAAGGAGCGCCCAACCTGTTCATCTTCAAGTCTGAGATCATGTACATCTCCGAAGGTGAAATTACCGCCCCGCGCGTTCGCCGTCCCAGGGCGACGAAGGCCGCCGCCGCTGTTCCGCTCCGGCCTGAATCGGCGAACGGTGAATAAAATGACTGCTCCCTCCGCCGTCGCGTTTCTTCCGCAAGCCACGGCCATCGCCACGGCAGCCGGCAAGCTCCTCATGCCGTTTTTCTTGCGCCGGGTTGGCTTTGAGTACAAGGGAGACGTCGATCTGGTCACCGAGGCTGACCGCGCCAGCGAGCGGTTCATCGTCTCCCGCCTGCGCGCCGCCTGGCCCGCGCACGACATTGTCGGCGAGGAGGGAACGCGCGACAGCCACGGCGGCGCTTTCCGCTGGTATGTCGATCCTCTCGACGGCACCACCAACTTCGCCCACGGCTTTCCGGTCTTCTGCGTTTCACTGGGATTGGAGTACGAGGGCAAGATCATCGCCGGCGTTCTTTACGATCCCACTCGCGATGAGCTGTTTGCCGCCGCCAAGGGAGCTGGCGCCACGCTCAACGCCCGGCCCATTCATGTTTCCTCCACCACCACCCTGTCGGAATCCATCCTCGGCACCGGTTTTCCCAGCTTCAAGCGCCACAAGAATCCCAATATCCACTTTTACCACCAGCTCACTCTGCGCTCGCATGGCGTCCGCCGGGTTGGCTCGGCGGCGCTGGATCTGGCCAACGTGGCCGCCGGCCGCTACGACGGCTTTTGGGAGTTCAACCTGAATCCCTGGGATACGTGCGCCGGCGTCCTTCTGGTCGAGGAGGCTGGAGGCACGGTGACGCGCTTCGATGGTTCGCCATTCAACATCGACAGCCGCGAGACCCTTGCCAGCAACACCCTCATCCACCAGGAACTGCTCCAGAACTTCCGCGAAATTTTTGCTGGCCGAGGTCTGGAGGAACTTCCTTCTGTCACCGGCTACTCCGCCGGGCACTAGCCGGCGCAAAGTTGCGCTTTCCCGTGTCACCGTTGCTTGCGCTCTTTTGCTACAATCATGGGTTTGCAACAGAACGTTGACTACCAGAAGAGGATCGTCAAAAAAGCTATGGCTTACATCATTGCAGAACCGTGCATCGGAACCAAGGACACCGCCTGCGTGGATGCATGTCCGGTGGATTGCATTCACCCCAAAAAGGACGAGGCCGCACACGCCGCCGAAGAGATGCTGTACATCGATCCGGTGGAGTGTATTGACTGTGGTGCTTGCGTCCCGGTCTGCCCCGTGTCGGCCATCTTCGCCGCCGACGATCTGCCGGAAAAGTGGAAGCATTTCGAGGAGCGTAACGCGAAATATTTCGGCCGCTAGTTCTCGCCGCCCGCATCGCTGTCGCCCGTCCGGCTCTGGAACGGTCAAGGCTTACCGCTCATGGTGCGCCCTGGTATTTGTTTTTTCCTAGTCATGGACGGCTGCCGCCGCGCTCTCCGCCTCCGATCTGACGGAAGCGGGTTGCTCACAGCCATCTTCGTCTTGGTGCCTCCACGGCTGCTGCCTGGGAACGCGGTTGCCCGTGTGGAGACGGCGCCGGAAGCGGACTTTCTGCCCGCGCAATTCATTCGTTGCCCGCTCCATGCCATCATGTTAGGTTCATAGTAAGTGAGAAGTTCCGCGGCCAGTTTGGCCGCAACTTATTTGCCGGGGCTCCTCACCGCTTCTTATAACACGGCTTCACTCCGGTGAGGACACAAGCATTTTTCGAGGAGATAAAACTATGCCTCTTGTTTCAGTACAACAGTTGCTGGATGAGGCCGCCAAGGGCGGTTATGGCGTTGGCGCGTTCAACGTAAACAACATGGAACAGATCCAGGCCGTGATGGAGGCGGCGCGCGAAACCCAGTCACCGGTCATTGTCCAGGCTTCCAGCGGCGCACGGGCCCACTGCCAGGAGAGATACCTCTACCACCTCATGCTGGCCGCTGCCGAACTCTATCCGGAGATTCCGCTGGTCCTGCACCAGGACCATGGCAACAGCTTTGAGACCTGCAAGTCCGCCATCGAGTTGGGCTTTACCTCGGTCATGATGGATGGTTCGATACTCCCCGACGGCAAGACTCCCTCCAGCTTCGAGCAGAACGTCGAAGTCACCCGCAAAGTGGTCGAGCTGGCGCATGACAAAGGCGTCACCGTGGAAGGCGAGATCGGCGTGATGGGCGGTGTGGAAGCCGGACACGGCGCCGGCGGCACTGGCCGCGTCACTGATCCCGGCCAGGCCGAGGAGTTCGTCGCCCGGACGGGTGTGGACTCTCTCGCCATCGCCATTGGTATCAGTCACGGCGCATACAAGTTCAAATCCAAACCGGACGGCTCGGTGCTCAAGATGGATGTCCTCATCGAGATCCACAAGCGCCTGCCCGACGTTCACCTGGTTATGCACGGTACGTCGAACGTGCCCAAGGATCTGCAGGACGTCATCAACCAGTACGGCGGAAAGCTGAACCCGACCTGGGGTGTTCCGATCGAGGAGATTCAACTCGGCATCCGCAACGGCGTGCGCAAGGTCAATGTGGACACGGACAGTTGCCTGGCCATCACCGGAGCCATCCGCAAGTTTTTTGCCGAGCATCCGGAGAAGTTCGATCCGCGTGACTACATGAAGCCTGCCCGCGATGCCATGAAGAAAGTCGTCGCCCTGCGCATGACCCAGTTCGGCCAAGCCGGCCACGCCCGTGACTACGTCCCCATCGGCATAGAGAAGATGAAGGAGCGCTACGCCGCCGGAGCATTAGCCGCAAAGTAGTTCGCGAACCGTTCCGGTTTTGTTCCTGATCCGGTTCTTGGTGCCCCACGTTCGCCATCCGTTGGCTAACGTGGGGTTCCTGGTTTTGTGCTTGCTTTTGATCCTGTCCCTGCTTTTGTTCTGGCTCTTAAGGTGTCATATCGAACCGAGTGAGGAATCCCAGCGCAGCTCAAATCTCCAGCGTGGCTCCACCGGCGGTTTGATCAGAAATCGATTTCCGCCTCATGTCTCTACTGCTTCCCGCGACGTTCCTTTACCAGTCGCGCAAGGCCAATCGCGTTAGGAATGGTCCACCCTCAGAGAACGATGTTCACCGGCAAACCCGCAATGCCGAACGCAACGCTGGGAGTGATCCACTTTGACGTCTCGACCGAAGCGCCGAACCCAGCGATCCCCCAAGGCAGGGAAGCGGCCGCCGGGACAAGGTTTGCCAATAGCCAGAATCCGCCAATCGCAAACCATGCCCAAGTTTTCATAATGAAGAATCATAACGCAGGGTTGGCCGGGCACTAACAAAACGGCGCGAGCCGCAGCCCGCGCCGTTTCCACCCATTGCTCCTACACTCCGTAAATCGGATACCACGGCGACGCTGCCTTCAGCCCCGCGTTCACGTTCTCGATATTCTTCACGCCTTCCACTTCCAGCCATGCGCGGAAAGCGGCCAAACCCTTTTCGGCGAAGATCGGCACACCGTCGGCCCACGTCGCGCGGCCGCAGAGCACGCCGTTGAACTTCACGCCGGTCTCGCCCACCAGTTCCAGGGTCTCGGAGAACTCCGCGTTGCTCACGCCTGCGGAAAGATAGATGTAAGGCTTGCTCGTGGCTTCGGCGGCTTTGCGGAACAAATCCTGCGCCTCGGTCCTGGTGTATGCCTTCTCGCCCTTGAAGCTCCTCGTGCCTTCCACAAACTTCATATTGACCGGCACCTCCAGCTTCAGCACGTCCACGTTGTAGCGCGGCTTGCTGAACTCGCGCATGTAGGCCTGCACAATCTCCGGCTTCTTCTTCGCATAAGCCAGGCTCTTTTCGTCCATACCCTCTTCGTAGCCGATGATCTCGAGGAAAAACGGAATGTCGTTGGCCACGCACTCATCGCCAATGCGCTCGGTCCAGGCGTGCTTGTGCTCGTTGATCTCCTTCGGGTCGGCAGGCGCGTAGTAGAGCAGAATCTTGATGCAGTCGGCCCCAGCTTCTTTCAGCCGGCGCACGCTCCACAGGTCGAGCAAATCGGGAAGGCGTCCGGCAACCTGCTTGTCATAGCCGGTTTTTTCGTAGGCCAGCAGCAGGCCGGCCCGGGGATTGCGCGCCCCGGCGGCGGGTAGTCCCCACTCAGGGTCCAGCAAAATCGCGCTGGCGTAGCGGGTCAGCACCTCGCTGACCGCAATCTTGAAATTGATCAGGTCCTTCTCGGGGGCATTAGGGCCGAGCGCCTTCTTCAGCGATCCTCGCTGATCCATGGCCGCGGCGGCAATCACGCCACGCTCGTTTGATACCGCTTTCAATCCAGCCAATTTTCCGGGAGTAAGTTTCACGTTCTCCTCCTGCAACTTGTCAGATTCTGGTTCACGGCGGCGCCACCGCATGCGGCCTTGGCGCACCAACCCAGCCAAGAAAAGCATACCGCAATTGGCGTGCCTCTGCCCGAGCGCGGCCTCGGCGCGCGGGACTTACAGCTTCACTCCGGCGGCCGTCAGCACCTCGCGCTGCCGCCGCACTAACTCGGTAACGCCTTTGCGCGCTAGAACCGTCATCTGCGCAAGCTGCTCGTCGCCGAAAGGCTCGTGCTCGGCCGTTGCCTGAATCTCAACAAACTGGCTGGCGCCGGTGAGCACGTAATTCATGTCCACCTCGGCCCGGGAATCCTCTTCGTAGGCCAGATCGAGCATCGCTGCGCCATCCACAATGCCCACGCTGATGGCAGCCACCGTGTCCTTCAGCGGAAGCTGCTTCAGGGTTCCGGCGGCCACCAGCTTCTGCATGGCCAGCGCCATGGCCACAAAGCCTCCGGTGATGGACGCGGTGCGCGTACCGCCGTCGGCCTGGATAACATCGCAGTCAATCCACAGAGTTCGTTCGCCCAGCCGTGCGGTGTCCACCACAGCGCGCATCGAGCGGCCAATCAGCCGCTGAATCTCATGGGTGCGTCCGCCCTGCTTGCCCTTGGCGGATTCACGCGCCGTGCGCGTCAGGGTGGCGCGCGGCAACATGCCGTACTCGCTTGTGACCCATCCCCTGCCTTGGTTGCGCATCCAGTGCGGAACGCTCTCCTCGATGGTCGCGGTGCAGATGACCCGCGTATTTCCCAGCTCGATCAGGCACGAGCCTTCTGCGGTGCGAATGAATTCGGGAGTCAACGTCAACCCGCGCATCTGGTCGAGGGCGCGATTATCGGAACGAAAAATCATCTTAATGTCCTTACTTCCCGCAGGCGGTCTTCACATCGGTGACCACCCACATTTCCATCTTGTAAATGCCGGCCCATGGCAGCAGCCATTCCGGTTTCTTCAGGGTTAGCTCCAGCAGGCGGCCATCGCTGGCCGCGTATTGGAACACTTGCATGCGCTCATCGCCTTTCACCAATCGCACTGCCGCGCGTCCGGGCGCGCCTTTGCAAACGGCGCAGCCGGGATCCAGCGCGGCTGCCTCGCGTGCTGCGACCTGCGCCGCCTCCAACCGCCATAGTTCCTTGCCGGAATTCACCTGCGCCTGCTGAACATTCTTCTGCGCGGCCTGGTCGAGTTTGCGGTGATCATTCGCGGGTTTGCAAATACCTTGGAGCGGCACGGTAGGTGCAAAGACAAAGACAAAGATAATGATTGCGCACCACGCTGAACGATCTACCATTTGTGCGTTTTCTCCTTGCAAAGGATCGGCCGGAGCGACAATGGTTTGCCGCCCGGCTCCTTAGTGCCCGGCATCCAGATCGGCGCGTTCCACCGCTTCGGCGGCAAAGCCGAGAAAGACGGGAGCCTGCTTGCGGAACTTCTGTACCGAATCGGTGACGAAAAATCTGTAGTCTGGCTCACCGGCCGCGAAGTTGTGGCCGGCGAGATAGTGCAACAGCGCGCGCGCCGTGGCGTCGGCGGAATCCACAATTTCAATGCGCTGCGGAACCACCCGCCGCAGCAGCGGACGCAGCAGGGGATAGTGGGTGCATCCGAGCACCAATACATCGACATTGGTCGATGTATTGCGCAGCGCCTCGATGGCGTAGATGCGCGCCACCTGCTCGGTGACCGGCGTGTCCACCCATCCTTCTTCGACCAGCGGCACCAGCAGCGGACAGGGCTTCTCATAGGTGGCAAAGCCGCGGCGGGCCAGGGCGCGCTGATAGGCGTGGCTTGAGCAGGTGGCCTCGGTGGCGAACACCAGCGCCTCGCGGCTCTTGGAGACGGCTGCCGCCGCGTCGGCGCCCGGCTCGATGACGCCGATGACCGGAACCGGGACCGCCGACTTCACGTCGTACAGCGCCAGGGCCGAGGCTGTGTTGCAGCCGATGACCAGCAGGTCGACGCCGCGCGCGGCCAGGAAGCGCGCGGCTGCCGAGGCATAGCGCGCCACGAACTCCTGCGACTTGGTGCCGTAGGGAAGGCGCGCCGTGTCGCCAAAGAAAATGTAGTTGGCGTTGGGCACCAGCCGGGCAATGGCCCGGAGCACGGTAAGTCCGCCGACGCCGGAGTCAAAGACCCCGATTGTGGGACGATGTGAGTTGGCAGTCACCTGAATCAATGTAGCGCAAAAGCAGCGGCCGCGGCGAGGGGCGCATCCCAGATTCGCCCAAAGCGGGCAGGTACGGGCCAGAAGCCAATGTTTATGCGGCTTCCAGGGCCACTCGAGACGACCCATGGCCTTTTGCGTGCGAAGGGTGAACTTTGAGCCGGTACGGCGACGATTGGCACATTAGATAATCGTTGGAAAGCGAAAAGTTATCTCTTGGTACATGGTTGCGCAGGGTCCGGAAGGATTAGCGGAGTGAGCAACAGACTTGGCTAACTTAGTAACTGAATGATAAATTTTTCCTGATTTATTGCTGACAAGCGCGAGTACCAGTCGGTCAATGGGTTCCGATGGGATGTCCTGCATATTATGCAGCCGCCAATCCGGGGAACGGCTGTTCTGGGTCGGAGCCCTCCTTTCTTGTTGCCGACTTTTTCTTCGCGGGAGGGATGAGGGGCGTGGTGAGTTTTTCGCAGAGGGTGAAGAGGTCCTAACCGAGTTGAGCGTCCGCCATGCCGACAGGGAAGAGCGCGTGAATAGTTGCTCCCACATTCGCCAAAGGCGGGCGGATGTGGGCCACCTTCCGCCGCTAATGTCCGGCTCGCGGAATCCCCAATTGCGACCAAATAAATCGCCATTCGGTAACTTGTTGCAGCCGAATAGCCTATGTCGTTTGCCATTCAATGAAGTCTGTTGCTTTTTGGAGTTTTCTGCATCTATACTTCTATTGGCGACTGAATTGGTCGGAGATTCCTGTTCCCCATGCTGAAGCTTACCAAGAAGGCCGATTACGGGTTGATCGCGGTGCGGCACCTGGCCGAGCACGCCGACCTGGGCGCCTGCTCGGCCAAGGACCTGGCGGAGATGTACGGGATTCCGCAGGAAGCACTGGCGAAGATCTTGCAGCGGCTGGCGCGCAGCAAGCTGCTGATCTCGCAGCAGGGGACCAACGGGGGATATGTGTTGTCGCGCGATCCGCGGACGATCTCGGCGCTGGAAGTGATCCGGGCGATTGAAGGGCCGCTGTTCATTACCTCGTGCAACTCGTCCACCAAGGCTTGCAACCAGCATACGAAGTGCACGGTGCGGGAACCGTTGCAGAAGGTGAGCCGCACGATTGAAGACGTGCTCGGAAGGTTGACCGTATGGGATTTGCGCGAGGGGACGGACGACGCCGTCCCACATTCGCCAACCGCGGGCGGATGTGGGGCACCCTCGATTGAGGGCGAACTGGTAAAGATCGAAATTTCTGGAGGGAATTATGGCAAGTGACGGGGCAGTAAAGCTACCAATTTATATGGACAACCATGCCACTACGCGGACCGATCCGCGAGTGCTTGAGGCGATGTTGCCGTATTTTGGCGAGATTTATGGCAACGCAGCCAGCCGCAATCATGAGTTCGGATGGGTGGCCGAGGAGGCCGTGGAAAAAGGGCGCGAACAGGTTGCCAAACTGATTGGCGCCACCGCAAAAGAGATTGTGCTCACCTCCGGAGCGACCGAGAGCAATAACCTTGCGATCAAGGGCGTGGCCGAGATGTATCGCGAGAAGGGCAATCACATCATCACCGAGGTGACCGAGCACAAGTGCGTGCTGGATACCTGCAAGCGGCTGGAGAAGCATGGATTCCGCGTGACCTATCTGCCGGTGCAGAAGGATGGGCTGATCGACCTGGACCAGTTGAAGGACGCGATGAGCGCCGAGACCATCCTGGTTTCGATCATGACGGCCAACAACGAGATTGGCATCCTGCAGCCGGTTCGCGAAATTGGCAAGCTCTGCCATGAAAAGGGAGTGCTGTTCCACAGCGATGCGGTGCAGGCGGCAGGCAAGGTTCCGTTCAACGTGATCGAGGACAACGTCGATCTGGCTTCGGTTTCGGCGCACAAGATTTATGGACCGAAGGGGGTGGGCGCGCTCTACGTCCGGCGGCGCAATCCGCGGGTGCAGTTGGTGGCGCAGATGGATGGAGGCGGTCACGAGCGCGGCATGCGCAGCGGCACCCTGAACGTTCCTGGAATCGTGGGGCTGGGCAAGGCCTGCGAAATTGCGCAGCAGGAGATGGGCGAGGAATCCAAGCGCCTGTTTGCGCTGCGGGAGAATTTGCGCGAGCAGATCACCTCGCAACTGGACGAAGTTTATATCAACGGCAGCATGGAGCATCGTCTGCCGGGGAGTTTGAATATCAGCTTCGCCTACGTGGAAGGCGAGTCGCTGCTGATGGGGATCAACGATATTGCGGTCTCCAGCGGTTCGGCCTGCACCTCGGCAACCCTGGAGCCAAGCTACGTGCTGAAGGCGCTGGGGGCGGGCGACGACCTGGCGCACAGTTCGATCCGCTTTGGGCTGGGGCGGTTCAACACCCAGGCCGAGGTGGATTACGTGGCGGCGAAAATCGTGGAAGTGGTGAAGCGTCTGCGCGAGCTTTCGCCGCTGTACGAGATGCACAAGGAAGGCGTCGATCTTTCCAAGGTAAAGTGGGCAGCCGAACCGGTGGGCCACTGACGACCGGCAATCCCACATCTGCGAAAAGCGGCAGATATGGGGCACCGCAAGAGATAGCAGAGATTTCGCGATTTCGTGGGGGAATCGCGAAGGAATCAAGGAGAATATAAGGATGGCTTACAGCGATAAGGTACTGGATCACTACACCAATCCGCGCAACGTTGGCACCATGGACAAGAACGCAGACGAGGTAGGCACCGGGCTGGTCGGCGCTCCGGAGTGCGGCGACGTGATGAAGCTGCAAATCCGCGTGAACCCGCAGACGCAGGTCATTGAGGACGCGAAGTTCAAGACGTTTGGCTGCGGGTCGGCGATCGCATCGTCGTCGCTGGCGACGGAGTGGGTGAAGGGCAAAACGGTGGATGAGGCTTTGCAGATCAAGAACACCGACATTGTGAAAGAACTGTCACTGCCTCCGGTAAAGATTCATTGCTCGGTGCTGGCGGAAGACGCGATTCGCGCCGCCATCTCTGACTGGAAGAAGAAGCACTAAGAAAGCGGCTTTGCGACCTGTGGGGCCAGCAGTTGCCCCTGCGGCCGCCGACGCCGGACTGGGCCGAGGCCCCAACCATGACGATAGGACAGACGGCGGCAGCGCCGGGAATCAACATAACGGACAAGGCACTGGAGCACATCCGGGCGGCCATGCAGAAAGAAGGCATTGCGCCGGAGCTGGGCGGGTTGCGCCTGGGCGTGCAGGGCGGCGGATGCTCCGGCCTTTCCTACAACATTCGTTTCGACACCCAGCCGCGGGAGCGCGACCGCATCTTCGAGTACGGTGACGTGCGCGTTTTTGTCGATCCGAAATCGTACATTTACCTGGCCGGCATGACGGTGGAATGGGAAGAGACGCTGATGCATCGCGGCTTTGTCTTCCGCAACCCGAATGCCAAGAAGAGTTGCGGCTGCGGCAGCAGCTTTTCCTAGAGGAGATGGAATTGAGCGATCCCCAAAAAGCCGGGTTGCAGGTGATGAACGGCAAACACCGGGACCACCGCTGCTGGTCTTGCGGAGACATGCGCGCCGAGCACTTCTGCGCCGCGTGCGGGCATGTGCAGCCGGCGGAACCGACGGACTATTTCGCATTCTTCGGACTTCCCCGCAAGCTGGAATTGGATGACGCCGGCCTGGAGCGCGAGTTTTACGCCCTGAGCCGCAAGCTGCATCCGGATGTGTACTCGCTGGCGAGCGCGCGGGAGCAGGCGTGGAGCCTGGAGAAGACCTCGCAGCTCAATGACGCGTATCGCACCCTGAAGGACCCGCTCTCGCGCACCGAATACCTGTTGCGGCTCGAAGGCATTCAACTGGACGAGCAGAGCAAGACCGCAACCGAGCAGGCGCGCGCCGCGGGAGTGGATAAAAAGCAGACAGTACCGGCGGAACTGCTGGAAGAAGCCTTTGAACTGAACATGCTGCTGGAAGAGGCAAAAATGGGCGGCGTTGACAAGGAGTTGCGCGCGCAATTGCGCGCCACTCGCGCGGGACTGATGGCGCGCCTGAAAACGATGCAGGACGAACTCCATGCTGCCTGGAAGCAGTGGGACGGCGGAGACCGCGAGGCTACGGCGCAGATGGTGGACGTGCTGAACCGCCGCAGCTACCTGCGTAACCTTGTGCGCGACATCAACGAAGCGCTGGATTGATTTGACCTTATAAAAAATGGCAGACGATAGAGTGGTAGGGATCGATCTCGGAACTACAAATTCACTGGTGGCCTACATGGGCACCGGTCCCACGCTGGCGCATCCGGACGAACCGGGCAAGGGCGTGTTCATTATTCCCGGGGAAGATGGCTCGAACCTGGTTCCATCGGTGGTGGCCCTGGACCACGACAACCACATGCTGGTGGGCAATGCCGCACGCGAGGTGCTGCTGACGCAGCCGGAACGCGCCGTATACAGCGTGAAGCGGCTGATGGGACGCGGCGTGGACGACGTGCAGGAGGAACTCAAGCTGTTTCCGTTCCGTCTTGCCGAAGACCTTGCGCCGGGGGAAGTGCTGCGCATCCAACTGGGTGAGCGCAGCTACACGCCACCGGAGATTTCCGCGCAGATTCTGCGCCAGCTCAAACGCAATGCGGAACGCTTCTTCGGGGCGGCGGTGAAGCAGGCGGTGATCACCGTTCCGGCGTACTTCAACGACGCGCAGCGGCAGGCAACCAAGGACGCGGGACGCATTGCGGGGCTGGAGGTGCTGCGGCTGGTGAACGAGCCTACGGCGGCATCGCTTGCCTATGGGTTGGACAGGAAACAGAACGGAACCATCGCAGTGTACGACTTTGGCGGCGGTACGTTCGATATTTCAATCCTCAAGTTGCAGGACGGAATTTTCGAAGTCATCGCCACCAATGGCGACACCCATCTGGGAGGGGACGACATTGACAACCTGCTGATTGCGGTTGCCGTCGCTGACATTGCCGGCGACCTGGGCCTGGATGCGCGCCAACATCCGGACCTGGTTCAGCGGCTGCGCCGGGCGGTGATCGAGGCCAAGATTGCGCTCTCATCACGGCCGGCGGCCGAGCTTGAAGTGGAGTTGCCGGATGGCAGGCTGTACCAGCGCACGATCACGCGCGAGATGTTCGAGCAGATGATTGAGCCGATTGTGGAACGCACCCTGGAGCCCTGCCGGCAGGCGCTGAAAGATGCGGAACTGACGGTGGCGCAGGTGGATGAGGTCGTGCTGGTTGGAGGGTCCACGCGGATTCCGCTGGTGCGGCGGCGGGTGGAGGAGTTGTTCGGGCGCGAGCCTCACAGCGAACTGAATCCCGACGAGGTGGTGGCGCTTGGGGCCGCGGTGCAGGCGAAGATCCTGGCAGGCGGCTCGGCGGAAACCAAGGACATGCTGCTGCTCGACGTGACGCCGCTTTCGCTTGGCATTGAAGCGCTGGGCGGAGTGACGGCCAAGATCATTCACCGCAACTCGACCATCCCGGCAAGCGCCACGGAGCACTTTACGACCGGGGTGGAAGGCCAGATCTCGGTGGCGATTCACGTGCTGCAGGGCGAGCGCGAAATGGCGAAGGACTGCCGGTCGCTGGCACGCTTCGACCTGAAGGGAATTCCTCCGATGCCGGCGGGATTACCTCGCATCGAGGTTCGCTTCCTGATCGACGCCAACGGAATTTTGCATGTTTCGGCGCGTGAGCAACGCAGCGGCAAGGAGTCCGAGATCCAGGTGCAGCCCAGCTATGGCTTGACCGACGAGCAGGTGGAAAACATGATCCTGGACTCGTTTGACAACGCCGAACGGGATCTGGCCGAACGGCAGTTGATTGAGGCGCGCAACGAGGCCGAGACGATTTTGACGGCACTCGCAAAAGGACGCCATAACCCGGCCTGGACGATGTTGAACTTTTCCGAACAGCGCAAGGTGGACGAACTCGAATCCCGGCTGCGGCTGGCCCTGGGAGGCACGGATTACAACCCCATCCGGCGCTGGATTGATGAGCTGAACCAGGCGACGATGCACCTGGCGGAATTGATGATGGACGCCGCCGTAGGCAGCGCGTTGCGCGGCAAGAACATGGACTCGACGGATGTGGGCGAGGGACCAGCGGCGCCGCATCCGATTGGCAAAGCTGAATTCAGCTAAGCGAAGATGGACCAGGCCGATGGTGAGAATAGGACACGAACATGTTAGAGGTAAAGGGCGAGACCGACGGAAACAAGACTGAACTGGGGCCGAACACGGTTCGCCTCACCTTCCTGCCCAGTGGGCAGAGCGTGGAATTCGAGGCGGGCAAGCTGCCTTACCAGGACCACGGCAAGCCGCAATCCATCCTGGATGTTGCGATGAACTTCGGCATCCACCTGGAGCATGCCTGCGGGGGAAGCTGCGCCTGCACAACCTGCCACGTGGTGGTAAAAAAGGGCGGGGAGCTGCTGAGCGAATCCAGCGAGGAAGAGCTGGACCGGCTGGACATGGCCGCCGGTCTGCAACTGAACTCAAGGCTGGGATGCCAGGCGATCATTGAAAAGCCCGGCGAAGTGGTGGTGGAGATTCCGTCGTGGAACCGCAACTACATCAGCGAGGGCGGCGGAAGCACGCTGTAGGCGGCACGGATGAAATGGGTTGTGTATACTCTTCTGGTATTCGAGGCTGTGCTGGTGGGATGCGTGGCGAGCCGGGCGATTTCCGGTAACCTGGCGGCGCTGATGCTGGCGGCGAACTCAGTTCTGCTGATCTGGACCGCGTCTCGCCTGCGCCGCAAACCTTCCTGTTGCCGATGAATGCGGAGGAACGATGATCGAACTTCACTGGGACGATGCCGAAGATGTCGGGATCGAACTCTACGAGAGGTTTCCCGGCAAAGATCCGATGACGGTGCGCTTCACGGAGCTGCACCGGCTGGTGATTGAATTGAAAAATTTTGACGACGATCCCAAGGCTTCGACCGAAGCCAAACTGGAGGCGATCCAGATGGCCTGGTACGAGGAATGGAAAGATAATCAGGATCAGAAGTAGAGTGGGTATGGTCAATGGGCGGGATCGCCGGTCCGCATTGATCTTGACAGTGGCAATCGTACTGGAGTACGTAAGAAGATAGAGGCGGTAGAGACAAATCTGCAAAGCCGTCTTCTCAAAGACTGACGCATGTACCGGTCTTTGAGAAGACGGCTTTTTGTCCGCGGCTTCGCCAGCAGCCAGAGAGTGCAGTAATCAGGCATTGGTTGAAAGCGCGAACCCGGCTGATTGCCTGCAACCTGGAAAGCGGGAATGATGTCCCGGATATGGATGAGCTTCCAGCCGGCGCAGAGCGCGTGGATGGACTCAACCGGGATGCTGTAACCGCCGAGCCGGCTGTAACCAGGTGACTTCATACCCGAGGCGTTTTCTTAATGCTACCAATGGCCAGAAGCAGTTGCTCTACCACAACCCGAACTTACGACCTCATCGTATTTGATCTGGATGGGGTCATCATCGACTCCGTGGGCGACATCGTCGCCGCCGTGCATCACACTCTGAAGCAAGTGGGAAGCCAGGATCGGGACTTCGCGTTCATTCGCAACGGTATCCCCAATACAGTCCGGCCATTCTTGCTTCCGTGTCTCGACGATCAGAGCAAGGATCGGATCGATGAGGCCATTGAGGTGTTCAAGATTTATTACGAGCAGAACTGCACCCGGCACACCGTACTTTATCCCGGAGTCCGCGATGCCCTGGAGTATTACGCCGGTAAGAAAAAGCTGGCGGTCGCCACCTCAAATCTTTACCCGGCGGCGATGAAGATGCTTCACGACCTGAATATCTTCCGTTACTTTGACTTGATCGTGACGGGCGACGACGTCGAACGGGCCAAGCCCGATCCGGAATGCGTGAACTACATCCTGAAAAGTCTCGGCTGCAGCCGCGATGCCGCCATCATGGTAGGCGACACACCGACGGATATCGTGACCGGGAAGAATGCTGGCATCGCAACCTGCGCCGTCTTGTACGGGATCGGAACACTGGCGGAACTGAACCCATGCGCGCCCGATTTCATGGTCGAAAACCTAATGGAACTGAAGCAGATCGTAACCATATAGTTTGGCATTTACAGAGCCGCTCCTCCGGGACCCCATCCCTTGGCGCGGGAAACGAAAGGATGGGGCGAGGCTTAGCCCGGTTGCTCGATGCTAGTTGGCCGGGCGGCGGCGCTGAGCGTTCATCCGGACTCTTTTCAGCTGCGGATGACGCGCCGCCGCAATCGAATTTTCGGGCGGCGCGCCGAACCGTTCGGGATGCAGATCAAATCCGCAATTTTCCTGGTGCAATCAACCGGAAAAACTTCTTAACCGTTTCTGCCGTGGCTCTGACTCTGGCAACCGCGCCGTTCTCACAGACCGGGCTGGCTGTAACTACGGCGGCGCCCGGTGGTGCTGGCCCTCGTGTTCCATAAAAGGCTTATGCAAGGGAGTGTTCTGCGGTAGTATTTACTCCAACCTTAGTACAGACCCGCAAGGCGAGGCTCTTCGGAACGCGGCCAGGACTGCGCCAGAACCGGGATGGTGAAGAGTCCAGTGTGGACTGGCGAAAACTTTATGATGCTGGCAGGCAGCAAAGTTCATCCCAAGGACCCACAACTCGCGCGGGCACTCGCGTTGCTGGCGGGCATCGCCAGGGACTCCTCGGATGCGATCCTATGCATGGATCCCGAGGGGATCATCCAGAGCTGGAATGCCGCCGCGGAGAGCCTTTTGGGCTACTCTGCCGGGGAAGCGCTGGGGCAAACCTGCAGTATCATTTGCCCGCCTGAGGGCCGGGACAGGTTCCTGGAATTGATGCGGGAGATCGAGCGCGGCGGACACGTCCAGGGCTTCGAAACCGCCATCGTCCGCAAGGATGGCTCCCCGGTGGATGTATCCCTGTCGATCTCACCGATCTGGGATGAGACGGGGAGAATCATTGGGTCGGCCACGACCATCTCAGACATTGCCGAACGCAGGCGGCTGGAGGAGGGGGTGAGCCGATCCAAGGGCTACCTGGATGGAGTGATCAACTCCATTCTCGATCCCGTGTTTGTGAAAGATGAGCAACACCGATGGGCGTTTCTGAACGACGCTTTTTGCAAGTTTCTGGGGTTCGACCGGGCCCAGCTCATCGGCAAGTCTGATTATGACTTTCTTCCCCGGAACGAAGCGGAAGTTTTCTGGCACAAGGACAGCCTGGTGCTTGCAACCGGGGAAGAGAATGTAAGCGACGAAGAATTTACGGATGCCAGGGGAATCACCCATTCGATCAACACCAGGAAGTCGCTGTTCGTGGGCGCGACCGGGGAGAAGTACATTGTTGGTTGCATACGCGACCTGACCGCGAACCGGCAGATGGAGCGGGTTTTCCGCAAGGCGCACGATGACCTGGAGCGCAAGGTTGACGAGCGCACGGCGGAGTTGAGCGAAGCCAACCAGGCACTTACGGCCCAGGTCACGCAGACGCAGCGCGCCCTGGAGGCTTTGCGCAAGTCCGAGCAGCGCTACCGGCGGGTGGTAGACCACATCCTCGATGCTCTTCTGGTGGATGACGCTGCCGGGCGCGTCGTTTATGCCAACGACAGGTTTTTGGAACTCTTTGGACTCACCCGCGACGACATTCCCAATCTCTCCCTGGAGGATTACGTTGCCCCCGAGTGGCGCCCGGCGCTGCGCGACCGTCATGACCGGAGGATTCGCGGCGAGGAAGTCCCCGTAGAATTCACCTACGAAGGAATCCGGAAAGACGGCAGCCACCTTTGGCTGCAGGCGGTAGTCACCCCAATCGTGGAAGACGGGCGCGTGGTTGGCACCCAGTCGGTCACCCAGGACATCACCGAGCGCAGGCGGGCGGAGCGATTGCAGTCGGCGCTCTACCGCATTGTGGAGTTGGCGCGTTCAGCCGAGGATCTGCAGAAGCTCTACGCCTCCATCCATGCCATTGTGGGCGAGCTGATCTATGCCAAGAACTGCTACATCGCGCTCTACGACCGGGCCACCGACATGGTCAGCTTTCCCTACTTTGTGGACGAGAAGGATCCGCCGGCTCCGGCGCACAAGTTCGGCCGCGGCCTGACCGAGTACGTGCTGCGCACCGGCCAGCCTCTGCTCGGCACCGCCGAGAAGCTCAACGAACTGGTGCGGCAGGGCGAATTGTTCCGCCGGGGCACCGCCTCGCTGGACTGGATGGGCGCACCGCTGAAGAGCGGCGATCAGACGGTCGGCGCCCTGGTGCTGCAGAGTTACGAACCGATTGCCCAGTACGGGGAGGCGGAAAAAGAGATTCTCATGATTGTCTCCCAGCAGATTGCCGCGGCGATCGAAAGCAAGCGCAACGAAGCGGCCATCCGGGAGAGCGAAAGCAAGTTCCGCGCCGTGGCCGAGACTTCTCCAACGCTGATCCTGGTCTCCGACGGCGTCCGCATATTCTATGTGAATCCGGCAGCGGAAGCGGCCAGCGGTTACAGCCGGGAAGAACTGCTGGCCATGGACCCGTGGATGCTGATGGCGGAGGAGTATCGCCCCAAAATGATGGAACGGGCGCAAGCCCGGCTGCGGGGCGAACCGATTATCGGCGGATACGAGTTCCCGATTCTCACCAAGAGCGGCGAGGAACGCTGGCTGGGCTTCCGGGCCAGTAGCATCGAGTATGGCGGCAAGACCGCAATCCTGGGCTCAGCCGAAGATATCACCGAGCGCAAGCGGGCAGAGCAACTGCAGTCGGCGCTCTACAGCATTTCCGAGCAGGCCGCCGCCGCCGAGGACCTGCCCCAGTTCTTTGCTTCGCTGCACGCCATCGTTGGCAAATTGATGTTTGCCCGCAACTTCTACATTGCGCTTTCGGATTCTGCATCCGGAACCGTGAGTTTTCCGTATTTTGTGGACGAAGAGGACGTCACCCCCATCCCCAAGAAGCTGGGCAAGGGCCTGACCGAATTCGTATTGCGCACCGGAGAGCCACTGCTGGCCTCGCCCGAGGTCTTCGAAGACCTGGTGCGCCAGGGCGAGGTCGAAGCGCTGGGCGCCCCTTCGGTGGACTGGCTGGGTGTTCCTCTGAAGTTCGGGACTGATACTATTGGCGCGCTGGTCGTACAGAGCTATACGGAAAGCGTCCGCTTCAATGAGAAGCATAAGAACATCCTGACCTTCGTTTCCCAGAATATTGCCGCCGCCATCGAACGCAAACGCAGCGCGGAGGCTCTGCGCCAATCCGAGGCGCGCTATCGCAGGCAAGTGGAAAACGCGGTCTACGGCATTTTCCGCGCCAGCGTTGAGGACCGATTTCTGGAGGTGAATCCGGCGCTGGTCGCCATGCTGGGATACGGCTCGATCGCCGAAGTGCTCTTGCTCCGGCTATCTCGCGATCTCTATGTGAATCCCGAAGAACTGGCGGAAATCATCCAGAGCTGCCGTCATCAAGACCGGATCGGGAACATGGAGGTTCGCTGGAAGCGCAAGGGTAGCTTGCCATTCACCGTACGGTTGAGCGGCCGCGTAGTGCGCGACCTGGAGGGGGAAGTCGAAAGCCTGGAGATGATCGCCGAAGATGTTACCGAGCGGTGGATGCTCGAGCAGCAGTTGTTGCAGTCGCAAAAGATGGAAGCCGTGGGGCGGTTGGCGGGGGGCATTGCCCACGACTTCAATAACCTGCTCACCATCATCAAGGGCTACAACGAATTGATGAGGGAACAAATCGGTCCGAAGGACCCGTGGTGGGAGGCGACGGAAGAGATTGGAAAGGCGGCGGACCGCTCCGCCAGCCTGACCCGTCAGCTCCTGGCCTTCAGCCGCAAACAAGTGCTGGAACCCAAGATCCTGAACCTGAGCGCGGTGATCACCAACCTGGCAACCATGCTGCAACGCCTCCTGGGCGAGGACGTAGTGCTGGCAACCGCGCTGGGCGATGACCTGGGCCGGATCAAGGCGGACCCCGGACAGATCGAGCAGGTCGTCATGAACCTGGCGGTCAATGCCCGGGACGCGATGCCCAGGGGCGGGCAGCTTTTGATCGCAACCAGCAACGTGACAGTCGATAACAGCCGCGCCCGTGAGCACGCCGAACTGAAGCCCGGCCACTACGTTCTGATGGAAGTCAGCGACACCGGCGTGGGCATGGACGCAGCCACCGTCGCTCGCATCTTCGATCCCTTCTTTACCACCAAGGCGCTGGGCAGGGGAACTGGACTCGGGCTGGCAACCGTGTACGGAATCGTGAAGCAGAGCGAGGGCTATATCTGGGTTGACAGCGAATTGGGATCGGGCACGGCCTTCAAGGTGTACCTGCCGCGGGTGAACGACGCCGAAGTGGACATTGCAACCCCGGCCTCCAAGGCCGAAAGCGCAAAGGGAACGGAAACCATCCTGGTGGTGGAAGATGAGGATGGACTCAGGATGCTGGTGGCGGAGATGCTACGCCGCTTCGGTTACACGGTGTTTGAAACCGGTCTGGGAGAAGACGCGCTGCTGCTCTGCGGCCGCGATCCCCAACCGTTCCACCTGCTGCTGACCGACGTTGTGCTTCCCCAGATGAACGGGCGCGAGCTCGCGGAACGGGTTACGGCGCTGCATCCAGGGGTGAAGGTTCTTTACATGTCAGGACACACCAGCGATGCCGTTCTCCGCCGCGGAATTGAACGCCACAAGGCTGCGTTTCTGGAAAAACCTTTCAGCCTCGATGCGCTGGTGCAGAAGGTCCGCGAGGTTTTGGACAGCACCCAGCCCGGCTAAACCCGGCAGCGGCCCGACGAGGAATAGTTGCGCCGAGGCAACGTGCCGGGGCACCCCGAGGAACAGCGGTGAGCGGAATCTTGCGAGATCGGAACTGGCTGGCCTTGATCCCCGGCAAAGGGCGATTCCATCGCGCGGGCGCGCTCCGCGACGCCTTGGCGGGAGTCGA
This sequence comes from uncultured Acidobacteriaceae bacterium, assembly GCA_964591805.1. Lineage (GTDB taxonomy): Bacteria > Acidobacteriota > Terriglobia > Terriglobales > Acidobacteriaceae > TOLSYN. Next base: position 163,320 of record CAZQDD010000001.1, on the reverse strand, counting down.
ACTGGCGGCGCTGAACATCCCGCAGGCGCTCGGCTACACGAAGATTGCCGGCATGCCGGTGGTCACCGGCTTCTATACCTTGTTGCTGCCGCTTCTGGCGTTTGCGGCCTTTGGTTCGTCGCGCTACCTGGTGGTCGCCGCCGACTCTGCGACGGCTGCGATTCTTGCCGGCGGAATTTCCACGATGGCTACTCCTGGCAGCGCCAGGTACGTGGCGCTGGCGGGAATGGTGGCGCTGTTGACGGCGGGATTTCTGCTGCTGGCGCGGCTGCTCAAGCTTGGCTTTCTGGCCGACTTTCTCTCCCGAACCGTTCTGGTGGGATTTCTGGCGGGCGTGGGATTCCAGGTGGGGACTGCGGTACTTGGCGAAATGCTGGGTCTCGAGGTTCACTCACGCCAGACGGTTTTGCAACTTGTCGAGGTCCTGCATGGTTTGCCGCGGGCGCCGTGGCCCACGGTGCTGCTCTCGGCGATGGTCGTGGCCGTGGTCTACTTGCTGCAGCGGTTTACACCGCGAGTGCCGGGCGCCCTGATCGCCGTGGCGGGCGCGGTGGCGGCCAGTGCGGCCTGGGATTTTGCCGGGCACGGCATCGCCATCCTCGGACCCATGGCGAGCGGGTTGCCGAAGCTGGCCATGCCGCCGGTGGCCTGGCGGGACGTCGAGCCTCTGATTTCGGTGGCGGCATCCTGCGTGGTTGTGATCATTGCCCAAAGCGCCGCCACGTCCCGTATTTATGCGACGCGCCACGAGCAGCGCCTGGATGAGGATGCGGACCTGGTTGGCCTGTCCGCGGCCAACGTCGCGGCGGCATTGAGCGGAACGTTTGTGGTCAACGGAAGTCCTACCCAGACGGCAATGGTGGAAGGCTCCGGCGCGCGCAGCCAGTTTGCGCAGGTTGTGACGGCGGGAGTGGTTGCACTGGTGCTTGTTTTCCTGACCAGGCCATTGCAGTTTCTTCCCCGCCCGGTGCTGGGCGCCATCGTGTTCCTCATCGCCATCAAACTGATCGATGTGCGCGGGCTATGGAGCATCAGCCGCGAGAGCCCCGGCGAGGCCGGGCTGGCTGTAACTACGGCGGCGGTGGTGGTGCTGGCCGGTGTTGAAAAGGGCATTGTGCTGGCGATGGTGTTGTCGCTGCTCCGCGTTGTGAGGCACAGCTATCAGCCCCACACCGCGGTACTGGCCGAGGATGAAGAGGGGATATGGCAGCTGAATCCCGTTGTTCCCGGCGCCATCACCAAGCCGGGGCTGGTGATTTACCGCTTTGGGGCGGCCCTGTTTTATGCCAATGCGAGCCGGTTTTCCGACGAGATCCTCGGCCTGGCCGGGCCGGCGCCTTCTCCCGTGCGCTGGCTGGTCGTCGATGCCGGGGCAATCACCAGCGTGGACTATACCGCTGCCTGTGTTGTGCGGGAGCTGCAACAAGAGCTGAGCCGCCGCGGTACCGAGCTGGTGTTTGCCCATGTGCAGTCGGACCTGGCACCTGATCTGGCGCGGCACCATTTGAAAGAGACGATTGGGCAAGGAAGAATTTTCGGCTCCCTGCGTGAGATGCTGGCGGCGTTCGCGAAGCTCAAGGAAACGCCGGCGCAAACCCTCCCAGGGCTTGTCCCATAATTGAGCTCAAGCGATTTATTCTGCGCAATACGGTCTCGCCATGAAGTTTATGCATTAGAATGCCTGAGCTGGATTGATCGCCGCCGTTTGCGGCCGTCGCGGTGCGGGTAGAAGGCCGGGATCGGACCGAGGCAGGGGCGGCGCTCAATCGCTTTGCTGACTGGTCTGCGGATGGGGTCAGGCCGGATCTGGGGTGGGCAATTGCCGTTGCTCTGAGGATTCCGATTCGAAAAAGGTTTTCCAGAAGTGATCAACATTGAACAGTTTTGGCCTTTCTCCAACCTGATAATGGCCAAGACCAAGCTTTTGTCTCGTGATGACAAAGCTGCGGCGGCTTCATTCAAACGGCATCATACTGCGTGAACGTGGGTTCGAGACTAAACAACCAGATTGAGGGCGGGCGGCGAATACGGGCTGGCCGGGAAAGTGGTGATGGTGCCATGAACGATGACAGAGAAGCCGCGGGAAAACTTCTGACCGAGCTGCGAGAGGCCTATCGAGGCTTACCAAAACATATTCAAGAGCGGGTTGCAACCCTGTTACGCGAGTGCGCCCCAACCGAGCGAATCGCAGAAAAGCGCGCGAGTTGATTCTCCGTGGGCCACGGCGGCCAAGGGCAGCCATGGGAGGCGGCGCCCAAGCGGTGGATGCTGAGGGCGCGCGCCTCCAGAGCCTATCGCCGGCGCGGGCGGCAAACAGCAGCGGCGGAACAGTCATGGCCCCGGCCGCATAAATGGCTGTTCAAACCGCGTTTTCTATCCGGTAGCCCGGCCATGAATTGCGCCGCGGGGTGACTGTTCCGGCAGCGGCTTTCGTTCTCCCGGCTATTGTTCCGGCACGGCACCTACGCGAACCACCAGCTTACCAAAGTTCTTCCCTTCGAGCAGTCCGATGAATGCCTGGGGAGCGTTTTCCAGACCTTCCACGATGTCTTCGCGGTACTTGATCTTTCCTGCCGCCAACCATTCAGACATTTGCTTTCTGAACTCTCCAAAGTGCGGGCCGTAATCGTCAAAGATGATGAAGCCCTGCACCCGCACCCGGCGTTTCAGGAAGGTGGCCATCACTTGCGCGGTGCGATCTTTGCCGGCACGGGCTTCGGTGTCATTGTAGTGAGCAATCAATCCGCAGAGTGGAATGCGCGAGCGCGGATTCAGCAGTGGCAGCACAGCGTCAAACACAGCTCCGCCCACGCTTTCGAAATACACGTCGATGCCATTCGGACACGCACCCGCGAGCAGTGCCTTCAACTCCGGGCTGCGATGGTCGATGCACACGTCGAAGCCAAGCTCCTCCACGGCATAGCGGCATTTATCCACGCCGCCGGCGACGCCGACCACCCGGCACCCTTTCAGCTTGCCGACCTGTCCGACGACCGAGCCCACGGCGCCCGCGGCGGCGGCGACTACGAGAGTTTCACCGGGTTTGGGCTGGCCAATGTCCAGCAGGCCCATGTAGCCGGTGAATCCCGGCATGCCGAGCACACCCAGCGCGTAGGAGGGCTGCTTCACGGCGGCGCCCAGGTTCAGCGCGCCCGAGCCGTCCGAGACGGCGTATTCCTGCCAGCCGCTGTAGCTCAACACCCAGTCGCCCACGGCATAGTCAGGATGGTGCGACACCTCAACCCGGCTCACCGTTCCTCCCACCATCTCCTCGCCAATTTTCACCGGTGGGGCGTAGGACGGCGCGTCGCTCATGCGGCCGCGCATGTAGGGATCAAGCGACAGATAAATGGTGCGCAGCAGGAACTGCCCCTGGGCCGGGGTGGGAATCGCCGCGGTTTCGATGCGGAAATCACTCTGCCTGGGCGCTCCAAACGGTCTGGAGGCAAGGACGATTCTGCGATTGGTGGAGTTGCTCATGACCAAAATCTCCTTTCGCGTTGCCGCCGGTTGCACTGGGGGAAGCATTGGCAACGCCTTTCCGGTCCTACGGCGTTTTCGTCAATAGTTGCGCAGGCGACGGCATCTGCGAGGCGTGCCAGCCGCCACCGAGCGCCTCGATCAATCCTACGCTGGCTGTCATCTGCTGCATGCGAAGCGTGACCGCGGCTTGCTGGTTGGAGAGCAATGCGGTCTGCGCGGTAATCACATTCAGGTAGGGATCCAACCCCAGCTTGTAGCGATCCGTGGCCAGTACGAGGGTTCGTTCCGCCGCTTGCACCGCCGCGTCCTGATGATGGATTTCCACGGAGAGAACGCGCAGCGACGCCAGGTTGTCTTCCACCTGTTGAAACGCGGTTAAGACGGCCTGGCGATAGTTGGCCACGGTCTCGTCGTACTGGGCCTTGAACTGGGTGACGGTGGCGCGGCGCAACCCGGCGTCGAACAGGGTTTCCGCCGCCGCCGGCCCGACGCTGAAAAAGCGGCTGGGCCAGGTGAACCAATTCCCAATCGATGTGCTCTCCAAGCCCGCCGCGGCGCTTAAGGTAACGGTGGGGAAGTAAGCTGCCTTGGCGATGCCGATCTGGGCGTTGGCCTGCGCCACCAGGCGCTCGGCAGCGGCGATGTCCGGACGCCGCTCCAGAAGCTCGGAAGGTATGCCAAAAGGAATCGCCGGAGGGACGGACTTGAGCGGCTCAGCCGGAATTGAGAACGACGATGCCGGCTGGCCGGTCAGCATCGCGATGGCATGTTCGAATTGCGCACGTTGAATGCCGAGCGCCGCATCCTGCGCGCGCGTGGCTTCCAGAAGGGTTTCGGCTTCGGCCACGGCTTCGGCCGTGCCCACGCCGGTGTCGTACTGAGCCCTGGTCAGGTCGAGGGATTGCTGCAAGGCGGCCACCGTCGAATCCAGTAACTTCTGCAACGCGTCCTGTCCGCGAAGCTGAAAGTAATCCGATGCCACTTCGGATTGGACCGTGAGGCGGGTGTTCTCCAGGTCCGCCGCGCTCGCCTGCGCTCCGTAGGCGGCCGATCGCACCGTATTGCGCACCCGGCCGAACAGGTCCGGCTGCCAGGTGGCGTCAAACGGCAGCAGGTAGTCCGTGGTTGTACTCACCGGCGAAGCTTTGGAACCCGCTGCCGTTGCGCCGCTGGACTTGGTCGCGGAAGGCCGTGAGGTTGTAATCGACGGATTGGTGGTGACGGTAGGGAAGAGCTGCGACCGCGCTTCCTTCACCAGGGCGCGCGCCGCCAGAAAGCTGGCCGCGGCGGACGCAATGTTCTGGTTTGAGACGTTGACCTTCTCTTCCAGCGCGTTCAGTTGAGGATCGTTGAAAGTCTCCCACCAATGGCCGCGAAGCGTGGCGTCTTGCGGCTGCGCCACCTTCCAGCCGTCGGTGGTTTTTTGATCGGCCGGGGTCAGTTCCTTGAATGCCGCGGGAGTCTCCGCGGTGGGGGTGTGGTACTTGGGGCCGACCACGCACCCTGCCAGCAGGCAAAGCGGCAGGGCAAGGCGGATGGTGGCTTCGAGGCGGCGAATGGTCATAGTCACATGCTTTCCCTGGCGACTCCCCTCAGTCCGCGGCGCTGGGTGCTGGTCCAGTCCCCGGCGGAACGAAGTCGCACTGTTTGCCCGCCATGCGCAGACGCAGGCGGTCGAATGCCAGGTAGACGACAGGCGTTGTATAGAGTGTGAGCAACTGGCTCAGCAGCAGTCCCCCGACAATGGTGATGCCAAGGGGACGGCGCAGTTCAAAGCCGGTGCCCGTCCCCAGCGCCAACGGCAGAGCGCCCAAGAGCGCGGCCATCGTCGTCATCAGGATGGGGCGGAAGCGCAACATGCACGCTTCAAAAATTGCGTCGGCGGGGCTCTTGCCCTCCTTGCGCTGTGCCTCAAGGGCAAAATCGATCATCATAATGGCGTTCTTTTTTACGATTCCGATCAGCAGCACAATGCCAATGATGGAGATGATGTTCAGATCCTGCTTGAACAGCAGCAATGCCAGCATGGCGCCCACGCTCGCCGACGGCAGCGTGGAGATGATGGTAAGTGGATGAACCAGGCTCTCATACAAAATGCCGAGCACGATGTACACCGCCAGCAATGCCGTCAGAATCAGCAAGGGCTCGGTGCTAAGCGATTGCTGGTAAGCCTGCAGCGTGCCGGCGAAAAAGCCCTGGATCGTGGAAGGCGTGCCCAGTTGCTTCTGCATCTGCCGGATGCGCGCAGTGGCATCGCTCAAGGACACATTCGGCGCCAGGTTGAACGACACCGTGACCGACGGAAACAAGCCGGTGTGATTGATGGCGAGCGGGGTTGTATTGGTCTGGCTCCGGGCCAGCGTCAGCAACGGGATGGCGCCGTTGCTTGACGTGGGGAAGTAGACGTCTTTCAATCCTTCCGGGCTTTGCCAGTATTGTGGAGCAACCTCGAGGACCACGTAATACTGGTTCAACTGGGTGTAGATGATGGAGACTTCCGACTGGCCAAAGGCGCTGTATAACGTCGAGTCCAGCGTCTGCGCCGTAAGGCCGAGCTTGGCCGCGGTGGCGCGGTCGTAGGTCATCAACTCCTCAAGGCCGCCGTTCTGCTGATCGGAGTTTACGTCCTGCAGGCCGGGCAAACGCTTCATCTGACCGAGCAGGACCGGTCCCCACTTGGAGAGGTCCTTGACGTTGTCCGACTGCAGCGTGTACTGGTACAAGGCATTGCTGGAACGCCCGCCGATGCGCAAATCCTGTGAGGCCTGGAGGAAGACGGAAGCAACCGGCAGACGGTTCAGTTGGGGACGCAGCCGGTTGATGATCTGGACGGCACTGGACTTGCGGTCCGCGAGCGGCTTGAGAGCAACGTAGATCGAGCCCGTGTTGGTTGCACCGCCGCCGCCGGTGGAAGCAATCACATTCGCCACCGCGGGATCGCGCTTGATCACGTCGACGATCTGTTGGATGGAGTTGTTCATGGCGGTGAAAGAGGAATCCTGCGACCCCTGGACTCCGCCGGAAATTGCTCCCGTGTCCTGCTGGGGGAAGAAGCCTTTCGGAATTTTGATCACCAGCACGACGTTGAGCGCAATGGTGAGCAGGAGCACGATCAGCGTAGGCGTCGGGTTATCCAGTACCCAACGCAGGCTGTGCCGGTAGATCGACAGCACCCCTTCAAAAAACTTTTCGCTGGCCAGGTAGATGCGGCCATGGCTTCCCTTGGCTTCGTTTTTGAGCAGGTAGGCGCACATCATCGGCGTCGTAGTCAGGGAGACGACCATCGACACCACGATGGCCGTCGCGAGCACGACGGCGAACTCGCGGAACAACCGGCCAACGATTCCGCCCATCAGCAGCAGCGGAATAAAGACGGCAATCAGTGAAATGCTGATGGTGAAAACGGTGAAGCCGATTTCCTGCGCGCCCAGCAGGGCGGCCGCAAACGGCTTGATGCCGTGTTCCAGGTGGCGCGCCACATTTTCCATCACCACGATGGCATCGTCTACCACGAATCCGGTGGAGATGGTCAGCGCCATCAGCGAGAGATTGTCCAGGCTGTAGCCGCACAAATACATCACGCCGAACGTTCCGACCAGGGAGACCGGCACGGCGACCGCTGGAATGAGCGTGGCGCGCCAGTTGCGCAGGAAAAGAAACACCACCACCACGACCAGTGCGATGGAAATAAGCAGCGTCCTCTCCACGTCGTTGACGGAGGCGCGGATGGTCGTGGTGCGGTCCAGAACAATGGTGGTTTCGATGCCCGTCGGAATGGTTGCCTGGATATAGGGAAGCTGGGCGCGAATCCGGTCCACCGTCTGAATGATGTTGGCGCCCGGCTGGCGAAAGATGATGACCGCAACCGCGCGCTTGCCATTGAGATACCCGGCCGTATGGATGTTCTGCACCGAGTCCGTCACTTGCGCCACGTCGGACAAGCGGACGGCTGCGCCATTCTTGTAACCAACCACCAGCGGTTTGTAATCCTCGGCGCGCGAGATTTGATCGTTGTCGAGAATGTCCGCCGTCACCATACCGTCGGAGATCTGCCCCTTGGCCAGGTCGGAGTTCTGCAGGCTCAAGGTGGACTTCAGACTCGCCAGCGAAATTCCATAGCTGGCCAATTGGGTGGGGTTCGCGTCCACCCGCACGGAGGGCAGCGCGCCGCCTCCGGGACTCACCTGCCCCACGCCCTGGATCTGCGATAGCTTCTGCTGGATGAGGGTCGAGGCGACGTCATACAGCTTATCCGGACCATACCGGTCCGAGGTAAGGCCCAGGATCATGATCGGCGAATCCGCGGGATTGACCTTGCGGTAGGTTGGATTGGCCGGCAGGTTGGCGGGCAGATAACTGCGCGCCGCGTTGATGGCCGCCTCAACATCCCGCGCCGCGCCATCGATGTCGCGGCTGAGGTCGAATTGAATCGTGATCGAAGTGCTGCCGAGGGTGCTGGACGATGTCATCTCGGTGACGCCGGCGATATGGCCGAACTGCCGCTCCAGCGGAGTCGCGACCGAGGAAGCCATGATTTCGGCGCTGCCTCCGGGCAGGCCTGCGTTGACGGAAATGGTCGGAAAATCAACCTCGGGCAGAGCCGAAACCGGCAGCACGTTGAAGGCAATCGCCCCGGCCAGCGCAATCGCCGCCGTCAGCAGGGTGGTAGCCACCGGCCGGTGAATGAAAGCCGCGGAACTGTTCATGCCTGCTCTGCCGCCTCGGGAGCGCTTCCCAGGTCTTCCCGCCCGGTTTCGCCCGTAAAGCGCCGTCCCAGGTTGTCAAAGAAAATGTAGATGACAGGCGTGGTGTACAAGGTGAGGACCTGGCTGAAAAGCAGTCCGCCCACCATGGCGATGCCCAGCGGCCGCCGCAACTCGGAACCAAAACCCGTGCCCAGGGCCAGTGGCAGCCCGCCCAGCAGCGCGGCCATCGTGGTCATCATGATGGGCCGGAAGCGCAGCAGGCAAGCCTCGTAAATCGCATCCGTCGCGTTCTTGCCTTGCTTTCTCTCCGCCTCCAGGGCAAAGTCCACCATCATAATGCCGTTCTTTTTGACAATGCCGATCAGCAGCACAATGCCGATGATGGCGACTACGCTCAAATCCTGGCGAAAGAGAAGCAGTGCAAGGAAGGCTCCAACCCCGGCCGACGGCAGCGTGGACAGAATCGTGATGGGGTGAATAAAGCTCTCATACAGGACCCCCAGGACGATGTACACGGTGACCAGGGCGGCAAGAATCAGCAACGGCACATTGGACAGGGAATTCTTGAAGGACGCCGCCGTGCCTTGAAAATCCCCCTGGATGGTCGCAGGCATGTGCATGTCCTTCTGCACCTTCTCGATGGAAGCGATGGCGTCGCCGAGGGCGGCATTGGGCGCCAGATTGAAAGAGACGGTGATGGCCGGAAACTGGCCCTGGTGGGTAATGGCGAGCGCCTCCGTCGTCTTCTCAAAGTGGGCGAACGAGCCCAGCGGCACGGCTGCACTCATGGCGGAACTGGTGGCGCCGGCCGAGCCTGCTCCCGTGCTCGCCGTCGAGGATGCGCCTGCCGAAAGCGCATTCAAGGGAGGGGTCAGGGTGTTGGCCGAAGGCGTATAGAGCGCGGAAGCGGTCAGCGCATTTGAGCCCGCCGCGGATGATCCGGAGGAGGCAAATGACGAAGAAGCCCCGGTGCCGGTGGCGCCGGCAGAGGCGTTGGACTGGATGTAGAGATGGTTCAGTTTGTTTGGGTCCAACTGGAACTGCGGGTCACTCTCCAGCACCACGTGGTACTGATTGAGCTGGGTGTACATGGTGTTGATCTGGCGCTGGCCGAAGGCGTCATACAACGTGTTGTCAATGGTTGCCGGGGCAATGCCAAGGCGCGAAGCCGTGACCCGGTCAATCGCCAGATATACGGCCAGCCCTCCGGTTTGTTGATCGCTGGCGACATCCTCAAGGGCCGGCAACTGTTTCAGCTTCGCCATGAAGCGGTTGGTCCAGTCATTCAGCTCATTGGCGTCGGGATCTTCCAGGGTGTATTGATACTCCGTCCGGCTCACCCGGTCATCCACGGTAATGTTCTGAACCGGCTGCATGAACAGCTCGATTCCCTGCACCTGGTCCAGCTTTGACGTGAGCCGGCGAATCACGTCGGCCGCGCTCAGCTTGCGCTGCTCGAGCGGCTTGAGGTTGATGGACATTCTGCCGCTGTTCGTCGTCGTGTTGGTTCCATCCGCGCCGATGAACGAGGAGAGGCTTTCAACCGCGGGGTCCTGCAGAACAATCTTCGCCAGCTCCTGTTGTTTGCCTGCCATGGCCGCCGCGCTGATCGCCGGCGCCGCCTGTGAAATGCCCTGGATGACACCCGTGTCCTGCACCGGAAAGAATCCCTTGGGAATGATGATGTAAAGGAAAACCGTCAACAGCAAGGTGGACACGGCCACCAGCAGCGTAATCGTCTGGTATTGAAGTACGAATTTCAAGGTCCGGCCATAGAACGCGATCATCCCTTCGAAAGCGCGTTCCGAGGCTCGATAGACGCGCCCCTGCTGTTCTTTCGGAACGTGCCGCAGGATGCGCGAACTCATCATGGGAGTGAGGGTAAGGGAGACGACCGCCGACACAATGATGGTGACCGCCAGGGTCACGGCGAACTCGCGGAACAGCCGCCCAACCACGTCACCCATGAACAACAGGGGAATCAACACGGCGATCAGGGACACGGTCAGCGAGAGAATGGTGAAGCCGATCTGCTCCGCGCCCTTCAGCGCCGCCTCCATCGGAGGGTCGCCCGCTTCGATATAGCGCGAGATGTTTTCGATCATCACGATGGCGTCGTCCACCACGAACCCGGTGGAGATGGTCAGCGCCATCAACGACAGGTTGTCCAGACTGTAACCAAGGATGTACATGGCGGCGAAGGTGCCAACCAGGGACAGCGGTACGGCCACGCTGGGAATGATGGTGGCGTAGAGATTCCGCAGGAAAAGAAAGATGACCATCACCACCAGACCGACGGTCAGCATCAGTTCAAACTCAACGTCGGCAACCGAGGCTTCAATCGGAGTGGTCAGGTCGGTAAGGGTGGTCACCTGGATGCCGGTGGGAAGGTTGGCCTCCAGTTGCGGCAGCAGGCGCTTGATGCTCTTGACCACGCTGATGGTGTTGGCCCCGGGCTGGCGCTGCACGTTCACGATGACCGCCGGCGTCAGGTTCATCCAGGCCGCCTGGTAATTGTTTTCGATTCCGTCCACGACGCGCGCCACGCTGGTCAACATCACCGGCGCGCCATTGCGGTAGGCAACCACGACGTTCCTGTAATCGTTGCTGGTGGCCAGTTGATCGTTGGCGTCGATCTGATAATTCAGTTGCGGCCCGTCAAAATTTCCCTTGGCGGCGTTCACGCTGGCCTGGGTCAGCGCGGCGCGCAGGTCTTCCAGGTTTATGCCGTAGGACGACAGCGCCGTGGGATTGGCCTGGATGCGGACGGCCGGCTTTTGGCCACCGCTGATGGTGACCAGGCCGACCCCGCTGAGCTGCGAAATCTTCGGCGCCAGACGCGTGTCTACCAGATCCTCAACCTGGGACAGCGGCATTGCGTTGGAGGTGATGGCCAGGGTGAGCACGGGGGCGTCGGCAGGATTGGTTTTGCTGTAGGTCGGCGGCGCCGGCAGAATGGACGGCAGAAGACTCTGCGACGCGTTGATGGCGGACTGCACCTCTTCCTCGGCGACATCGATATTCAGGGTGAGGTTGAACTGCAGCACGATGACCGAAGTGCCGCCGGAACTGGTCGAGGTCATCTGGCTCAACCCTTGCAGTTCTCCGAATTGGCGCTCCAGTGGGGCCGTAACGGTCGTTGCTACCACCGTCGGGCTTGCTCCCGGATAAAACGTGAGGACCTGAATGGTCGGATAATCGACTTCCGGCAATGCCGAGACGGGCAGTTGGGTGTAGCCAACAATCCCGATCAGCAGGATTGCAGCCATCAGCAATGAGGTCGCAACCGGCCGCAGAATAAACGGGCGCGATGGACTCATGGGGCGCTGCTCCCACCGGTGGCCGCCGGGACAGGCTTGGCTGAAACCACAATTGCGGCGTTGTCCTGCAACTTGTCAAAGCTGCTGTTGGCCACAACCTCGCCGGCATTGATGCCCTCAACCTGGGTTACTCCGCCATCGGTAACTCCCGGCTTGATGCTGCGCATATGGGCGACATTGTTCTGGATCACGTAGACGAACGATGCCTGGCCATTCTGCTGAATGGCCGAGGCCGGGATCAGCGTGACCCCCTGCAAGGTTTTCACCAGGAGCCGCGTGTTGACAAATTGATTGGGGAAAAGCGCGTCATCCTTGTTGTCAAAGATGGCCCGGCCTTTGACGGTTCCCGTCGTGGTGTCAATCTGGTTATCGAGCGTCAACAGTTCGCCGCTGGCGATTTTCTTCAGCGCAGTCCGGTCAAAGACGTCGACGCTGAGCTTGGCTTTCGTGCGCAGGCGGGCTTCGACTTCGCCAAGATTGTCTTCCGGTATGGTGAAAATTGCGGTAATGGGCTGCAACTGCGTGATCACGGCCAGGGTTGCGCTTCCCGAAGACTGCACCACGTTGCCCGGATCCACCAGGCGTAACCCGACACGCCCGGAGATGGGAGCCGTAATATGACAGAACGCAACTTGAATCTGGTCATATTGCACCGTTCCGCGGTCGTTTTTTACCGTGCCCTCGTCCTGCAGCACAAGCTTTTCCTGGTCATCCAGAACTTGCTTTGCAATGGCGTTGCGCGCCCATGCCGCGCGGTAGCGTTCCAGGTCCATGCGTGCCTGCGCCAGCACGTTCTCGTCGCGCTCCAGCGCACCTTGCGCCTGCAATAGAGTTGCGCGGTACGGACCCGACTCGATGTCAATCAGGGCATCGCCCTTGTTGACCTGCTGGCCCTCTTTGTAATGCACGGCGGTGACCAGGCCATTGACTTGGCTGGAAATCGAATCGGTGTAGACCGGGGTGACCGTGCCGATGGCGTCCAGGTAGACTCCAATGTCACCCTTCTGGGCGGTCGCAATCGTGATGGTGATCTTTGCCGGAGCGGGCGCAACTTTTGTCGCTGCCTGGTGATGGTGCCACCACAGCAGGGGTAAAAGCACCAGGGCGAGCAACAACAGAATCCAGAGCACAATCCGCAGAACGTTATGCCGGGGAACATAAGCCGGGAGTTGACGGTCAAGCCCGGTAGCTGATTCCTTCTCCATGTCAGCGGTCAATCGAAATCTCCTTTTCGAATCCTGCTCCAGGTTCCCAGGCATCCGGTGGATTGAGCTTGTTGCGCCACCGGGAATGCCGGTTCGAATCCCGTTGTCAGCCTCGCCGTGCCGGTCATCGCGAACCTAAAACCAAGGCGGCCCGAAGAGGCTCCTCTGGGCATGATTGCCCAGTCTACAACCTCCATCAGGCAGGAATGAACGGCATTTCCCTGGCGCGGGCGGAACCATGGTTAAGTTTTGTCAAGCTTGCTCTGGAGCAGCGCATGAAGCGGCCGTGTTCCCGCGGCCGCAACCGGGTAGCTAGCTGGCCGCGAGGTCATTTTCCAATAACAGCACGCTCCTCATGCCAGGTTCCGGCGATAGGTTATTTTTCAGAGAGATCTCAGGCACCCGCACAAACTGGCTCGGAGTGTCCTGGCAGCAGTCCACATTGCCGAAGTCTTCCACCTGGATCGTCATGACAAAACTGAACATGAGGGTCAGGAACTGGCGCCCCCGTGAAATCGGAGGGCCGCCGGTAGCGGCTCGTCGAGGTGTGAAGCCTACAACGCCCGTTCAATCTCAAACCCCCACGCCTCCAGGAGGGGTTCGGGAATGTATTTCGAATTCCGGTTGCGGCGCGCCCACTCGCGCAGGCGAGTGGAGCGGACATACTGGTTCGGTTGCAGCTTGAAATCGCCAGCGACACGCTCGAATTCGGTGACGACCGGAACCACTGGTCCAATCGGGTCAGGCTTGCCCCAATTGGGGTTGCCGCGTCTTTTTGGCATGAGCACAAGCTCCCCTCGGCGATAAGATGGACTCGAACTGAAGGTATCGGGTATCGAGGGATCCGCCTCGAAACTAACCCAAAACTCTACTTGCGCTCGAAGCTACCAATTGCGGAGCGGAGTGTCTGTTCAAAATTGCTCATCCGAACGAAAGGCGCACGATTCCCTCCCGGCGTCTTGGCCGCGCCCCGATCGCAGGCAGATCAGCAGAGCCGCGTGGAACGGCCCGTAAGGAGGCAGTCAGCACGGGTCCATGCAGGCGAAGGGATTTGTGGAGAGAGCCGCACTGGCCTCCATGACCGGGGCCAGCGCATTCCGATCAGTCGGTGGCGGCCTTCTGGGCCCACTCCGCGGCCTCATCCAAGGCCGCCAGGAGCTCGGCAAACTCATTGGGGCCGTCGTAGCGCAGGCCGTTGATGAAAAACGTTGGGGTTCCGTTGACTCCGCTGCGGACGCCGGAGCCAAAGTCGGCGCGGACGCGAGCCGTGAACTGTCCGCCTTCCAGCGCCTGGGTCAACGCCAGCGTGGGCAGTTTCAGGTCATCGGCGAGTTCAAGGAAAACATCGCCTCCCAGGCGTTCCTGGTTCTCGTAGAGCAGGTCGTGCATCGCCCAGAATTTTCCGTGCGCCGCGGCGAACTCCGCGGTTTCTGCCGCTGCCTGGGCGTGCGGGTGCATCTCACGCAGGGGAAAGTTACGGAACACGAATCGAAGCCGCTCGCCAAAATGCTTCTGCAGGCGTTTAACGACCGGGTAGGCCATCCTGCAGAACGGGCACTCGTAGTCGCCATACTCCAGCAGCGTGACCGCCGCGTCTTCCGGGCCCTGCACGTGATCCGCGGCGGAGACCGGCACTTTCAGCATGCTCATGCTCGTCTCCTACCGGGGCAGCTTCTCCAGGGCTTCCAGGATGCCATCCGCGCCGGGATTCGTCCGGATCGGCGAGAGATAGCTCCAGGCGATGACGCCGTCGCGGTCGATCACAAACAGGGCGCGCTCGCTGATCCCGTCGGCGCCGCGGTAGGCTCCGTACAGCCTGGCGACGGCTCCCTTGGGTTCGGAATCCGACAGCAGCCGGAAATGCAGGTGGCGCGCCTCGGCAAAGGCCTTGTGGCACCATGGGCCATCGACGGAGATGCCCAGCAGTTCGGCTCCCAGCTTTTCAAACTCGGGAAGAACCTCGTTATAGAGGCCGATCTGGTCCCCGCAGGTCGGGCTCCAGTCGGCCGGATAGAAGGCGATTACTACGGGTTTGCCGCGCAACTCGCTCAGTGAAAAGTCCTGGTGCGGCGCAAACTGCAGGGTGAAGTCCGGAGCCTTGGTGCCCGGAGCCAGCAGCCCGGAGACAGCCGTAGCCTGTGTATCGCTCATGCCGTGTTTCCTTTCTGGTGCATCTTGCGGGACGCATTAGGGTGAAACTCGTGGCGGCCTCGCGCTATGACTCAACAGATGCGGCTGATCCGTCCGCGGCTGAAAAATATTGAGTGCAACGCGGAGCTGGAGGCAGCCGCGCCGCTGCAATCTTTTGCTCATCCGGCTGTGCACCGGGTGGTCCATGTCAAGTAAACTGGATAGCTATGAACCCAGGAATCGAGAATATTCGCAAACACGGCAGCCGCATTGTTGCCGAGGGCGCCCACATGTTGCCGGCGGCGTCGCTGATGATGGCCGAGGGTGTAATCAGTTCGCTCGACGATTTGAAAAAGCCGTTTGTCACCGTGATCAACTCCTACACCAACCAGATCCCCGGCCACGCCCATCTGGACAAGATCGGCGCCATTGTGCGCGACGAGCTGAAGGCGTTGGGATTCAACGTCTGGTATGCCAATGTGGGCGGCGCGGTCTGCGATGGCATTGCCATGGGCCACTTCGGCATGAAGTATTCGCTGGCCTCGCGCGAACTGATTGCCGACGAGATTGAGACCATCATCGGCGCCCATCCCTGCGACGGCTGGATCGGAATCGCCAACTGCGACAAAATTGTTCCGGCCATGTACAACGCCATGGCGCGCATCAACATTCCCGCCGTGTATTTGAGCGGCGGCCCCATGCTGGCCGGAGCCGGCGGCGTAGACCTGATCACGGTCTTCGAGGCGGTGGGCAAACACAGCGTGGGAAAAATGAGCGAGGCGGAATTGCGCTCCCTGGCCGAAAAAGCGTGCCCCGGATGCGGAAGCTGCGCCGGAATGTTCACCGCAAATTCCATGAACTGCCTCGGCGAGGCCATCGGGCTGTCGCTTCCGGGTACGGGGACGATGCCCGCCGAACGCTGGGCGGACAGCGCCCACACCCGCACCGAGCCCAATCCCGACCGCATCGCGCTTTCCCGCCGGGCGGCACACGCGCTCAAGCGCTGCATGGAACAGGACGTGCGGCCGCTCGAGATCGTCACCGCGCAGGCTCTCACCAACGCCTTCGTTCTCGACATGGCGATGGGCGGCTCGACCAACACGATTCTGCACACCCTGGCGCTGGCCTACTCGGCGGAGGTTCCGTTCAACCTGGCGCGGCTCAATGAGATTTCGGCAAAGACGCCGAATATCTGCAAGGTTTCGCCCAGCCGCCCGGAAATCCACGTGGAGGATGTGCACCGCGCCGGGGGGATTCCGGCGATTCTGAAGGAACTGGACCGCATTGGCACAACCGGACTGAAGCTGGATGTGCCGACCGTGACCGGGCAACTGGGCGATGCCGTCAGCGCCGCGCCCGATGCCGATGGCAACGTGATCCGCCGGGCGGAGAATGCATTCTCGCAGACCGGGGGGCTGGCCGTGCTGTTCGGAAACCTCGCGCCCAAGGGCGCCGTGGTCAAGGTGGCGGGCGTTGCCCCGGAAATGATGGAATTCGAGGGACCGGCGCGGATTTACGAGTCCCAGGAAGACGCGCTGCAAGGCATCCTGGCCGGCCAGGTGAAGGATGGCGACGTGGTGGTGATCCGCTACGAAGGGCCGCGCGGCGGTCCCGGCATGCAGGAAATGCTTTCGCCGACCGCGGCGCTGGTCGGGGCGGGAGTGCGCGCCGCGCTCATCACCGATGGCCGCTTCTCCGGCGGCACGCGCGGACTTTGCATGTGCCACGTGTCGCCTGAGGCCGCTGCCGGCGGTCCCATCGCAGCCGTGCACGAGGGCGACCGTATCTACATCAACGCCAAGACCTGCAAGCTGGAGTTGAAGGTGGGCGACGAGGAGATTGAGCGGCGCCTGCGCGAGTTGCCCAGGTTTGAGCCGAAAGTGAAGCGCGGCTGGCTGGCGCGTTACCTGCTCCACGTCACCAGCGCAGACACCGGAGCGGTGTTCGAGATCTAGCGCAGAGGATTTCTCTGGCGGCAGCAGCGCCAGTGCCGGGCCTGGGTTGTGTTCTGCGCCGTGCTCTGCGCCGTGCTCTGCGCCGCACCAGGAACGCTTGCGACGAAAGGTTCATGGATGGCCATTGAAGCCGAAACCACATCGCTTTCCGCCAATGCCTACACGCCTCTGGAGGAAAATGAGACATACTGCCCCATCGTTCCCGCCGGCGCCCGCGAAGCTGAGCTGACCTGGCGCTCCGTCCTGTGGGGCACTTTCCTGTGCATCGTCTTCACCGTCGCTTCGGCCTACTCGGGATTGAAGGTCGGGCAGGTGATGGAGGCCGCGATCCCGATCTCGATCCTGGCCATCGGACTGGCGCGGGTGTATGCGCGCCGTTCCACGGTGCTGGAAAACGTCATCATCACCGCCATTGGCGGCTGCTCGGGCGCCGTGGTGGCGGGAGCAATCTTTACCCTGCCCGCGCTCTACATCCTTAAGCTCGATCCCAAGCCGGTGCAGACCATCTTCATCTGTGTCGCCGGAGGCTGCCTCGGGGTGCTGTTCCTGATTCCGCTGCGGCGCTACTTCGTGCGCCAGATGCATGGCGTGCTTCCGTATCCGGAGGCCACGGCCATTACCGAGGTGCTGGTCACCGGCGAGCGCGGCGGCTCGCAGGCCAAACTGCTGCTGCAGGCCACGTTGATCTCCGGCGTCTATGACTTTTTCGTCACCACCTTCCAGGTCTGGAAAGAGGTGGTGAGTTTCCAGTGGATTGCGCTGGTCAAGACCCTGGGAGTGAAGGCGCGCATCGTTGTCAGCTTTGACGCCATCAGCTTTATTCTCGGCCTGGGCTATGTCATGGGTCTGCGCAGTTCCATGATCTTGTGCGCGGGCGGCGTACTGGCCAACCTGGTGCTGGTTCCGCTGGTCTTTTTTGTAGGGCAACACGTTGCCGGCGCCGTCTATCCCGGAACCATTCCCATCGGGGACATGACCGCCGTACAGATCTATCGCGGCTATGTCCGCTTTATCGGCGTCGGCGCCATTGCCACGGCGGGAATCTTCGGAATCGTCAAGAGTCTCAAGATCGTTGCCGGCTCATTTGCCATTGCGCTCAAGACCTTCACCCGCGGCGAGGATAAGGACGCGGAACGCACCGACCGCGACCTGCCGATGATCGCGATCCTGCTGGGCGTGGTGGTCAGCGCCATTGGCGTGGCGATGCTGCTGGGCAGCCTGCGGGTTTCCTGGACGGTGCTGGGGCTGGGACTGCTGCTCACCGTGTTCTTCTCGTTCTTCTTTGCCTCGGTGGCGGCCAACGCCATCGCCACCACGGCCCGCAATCCGGTCAGCGGCATGACCATGCTCACCATCATCATCTCCTCCGTGGTGCTGCTGCGCTTCGGAATTTCCGGCACCACGGGCATGTTCTTTGTGATGGCCATCGCGGGCATGGTTTGCACCGCCCTCTCGGTCAGCGGACAGACGATTACCGATCTCAAGGTGGGTTACTGGATCGGCTCCACTCCGGCGGCGCAGGAGAAGGTCAAATTCCTGGGCGTCATCGCCGCCGCTATCGCCGCCGGACTGACCATCGTCATGCTGGCGCGGACATTCCAGTTTGGCGAAGCGGCGCTGGGCGACCTGAGGCCGGTGCTGGCTTCGCCGCAGGCATCCATCATGAAGGCGCTGGTCGAGGGATTCATGAGCCGCCAGCCGGTGGCCTACATTCTGTTCGGCGTCGGCGCCATGATTACCATCGCCATGGAAATGCTGGGCCAGCCGTCGCTCATCTTCGCCCTCGGCATGTACCTTCCACTGGAGTTGAATGCTCCCGCGCTGGTGGGCGGATTCCTTTCCCATCTGCTGAACAAGAGAGCGGAGAAGCAGGATGCCGGCACCGCACGCAGCATCCGCGAACGCGGCGTCATCATCGCGTCAGGCCTGATGGCCGGAGGCGCGCTGGGCGGAGTGTTTGGCGCGGCCCTGCGCCTGTTCCCGTGGTATCGCGAAGACCTGGTGAAGATGCCGTGGTATGACAACCTCACGGTCTCCGAGTCAATCTCAACGCTGATGTTTTTGGCGTTGTGCCTGTACATGTGGTTCGGTTCGCTGAAGAAGCAGAAGAGTGAGGGATGAAAGAGCCCAGCGAATTAGAGAAGCTGAATGCGGTGGCGCAGGCGGAGGCGAGTGAGGGCAGCCTCAATGCGTTACGCAGAAGCTCCGTATTCAGCACAATCACAATAGGAATGGCTTGTATTCACGGTGGCACTCAACTTCAAAATGCTGTAGTTCGCGTCTTGACGGTGTTGGTGGTCGCGGTAACGGTCTCCATCTATGTTGGCTGGCGCTACGCCCCGGCGATTGAGAAAGTGTTTGAGCCTCTCGTGTTCGGTATGCTTGGAATATTCGGTATACATTTTGGCTCTGATATGCACTTTGATTCTTGGGTTGAGTGGGTATGGCTGGTTGCGGTCGCCGTGGGCTTCGTTTACGGCGCCTTCGGCGCGCTCCGAACAGCGCGTGCGGTCTGGCTGGCGAACCTTCCGGAGTGTGTTGTCGAGCATGAAACGATCAGAGGATGGTTGGCGCGGCTGACGTCTGAATCCACTTGGCCCGATATCGTCCAGTTTGCGGCGGACGACTTTTGGACAGATGGGACTGTAGTCGTTCGCTTGCTCGAAAAAGACAATTGGATTGTGCTTGCGAGCCTGCTTAAAGCAGATCCGACTAAAATCCTAACGTTGAGCATCTTTGATGGCCGGACTACAACGGTCTCATATTCTCAGGACCAGAGACGCTTCCGTATTGGTGACCGCAAATTCAGGAGGGTTGAGTTCACTCCTGAACTGACGGTGTTGGCAAGGCGGCTCGCGCAAGAAGGTTCATGAATCGAACTAGCCACTAACGGGCTGAAGAAATTTCAGGAGTAGGAAATTATGGACGCAGCAGGAAGTGATTGCGCGCAGGCGGTGCTCGGCATTGACACACTCTGGGGCGGCGACGTGATGTGTCCCTCGGGAACGGGACGCTTTATCGCCGACTCCTGGTTCAGCGACGACCCTTTGCCGCTGGCCTACACCACCCCGTCGGCGGCGCGGGTCCGCGAAACCGGCGGCGTGGGCGCCAAGCAGATCGACCACGCGGCCATCGATGCCTATCTCAAGGCAGTCGATCTCCCGGCGGCGATTGCCGGGCTGAGCGGCGAGGCGGCAAAACTCGCAGGCTTGCGCGGCAAGTATTTGCAGGGTCTGGCCGACTCGCTCCAGGTCATGTGGGACCTGGCGCTGGAGATGTTGGGCAACGGTCCGGCGGTGCCGTACGCGCGCTGCGTGCTGGCTTCGGCCGGCCGCGCTCCCGAGCCTTCCCAGCCGCGGGCCAAGCGCGAGCGCGTTGCCGAGTTGCTTTCCCGCGCCGGACACCCGTCGCACGACGCGGCCTCGCTGCTGGCCGCCGTGGACGCCTGGCGCAACGCCCGGGTCACTCCCATGGCCAGCGTGCGCACGCTCAGCGCGGCGGTCATCGCCTATTTTGACCAGCTCAGCGCCAGCCATCTCTCGCCGTTCCTGCCGCCGGAACTGGCCGCGGTGCCGCGCGCCAACATCGACTTCCTGCCCATCAAGGACGCCTGGTTCTCCGGCTCCATGAACTACGTGGGACGCGCCCGCAACCAGGACGGCTCGCCGCGCTACGAGGCAACCTATGAGATCAACGCCTCGCTGCAGATTTCGGTTCCGGAGTTCTACCAGTTGATCAGTCACGAGGTGGTGCCCGGACACGTCACCACGTTTGCCTATCTGCAGAACCTTTACCGGCGCGGGCTGGCGGGCTTTGAAGCAACCGTGCTCACCATGAACACGCGCGCCGCGGCGCTGTTTGAAGGCATCGCCAACAACGCCATCCTCATCGCCCACGGCGCCACCGAACTCGACCAGCTTCCCGACGAGGATATGGAGATTGGCGCCCTGCTGGCGCTGCTCCAGGACGACGCCAAGAACCAGTCCAGCTTCCTCACCTGGGGCGAGGGCAAGCCCCAGGCGGAGGTAGCCCGCGTGCTCCGCCATGAGTTCCTGGTGAGCCTGGAGCGCGCCGAAAAACTCAGCGGCGCATGGGGACAGCATCCCCTGCTCGGACGCATGTACCTTCCCGCCTACTGCGCCGGCACCGAGAAGGTGGCCGAGTGGCGCCGCAAATACCCGGCGGAAAAAGTCCTTCCGGCCATCTACGGATGTCATGGCCTGGTCGATATCTCAACCGCGGAAGCATTGCTTGAGGGAACGATATAATAGGAGCAGGTACAACCATGCAATATCGCAATTTTGGAAAGCTCGACTGGAAAGTTTCTGCCCTCGGATTCGGCTGCATGCGTCTTCCCACCGCATCCGGAGACCGTCTCAGTCCTGACATTGACGAGGCCGAAGCCATCCGCATGATTCGCCACGCCATCGACAGCGGCGTGAATTATGTCGATACCGCTTATACCTATCACTCCAACCAGAGTGAAATCGTGCTCGGCAAGGCGCTCCAGGACGGTTACCGCGAGCGGGTGAAGCTGGCCACCAAGCTCCCCGTGTGGCTGGTGGAGAGCCCGGCGGACTTCGACAGGTTGCTCGCCGAGCAACTGCAGAAACTGCAAACCGACCACATCGATTTTTACCTCCTCCACGCGTTGAACCAGGGCCGCTGGCGCAACATCATCCTCAAGCACGATCTGCTGGCCAAGGCCGCCGAGGCACTCGCCGACGGACGCATCCGCCATCTCGGCTTTTCCGTGCACGACGAGTACGAGGGTTTTGCCGAGATCGTCCAGGGCACGGACCTCTGGAGCTTCTGCCAGATTCAGTACAACTATATGGATACGGAAAACCAGGCGGGCACGCGCGGCCTCAAACTGGCGGCAAGCCGCGGGCTTGCCGTGGTGATCATGGAGCCGCTGCTTGGCGGCCGTCTGGCCGATCCTCCCACCTCGATCCGCGCCACCATGGAGCGCGCGTCCATACGGCGCTCACCCGCCGAGTGGGCGCTGCAATGGCTCTGGGACCAGCCCGAGGTTTCCGTGGTGTTGAGCGGCATGACCACCATGGAGCAGGTGGAAGAAAATCTGGGTTCCGCCGATCGCTCCTCGCCGAACAGTTTCACCGCGCCGGAGCAGGAGTTGATTGCACAGGCGCGGGCGGAGTATCGCGCCCGAACCGTTGTCCCCTGCACCAAGTGCGGCTATTGCATGCCGTGTTCCAACGGGGTCAACATTCCCGGCAACTTTGAATACTTCAACTACGCGCATCTGTTTGACGACATCCCGGGCGGGCGCTTCAAGTACAAGGTCTTTCTCAGCGAACAGGAGCGCGCCAGCAACTGCATCGAGTGCGGCGCCTGTGAAGAGCTGTGTCCGCAGAAGATCGCGATCCGCGAATGGCTGCCCAAGGTAACCGACCTGCTCGCCTGAGCCGGATCGATGCGGCGAATCGCTACGCCTATGGGAGGCGGCCGGCGCCCCACTCAAAACCGCAGAAGGTTTTGAATGGGGCGCGCGCCAGCTGATTCCTCCATCCCCGCCACCCCGTGCTACTATTTCGCCCATGTCCCGTGCTGCTCTCGTTGCGCTCGCCTTCGCACTCACCCCCGCGCTCCTCGCCCAATCCGCCGCGCCCGCGGGAAGCGTCACCGTCCTCCATGCCGCCCATCTGCTCGACGTTGAGCACGCAATGCTGGTCACTCCCGGCGAAGTTCTCGTCCGTGGCAGCCGCATCGCGGAGGCTGGTTCCTCGGTTGCCCACCCGGCCGACGCCACCGTCATCGATCTCGGCTCGGCCACCCTCATGCCCGGACTCATCGACGCGCACGTCCATCTCTTCCTCCATCCCGGAGCCGAAGACCTGCAGACCGTCGTCGAATCCGTCCCCGAGCGCACCATCCTGGCCACCATCGCCGCGCGCGACGATCTTCTTGCCGGCTTCACCGCGGAGCGCGACATGGGCACCGAGGGCGCCGGGTCCGCCGACTCCGCCGTGCGCAATGCCATCAACGCGGGACTCATCCCCGGCCCGCGCCTGCGCGTCAGTGGCAACGCCGTGGACATCCTGGGAGGCCACGAAGACGCCATCCACTTCAATCCCGCCGAGCACATTTCCTCCAACGCCACCTACGCCAACTCCACCGACGAACTGGTCGCCGTCATTCGCCAGCAGCTCAAGGAAGGCGCCGATTTCATCAAGATCTACCAGACCGGCCCTGACCGCCTTAGCGACGGCCAGCTCACCACTCCCTACCAGTACACTCGCGCCCAGCTGGAAGCGGCCGTCGCCGAGACCGCGCGCCTCGGCACTCGCGTCGGCGTCCATTGCACCGGCGAACCTGCCGCCCTCTACGCCGCCCAGGCCGGGGTGGCCTCCATCGACCATGCTCTCCAACTGGCGCCGGAAACCATGCGCCTCATGCGCGAGCGCCAGATTTACGCCGTGCCTACCTTCGCCATCTTCGAGTACTTTGCCGCCCACGCCGAAACTCCCGCCGCGGCCGAGCGCGAGCGCGCCATGCTGGCCTTCCACGCCGCCCAGTTCCGCCAGCAACTCGACGCCGGAGTTCCCATGGCCGTCGGCTCCGACGTTGGCCCATTTCCTCACGGCACCCAGGCCCGCGAGTTCGAGCTCATGGTGCAATTCGGCATGGCCCCCGCTGACGTCCTGCGCGCCAGCCTCATTCACGGCGCGCGCCTGCTCGGCTGGGCCAACGACATTGGCCAGCTCAAGCCCGGCTTCTTTGCCGACATTATCGCCGTTCCCGGCAATCCCCTCGCCGACATCTCAACATTGAATCACGTCACCTTCGTCATGAAGAACGGTGTGGTGTACAAGAATCAGAACTAAGCCGGTGGCCCACATCCGCCGCGCAGTTGGGCGAATGTGGGAACCACGCGCCGGCCCGGCCCGCAAAGTTGTATAACTATTTCCCATGAACCCACTCTGCCGAATTCTCATTGCCTGCGCCCTCACCACTGCCGCCGGCTTTGCTCAAAATGCCCAGCCCGCACCCGCCACGCCGCACAAGTGGGCCGTCGTCCTCCACGGCGGAGCCGGAGTCATCGAGCGCGCCAGCATGAGCGCCGAGGCCGAAGCCGCCTACCGCGCCGGAATCAGCGAAGCTCTTACGGCCGCCGCCTCGGTCCTCGATAAAGGCGGCTCCGCGCTTGACGCTGTGGAGGCGGCCATCAAGCTCCTGGAAGACAATCCGCTGTTCAACGCCGGACGTGGCGCGGTCTTTGCCGCCGATGGCACCAACCAGCTCGACGCCGCCATCATGGACGGCGCAACCCTGCGCGCCGGAGCCGTGGCCGATGTGCAGCGCACCCGCCATCCCATTTCGCTCGCCCGCGCCGTCATGGAGCGCTCGCCCCACGTCATGCTCGCCGGTCCCGGAGCCGACGTCTTCGCCGCCAGCGTCCATCTCGAGCAGGTTCCGCCCAGCTTTTTCTTCACCGAGCGAACCTGGCAGGCGCTGATCCGTGAGCTTCAGAAGCAAGGCCTGCCCATTCCCGCCCGTCCCGTAGGCGCGCCCGCCCCGGCGGCCAAGCCCAGCGCGTTGTTTGAGCCGCAGGACGCGCACCACTATGGCACCGTCGGCGTGGTCGCCCTCGACCGCCAGGGAAACCTGGCCGCCGGAACCTCCACCGGCGGCCTCACCGCCAAGCGCTGGAATCGCATCGGCGACTCCCCCATCATCGGCGCCGGAACCTATGCCTCCAACCAATCCTGCGCCGTCTCCGGCACCGGCGTCGGCGAGTTCTTCATCCGCTTCACGGTCGCCCGCACCATCTGCGCCCTGGTCGAATACAAAGGCATGAGCCTGCAGGCCGCCGCCGACGAGGTCATCCAGAAACAGCTCGGGGCCATCCACGGCGATGGCGGCGTCATCGCCCTGACCCCCAACGGCCAGCTCGTCTGGAGCTTCAATACCCCCGGCATGTTCCGCGCCAGACTGAAAGAAGGAGGCACCGCGCAGATCAGCATCTACCGCGACGAGCCGTAGCCTCGTTTACACTGTCAGCATGCGCGTCAACCAGAACCGCCTCCGCGAGTTTCTTCTGCTCACCGGAGTCTGCGGATTTTTCTTCTTCTTCCGTCTCTCCGCCATCGGACTGCTTGGCCCCGATGAGCCTCGCTACGCCCAGGTCGCGCGCGAAATGCTCGCCCGCCACGACTGGGTCACTCCCACCCTCTACGGGCACGCCTGGCTGGAGAAACCCATCCTGCTTTACTGGGGAGAAATGCTCTCCTACACCGTGTTCGGCGTCTCCGACTGGGCCGCCCGCGTGCCTGCGGCCATCGCCGCCACGCTGCTCGTCTTCGGCATATTTCTCGTCGTCCGCCGCATTCGTTTTGCCGCCCGCCTGGACGCCGCCCTGATGGTCGCCTCCGGGGTGCTCATCCTCGGCTTCGCCCGCGCCGCTGCCACCGACATGCTCCTGGCCGCGCCTTTCGCGCTCTCCCTGCTTGCCTGGTTCTGCTGGTATCAAACCGGGTTCGAGCCGTCCCCGCAAGTGGCCCACATGGGACGAGCGGCCCACGTTTGCCCGCACCTGGCTGCCATGGGAGACGGCCGCAGCGCAAGCCAATCGCCGCGCGCTGCCCGCCTCTGGCTGGTGCTTTTCTACGCTTTCAACGCCCTGGCCATGCTTGCCAAAGGCCCCGTCGCGCCCGCTCTCGCCGCGCTTATACTCATCGCCTTCTGCGCTGCCCGGCGCAACCGGCGCGCGCTCCTGCGCACCCTCGACCTGGCCGGCCTCCTCGCATTTTTCGCCGTCGCCGCTCCCTGGTATGGGCTCGTCCAACTGCGCACGCCACAATTTTTCCGCGTCTTCTTCCTCCAGCACAACCTGGCCCGCTTCGGTTCCAACCTCTATCGCCACCACCAGCCTTTCTGGTATTACATTCCCGTCGCTCTCATCGCCACGCTTCCCTGGACCGTCTGGCTTATCCACGGACTTGCCGATGCGGTCGCCGCCCTGCGAACCCCGCTTGCGCCTGCGGCCGGAGCGGCGTCAGTTGGCGCGTACCCGCCCGCGCCTGCGGGGCCCAGCGCAAGCGCCAGCCAGCCCAACCCCGTTCCGCTTGCGATCACCGAACCCGGCTCAGTTAACTCCACGGGAACAGCCGCCAGCGCAGCCGAGGCCGGGGACGAAACGGCCACACCCAGCTTCACGTTTGAGATATTCCTCTTCCTCTGGGCCATCGTCCCCATCGCATTCTTTTCCATCTCCCGCTCCAAACTTCCCGGATACATTCTGCCATCCATCCCCGCCCTGCTCATCCTGGCTGCCGTCGCCGTGCATCGCCGGGCCGCCCGCGGCGAGCGTCCGCGCTGGCCCTCCATCACCATTCACGCCGTCCTGCTGGCGGCCATTGCCGCCGCGCTGGTCATCGCTCCGCGGCTCGTCTTCAAACTGCCGGTCTCAGCCTCGGCCCTGATGATTGCCGCCTTCGCGGGAACTGCCATCTTCCTGGTCGCTGCCCTGCCCCTGCTCACCATCGGATGGCCTATCCTGCGCTTCGTCACCCTTTTGCCGCTCATCCTCGCCATCGGCTTTGTTCTGCGCGGCCTTGCCCCGGCGGTGGACGCCACCGGGTCCGCGCGTCCCATCGCCCAACTGCTCCAGCAAATCGATCAGCCCGGCCCCTTGCCTCTGGCGACCTTTTCTCTGGGCCGCAACACCGCCTTCGGCCTGGCCTTTTACCTCAACCGCCCCGTGGCTCCCTACGAAGGACTGGAAATCTCCCCCGCCATCTACGAACTTCCCGCCGCCATTCCCGCCTCCGCTCACATTCTCGTCACCCGTGACGGCGCGCTGCCGTCGCTCGGCCTGCTGCTTCCAGGCCGCAGCATCCGGTTCCTAGGGTCCTACGGGCCGCAGCGGATCGAGATTTTCGAGGTTTCTCCCGCACCATGACCGGCATGGGTTGTTGGGCAGATGGGGATCGCGGGTGGTGGTGGCGGCCTTACGCCCGGGTGCTCACTTCCCCAAGCATGCGGTGAGCGCCTCCACCACCCGCTTGGTCTCGTGCACGTCGCGAACGCAGATCGACAGCACTCCGATTTCCTTGGGCGGGTAGTCGTTGCCGCCAGGAAAGATCGCGTCGCCGATGAAGATCATCTCTGCCAGGCCGATGCCGAGAATGTCGCGCAGCTTGCGGATTCCGTACGCTTTGTCGATGCCCGGCTTGGTTACGTCGATCGAGGTCGAGCCGCCCAGGCGCACCGAGTACTCCGGAATGTAGGTGTCCAGGATCGCCTTGATCTTCTTCCGCTTGGCATAATCCGGGTCCCATTTTTCTTTTTCCGGCAGCGGCGCATGCTGCCCCAGGGCGGAGAACGTGATCTGGCTGCCGCGGTCCTCGATCATCTCTCCCCAGACTTTTTTCGGCTGGAAGCCCGCAACCGCCAGGGATTGGTTTAGCGCACTGGTGATCTTCTCTTTTTCCTCCGCGCTGAACTCGTCAGCGTAGAGTTTGTTCCATTTTCCGTCGTACTGGAAAAACTTGGTGCCGCAGGTGGGCAGCAGCAGCAGGTTTTCCATGTTCTGGCCCGGCGCCAGCTTGGAGACCACTTGTTTTTCAAACTGCGGCCAGTCACCGCCGGAAATCACGGCAACCTTGGCAACCGCCAGCAGGCCGGTGAGCAGCGCGGACATCTCCGCATCCAGCGCCGATTTGCTTTCCGCCAGGGTGCCGTCCAGATCGAACACAATCAGTTTTTTCAAGATTTTCACCACCTCGACAGGTTCGATCTTAACCCATGCCTTCCACTTCCGGATGCATGATCTGTTGGGCATGCGGGTGCCTGTGCGATACACTTTGGCCGATGCCAAAGGGAACCATCGCCGGGCTGATTGCCGGGTTACGAGATCGGGTGGCTGAGTTCTTCCGGCGCCCCGGCCCGGAAGCCGCGCACCTCGCAACCGGCCGCCGGGGTGAGCAGCTTGCCAGCCACTTTCTGCGCCGCCAAGGCTACTCGATCCTGGCCAGCAACTGGCGCGCGAAAGGCCGCAAGGGTGAAATCGATCTGATCGGGTTCGATGGCGATGTCCTCTGCTTCATCGAGGTGAAGACCCGCGCCAGCCACGGCCTGGTGCCCGCCGAACTCGCCGTAAACCGGGCCAAGCAGCATGAACTGCGCGGCATGGCCGCACTCTATCTGCAGAGCGCAAGACGGCATCCGCCGTCCCGTTTTGACGTGGTCAGCGTCTACCTGGTGCCGGGGCAGCCAGCTGAAATTGATCTTTTCAAAGACGCCTTTCCTTGGCGTACTATGGGTGTCACGCGCCGGCTTGGATTCTAGTGCGCCAGGGGAATGGGTGTGCCTGAACTGAGAAAAGATCCCGTGGTTGGACGGTGGGTCATCATTTCCACGGACCGCGCCAAGCGGCCCAGCGACTTTCTTCGCAACAAGGTTGTACTGAAAGGCGGCTTCTGCCCACTGTGTCCGGGAAACGAATCGAAGACGCCTTCCGAGGTGCTCGCCTACCGTCCCCACGCCAACGGCGGCGGACAGAAAAACGGCTTGGATTGGACGGTGCGCGTGGTGCCCAGTAAGTTTCCCGCGCTTGGCATCGAAGGCACTCTCAACCGCCAGGCCGAGGGCATGTTTGACAAGATGAACGGTCTCGGCGCGCACGAGGTCATCGTGGAGACGCCCGACCATGCCGCCCATCTGGCGCTGCTGCCGCAAAAGGATGTGGAGAGCGTGCTCTGGGCCTGTCGCGACCGCATCGTCGATCTCAAACAGGATCGCCGCTTCAAGTACATCATGATCTTCAAGAATCACGGCGAGGCCGCCGGAGCCACTCTGGAACATCCCCACATGCAACTGATCGCACTGCCCATCGTACCCAAGCATGTGAGTGAGGAACTCGAGGGCGCCAAGCAATATTTCACCATCAAGGAGCGTTGCATCTTCTGCGACATTCTGCGCCAGGAGATGGAAAATCCGATGCGCGTGGTCAGCGAGAACGAGGACTTTCTCAGTTTTGCCCCGTTTGCTCCGCGCTTCCCCTTTGAGACCTGGATCTTTCCCAAGCGTCACGAGTCCGCCTTTGAGAATCTTTCCTCGCACCAGATGAGCAATCTGGCGGCGGCCCTCAAGCAGTTGCTGATGAAATGCGAAGTCGCGCTCGACGGCCCGGCCTACAATCTTGCGCTGCACGCTGCGCCCGTGCAGGAGAGTTCGCTGGAGTACTACCACTGGCACATCGAATTCATTCCCAAGCTGACCAATACCGCCGGCTTCGAGTGGGGCACAGGGTTCTACATCAATCCCACGCCTCCGGAGGAGAGCGCGAAGTTTTTGCGCGAGGCCGAGCTGCCCGCGGGATTCCAGTTGGCGAAATAGCCGCCGCGATGGAACTTGTTCCCTGAGCAGGAGTCCACCTCCTGCTCTTTTCTTCGCTGGTTCGATCCGGCTGGGGAGGGCCGATGGATCAGAAGCAGGAATGGACGCGCGAACGCGAAGCCGGGCAATGTGCCTCCCAGCCGCTGGAGACAGTGGCGGCCGCCGAACCGTTTGCGCCCCAGGTGGGCGGCGCCAGCGGTGACATGCCGCACATGATCCGTGCCCTCGGCAACCGCGATTTTCGCTGGTTCTGGAGTGGTAACTTCCTTTCCAACATCGGCACCTGGATGCAGAACGTCGCCATGGGATGGCTGGTGCTGCAACTGGCGCCCGCCAATCCCGCCTTCTGGCTGGGCGTGGTCGGCTTTGCCTCCAGCGCTCCCATGCTGGCGTTTTCCCTGCTCGGCGGAGTGATCGCCGACCGCATCAACCGCCGCAAGCTGATGCTGTTCACGCAGTCGGCCATGATGATCTTCGCCTTCCTGCTGTGGGGGCTCATGGTGATCGGCCGGATGAGTTTGCCCCTGCTGGTGCTCATCTCTTTTACCACCGGAATCGCCATGGCGCTGAATAATCCCAGCTACCAGGCGCTGGTGCCGCAACTGGTGCCGCGTGAGGATCTCGCCAACGCCATCGCCCTCAACTCCGCCCAGTTCAACATGTCGCGCGTCGTTGGACCCACCCTGGGAGGCTTCGCCATGGCATGGTTCGGAATCAAGGGAAATTTCCTTCTCAACGCCCTCAGTTTCGTCGCCGTGCTCTTCGCCCTCACCCGCATCAGTTATCCGCCGCTCTATCCAGCCGGCGAAAATACCATGTATGAGGATCTCAAGGAAGGCCTGCGCTACGTCTTCCAGCGCAAGGACCTGTTCACCCTGCTGTCCATGACCGCAGTTGCCAGCGTCCTGGTGATCCCTTACATCACCTTCGTTCCGCTGTTTGCCAAGCAGATCCTGCACCTGGACGCGCGTGGCTTCGGTCTCCTGATGGCCGCCAACGGCGGCGGCGCATTCCTGGGCGCCGTCACCATGGCCTTCACCCATCGCGTCCGCCATGGCGGTCGAGTGGTCTTCCGCGCCTCGCTGGCCTTCTACGCCTTTGTCGCCTGCTTTGCCCTCTCGCGCCACGAGTGGCTGAGCGCCCTCATGCTGGTCGCGACCGGATACTTCATGATCCTGATGATCGCCAACGTCAATGTCATGCTGCAGCACCTCTCGGAGGACAAGATGCGTGGCCGCGTCATGAGCATCTACGCCACTGCTTTCCTCGGCTTTGCCCCGCTCGGCAGCCTCATGGCCGGCTCCCTGGCCGGAACCTTTACCGCCCCAGCCGCCATCGCCGCCATGGCCATCGCCGCCATCGTGATCAATAGCGTCATCTATCGCATGCGCCCGGAACTGGGGCAACTGGAGTAGCGGGGGCGGCAGCACATTCCTAAGTAGTTCCAGGACAGACGCGTGGCCGCTTCCGGCCAACGTGCGATTCCGCCTACGCCACCGTCGCCTCCGCCCGCTTCGCCAGGTTCGTCTTCGCCGCGGCGGACTTCCCATCCACAATCCCCAGCTTCTGTTTCAGCGCCGGCAGCGCCGCGCGCATCGATTCCTCACCCACGGCAATCAGCTCATGGGCGCGCCCAAAGTCGTCGAAGGCAAAGCCGTCCACGTTGGGTTCCAGCAGCAGGTCGGCGTCTTTCTCCCACTGCGGCTTCATGCGGGTCTGGGCGATGGAGAAGCACTGCCCGATGACGTCGAAGAAGTGCCGCGGCGCCCCGGTCTGGGTCCAGTGCGAAATCAGGTGGACACCCATCACGCAGTCGATGCCCATCTGTTTCAGCGGCGTGGTTGGCACCTCGTAGCTCAGCATGCCGTCCACGTGCAGCACCCCATGGATGGACACGGGAGTGAACATCCCGGGATAAGCGCAACTGGCGCGCACTGCGTCGGAGATCGATCCGGTGCGGAAGATGGCGGGCTGGCCGCGCACCAACTCGGTGGCAACCACCACCAGCGGAGTACGCAGCTCGGAAAAATCCTTGCACGGCACAATGCGGCTCAGTAACCTGCCCAGGCGGTCGTTGGAGCAGAGGCCTCCACGTTCCAGCGTCCAGCGGGCAACATCCTTGAAGCGCAGGCGGCGTCCGATCTCCGCCATTTCCATGGCTGGGAGGCCGCTGCAAAACGCAGCTCCCATGATGGCGCCCGAGCTGGTCCCCGCGATGGCGGCAATGGGGATCCCCTCATCCTCCAGAACCTTGAGCACCCCGATATGGACCAAGCCACGCGCAAAGCCTCCGCCCAGTGCGATTCCCAGGGTGCGCCGGGGCGCCTCGGCCGCGGTCTTCGGAGCACCGCTCAAACGGCGGAAGAAAACCTGAACAGAGCGCGAAATCTGGGTCAACTGCGACATGCCAATCACCCTCCCTGGGCGCAAACCCGGCCGCCGGTGACGAAGTTGCGGCCCGGAACCGTGGCCAACCGGGTTCGCCATCGAGGGTTCTGGGGTGCGACCTGTAAACCGGCGATCTTACCGCGCTTTGCCCAAGATATCCAGCGCAACCTGCCAGCTTTTGGCTCCCGCCTCTACCGAGGGTTCCATTTTCGCCCTGCAATCCGGCCGGGAAATTTCCCGCAGAAGCAAATTTCCAGCAAAGGCTTGCTCCCGAGGCCCATAGTTTGCGAACATGGACGAACATCTTTACGATCAGGTCCGTCTACTGTGTCCAATTGGCCGGCTCACAAAAAAAGAGCGCATGAACCCTCCGGGCGAGCCGAAGCTGCCGATCCTCTGTCGGCCAAGCAAACGGTGCACGAAACATCGGCCGGCGGAGTCATGCTCCGGCACATTCGCGGAGCCTGGCAGGTTGCCCTCATCGAGCCCAATATCATCAACGCAGACACCCTCGCGCGGCGCTCCAAGGCGCGTCCCGAAGGTACGGTCTTCGCCTTGCCCAAGGGCGGCGTGGACGAGGGCGAAACTCCCGAGGAGAGCGCCGATCGCGAGGTTTTCGAGGAGACCGGAGTGCGCGGCCTGCGCCTGTTCCGCCTCACCACCATCCGCTACCTCTATGTGCGCTCCTGGGGAGGCCGCGAGCACGTTTCCAAGGCGGTCAGCTTCTACCTGTTCCTCTACTCGTCCGGACGCCTCGGGCAGATTCGCCCGGACATGCGCGACGAGGTCCGCAAAGCCTTCTGGTTTCCCCTCGATAAGGCGCACCGCAAGCTCACCTATCGCGGCGAGCGCGAAGTCCTGAAGATGGCGCAGAAGATCGTCCGCGAACATCCCGAGCTGCTGACCCCGCCGGCTCCCGTGTCGTTGGCCAGCGGTCCGGCGGTGCCGCGTCCGGCGGCGCAGCAGCGCGGCGGGTCGCAGCGCGCCATCCAGGGGCGTCCCAGCCCGTCCATCGGCAGCACGGCCGCGGTCCAGCCGGGTGCAAACCATTCCCCGCGCTCCTATTACAAGCAATCCTAGCCCGCCCCAGGGCGCTGCGCAGTTTCCCACGGTCCCGGACGCATTATTCTTATCTTCATTCTTTGATAATATTTTGGATATTTTCTCTTGACTGAATGACAATTCATTCAGTATGGTTAGTTCAATTAAATAAGGCGCGCGTCGTTGCCATCCTCACCCCACATTCTCGACGCGCGCCGCCTCTTTGTCTGGGCCTTTTTTCAATTCTTATGGATTGGCTGAATTCGAAAGCGCCGGTTCGTCCGATGTCCAGTTGGCCGTCATTTCCTTCCTTGTTGCATTGTTTGTACTTCTCCGTTTTTCTGCATTCGGACTCTTAATCGTCATTTGTGTCCTCGGGGTTGCGCGGGTTCGTTCCGCGCCAGCACAACATCCCCGGCAGTTTTCCTTCTGGGCCGCAATCGTTGCAGTGGATTGTCCGGAGAAGCCTCACCGATGTTGAAGAAAATTGAGAAAGTCGCCGTCCTCGGCGCGGGAACCATGGGTTCCCGCATCGCTGCGCACCTGGCTAATGCCGGGGTGCGTTCTTACCTGCTGGATATCGTTCCCCCGGATGCCCCCGCCGATGCCCCGGCATCCGTCCGCAACCGCTTTGCCGAGGCTGGCCTGGATGCCGCGCGCAAATCCAAGCCCGCGGCTTTCAT
Source organism: uncultured Acidobacteriaceae bacterium (assembly GCA_964591805.1). Taxonomy (GTDB): domain Bacteria; phylum Acidobacteriota; class Terriglobia; order Terriglobales; family Acidobacteriaceae; genus TOLSYN. Next base: position 130,046 of record CAZQDD010000001.1, on the reverse strand, counting down.
GGAGCCGGGGCTGGCCCGGCTGGTTACCACCGGAAACTTCGAGGATCATCTCGCCCGGCTCGCCGAGTGCGACTGGATCATCGAAGCCGTGGTCGAAAATCTCGACCTCAAGCGCGCCCTGCTGCGCAAGATCGAGGCCGTGCGCAAGCCCGGAACCATCATCACCACCAACACCAGCGGCCTGCCCGTGCATTCCATCGCCGAGGGCTTCAGCGCCGAGTTCCGCCGCTCCTGGTTTGGCACCCATTTCTTCAACCCGCCGCGCTACATGCGCCTGCTGGAGATCATTCCCACTCCAGACACCGACCCGGCGGCCATCGAGGCCATCGCCCAGTTCGCCAGCGTGCGTCTCGGCAAGGGCATTGTCTACGCCAAGGACACGCCGAACTTCATCGCCAACCGCATCGGCACCTTCAGCATGATCAACATCGTGCGCCTCATGCAGGAGTTCGACTTCTCCATTGAAGATGTCGATGCCCTGACCGGCTCGGCCATCGGATTTCCCAAGTCGGCAACCTTCCGCACCGTGGACATGGTGGGCCTGGATGTTCTGGATCACGTGGTCCGGAACGCCAAGCGGATGGCGCCGGCGCTGGCCGGAGGCGGCGGCGGCCCGGATACCTGGCTCGATGAACGGGGCGATCTCGGACTCCCAGCCTTCGTCGGCCAGATGCTCGAACGCAAGCTGCTGGGCGACAAGACTCGCGCCGGCTTCTACAAAAAGGAGCGCACTCCCGAGGGCGAAAAACGCCTCGCGCTGGATTGGAAAACCCTCGAATACCGCCCCGCCGCGCGTCCCAAGTTTGCTTCGCTCGAGATGGCCAAGACGGTTGATTCGCTCGGCCAGCGCGTGCGCATGTTGACCGGCTTCGGCCAGGAGAAGCTCGACAAGGCCGGACAGTTCCTCTGGACCGCGCTCTCCGAGGTCTTCACCTACGCCGCCAACCGGATCCCCGAAATCAGTGACAACGTGGTTGAAATCGACCGCGGCATGCGCATGGGCTTCAACTGGGAGATGGGGCCGTTCGAGCTCTGGGATGCAATCGGCGTCCCGGCCTCGGTCGCCCGCATGAAGCAGGAGGGCAAGCCGGTCGCCGCCAACGTCGAGAAGCTGCTCGCCGCCGGCCACAAGAGCTGGTACACGAGCCAGCCCAACGCTGCCAGTGGCCGCGCCTACTTCGATCTGGCGACCACCTCGGCGAAGGAAGAAATCGTCGCGCCCGGGGTTTGGAGCGTCACGGTGGCAAAGAAATCCAATGGCGTGGTCAAGGCCAATGCCGGCGCATCGCTGGTCGATCTGGGCGACGGGGTCGGCTGCATCGAGTTCCACTCCAAGATGAACTCGCTGGGCGCTGACATTATTCAGTTGACCTCGCAGGTGCTCAAACCCGGCGGACCCGGCGATGCCTTTGACGCCTTCGTCATCAGTAACGATGCCGCAAACTTCTCCGTCGGCGCCAACATCATGCTGCTGCTCATGGCCGTGCAGGATGAGGAGTGGGACGACGTGGACATGATGGTGCGCCACTTCCAGAACATGACCCAGCTCATCAAGTTTTCGCCCAAGCCGGTGGTCGCCGCGCCGTTCGGCATGGCCCTGGGAGGCGGTTGCGAGGTCTCGCTGCACGCCGCCGCCCGCCAGCCTCATGCCGAACTTTACATGGGACTGGTCGAAGTCGGCGTCGGCCTGTTGCCCGGCGGAGGCGGATGCAAGGAGATGACTCTGCGCGCCGTCGATGCCGCTCAATCCATCCGTCCCGAGGGCCGCGGCGAATCCGTCGAGATGATGGAGGCGATGAAGAAGGCATTTGAAACCGTTGCCATGGCCAAGGTTTCCACCTCGGCTTTCGAGGCTCGCGGTCTTGGTTTCCTCAACCGTGGCGACCAGATCACCATGAACCGCGAACGCCTGCTCAGCGACGCCAAGGCGCAGGCGCTCGAGTTGGCCCGCGCCGGTTACCGCGCGCCCGTCGCGCGTACGGACGTTCCCGCGCCTGGGGAAAACATCCTGGCAACCCTCAAGCTCGGCGTGCATCTCATGCGTCAGGGCGAGTTCATCAGCGACCACGAAGTCAAGATCGCCACCAAGGTTGCCGAGGTGCTCTGCGCCGGAGCTCTCACGCCCGGCACTCCGGTCAGCGAGCAGTACCTGCTTGACCTGGAGCGCGAGGCCTTCAAGAGCCTGTGCGGCGAGCGCAAAACCCAGGAACGAATTCAGTTCACCCTCAAAACCGGCAAACCGCTGCGCAACTAAGTTCGACCGAGGAGAGAGCGAATCATGCGAGAAGTTGTGATCGTAAGCGCCGTCCGCACCGCGGTCGGCAAGGCAAACAAGGGAACTCTGCGTGCCACCCGGCCCGATGATCTGGGCGCGGTGGCCATCCAGGGCGCGCTCGCCCGCGTCCCGCAACTGGACGTCCATGAAATCGAGGACGTCATTCTCGGCTGCGCCATGCCCGAGGCCGAGCAGGGAATGAACGTCGCCCGCATCGCCTCCTTGCGCGCCGGTCTTCCGGTGGAAGTCTCGGCGATGACCATCAACCGTTTCTGCTCGTCCGGTTTGCAGGCCATCGCCATGGCCGCCGATCGCATCGCCACCGGGGGCGCGGAAGTCATCGTGGCCGGCGGAACCGAGTCGATGACCATGATTCCCATGGGCGGACACAAAATCTCCTGCAACCCATCGCTGGTGCAGAACTATCCCGACGCCTACCTTTCGATGGGACTCACCGCCGAGCGCCTGGCCGCGCGTTTCGGCATCACCCGCCGCCAATCCGATGAGTTCAGCTACCAGAGCCATCAGAAGGCGATCCGCGCCATCGAATCCGGCGCGTTTGCCGATGAGATCGTGCCCGTCGAGGTCACCTTCCGCACCCCGCAGATCACGCGCGGCTCCTCGGCGCTGAAGCTGGCGGTCGAGACCATCGAATTCAAGGTGGATGAAGGTCCGCGCGCCGATACCACGGTCGAAGCCCTCGGGGCGCTTAAACCCGTCTTCCACAGCAAGGGAACGGTCACCGCCGGCAACTCGTCGCAGATGAGCGACGGCGCCGCCGCCGCCGTGGTCATGAGCGCCAGCCGCGCCCAGGCCCTCGGAATCAAACCTCTCGCCCGCCTCGTCGCCTTTGCCACCGCCGGCTGCAAGCCGGAAGAGATGGGACTTGGTCCGGTTTTCGCCATCCCCAAGGCGCTGAAGCTGGCCGGTCTCACCCTCGACCAGATCGGGGTCATCGAACTCAATGAAGCCTTCGCCGCGCAGGCGCTGGCCGTCATCAAGGAGATGGGACTCGACCCCGCAAAGGTCAATCCCAACGGCGGAGCCGTCGCCCTCGGTCATCCCCTGGGATGCACCGGAGCCAAACTTACCGCAACCCTGCTGCGCGAACTCAAACGCCGTAACCAGCGCTACGGAATCGTCAGCATGTGTGTCGGCGGCGGCATGGGCGCGGCCGGAATCTTCGAAAACATCGACTAATGTCAATCCGCGGCGGGCAACTCCCGCGCGCGCAGCAATCACGAAATGTGGAGGAGCAAGGATGGCAACCCAGGCCGCAATGGCGCAGAAGAAGATCGTGGGCGGAAACTTCCTCATCGAGGAGACCAACCCGCAAGATGTTTTCACCCCGGAGGATTTTAACGACCAGCACAAGCTCATCGAGCAGACCGCGGAGGACTTCGCCGTGCAGGAGATTGTGCCCAACGCGGACCGCATCGAGCACAAGGATTTCGCCTTCAGCCGCGAGCTGCTGAAAAAAGCCGCGGACCTTGGATTGACAAGTGTCGATATTCCAGAAGAATACGGGGGCGCGGAGATGGACAAGGTGTCGTCGGCCATTATTGCCGACCACATCGCCAAGGAGGGTTCCTTTGCCGTAACCTTCAGCGCCCACGTCGGCATCGGCACCCTGCCGTTTGTCTGGTTCGGCACTACCGCGCAGAAGCAGAAGTATCTGCCGCGCCTCGCCAGCGGCGAGTGGGTGAGCGGCTACGCGCTGTCGGAGAGCAGCTCGGGTTCCGACGCCATGCATGCCCGCACCAAGGCCACACTCTCCGCCGACGGCGCCCACTACCTGCTCAACGGCGAAAAGATGTGGATCACCAACGCCTCGTTCGCCGACGTCTTCGTCATCTTTGCCAAGGTGGATGGCGAGAAGTTCACGGCCTTCATCGTCGAGCGCACATTCCCCGGTTTCAGCCATGGCGCCGAGGAGCACAAGCTCGGTATTCGCGGCACCTCCACCTGCCCGCTCATTTTGAATGACTGCCAGGTTCCGGTGGAAAACGTTCTCGGCGAAATTGGCAAGGGAGCCACCATCGCCTTCAACATTCTCAATGTCGGCCGCTTCAAGCTCGGCGCGGCGGCCGTCGGCGGCGCCCGCACCTGCCTGGCGAACTCCATCAAATGGGCCCGGGAGCGCAAGGCGTTTGGCAAGTCGATCGGTGAATTCGGCCTGGTGCGCGAGATGCTGGCTGACATCGCCATCGGCATTTACGCCGGCGAAGCCCTCGTCTATCGCACCGCCGGCATGATGGACACCGCTACGGCAGACATCGTGGAGGGCGCGCCCGACGAGTCCAAGCTCATCCGCAAGGCCATCGAGGAATACGCCGTCGAGTGCTCCATCATCAAGGTGTGGGCCTCGGAAATGTTTGACATGGTGGTGGACAACCAAGTCCAGATCCACGGCGGCTACGGCTTTGTCGAGGAGTATCCGGCCGAACGCGCCTATCGTGACTCCAGGGTCAACCGCATCTTTGAAGGCACCAATGAGATCAACCGCCTCATCATCACCGGATGGCTGCTGAAGCGCGCCCTCAGCGGTCAGCTTCCATTGCTGCCCGCCATCAAAAAGCTGCTGGACGAGATGATGGCCGGCCCCGGCTTTGCCGAAGAGGACGAGCGCAAGCTCGCGCCGCAGCGCAAACTGGTCTCGAACGCCAAGAAGATCGGACTCATGGTGGCCGGTGCGGCTTCGCAGAAGTACATGCAGAAAATTACCGATCACCAGGAAGTGATGGCAGCAATCGCCGACATCGTCATCGAAGTGTACGCCATGGATTCCGTGCTGGCCCGCACCCTGAAGTTGATGGAAACCCAGGGCGAGGCTGCGTCACAAGTTGCCATTGCCATTAGCGAAGTGTACTTGCAGAGCGGATTCACCCGCGTCGAGGCGGCGGCAAAAAAGGCGCTGGCCGACGTTGCCGAAGGCGACACGCTGCGCACCCAGATGACAATTCTGCGCCGCTTGGTCAAGGCCGATCCGGTCAACGTAATCGCCGCCCGCGAAAAGATCGCGGCCCGCATGCTGGAGGCAGGCAAGTACGCACTGTGATCGAAACCGCAACATCGGGGCGGGGCTTGCTTGAGCCTCGCCCTTTTCTTTTATTTTCCGGGCGGATTGCGCGCCTCGCGAGCCAGACGCAACTCCTCCATCACGCTGCTCACCAGCTCCTTGGCGTCGTTCAAGGACCGCATCACAATTTGCAGATCCATGGCCGGAAGTCCTGGTTGCCGGTTGCTCCGGCAATAGACGCCGTGCTGTCCCACCATGGTGAGTGCGTCGGTCAGCGAATCCAAGGCCACCGCCAGCCGTCCGCGCGCGGCGCCCATCTGCAGTTCGTGCAACTCCAGTTCCCGGCGCTTGCGATCGAATACGCTCAAGCTATCTCCTTTGGCGCCCAACCACCCTGGGGCCAGCCACGCGATTCATGGTACAACCTCTGCTTTGATTCCGGATTCTTCGCCCGGATTTCGCTCTTCGCCAACTTCAAGCCGTTGTCTTGCCGGGCACGGAGCCAGCCGTGTTATTGTTCCATTTCCCGCCCTGGAGGAGCCAACAATGAGAAAGGTAATCCTGTTTAACATGGTGTCGCTGGACGGCTTTTTCGAGGACTCCAATGCCGCCCTCGGTTGGCACATCGTCGATGCAGAGTTCGTCGCCTTCGCCATCGGGCAGTTGGATTCAATCGGTACCATTTTGTTTGGCCGCATCACCTACCAGATGATGGCAAGTTACTGGCCCACCGAGGCTGCCATCCAGCGCGACCCGGTCATCGCCATCCAGATGAACCAAACCCCCAAGATAGTTTTTTCAACCACCCTTGAAGCCGTGTCCTGGGAGAACTCAACATTGGTAAAACAGAATCCCGTTGCCGAGGTCGCGCGCCTCCGGCAACAACCGGGCAAGGACATGATCCTGTTTGGCAGCGCCAAACTGGCCGCCGTCCTGACGCAGCATGCGCTCATCGATGAGTACCGGATCATGGTGAATCCGATCGTGCTGGGAAGCGGCCATCCGCTCTTTCCAGGCGTCGCTGCCAGGCTCCCCATGAAGCTTCTCAGCACCAGGGTATTCCGTTCCGGCTGTGTCCTGCTCGTTTATCAACCAGGATAGAAGAGGAGTCATTACCCCGGCAGAAAACGCATTGCGTCTTCCGAGGGCACGCCTTTTGCCCGCGCGCGCCGGACCCAGTGGCGGGAACGATTTGCAATATGCCAAGATGAAGGAAGAGTGAAATTTCCCCGGGGAACCAAGGAGCCCTGCCATGCGGCGCTGGCCTTTCCGAATACTCATGACACCGGTCGCGCTGCTGGCGCTCGCCTATGGCGCCGACTGGGCCGTGCTGCAGATTCGCGAGCGCAATGGCTCCGCCCACGGCTCGGTCGTGGTTGACAACGCCGATGTCGTCAAGGAGAAGGGCGGCAAGGTGGAATATTTCTACAACCCGCCGCAACCTACGCCGTGTGTGCGGGCATTATTTCCGCACCAGGACCAACCCGCCTGCTGGTGGCTCGCCCGTCACTCGGACCAGCACAAGTACATGAATTAACTCTCGCTCCGTCCCACGGCCCATAACCCCGGCCGCCCACCGCCCGCGGATCTCGCCGCCAGCCGCCGGTTACTCTCCCGCCGCGCGCATCCTGGCCAGCAATTCGTTCAATTGCAGCACCGCGTCTTTCAGATGAGCGCGCTCCGGTTCCGCGGTCTTCGCATCCCGCAGCAGCAGATTCATCCAGGCAATCGCGGCGCGCGCCGAGACGTGAGGTGTGTCCGGCGTCACTCCGGTCACCAGCAAATCTCCGTTCCGTTCCTGCACCCGGAACTCCACCTGGTCGGTCTCGACGGCGGGCGTGTAGCCCTCGCCCTGCTGGTAAAATCCCACCTTCTGGTAGTTCACCGTCAGGTAATCGCTCGGCTGGCTGGGCGATTCCACATCGAAGCGGCTCACAATCGTGATCCGGGTATATTCCGGATTGGCGCGTATTGTGGTAAATGGCTTGAAGCGAACCCAGCCCTCCGGTTGCAGCCGAGCGCCGGCAAAATCCAACCGGCAATAGTTGGAGAGCACTACCTTCTGAGCGGCATACAGGTCGCTGGCGTTGCGCCCGCGCAGTTTCACTCCCGGTTGCAGGCCAGGGTTGAATTGCGCCAGCGCGGCAGTGGTCCACGACAGCAGGAACAGCAGGGAAATCAGGCGGCAACGCATAAAATTTCATGGACTCCGCTCCCAGCGTAAAACGGAGTGCCCGCAAAGAGCAATCGCCCTGCGCGCACGCCGGAACGGCAATCGCGCGATTCCGTACACTGCCATTCGGAATGCGTCCCCGCCGTCATCGCCCAATGTAGCCGGTCCGTCACCTCCGTCTGGCGGGTTTTTGAAGTAGGATTGAGGACGAGCCCTTCCTGCGATCTCCTGATGCCGCCAGAGCACTCCAATTTCGCTCGAATTACGACTCTGCTGCTTTTTCTGCTGGCGGTCGGCTTTGCCGCCGAACCGCGCAAAATTACCGTCTACGCCCCCCGGGCCAACTACCAGATAGACATCCTGGCGCCGGGCGGTGTGGACTACGTCGGCCTCACCGATCTGCTCGAGCCCCTCGGCCGTCTGGAGTCGCGCAGTGACGGCAGGAAACTCAGCTTCATTTTCAACGGTGCCGAGACTGACTTCGAGGCGAACACCCGCCAGGTCCGCACCCGCGGCAATCCCGTCCCCGACCTGCCCGCGAATTTTCTCCTGCTTAATGGCCGCGGTTACGTGCCCGTCGCGTCCATCGTCCAATTGTTGCCGCGCATCGCCAATCAGGCCGCGGAATTCCACTCCGCCTCCCGCCGCCTGTTTGTGGGGTCAACGCAGCTTCACTTTACCGCCGAGCTGCGGCACGCTCCCTCCCGCCTGGTGCTTACCTTTCCCGCGCCGGTCAACCCATCGGTCGTCGTCGAGAAAAGCCGCGTGCGCCTGTCTTTCCGGCGTGAGCCGGTGGTCGGCAACGGAACTGGCGCCGTCTCGTATGGCGATCCGTTTCTCGCCGGCACCAGCTTCACGGAAACTCCCAACGGCGCAGAATTCATCGCCAACATCCTGCAGCCTGCCACGGTTGTCATTGGCGACGCCGGACGCACCGTCACCATCAGCGCCCAGGCGGCCCCGGTTCCGTCCGCCGTGCCGCAGCCGCTTCCCAATGTTCAGCCTCGTCCGCCCGCCACGCCGCCGCCGCCGCGCCCGCGTCCCTTTGTCATTCTCGACGCGGCGCATGGAGGCGACGACCCCGGAGCTGCCCTCTCACCCACGCTGCTGGAGAAGACGGTCAACCTGGCCCTGGCCCGCCGCCTGCAAAAGGAACTTGAGGCGCGCGGAATTTCCGTGGTCCTCACCCGCACGGCCGACAATTCGCTCTCCTTGGATCAACGCGCGATCTCGGCCAACACCTCCCATGCCGCGCTCTATGTTGCGATCCATGCTTCCACCAGCGGCCACGGCGTGCGCCTCTACACCTCCATGGTGGCGCTGCAGTCGGGGCAGTCGAGGCGCAGCTTCTCGCCCTGGGAACTGGCGCAGTCACCTTACCTCCAGCAGTCCAGCCTGGCGGCTGCCGCACTGGCCGCGCAGTGTGCCGCCGACGGGCTGCCGGTGCGCCGTTCGACCGCCCCGCTGCGCCCCCTCAACAGTGTCACCCTGGCTGCGATTGCCCTCGAGGTCGCCCCTTTGGGCAGTTCCCCGGACGAGCTTGCCACCTCGGAGTACCAGCAGAGCATCGCCACCTCGCTGGCTTCTGCCATTGCCTCGCTACGCGGCAAGCTGGAGGAAGCGCAGTGATCAGCCGCAAGCTCCAGCTCATCGTCGCCTTCCTGGTGCTGGCCATCCTCGCCATGGGTTTCTACCTGGTCCATCTCAAGCACAAGGCGGAATCCATCGCCGTCGGTCCCGTCGCCCAGGCGCTGGCCGCGCCGTTCAGCGGTCCCCCGGAGCAGATGACCCTGTTTGTGGCCAGCGATGAGGACTATTCCATGCGTCCCATCGGCATTAGCTCGCCGCTTCCAAGCGATCCCGGGGAACGCGGCCGCCTCGCCCTGCACGCCCTGATCCTGCGCTACCTGGAGCCGGATTCCCATCACCCGCTCGGTCCCGGCGCGGACGTGCGGGACGTCTACCTGCTCGACCCAGCCTCGGCGGTTGTCAATCTCAACGGCGAGCTGGCCAATTCCCATCGCAGCGGCATCGAGGTCGAACAGCTCACCATTTTTTCCCTGGTGCTCACCTTGAAGGCGCAACTTCCGCAGCTCAACCGGGTGCGCTTCCTGGTCGATGGCAAGACCCGCGATACCCTTGCCGGACACCTCGATCTCACCGCCTGGATGGACGTCGCCCTGGTGTCGGACGCCGCCGGAGAGTTGAAGTAGCCCGCCCGACTCCCGGACAGCACCCTCCCGCATTGCACCGCGGTCTCCAGCCCGCCCCGCCCGGAATCAGCGGTGCCATCGGCGTTTCTCGGTACCTATCCGCCGGGCGTCGCCCAGCCCGAGGTTCGATGAGCGCCTCGGTCTGTTTACGTCATCTGGTATCTCAAGCTTCTGGATTATCGGCCACTCAGATTCAATGAGCTCATTGACGGAACCGCACATGGACGATCTTCATAACCTGCTTTGCCATAGCAGGAGACAATTTCTGCCGGATCGGTTCAGGTAACTGGTCATAGCATCCCTCCAGCAGCGGAAATTCGTGCACAAATTCCACCTTCGGATTCAGAGCCGATACTTGCTCGCTGTCGTCCAGTCCCCATTGCATCTCTGCCTTCATGCTCAGCTTGGATATAAGCGAGTGTTGGACGAGTTCCTGAAATAGTGACGGAGCTATCGTGTGAAAGAGCATTTCCTGTCCGGGGAAATTCTCGGCGAGGCAGGTGAATATTTTTCTGTGCTCTTCCTCCGTAAAGTACATGAATAGCCCCTCCGCGAGAAACAGGACTCGACTTCTCGCGTACCTTTTGATCTCCACAACCCAGTCGTCATCAAGAACGGACGCTGCAATCATCCGGTGCCGCTTGCTTTCCGGCTCGTGGAGCTTTCGCCGAAAAGCAATCACGCCGGGCAGGTCAAGTTCAATCCATTCGACCCGGCTGTTATCAAGGCGATGGAAGCGCGTATTTAGTCCGGCGCCCAGGTTCACCACCAGTCCGTCCGGCGCCTCTTCAAGAAAGTTCCTTACCTGTTCGTCGAAGATGGTTCTTCTTTTGTTAAAGACGGCTGTTGTCACGGCCGTCATCCAGTTCTGCGATGAGTCAGCGTCGAACTTGGCCCAGTCGTAAGCGATGGCATCGTGGAATCTCTCGGCAATCTCGTCCTTGAAACCGCTGGAGTCGCTTTTGCTTTCCTTGACGTAGTAATGCAGCGGGATGAGCAGCGTCTGAGAGACGCCCTTGAGGTCGTCAGATTGAATCTGTTGCATTGGCTCTTCTCCTGGGCAAAAACATCTCGACCCACAAATCCAAACTTCGATTGCAGGTTAGGTACACGAGCGTATCTAATCAGAAGCTGCGACCGATGTCAATAGGGTACAATAGCGTATCTAATAGCGGAGTGAGATGATGGATCATACAGTCGAACGGCGGCGCGGCAAGGCGCTTGAGGATGCGGTTCTGGATGCGGCGTGGAGCGAGTTGCTCGACGGCGGCTATGCGAGCTTCACAATGGAAGCTGTGGCGGCGCGCGCACACACAAGCCGCCCCGTGCTGTATCGCCGCTGGCCGAATCGCGCCGATCTGGCAATCGCAGCGATACGGCACATCCTGCACCAACATCCTGTGAATCTCCCCGACACGGGAAATCTGCGTGGCGATCTGATCGCTTTGCTGCAACAATTCTCAAAAGATCGCGCTCTGTTCGCAGCCTTTTTTTCTTTTCAAATGAGTGAATATTTCTCGGAGACGAACACCAGCATGGCCGATCTGAGAACGAGTGTGCTCCAGGGCAATCACAGCCAACTCGCTGTCGTGCTTGCACGAGGGGTGGATCGTGGTGAGATTGATCGAAGCAAGCTGACGCCCCGGATTGCGTCGCTGCCTGCCGATTTGGTGCGGCACGAGGTTCTGATGACCCTAAAACCGGTTTCCAACGCCGTCATTACGGAGTTTGTCGACGACATCTTCTTGCCATTGGTTCGCCCGAAACCGGCACGCGAAGAAAATGTAAAGATGCGACAACGAAAGCGGAAAATCTGAACATCCGCATTTCGGCTCTCAACGAGTGGTAAATCGCAAAATCACTCATCGAGGAGCTGATTAGTACTGATATGTCGGCATGGCGCCAGGAATCTTACGACTAAGCCGGGGTTCAAGGTGTTGGCGCCTTGCCATGTCCCTGAGTATCCTTTCCCTGAGGTGAACCCGCAAAGGGTTCTACCCGCGCAAACGCGGGCGTAAGCGCCCATTCGAGGGCAACGCGACCGCGGTTGTGTACTTGGTTTGTTCCAGGGCGATGGACGAAATGGTTTGCCCCACGCTGGCTATGTTAATCAGGCGCTCGCGAACAAAGTTCTTGAACATCTCCACGTCGGCCATGCGCAGGTGAAGCAGGTAATCGTAGTTTCCGGTGACCAGGTAGCACTCGACGACCTCGGGCATATCCTTGATGGCCTTCTCGAAGGTTTCCACCGCCTTCCGCGTCGAACTTCGCAGCCGCACGTTCACGAACACATTGAGTCCCATTCCAAGCGCCTGGGGATTGAGCACGGCCACGTACCGCTCAATCACGCCGAGGTCCTCCAGGCGTTTTACGCGGCGCGCACATGGGGTTGGGGAAAGGCCGATCCGTTCGGCAAGATCCAAGGTTGAGGTCCGGCCTTCGTGCTGCAGAACATCGAGAATTCGCCAGTCGATTTCGTCCAGGTGCCTGTTGGTTAACATCACCACAGAATAATATATTTGTGGCTATTCTCGCTATCAATGGCGTAAGTTTTGGTTATATTTGGCGACACTCGCTCACGTCGCATGGCGTATTGTGGGGTTCATCAGCGGACGTTCATGGAGAACTTGAGAAACCTGAATGAGAGGTGCGCGATGTCGGCCAGCAGCCACAATCACAATGGTGCAACGAATTCCAGTATTGCCGCCCTGGACGGGGTTTCACCCGAACTGCCACCAGCCATTGGCAGCAAGGCTGACGTGATCCCGATCCTGGAGAAAATTCAGAACAGGATTCTATGGCTCAGCACCAACATGATTCATTACGCGAACTTCGTTCGCGCCAATCCCGACGGCGGCAAGGTGGGCGGGCATCAAGCCAGTTCCGCATCGCTGGTGAGCGTAATGACGGCGCTGTATTTCCATGCCTTGCGAGCTGGCGATCATATCGCCGTGAAGCCGCATGCCTCCCCTGTATTCCATGCCATTCAATACCTGCTGGGCAGGCTGCCGGCGGAAAAGCTCACCCAACTTCGGAGCTTCAAAGGTCTTCAGGCTTATCCCAGCCTCACCAAGGATACCGGGGTGGATTTTTCTACCGGTTCGGTAGGACTGGGAGCGGTGGCGCCGAATTTTGCGGCACTCACGGATCAATTTGTACAGGACCATTTCGGACAGAGATTCAGCGGCCGTCAGATCGCTTTGGTGGGCGACGCCGAACTGGATGAAGGCAACATCTGGGAAGCGCTGGGAGAGGAGAATCTCCGCAACCTGGGCAACGTGCTTTGGATCATCGATCTCAACCGGCAGAGCCTCGACCGGGTGGTGCCGAGCGGAAAGGCGCAGAAGATCAAGGAGATGTTCCGCATCAACGGCTGGCACGTGCTGGAACTCAAGTACGGACATAAGCTCGAAGCGGCGTTTGCCCTTCCGCACGGTGAAAAACTGCGCTGCCGCATCGATCGGATGACGAACGAAGAGTATCAGAGCCTGTTGCGGCTTGGCGATGGCGAGAAGGTGCGCAAAATCCTTGCTCGCGGAGATGGCCACGAACCAGACGAAGAACTGCTCCAGGTGCTGCGTCCGTATTCCGCAGAGTTCGTCAAGGGATTGCTGGCCGACCTTGGCGGGCATGATCTGAAGAAAATTCTCTCCTGTTTTGCAGAAGCCGACCAGGTGAAGGACCAGCCGGTTGTCATCCTGGCTTACACGGTGAAAGGTTGGGGATTGCCCCTTGCCGGGGACCCGCTGAATCACTCCAAGTTGATGAATGCCGAGCAGATGGGAGCGTTGCGGCAGAGGCTCGAGATTCCCGGCGAAGATGAGTTTCCGAAATTCGTCCAGGGTAGCGCCGAATCGAACTACATCGAAGCATGGGTGGAATCTCTTGCCAAGCAGGCAGCCGGGCAAGGTTCAGAAGAAATCAGCGATGATCCATACATTCCCGATTCTCTGGATTCCACCTTCCGTGGCGAGATCTCGACGCAGCAGGCATTGGGCAGCTTGCTCAACGAATTGGCACGGAACCCCGAGGTTGGCGCGCGCACGGTGACTACCTCGCCCGATGTAGCCAGTTCAACGAATCTTGGCGGATGGATCAACAAGATGGGGGTCTACCGTCACCAGCAGGCAACCGATTACTTCCGCGAGAATGCAATTCCGCTGACGCTGAAATGGGAACAAAGTCCCCATGGCCACCATATCGAGTTGGGAATTTCAGAAAACAACTTCTTCTCCATGCTGAACGCGCTGGGAAGGGCAAAGGAACTCAGCGGGAAAACTTTGCTGCCGATTGGAACCATTTACGATCCCTTTATTTGCCGCGGCCTGGACGCTCTCATTTACGCCGCTTACAGTAAGTCAAAGTTCATCTTTGCAGGCACTCCTTCCGGGATCAGCCTGAGTGCGGAGGGTGGCGCTCACCAATCCACAATCTGCCCCGGCATTGGGTTGCAATTGCCCAATCTCGTCTGTTACGAACCGGCTTTTGCCCAGGAACTGGAGTGGATATTGCTCGCGGGACTCAGAAACCTGTTGGACCGGAAGCACGGCCAGATTGTTTACCTGCGACTCTCCACCCGCGCTCTCAACCAGGACCTTTTCCCGCGGTATGCGTTACAAGACCCGAGTCTGAGCAAGGCCCTGCGGGAAGACATACTTCGCGGTGGCTATCGAATTCTCAACTGGCAAAACGAGGATGGCTACGAGCCGGGTGCGAATGTCGTCAACGTGATTGCCTGCGGGGTCATGGTGGCGAACGCCATGGAAGCGGCGCATCAGCTCAGAACGGAAGGTGTGTTTGCCAATGTCATCAACGCAACCAGCCCGGATTTGTTGTACCGGGGCTGGCGGCGGGCCAGCCAAATAAAAATAAAAGAGCCGAACGCAAAGGTCTCGTATCACCTGGAAAAACTGCTGCCTGCCTCCGCGCGAAGTGTTCCCATCGTGACCGTTGCCGATGGGCACTCACATACGCTTGCTTTTCTGGGCAGCATTTGTGGAACAAAAACCATTTCCCTGGGAGTGGATGAATTCGGCCAATCCGGCACCCGGGGAGAGCTCTATGACCACTACGGGATTAGCACTGCCAGCATTGCGCTAGCCTGCAAATCAGCACTCGGCTGAGCGGAACCAGACGATGCTGAATGCGAGAGGAATCATAGGCCCGGCATGGGTACAATGTTGCGCCCGACTACCAACCCACCTGGTGCATCCGCCTCAGGATGACCGCGCTGTAGCTGTTCATGCGCTCGGGCCGCCGCTTCAGCGGAGCCGGCAGAATCGCGGCCAGCCGTGCCGATTGTTGCCGTCCGATATTCCGCGCAGTGGTTCTGTCGTAGTAATGACACGCCGATTCTGCACCATAAATACCCGGGCCCCATTCCACCACGTTGAGGTAAAGCTCCAGAATGCGCTGCTTGCCCAGGACGAATTCGGCCACCGGTACCAGTGCGGACTCCGCGCCCTTACGGAGGAAAGAGCGGCCCGTTCCGAAGAACAGGTTTTTTACCAGTTGCTGCGTGAGGGTGGAACCTCCGCGCATGCGGCCGCCTTCCATATCTTCTTCGGCAGCGAGTTGGATCGCGTGCCAATCGAAACCATGGTGCTGGTAGAAACGCGCGTCTTCCGCGGCGATTACAGCGTGCTGGAGATCGGGCGAGATTTGGCTGAGCGGAATGAATTTGTAGCGTTCCTGATATGGCGTGTGGTGAATCCAGGACTGCAAGCGGCGCTGGATGTGCACCGCGGTTGTCGGCGGGTCGATCCACCGGGCGGCCGCAAGCAGCAGCGCGGCAAGCGACCAGAGCAGCAAGGCGCCGATGAGTAGCCATCGCACAAAGGATCGCAGGAAACCCTTCCGAAGTGGGGTCTTGGGGGTTGTGAATGATCGTGTAGCCACATTTCAGAATAACAGCCTGGACTGGGTCGCCGCTTATGGCTGATCTTGTGCGCGCGAACCCGGAGTGCTGCGTTGGCAAACACCTTGAGCCAGCCGGTGATATCCTTCACTTTCATCCCTGTGCTTCACGCCGGGCTTTCCAGGCCCGCAGAAAAGAATTTCCGGCAATGATCAGAACCCTTCGGGCAATCGCGGCGTTTCTGCTTCTGGCGATTCCCGTGCTCGCGCAGCAACCGCCCAATCCCAACCCTCCGGCCATCGCTGGATTCCGCAACGCCGCCGCCGAGCAGAAGCTGGAGGAGCAGTTCCTCGCCATTCCCGACCCGCGTCTCGCCCAGCAGCACCTGCGCGTTCTGACCGCTGCGCCGCACATCGCCGGCTCGCCCGAAGATCGCAAGACCGCCGAGTACGTCGCCCAGAAGTTCCGCGAAGCCGGTCTTGAGACCCGCATCGACGAATACAGGGTCTGGCTCAACCTGCCCCGCGAAATTCTGGTCGAGGCCACCGCGCCCGCCGGACTCAAAATGCGCGGTCCCACCCGCGAACACGTCGAGGGCGACCCCTACCAGGACGATCCCCGGGTCGTCATGCCCTTCAACGCCGGCTCGCCCTCCGGGGAGGTGGAAGCCGAGCTGGTCTACGTCAACTATGCCCGCCCCGAGGATTTCCGCACCCTCCGCCAGATGGGCATTGACGTTCGCGGCAAGATCCTCATTGCCCGTTACGGCCAGAATTTCCGCGGCGTCAAGGCCCTCACCGCGCAGGAGAACGGCGCCGCCGCGCTTCTCCTCTACTCGGACCCAATCGATGACGGTTACTTCCGTGGCGATGCCTATCCCGCCGGGCCCTATCGTCCGTCTACCGGGGTGCAGCGCGGCTCGGTGCAGTTCACCTTCGAGTATCCCGGCGACGCCACCACTCCCGGCCTCGCTTCCACCATGGATCTTCCCTGGTCGCAGCGAATTGCCCCGGGAACCGCGGCCAATCTTCCCCGAATTCCGGTGACTCCGCTCTCCTACGCCGACGTTTCCCCCCTGCTGGAGAAACTGGGCGGTCCGGAGAGCCCGCGTGAATGGCAGGGCGCATTGCCTTTCACCTACCACGTCGGTTCCGGTCCCGTCCGCGTTCACCTCAAGTTAGTGCAGGACTTCAGCTACACCACCATCTGGAATGTGGTCGGAACCATCCCGGGAAGCGCTCACCCCGAGCAACTCGTCATTGCCGGCAATCATCGCGACGCCTGGGTCTACGGCGCGGTCGATCCCGGCAGTGGTACGGCGGCCATGCTGGAGGCTGTGCACGGCATTGCTGAACTTCTCAGCAGCGGCTGGCGGCCTCAGCGCACCATCGTCTTCGCCAGTTGGGATGCCGAGGAACAGGGGATGATCGGCTCCACCGAGTATGCCGAGCAGTATTCCAGGACGCTGCAAAACGCTGTAGCGTACTTCAATATGGACGTGGGCGTCGCCGGGCCGGATTTCGGCGCCTCCAGCGTGCCTGCTCTCAAACAATTTCTGCGCGATATAACCCGTGCCGTACCCAGTCCCAGGGGCGGCAGCGTTTATGACGTCTGGCGCGCCCAGAACGAAGACGCTCGCCGCCGTCGCAAAACCGCCGATACCGGTTCCTTTTCCGAGCGTCGCGGCGATGCCGATCACACCGACGCGCATGTCGGCGATCTCGGCAGCGGTTCGGATTATTCCGCTTTCCTCCAGCACCTTGGCGTGCCGTCCACGGATATCGGTTCTGACGGTCCCTATGGCGTCTATCACTCGGTGTTTGACAACTACGCCTGGTTTGTCCGGTTTGCCGATCCCACCTTTGTCTACGAACAGCAGATGGCTCGCATTTTTGGCCTGGAAGTGTTGCGCATGGCCCAGGCCGACGCTCTCCCCTTTGACTACGAAACCTACGGTAACGAGGTGCATCAACATCTGGAGGACGCCGGGCGTCGTGCCCAGGAACTGGGTTGGAAGCAGAAGCCGGACTTCGCTGCTTCGCTCCAGGCAGCCACTCGCCTGGCTACTGCCGGACGAGCCGTCCATCAGGCCGCCGCAAGCGCAGCCGGTCCCCAGTTGGCGCGCCTCAACCTGGCAATGCTTGGGGCTGAGCGCGCCATGCTGGGCAGGGGATTGCCGCATCGCCCATGGTTCCGCCACACCGTCTATGCCCCCGGCGAATACACCGGCTACGCCGCCGTGGTCATTCCCGGCGTCAATGAAGCCATGGATCGCAATGACGCGGCGGCGGCGGCGGACGCACTTGACGAGGTCACCGCGGCCCTCAACCGCGCCGCTGCCGTGCTGGAGTCCGCCCTGTAATTCGAAAAATCCATGACCTTCACCGCCGGATGTGACGAAAATTGCTCGCATTTGGGACCGGGCGATGGTACTTATGCTGAACAGATCTTTTCAGTTCAGAGGAATGCAGTGTAATGGAGAAGACCGGCGGACAACCGTTTTACAAAAATCTCTATTTCCAGGTCTTGGTGGCAATTGCAATCGGAGTCATTCTCGGATATCTCCGCCCCGAGGTTGGCGCCTCCATGAAGCCCTTCGGCGACGGCTTCATCAAGCTCATCAAGATGATGATTGCTCCCATCATCTTCTGCACCGTGGTCCTCGGCATCTCCGGCATGGAAAACATGAAGGCGGTGGGGAAAACCGGGGCGCTGGCAATCCTGTATTTTGAAGTCCTCAGCACCGTCTCGCTGGTCATCGGCCTCGTCATCGTGGACGCGGTTCGTCCCGGAGCCGGCATGAACGTGAGCGTAGCCAGCCTGGACGTGAAAGCCGTGGCCGCCTACACCGGACCGGGAAAGATGCAGACCACCACCGGGTTCCTGCTGGATGTCATCCCGGATACCATCGTGGGCGCCTTTGCTAAGGGTGACATCCTTTCGGTTCTTTTCTTTGCCATCCTCTTCGGATTCGCCCTCCACCTTGTTGGAGAAAAGGGCAAACTGGTCCACTCCGTCATCGAGCAGTTCTCCCACGTCCTGTTCCGCATGGTCGGCATCATCATGCGGGTTGCGCCCATCGGAGCCTTTGGCGCCATGGCCTTTACCATCGGCAGGTACGGCTTGGGAACGCTGTTCCAACTGGGCAAGCTGATGGCCTGCTTCTATTCCACCTGCCTCATCTTCATCTTTGTTGTCCTGGGCGGGGTCGCGGCCATCCACGGGTTCAGCATCTGGAAGTATCTGAAGTACATCAAGGAAGAGCTGTTCATCGTGCTCGGGACTTCATCGTCGGAGGCGGCGTTGCCGCGCATGATGGCGAAGATGGAGGTCGCCGGGGTGCACAAGTCCGTGGTTGGACTGGTCATCCCGGCAGGCTATTCGTTCAACCTCGACGGTACGTCCATCTACCTCACCATGGCCGCCATGTTCATCGCCCAGGCCACCAACACGCATCTCACGCTCGTGCATCAGCTTGGCTTGCTGGCGGTTCTCATGCTTACCTCAAAGGGAGCAGCCGGCGTCACCGGCAGCGGTTTCATCGTGCTGGCCGCCACGCTTTCGGCCACTGGTACCGTACCCGTAGCGGGCGTAGCGCTCATCCTTGGCATTGACCGCTTCATGTCCGAGGCGCGCGCCCTCACCAACCTCATCGGCAACGGTGTGGCGACCATCGTGGTCGGACACTGGTGCAACAGTCTTGACAAGAAAAAGCTGAAGGCGGTTTTCAATCACGAGACCTCGGAGGAGGCCAACGAACCTGAAGAACTTGTCGTCTAGCTGGTTGCAGAGCGAATGCATTCTCGCATCGCTGCTACGCCTTCCGCGGTTCTGCTCTGGCGCAGTTCCGCGAATGCTGAATTCCCAAAGGCCGCGACTCGATCCGAGCCGTAGCTGAGCCCAGGGCATTGCCCACGGAAAGTGCAACATGAGAGGCCGTAAATCCCGTTATACTTTTGTGCTTGAATTCCTCGGCGGAACCTATGTCAGCCAAGCCACCGGCGAATCTCCCGACCTGGCTCTACGCGTCTGGCTCCGCCTTGCCAGCGAAGAAGATTTTGAATGGGCCAGCCATCGTGTCGAACTGCTGCGCGCAGTCTGCGATGAGGTTCCTGTCCCCATCGAGGGTTGTCAGAACGTCTGGTGCATCTCCGGCCTGGCGGGAGACCATCTCTTCCTCATTCACATTATCGGCACTGAGAGTGGCCCCGCCCAGGCAAGGAGCGTGGCCGAGGCGCAAATGGAGCAACTTGGCGCCGATCCCAGGCGCTGGGGCTGGAGAGACCGCCGCTAACCCGGTTGCAGCACGAATCCCCCCGGGCCGCTCAGAGCAAGCGGCCCCGCCGTTGTCTTGTTGCCGCTGCGTGCTGCGTCGCGTGGGCCGTTATGCAATCGTGTCTACAACGCCGCCATCGACGCGCAGCGCGGCGCCGGTCGTGGCCGAGGCTTGTGGCGAGGCCGTATAGACGACGAGATTGGCAACCTCCTCGACGGTCGCAGCCCGGCGAATGATCGAGGACGACCGGTTCTTCAGCACAAAGTCATTCGCAGCCTCTTCGAGCGGCTGCCCGGTTCTTTCCACCGTTTCCCTCAACCTTTCCGCCAACCCGTCGGACAACGTGGGGCCGGGCAGGATCGCGTTGACGGTGACGCCGGTCCCTGCCATGCGCTTGGCCAAGCCGCGCGACAAGGCAAGCAGGGCGGTTTTGGTGACGCCGTAGTGGATCATATTGACTGGAATGTTCAGCCCGGACTCGGAGGAGAGGAAGATAACGCGGCCCCACTTCCGTTCGACCATCCCCGGCATATAGTCCCGCGACAGCCGGACTCCCGACATCACGTTGATCTCGATGTAGCGAATCCATTCCTCATCCGGAATCTCGAAGAAATCCTGGGGACCGTAGATGCCAAGGTTGTTGATCAGGATATCGCACGCAGGATAGCTGGCGAACAGCGCCGCACATCCTTCCGCGCCGCCAAGATCGCCGCTGAAGCCCGCCAGATCGGCGGCCGGAATCTCCGCTTTGATGGCGGCCATTGCCTTGTCCACCCCATGGCCGCTGCGGCCATTCACCACCACTCGCGCGCCCGAGGCCGCCAGCCCCTTGGCGATGGCATATCCAATGCCGCCAGTGGAACCTGTCACAATGGCGGTTTTTCCAGAGAGATCAATGCGCATCGATTCTTCTCCCTAACTCCTGTTCGCGCCGCGTCTTTCCGGCGCCCTCAACCATCGCCGGTTTCTACTTCTGGGCAACCAGCTTCACCAGCTCCGAGTAGTCTTTTTTCTCCAGCCCGTGTACTTGTTTGTTGTACTCATCCACCTTGGAGGAGTAGTTCATCGAGCAGAACTTCGGACCGCACATCGAGCAGAACGAGGCTTCCTTGTAGAACTTGTCAGGCAGCGTCTCATCGTGCATGGCGCGCGCCGTCTCCGGGTCCAGCGACAGCGCAAACTGCTTCTCCCAGTCGAAGGTGTAGCGCGCGTGGCTCAGTGCGTTGTCGCGGTCCTGCACTCCCGGACGATGCCGCGCCAGGTCGGCCGCGTGGGCCGCAATTTTGTAGGCGATGATCCCGTCCTTCACGTCCTTCTCGTTCGGCAGCCCCAGGTGTTCTTTCGGAGTCACATAGCAGAGCATTGCCGCGCCGTACCAGCCGATCATCGCCGCGCCGATCGCCGAAGTGATGTGGTCGTACCCCGGAGCGATATCCGTCACCAGCGGCCCCAGGGTGTAGAACGGCGCTCCGTCGCACCAGTCCACTTCCTTGTCCACCTGTTCCTTGATCTTGTCCAGCGGCACGTGTCCCGGTCCCTCGATCATCACCTGCACGTCGTGTTTCCAGGCGATGCGCGTCAACTCGCCCAGGGTCTTCAACTCCGCGAATTGCGCTTCGTCGCTGGCGTCGGCAATGCAGCCGGGCCGCAGCCCGTCGCCCAGGGAAAAGCTCACATCGTACTTCGCCATGATCTTGCAGATATCTTCAAAGCAGTCGTAAAGAAAGTTCTGCTTGTGGTGGTGCGCCATCCACTGCGCCAGAATCGCGCCGCCGCGGCTCACAATCCCGGTGATGCGCGATGCCACCAGCGGCAGATATTGCACCAGCACCCCGGCGTGGATGGTCATGTAGTCCACGCCCTGCGCCGCCTGCTCCTCGATCACTTCCAGCATCAAAGCGGCCGAGAGGTCTTCGATGCGTTTCACCCGCGCCACCGCTTCGTAGAGCGGCACCGTTCCCATCGGCACCGGGCAATGCCGCAGGAGGGTCTCGCGGATGCCGTGAATATCGCCGCCGGTCGACAGATCCATCATGGTGTCAGCGCCGTAGTGAACCGAGGTGTGCAGTTTTTTCAGCTCCTCCGCCACGTCCGAGGTCACCGCCGAATTTCCGATGTTGGCGTTGATCTTGCACAGCGAATCTACCCCAATGCACATCGGCTCCAGCTCGGGATGGTTGATGTTTGCCGGCAGAATCATCTTGCCCGCGGCAATCTGCGCGCGCACCAGCTCCGGCGCAATCCGCTCCCGCCCGGCCACGTACAGCATCTCCTCGGTCACCAGGCCCTGGCGCGCAAAGTGCATTTGGGTCACGTTCTGCGCCGCGTTCTCCGGGCCACCCCCGCCGCGGGCCGCTTCCTCGCGCCGCCGCGCAATCCACTCCTGGCGCAGTTTCGGAATTCCCCCGGACTCAATTCCGTGAGGCGAGAGGCCGCCGCTTCCGTTGCCCTTTGACCCGTTGTTTCCACTCATGAATGCAAACCCCTTCTCATGCCGCTAAGCGCTCATTATACGATGCCGGTGGTGACCCGGCAGACGCGCCCTTGCCGGGAGGAAAGAACCAGCTTCTCCGCCTTGACCCCGCGTCTGCGGCAAAGTACCCTCAATGCATGGGGAAAGGGATGGCAGCTCGCCAAGCCGTGTTATGGCCGGCTGTTTTTCCTTCTTGGGTGGAGGATGAATAGGTATCTCAAGTTCGGTGTGCCCATCGTGCTCATCGTCTGCGGCCTCGCCTATCTGGCGTTCAGCGGCGTGCAGGAGAGCAAAAGCTACTACGTCACCATCAAAGAGATGAACGAAATGGGCGACGGCGTGTACAGCAAGCGCCTCCGCGTCGCCGGAAACGTCCAGCCCGGCTCCATTCATCGCCAGGGAACCCACGTCGAGTTTACCCTTGCCGAGCAGGGGCGCACTCTCAACGTCGTCTATACCGGCACCGAGGCGCCGCCGGACACCTTCAAGGACAACGCCCAGGCTCTGGCCGAAGGCAGCTATGGGCGCGATGGCCTGTTCCACGCCAAACAGCTCCAGGCCAAGTGTGCGTCCAAGTATGGTCCCGCGCAGCCGGGACAGCAGCCCGGCCAAACGCCAGGACAAACGGATCCCCAGCAACCTGCGCCGCCGGAAAAAGCCCAGGCCACCGCGCCCGTCATGAACTAGCCAAACACGTGTTGGCAGAGGCTTCCGCAGCCCGTGCGATTTTCCACCCGGCTGTTTGCCTGCCGCGCCAATCCGCGGAGAAGGCGTTACACTTCTACTACTCGTGACCGATAGCTCTCAATCACAATCCGCTGTCTCCTTGCGCGACGTTGTCCGCCACTTCGGGCGCTTCGCCGCCCTGCGCGGTATCACCGCCGACTTCGCTCCCGGTCGTCTCTACGCTCTGCTCGGTGAAAACGGCGCCGGCAAAACCACCCTGCTGCGCGTTATCGCCGGATTGCTTGAGCCCTCGCGTGGCGCCGTCCGCGTGCTTGGCTCGGAAAATATCCGCGACGTTGCCACCCGCTTCGGCTACATGGGCCACGCTCCCCTGCTCTACGATGAAATGTCGGCGATGGAAAACCTCGAATATTTTTCCGCCCTCTACGGAATCAACGACCGCGCCCGTTGCCAGGAGGCCATCCGCACCGTCGGTCTGGACCCAACTCTCGACCGTCGTGTCGGCCAGTATTCGCAGGGCATGCGCCAGCGCATCTCGCTCGCCAGGGCCATCGTGCACGGCCCCGAACTTCTCTTTCTCGATGAACCTTTCTCCAACGTGGACCTGCGCTCCGCCAAACAGATGACCACCCTGCTCGCCGCCATGCGAGATCAGGGAACCACCATCTTCGTCGTTACCCACCAGGCCGCGCTCATGGAGCCGGTGGCCGATGAGTCGATCGTCCTCGACGCCGGACGTCTCGTCGCCCGCGAACAGGGAATCCCCTCCCGCCTGCTCACTCCCTATCCCGCCGCCGAGGGTGCCCCACATCTGCCGCAGTCAGCAGAGGTGGGAGTAGCGCCGCAGCATCCCGAGAACGCCCGCCGGGACCCATCCAGCACAAACCGCGAGGCGCAGTCATGACCTCGGCTCCCAGTCTTTGGGCCATCACCCGCCGCACCCTGGCCAAAGATCTGCGCCTGGAGTGGCGCTCCAAAGACGCCATCAACAGCATGCTGTTCTTCGCCCTGCTGGTGGTTGTCATCTTCAGTTTTGGCTTCGATCCCACGGCCGAGGAGTCGCGCAAAATCGCCGGCGGCCTGCTCTGGGTCGCAATTCTGTTTGCCACCGTCGTCGCCCTCAACCAGACCTGGACGCGTGAGCTGCGCAACCAGGTGCTGGACGCCTATCGCCTCTCGCCCGCGCCGCCGCAGGCCCTGTTCCTGGCCAAAACCCTGGGCAACTTCATCTTCGTCGCCATCCTTGAAGTCCTGATGGTTCCGCTCTTCGTGGTGTTCTACAACCTGCGCTCCGTCGGCCCTGTCTGGCAGCTTGGGGTCGTCGCCCTGCTTGCCACCTGGGCCCTGGTGGTCAACGGAACCTTTTTCGCGGCGCTCTCCATCCGTACCCGCAGCCGCGAAATCATGTTGCCGCTCATCCTGTTTCCCATATCCATTCCGGCCCTGCTCGCCATGGTCGATGCCACCACCTCCATCCTCACCGGTGACAGCTCCCCCATTTTCTGGATACGCCTGCTGGCGGTGTATGATTTCGTCTTTACCATCGTCGGCCTGCTCTTGTTTGAACCGGTACTGAACGCGGAATGAAAACTCTATTCAATGTTCTCGCAGTGCTCACCCTCCTGCTGCTCGGCTATGCATTCTGCCAGGCCATGTTCATCGCGCCCACGGAAGCCACCATGGGCGATGTGCAGCGCATTTTCTACTACCATCTGCCCTCGGCCTGGGTGGCCTTTCTGCTGTTCTTCGTCAACTTCCTGGCCTCCGTCTGCTATCTCATCCGCCGCAACCCCGGCGCCGATGCGCTGGCCCTGGCTTCGGCGGAAGTAGGCGTCTCCTTCTGCACCATCGTGCTGCTCACGGGACCCATCTGGGCGCGTCCCATCTGGGGCATCTGGTGGACCTGGGATGCGCGCCTCACCAGCACCCTGGTGCTCTGGCTCATCTACGTCAGCTACCTGGTGCTGCGCCACTACGCCACCGGCGGACAAGTCCCGGTCCTGGCTGCCGCGCTCGGTATATTCGGATTTGTCGATGTTCCCATCGTCTACATGGCCATCCGCTGGTTTCGCACCCAGCATCCGCAGCCGGTTATTGCTGGCGGCCAGGGTTCGGGACTCGACCCTCGCATGTGGATCGCCGTCCTGTGGAACCTTGCGGCCTTTGCCATGCTCGCCTTCCTGTTTGTCTGGGTCCGCTACCGCCAGGCGCTGGCCAGCCGCGCTCTGGAGGAAGCCCACGCCCAGGCTTCGCTGGATTTTGAAACCGGGAGCACGCCATGAACCCGACGGCCAACAACGCCTATCTCTACGCGGCCTACATCGTTGTCTGGGCCGTCCATTGCGCCTACGCCCTCACCCTGGTGAGCCGCGCCCGGCGCATGCAGCGCGAACGCCGGGAACTGCATCGCAGTTAGCCCGCCCCACCCGCGGCGGCGAACTTGTGGTGATTGCCATCCCCCGCTCGCCGTGCAACTTTTACCGCTGGCCTAGGGTTTGTACTCTTGGCGTTGGCGCCTCGGGCGGATCGCCAACTAAAATTTTTCGCTGGCCCGAACCTGGCATCCAATGAGGCAGCGCAAGCGGAATCACCAAGCATCGCAAGCGTTGTGACCAAGGAGGAGAAAGAACATGAAGAAATTCGCAGGATTGTTCGCAGTGTTGCTCATCTGCAGCGTCGCAGTCCTTGCCCAGGAGCATCATGAGGGTGAGGCGGAGGGCGCCCACGGTGTTGGCGCCAGCCACATCCCCGCGCACGGCCCGGCTCCGGCCCGGCATCCCGCCGCGGCCGCCCCGGAAGGCGCTCGTCCCTCGTACGCGGACCGCGCCGGCCATCCCGATGCGCCCCACGTGCACTCCAATGGCAAATGGATCGGCCATAATACCGGGCCGAACGACCCCCACTACCACATGGACCATCCTTGGGAGCACGGACACTTTACCGGCGGCTTCGGCCGCGGCCATGTCTGGCGTCTCGCCGGAGGCGGTCCCGATCGTTTCTGGTTTGGCGGATTCTATTTCGGGGTCGCGCCCTATGACCTCGGCTTCTGCGGAGACTGGAATTGGGGCGGCGATGAGATCGTGATCTACGAGGATCCCGATCATCCAGGCTGGTACCTCGCCTACAACGTCCGTCTCGGAACCTACGTCCACGTGCAGTACTTCGGTGCCTGATAATTTCTCTCTGCGGCCAGGCTCCCACTTGGGGAGCCTGGCTTTCCTATTTCCAGCTAAGTCCATGGACGTCCGAACGATTGGCAACTCAGACAATCCTTGATTTTCCAAAGTTGACCAGTTTACCAATCGTTGCAGGCCTTCCCGAACCATTGACGAAACAGTAATCTTTGCCTTCCAAACGATTACCAACCTCGCCAATCCTTGCTCGCTGATCGCACGATCATCCGTGCAATTCCGCCGGCTTTCACGCCCGCCGGAATCGCCTACAGATTCCTCACCGTCTCCACGGTCGCCGCAAAGTCGTCATTGGTGTGACCCTCCGCCACGGCCTTCTGGTAAACCTTCTCAATCTCTACCAGCGCTGGCAGTTTGAGTTTCTCGTGACGGGCCGCGTCCAGCATCAGGTGAATATCTTTCAGCATCAGCCGCAGCGGAAAATTCGCAGACCAATCGTGGTTCAGCACAAAGCTCGCCTTGTAATCGGTCACGCCGCTGCGAATCATCGAGGACTCAATCAGCTCGACCAGTTTTTCCGGAGGCACGCCCAGCTTGCCGGTTAGCGCCAGCGCCTCGGCAAAGCCCTCGAAGATGGAAGCAATCATCAGGTTCATGCCGATCTTCGCGCTTTCACCCGCGCCGGTTTCTCCCACGCGAATCACCTTCTTGCCCAGCGCCTTGAAGAGCGGATCAAGCGCGGCAACCGCTTTTTCCGGCCCTCCCACGATGAACAGCAGTTGCCCGTTCTCGGCGCCGATTTTGGATCCCGTCACGGGCGCGTCCACAAACTCCGCGCCCTTGGCCCGCACCCGCGCCGCAAAGTCGCGCGTAGCCAGCGGCGCAATCGTGCTGGAATCGATCACCGTGACTCCGGGCCGCAGCACCCCGGCCACGCCGTCCGGGCCAAACAGCACACTCTCCACGGCCTTGGTATCGGCCACGCACATCCAGACGATGTCGGCGTTCTTTGCAGCCTCAGCCGGGGTGGCAGCCGTGCGTGCGCCCTCCAGGCTTTTCGGCGTCCGGTTCCACACCGTCACATCGTGTCCGGCCTTCACCAGGTTGGCGGCCATCGGACGCCCCATGATTCCCAATCCCAAATATGCGATCTTCACCAGAGTTCCTTCCTTTCCGAATGCGAGAATTTGATTAAAAGCCAGATGGCCCCATGTTGCAAGTCTGCGGCAGGGGATAGGATAGGAATCGTGGGCAGGGAATTTCGCGTCCAATAGAGCAGGATGCTCAAACTCAATATCAGCACGAAAGCTGGCCAGCTGCGCAGGCTGGTGCAACACTCAGCCATGGCCAAGCGCACCGGGCGCACGTACCGCCCCGTGCTCGCCGCCCAGGGCCAGCTCGGCGTCACCTTCATCGGGCACTCATCGTTTTTTCTGCAGATTGGCGGATCGAACGTGGTGATCGATCCCATCTTCGCTCCCTGGCTTTTCGTTCTCAAGCGTCTGCGCCGGCCCGGCCTTCGCATCCAGGAACTTCCGCCGCTGGATGCCGTGCTGGTGACCCACGCCCACTTCGATCATCTGCATCGTCCCTCGCTGCGCGCCCTGGCGCGCGCCACGCGGATCAAGAGCGGGCGCAGGCCGCTGCTCATCGTTCCGTCCAACTGCCGCGATCTGGTCTTCGATCTCGGCTTTGAGCGCGTGGTGGAATTGGGCTGGTGGGAGGAGTTTCGACTCGGCGCGACTCGAATTACCGCAACCCCGGCCAAGCACTGGGGCGCGCGCGTCATTCGAGACATGCATCGCGGCTATGGCGGCTACTGTCTCAGCGGCGGTGGCCATTCCATCTATCACTCGGGAGACACCGCCTACTTCAGCGGCTTCAAGGAGATCGGCCAGCGCCTCAATCCCGATGTTGCCCTGCTGCCGATCGGCGCCTATCTGCCGGACAACTTCCGCGCCGTGCACGCCAGCCCGGAAGACGCCCTCAGAGGCTTCCTCGATCTGGGCGCCCGGCACATGATCCCCATGCACTTTGGAACCTTCAAACTCTCACAGGAACCCGTCGATGAGCCGGTGAAACGCCTGCTCGCCGGCGCGCGCCGCCTTGGCATCCCCGATCGCGTGCACGTTCTGGAAGAGGGTGTTGCGAAGTTTTTCTAACAGGCCCGGCTAGCCCACCCGCGGCAGCAGGCGCGCATCGCGTATTTGAGGTTTTGTGTACTTACTCATGAGTGCGCCGCTGGTTCTGTCACTTCGCGCACCCAGAGGCTCACTGCGTTGCGCATCTCCTCCAGGTGTCCGGTAAAAAAGTGGTCGGCCTCCGGGATGACCACCAGGCGCTTGGGCTCCGCTGCATCGGCAAACACCTGCGCCAGTTGCGCCGGGCTGGCAAACTCATCGCGTCCGCCGCTCAGCAGCAGCTTGGGCTGTTTGCTCTGGCGCAGCATTTCGTAGGTGTAATCGCGTCCCTCGGCATGCACCGGAATGCCCACGGCGATCAGCGCTTCCACCCGGCGATGTGGCACCGCCGCGCGCAGCCCGATGGCCGAGCCGAAAGAAAAGCCGGCAAACAGGATGGGCACGGAGAATCGCGCGGCCAGGTAGTCGAGCGCCGCGCGCACGTCGTCAACTTCTCCGCGGCCGTAGTCGTGTTCTCCGGCGCTCGTGCCCACGCCCCGGAAATTAAAGCGCAGCACCGGAAAGCCAAACGCGTTCAGCGCCTTCATGGCGTGGAAGACGACCTTGTTGTGCATGGTGCCGCCGTAGAGCGGATGCGGATGGCAGACCACGCACGTATATTGCGCCTCGGGGGCGCCAAGGTTCAGCAGCGCTTCGAGCCTTCCGGCATCGCCCGCCAGAAAAAACGATTCGATGCTGCCGTGGCGCAAGCTCACCCCCGCGCTTTCAACCGGATGGAATCCAGCACCGCGACCCCGGTCTTGCCTTCGCGCGAAGTCAGCGGGCGGTTGGAGTGGCAGGTCGCCAGCAACAGGGTTTGTCCGTTGGAGATGAAGCGCACAAACCAGTTGTCGCCTTCCTCGTCGCGGAAACGAGCGCTGGCCCGCTGCCGGTTGCTGTCGCCGGTCTGCAGGCGTCCGGCTACAGGAGCGGTATCGAGAAAGTGCTTCAGGTAGTCGCGCGCGTCCAGTGATTTTACGCCCGCATTGCGCTGGTATGCGGTCACAATCACGGTGGTCTCGCTGGCCTCCGACTCCACCTGGATGTCGTCGTTGGTCTGGCGCAAACTCCAGAAGGTCGGCACCGCGACGCTCACATGTCCGCGCGGCACAATGTAGGTTCCGGGATGAAAGCCGTTGCTTTTGGCTTTGCTGGTTGAGGCCTTGGCCAGGGCCGGGGCCACTGGCTTGGTGGACTTCTTTTTTGCCGCTTTCTTGGTTGCCGCGGTCTTTTTTAGTTTCTTCGCAGTTGTGGGCATGTTCTCACTCTAGCGCGAAGCCGTACTGCTGGTCGAATGGAGAGATCGAATCCGGCCGTCAATTAGTACGGTTACCTTCGGCGGAATAGGGTTAGCTGCGCGGTATTCTACGTCAACCGCCCTGCGTAATGGCGCTGCGAAGCTCCTCGCGCAACTCGCTCGCGGTGTGGATGGGAGGCTGGCAGGCGAAGCCGCTGCAGAGCATGGCAACCGCGCGGCCCTCCTGCAAGCCGGGAACCGCCGAGAAGGTTTCCGCCAGCGCCGGCGGCAGAGTGGCCTGCAGGCTAGCCGCATCCCTTACGCGAAGCACAATTTTGTTCAGTGCAAAGGGAGCGAGCGCCGCGGCGTATAAGCCGTCGGCCTCCGCGCCCTCGCCGATCACCACCACCAGGGTGTGGGCGCGCGCCATCCAGACCGATGCCAGCCCGTAGGTGCCCGCATAGATGCCAAACTGGCCGGCCACTCCGGCAAAGACTTCCAGGGTGTCCTGGGCGAGTTCATGCAGCCGCGTCTCTCCGCTGAGCGCATGCAGCCGCAGCAATGCCAGCGCGGCAGCGGAGTCGCCCGCGGGAGTGGGCAAATCCTGGAAGGGTTTGCGCCGCGCGCTCAACGCGCCAACCGAATCCGTCAGCGAAGCGCTGTCGAGATCGAAGAAACCGCCGCCGGTCTCATCGTAGAAGCCGGAGATCATGCGCGCGGCGATCTCCCCGGCGCAGTCGAAGTAGCGCAGGCCGCCGGACGCCTCGTAGGCATCCAGGCAGGCCAGCACGGTAAAAGCGTAGTCGTCCAGCACTCCGGCCGGCGGCTGGCTGGCGCCACCTTCGGCGTAGGCGATCACATGCCGCAGTCCCTGGCCGGGATGATAGGCCTCGGCCAGCAGGCGGTCGAGCGAACGCAGCGCGAACTGCTGCCCGGCTTCATCTCCCAGGGCGCGCGCGGCCTGCAAAACGGCGGAGATGCAGAGCGCGTTCCAGTTGGTATACAGGGTGCGGTCGATGAATGGCATGGGCCGCAGGAGGCGCGCGGCATACAGCTTCTTTCTGGCTGAGGCCAGCAGCTCTTCGGTTCGGTCCAGGGTGCGGTTCTGGGCGCTGGCAATCTGGCTGGCGGATTGGCTGATCCACAGCACGTTCTGCGTAGGGTCGTGCGCCATTTCGCCGCGCTCGCCAATGTCGTAATGCGCGGCGGCCACGGCCAGTTCGTCCGAGCTCAGAATGGCAACAGCTTCTTCCAACGTCCAGGTAAAGTAGGCGCCGTCATCGTCCAGATCGATGTCGGCATCCTGTGAGCCGTAGTAGCCGCCGCGCTCGCGGTCGCTTAGCCAGTCGCCGAGCCAGCCCAGAATGCCGCGCGCCACATCGCGGAAGAACGGATTGGCCGTGGCCTGCCAGGCGTGCACATAGTTCTTCAGCAGTTCGGAGTTGTCATAGGCCATCTTCTCGAAGTGCGGCACCCGCCAGTGTTCATCGACCGAGTAGCGGTGAAAGCCCCCGGCAAGCTGGTCATAGACTCCGCCGCGCGCCATCTTTTCCAGGGTCGTGGTGATCACCTTTCCCACCTGTTCCTCGCCGCTGCGCGCGTACCAGTCGATCAGCAGATCCATGACCGGCGGATGAGGAAATTTTGGCGCGTGACTGAAGCCGCCGTTTTCGCGGTCAAACGCGCCCAGCGCCGCCTGCACCATCTGTTCCACAATCCTGGGAGAGAAGTCGCCGCTGTGTTCGGGCATTCCTTCCGAGTGCGCCAGCGCGTGCATCAAGCCCTCGCTCTCGGTCTCCACTTCTTCGCGGCGCTCGCTGAAGGCCTGTGCAATCGCCAGCAGGATGCGCTGGAAGCTGGGGCGTCCGTAAGCATCCTGCGGAGGGAAGTAGGTGCCGCCGAAGAAAGGTTTTCCCTCCGGCGTGAGGAATACCGTGAGCGGCCAACCGCCTTGTCCGCTGATGGCCGCCACCGCCGCCTGGTAACGCGCATCCACGTCGGGCCGCTCATCGCGGTCCACCTTCACGGGAATGAAGTGCTCGTTCAGAATGGCCGCGATCTCGGCGGATTCGTAAGACTCGCGATCCATGACGTGGCACCAGTGGCACCACACCGCGCCAATGTCGAGCAGGATGGGCTTGTCTTCCGCCTTGGCAAGGGCGAACGCTTCCGGCCCCCACTGCTGCCAGCGGGTGGGCTGGTTCATGGCGGATCGCAGATAGGCGGAGGAGGCGTGGACGAGGGCGTTGGGCGGGCTCGTGCTCATGCCGAACAGTGTAGCGCGAAGCAGGGAACAGATGCCTGGCGCAGGGAAAAATCCACTCCGTATCCGGGCCGGAAGTGCATTGCGGAGGGAGAAAACCGGCCCGCGAGTTGAGGAAAAGTTGACCTGCCTGAGCGAGTCGATTATTCTCGACTTTTCCAATACATACGGGATGGTGCAGGTGACTATGCAGACTCGTTTCACAACGCCACAATCCTCGATTCCTACGCACTGGTACAACCTGACGGCGGATTTTTCCGAGCCGATGGTACCGCCGCTGCATCCGGGCACGCGTCAGCCCATCTCGCCCGCAGACATGGTTGCGATCTTTCCTGAGAACCTGGCGGCGCAGGAGATGAGCGCGGAGCGCTGGATTGCAATTCCCGAAGAAGTACGGGATGTGTACGCACTGTGGCGGCCGACGCCGCTGTTGCGCGCCGTACGGCTGGAAAAGGCACTGAACACGCCGGCGCACATCTATTACAAGTATGAGGGTTCCAGCCCGGTGGGCAGCCATAAGCCGAACACCGCGGTGCCGCAGGCGTATTACAACAAGATCGCTGGAACCCGCAGCCTCGCCACTGAAACCGGCGCGGGCCAGTGGGGCACGTCGCTGGCGCTGGCCTGCCAGCTTTTCGGCCTGGAGTGCACGGTGTGGATGGTCCGCGTGAGCTATGACCAGAAGCCGTATCGCCGCCTGCTAATGCAGACCTACGGCGCGACGGTGTATGCCAGCCCGAGCGACCAGACGGAGTTCGGACGCAAACGGCTGGCCGAGGATCCGGAGTGCGCGGGCAGCCTCGGAATCGCCATCAGCGAGGCGGTGGAACACACGGTCACGCATCCCGGCACGAAGTATTCGCTGGGCAGCGTGTTGAACCACGTCTGCCTGCACCAGACGGTGATTGGCCAGGAAGCGATCGAACAGATGGAGCAGGCCGGCGAGGAGCCGGACGTGGTGGTGGGTTGCGCCGGCGGTGGCAGTAACTTCGCGGGCATCTCGTTTCCGTTCATGCAAAAGAACATCAAGGAAGGCAAGCACTATCGTTTTCTTGCCGTGGAGCCGGCATCGTGTCCGACCCTGACCCGAGGTGAGCTGCGCTACGATTTTGGCGACACCGCGGGATTGACGCCGCTGATGAACATGTTCACCTTGGGACACGACTTCATGCCACCATCGATTCACGCCGGCGGATTGCGCTACCACGGCATGTCGCCAGCGGTGAGCCACGCCTACAAGCTCGGACTATTTGAGGCGGTGGCCTATCCCCAGACCCCGGTCTTCGAGGCTGCCGTGCTGTTTGCCCGGACCGAGGGGCTGGTGCCCGCGCCGGAGTCGGCGCATGCGATTCGCGCGGTGGTGGATGAAGCCGTGCGGGCGCGCGAGGAAGGACGCAAGAAGGTCATTCTGTTCAACATGAGCGGCCACGGTTTGCTCGACCTGTCGTCCTACAACTCCTATCTCACGGGACAGTTGCGGGACGAATAGGGACGTGCGGTGGGTGCCTGGCAGATTCGTCCGGGTTTCGAGGAAATCTTTCGCCCGCTGGCGCCGCGAATCATCTTGCGGTAATTCCAGCACGCGCCGGGGTCCCCGGAGTCCGGAAGGTGTTTGGCCGTCCGCGCGATACCCGGAGGGCGTTTAACAAGTTCGCCAGACATCTGCAACGCGGGACCCAGTCATTGCAAGAGGAAAGTTCCGACCTTCACATACATCTCGATAGCCTGCGCCAACTCTGCTTTGGCGAGAAACTCGCGGTCGGTGTGCGCCACCAGGATCGAACCTGGCCCCAGCAGCACGGGCCGTCCCCAGGCCGCCAGCCGCGGAATGTCGCTGGTGAACGACGCGGTCATGGTTGGGATTCCGGGAATGTCGAGGAATCGCATGTAGGGGATGTCCAGGACGAATTCCACCTCGGCCAGTGAGCCGACGGTGGCAACAATGGCGCCGCGGAGTTCCTCGGATGGGCCGACCAGGCGGTAGAGCAGTTGAGCCTTGGCAAAATCCGGGATGACGTTGGTGGCGCGTCCTCCTTCGATGATGCCGATGTTGACCGTGCTGGGGCCGATCTCAGGATTCCGCGGCAGTTCCATGGCGCGCAGGGCCTGCAGCGCATCCAGCAATTTTTCAATGGCCGATTCGCCCAGTTCCGGATGGGCCGAGTGCGCCATGCGCCCGCGCGCGGTCACCTCGACCCGCAACGCGCCTTTGGAAGCCAGCGCGACGCGGTTGCCGGTGGGCTCGCCGTTCACCAGAAATTGCGAGCCACGCGGGTTCTGGTTGGCGACCGCTGCTCCCTGGGAGTCGCGCTCCTCGCCGACGACGAAGAGCAGTCCGGCGGATTTCCCACTCTGGCGGAGCTGCTCGCAGGCAGCAATCTGGGCCGCAATGATTCCCTTGGCGTCACAGGCGCCGCGTCCGTAGATGTTTTCTTCATCCTCCGAGGAAGCCAGGAAGGGCGGAACCGTGTCCGTGTGGGTGGAGAAGACCAGCGCCGGTTGATCCACATTCGCCGGCCGTGCATAGACGTTGAAACGCTCGCCCTCGACCGGCATGCGCTCGACAAAGTAGCCAAGTTCCTCCAGATAGCTGGCGAGGAAAGTGGCCGCGGCGGCTTCCTTGCCGGTGAGGGATTCGATGTCGATAAGCCGACGGGTCAGCCTGACTGGGTCCATGGCAACAGCATAGCAGGAGCCGCCGCCCGCAAAACAGAAGCGCCGCCCTTTCAGGGTGGCGCTCCCGGTTGCAGACTGACAAGGGTCAGTCGACTGCCTTGACGATGCGCATTTTGTAGAAGCTGCGCCAGACGAAGGTGACCGACACCAGGAAGAAGGCAAGCGCCAGTGCGTGGGTCAGCGTTTGGCTTCTCAGGGTCAGCGTCACTCCCAGCGGAACTGCCAGTAATCCGAACAGGGTGGTGAACTTGATGATCGGGTTCATGGCCACCGAAGAGGTGTCCTTGAACGGGTCGCCCACCGTGTCGCCGATCACGCAGGCGTCGTGCAGCGGAGTGCCCTTGGCTTTCATTTCAGTCTCCACGATCTTCTTGGCGTTGTCCCATGCGCCGCCGGCATCGGCCATAAACATGGCTTGATACAAGCCGAAGATGGCAATGGAGAACAGGTATCCGATGAAGTAGAAAGGTTCGATGAAGGCGAAAGCCAGGGTCGCGAAGAAAACGGCGAGAAAGATGTTGAACATGCCTTTCTGCGCATACACGGTGCAGATTTCAACGACCTTCTTGGAGTCTTCCACGCTGGCTTTTTCCGAACCTTCCAGCTTGATGTTGTTCTTGATGAACTCCACCGCCCGGTAGGCGCCGGTGGAGACCGCCTGGGTCGCCGCGCCGGTGAACCAGTAAATCATGGCGCCGCCGGTGATCAGCCCGAGGACGAATGGTGCGTACAGCAGAGACAATTTGTCAACGTCGTGAGTGAGCCCGTGGGTGAGCCCCATGATGATCGAGAAGATCATGGTGGTGGCGCCGACCACGGCGGTGCCGATCAGCACCGGTTTGCTGGACGCCTTGAAGGTGTTACCGGCGCCGTCGTTTTCTTCCAGCAGATCCTTGGCGCGGTCAAAGTTCACGTCAATGCCGAAGTCTTTCTTGACCTCCGCCTCGACGTTGGGAATCTGCTCGATCAGTGAAAGTTCGTAGACCGACTGCGCATTGTCGGTGACCGGGCCGTAGGAATCTACAGCGATCGTCACCGGCCCCATGCCGAGGAAGCCGAATGCCACCAGGCCGAAGGCAAAGACGGCTGGAACCAGCATGAGTGCCGCCAGTCCATGCAGGCTCACGAAGTAGGCCATGGTCATCAGACCGACCATCGCCAGCCCAAGCCAGTAGGCGGAGAAGTTGCCCGCCACAAAACCGGAGAGGATGTTCAGCGAAGCTCCACCCTCCTGGGACGCGGTGACGATTTCCTTGACATGCTCGCTGGAAGTGGAGGTGAAGACTTTCACCAGTTCCGGAATGATCGCGCCTGCCAGGGTTCCGCAACTGATGATCGAGGCCAGCTTCCACCACAGGGTTGAATCGCCGCCGAGGGTGGGAATCATCAGGTAGCTCGCGACATACGTCAACACGATGGAGACCACCGAGGTGAGCCACACCAGGGAAGTCAGCGGCGCTTCGAAATTCATTGCATCCGCATTGCCGTACTTTGCCTTGGAGAGAAAATGGTTCAGGAAGTAAGAAGCGGCGCTGGCTACCAGCATCATCACGCGCATGACGAAGATCCAGACCAGCAGTTGCACCTGTACGCTGGCATCGTGCACGCCGAGCAGGATAAAGGTGATGAGCGCGACGCCAGTGACGCCGTAAGTCTCAAACCCGTCTGCCGAGGGCCCCACCGAGTCGCCCGCGTTGTCGCCCGTGCAATCGGCAATTACGCCGGGATTGCGGGCATCGTCTTCCTTGATCTTGAAGACGATCTTCATGAGGTCGGAACCGATGTCGGCGATCTTGGTGAAGATGCCGCCCGCGATACGCAGTGCGGCCGCGCCGAGGGATTCGCCGATGGCGAAGCCGATAAAGCACGGACCCGCATAATCGCCGGGGATGAAGAGCAGAATGCAGAGCATGATCAGCAACTCGACGCTGATCAGCATCATGCCGATGCTCATGCCGGAAGCGAGTGGAATTTCATGGACCGGGAAGGGCTTGCCGCGCAGACCTGCAAAGGCGGTGCGCGAATTGGCAAACGTATTGACCCGAATGCCGAACCAGGCCACGCCGTAACTGCCGGCAATGCCGACCAGGCTGAAGCCGAGGATGATCGGCAGGGTCACCGCAACCGGTTTGTCCGGAACCGGGGCCAGCCAGCCAAAGTAGGCGGCGATGATCACGGCAATGAACGCCCACAGGATCAGGATGAACTTGCCCTGGGTGATCAGGTAGGTTTTGCAGGTTTCGTAAATCAGCTCGGAGATCTCGAGCATCGCGCGATGGACCGGCAGGTTCTTCAGGTGGATGTAGATCGCCATGCCAAACAGCAGACCGAAGACGCAGAACAGAATGCCGATCAGCAACAGGTTGTGACCATTGATGGCGCCATTGAAAAAGCTGACACTGCGCAAGTCGGGAAGCTTGAGTGCAGCTTCTCCGCCAGCCGGTTCGGCCAATGCCGCGATGGAAGTGAGCAGGGTGAGAGAAAGCAGTGAGACACCGCGACGGAGCACAGAAAGCTTGCCCATCCGGCCCAGACAATTAAGGCTTCGCGAAAGCCACAGATTCATTCGATTCCTCCGCGTTCTAATTCGTTACGGGCGATGAATACCCATTAAAATGGCCATGCGCGAAATCAACCAGTGCGGCAGAGCCACGCCGACCGCGATTCCGGGCATAAAACCGAACCCGAAACGCGCTTCCACTTCAAAGAATGTTGAGGCTTGGCCGGGTTGGGTGTAACAGGGAGCCGCTTGCGAGGCGTTCCACTCCCCGGTCGGTGCTTAAAATTCAGCGATTTCCGGGAAGATACAATTTATACCACGGGGAGTGCTTCAATTCAATCCATCAATGGGTTGGGATTGCAAATCGGTTTCGGCCACCCCGGTCTTCCATTCCCGGACTATTCGCCGCGCATGTTGTTCTTCACCTGCCGTGCCAGTTTCTCCATCTCCTCGGCTTTGCGCAGAACTTCCAGGGAGAGGATGTCTTCCCCGGATTTGTCCACGTATTGTTTCAGTTCGGTCGCCAGTTCCAGCAGTTTCTGCGAATCGCGCTGGATGTCTTCAAAGCGCTTTTTCTGCCGCGCTTTCTGCTGCGTGTGCTGCATGTCCTGTTCAATCTGAGCGTGCTGATCGGGGAGGTTGGGGTTCTGGCCCTGGGCGTGCTGGGCCCAGGCTGGCGAAAGCGAAACCGAGAGCAGAAGCGAGACGGCTCCAAGCGAACGGAAGCGAGCCATGGCATTCTACCTCCACAGGATGGAAAGACAGGCAGATTATAGAATGGCTTTTGCCGCGGCCCGGAAATTTCCAACCGGCATCGCCATTCCCAGGCTGGTTACCGCATGGCTGGCGCCATCGGTTCCAGGCACACAAATGCCGGGATGGCGTCTTTGTGCCGTTGAGTGGAAGCCGCCAGCAATTCTGGGCAGAGAGTTGCGCTGGGCATGCGGTCGCCGAAAACTCCGGATGTAATTCTGGAAATAAGCCAGGCTTCCAAAGGCTCGCGCTTTGGCTTACCCCGGAGACGACGAAGCCGATGCCCGCGGGCACCGGCCAGTCTTGCCGCGGGCTGTGAAAACTACTTCAAGCCGGCAACGAACCCGGCGATCGCCTTTACCTGATCCGGGGTGGTGCTGAAAGGCTTGGCGTGAATGCCTTTCTTGCCGCCGTTGGTAAGCACATCAGCAATGTCGGTCTTGCCCTTTAGAGCCGGACCCACCTTGCCTTCGGCCGCTGCGCCGTGGCAGCCAGCGCACTTCGCCTTGTACAGAGCCGCGCCATCTTCGGCAAACGCAGCGGTAGACATCATCATCGCCAGAGCAGCCAGAATTATCGTAAAACGCTTCGTCATGGAACAAAATCTCCTGTGGGAAATAGGTACATCAGCATCATGCCATCCCCGGGTTTTACCTACCAAGCGGAGGCACCATGCCTGGGACGGGTTCTGCGAACCCATCCGGAGAATCATTCTATCTCCGATGGGAAAGGTTTCCATAAAAAACATGCAGGGCTGGCACTTTTGTTCCATGATTGCGCGGGAAACGCCACTTATCTTGAGCGTGCCGCTTAGATTCACCGAGTGCAGACGCTTCGCGGCTCCCTCTGTCCGTGATACGATTCTGTGCTGTCCGCTGCGGCGCGCTGTTTTCTTGATTCGCGCGAACGGCCGTCCTCGCCGTTGCACCGTGGGTTCTCCGTTGGAGCCGTGCGGCAGTGGATCGAGGAGGCTTTCCGCAGCCGTGCGGTAAACTCTGTCGCAGGCGCTTTCCGGCCTGTATTCTTTAGCTGAGAAACCTTATGTTCTACAGTTGTTTCCTGGAGTCCGTCGAGCGCTGGCCGGCGGCAGCCGCAGTGGAAATTCAGCGGCAGCCCGGAACGTCCACGCCGCCATCGCCTCTGTCCAGCTGCACCACGGCCGCCGACGGACACATCATCGAAAGTTTCACCTATGAGCAGCTTCGCCGTTTCTCTGACGGCGTGGCGGAGTGGCTGGTTCGCTCCGGCATTGGCGCCGGCGTGGCTGGCGGCGCGCGCTGCGCCATCCTTGCCTTCAACAGTCCAAGCTGGGTGGCGATTTACCTGGGGATCATCGCCAGCGGCAACACCGCCGTTCCCCTGGATACGGCGTTCACCGCCTACCAGGTCGGGAAACTGCTCGACGACTGTGGCGCAACCCTGCTCTTTGTAGACGAACGCAGCTTTGCCGTGGCCAGCGAGGCCGTTGGAACCCGGCCGGTGCGGCTGGCGATGATCGACACACCGCGCGACGGCCTGCCTTACGTGCAGGACATGGTGCGGGCGGCGCAACCCGGCTTTGTAGCGGCGGCAGTCAAGCCGGAAGATGTTTCGTCCATCATTTACACCTCGGGCACCACCAGCGATCCCAAGGGCGTGATGCTCACCGACGGCAACCTCACCGCCGAATTGGACTGCGTCCGCAAGTTCATCCACCTTGGTCCGGGAGATGGCCTGCTCGGAGTGTTGCCGCTCTTCCATGTGCTGGCGCAGATGGTTAACATTTTTCTACCGCTCGGCAATGGCGCCAAGGTCGTCTTCCTGGATTCGCTGAACACTTCTGAACTGACGCTTGCCCTGCGCGAGCGCGGCATCACCATCTTCTGCTGCGTTCCGCAGTTCTTCTATCTCATCCATGAGCGCATCTTTGGAGAAGTTGCCAAAAAGGGCCGCCTGGCGGAGAAAATTTTCCGCGTGATGCTCAAGCTGAGCACCGCGTCGCAGAAGCTGGGCTTCAATCTCGGCAAGGTATTCTTCAAAAAGGTGCACGCGCAGCTTGGTCCGGACATCCGCATCTTCGTAACCGGCGGCTCGCGCTTTGATGCGCAGATCGGCCGCGACATTCAAGCTCTCGGCTTTCCCATGTTGCAGGCCTTCGGCATGACCGAGACCACCAGCGGCTGTTTCTGCACGCCTCCGGATGACAACGTGATTGGCTCCATTGGCCGCCCGCTGTATGGAGTGCAGGCCAGGCTGGTCGATCCCAAGCTGGACGAGAACGGACACCTGGTGGGCGAGATTGCCCTGGCTGGTCCGACCATCATGAAGGGCTATTACAACCGCCCCCAGGCGACCGCCGAAGTTTTGCGGGACGACTGGCTTTACACCGGCGACCTGGCCTACACGGACGACAAAGGCAATTACTTCATCAGCGGACGCGCCAAGGACGTGATTGTCCTCAGCTCCGGCAAGAATATCTACCCCGAGGAGATCGAAAGCTACTACCTGCGTTCGCCTTGGATCAAGGAACTGTGCGTTCTGGGGCTGGAGAGCCGCAAGCCGGGCGAGCCTCTCAGCGAGCGCCTGCACGGCGTCATCGTGCCCAACTTCGAGGTGCTGCGCGAGCACAAGATCGTCAACATTCGCGAAGTTGTCCGCTATGACGTGGAAGGCATTTCCGCAACCCTGCCGGCCACCAAGCGGATTCTCTCCTATGACATCTGGCAGGACGACCTTCCGCGCACCACCACGCGCAAGCTGCGCCGCCACGAGATCGAGAAGAAGCTGCTGGCTCTCTATGCCAGCGGCAAGGCCGAAGACATCACACCCAAAGAGCGCACGTTCTCCGCTGACGATCGCACCTGGCTGGCCACTCCGCAGGTGCAGACCGCCATGGCGGTCATCGCCGAAGCCGCCGGCAAAGATCACCACAAGGAGATCCATCCCGACGATAATCTTGAGCTGGATCTCGGACTCGATTCGATGGAACGCGTCGAGTTGCTGACCGATCTGGCCCATCGCCTTGGGGCCGAGGTCGAGGACTCGGCCGCCAGCGAGGTCTATACGGTTCGGGAACTGGTGGAGCTGGTTCGCCTGAACATGGGCAAGTCCGCCAGCCAGGCGCCGGGTTGGGGCACGGTCTTTGAAGGCGAAACCACCGATCCGGCAGCGCTCGCCATTACCAATGAGCGCAGGTTTGTAGGCTTCTTCTGGTGGCTGTTTGGCAAGTGCGTCAAGTGGGCTTCGCATGTTCTGTTCAAGCTGCGCGTGGAAGGCATGGAAAATCTGCCCGACCGGCCCTACGTGATTTGCCCCAACCACTCCAGCTACCTGGATGCGCCGATCCTGACCGCCGCGCTGCCCTGGAAGGCATTCCACAATGTTTTCTACGTGGGAACCACGGAGATTTTCGGCAGCGGTACCATGCGCAGACTGGCCCAGTTCCTGCACCTGATTCCGGTCGATCCGGATTCAAACCTGGTGCCGGCCATGCGCGCCGGAGCTTACGGTTTGCGCTCCGGAAAAATTCTGATGATGTACCCGGAAGGCGAGCGCTCGATTGAAGGTCCGCCGAAAAAATTCAAGAAAGGTGCGGCGATTCTCTCGCAGCATCTCAACGTTCCCATCGTGCCGGTGGCCGAGTACGGCTTCCACGACTGCTGGCCGCGCGGCAAAGGCTTTCAGGGTTTTCATCCGCTGCGGATTCGCGTCGGCAAGCCGATCTATCCGGACCTGAATGAAAAGCCCGAGCTGGCCTACGAGCGCCTCACCGAGGAACTGCGTAGCCGGGTGGTGGAAATGTGGAATGACCTGGCCGGCGGCTGCAAGCCCAAGGCGAATAAACCCGAAGAGCTTACCCACGCGTGAGCTATGTTTCTGGCGGCCGGCGTCACGGTAATTTCAGCGTAGGGACGGGCTTCGGGATAGTTGGAAACAAGGCCTGTTTGCGCCAACCGTCGGCTCAGCAACTCCATTGGGAGTCGTTGGTCGTGTTCCTGCCTAACACGCGCTGGAGTGACCGCATCGGCTGTTTAGCCGTTTTAGAACGGCTATTGTCTTGTTCG
This sequence comes from uncultured Acidobacteriaceae bacterium, assembly GCA_964591805.1. GTDB lineage: Bacteria > Acidobacteriota > Terriglobia > Terriglobales > Acidobacteriaceae > TOLSYN. The sequence continues at coordinate 88,290 of CAZQDD010000001.1, read as the reverse complement.
CGTTCTCCCGGATAACAGGGTCGGCTGATCGGTTGCGCATCTCCGTAACGTACCGGAGAGCTCGGTCGACCGTTGCCGTCCGATTACGTGACAGCCCCGCAATTTTCCATTTTCGACCAATGAATACAAGGTGGAAAACATAAATGGTCCCGACAACATTTTGATCCGGAGATCTATACCGCAACGCCGAATCTATGCTGCCAAGGTTATCGGTCCACTTCGTCCACACTTCGGCTAGATCGTTCTGCCGCGAGGTCTCGCCAACGAAGCCGCCAGTGGAAGTGAGATCTATGACTCCGGCTTCCGGGTATGGGATTGATACCTCGAAAAGTTTCGCCGCTCTCTTCCAGCCTTCGGGCGACAAAAGCGTACCGTCAGTTACGAGTTTTTCGTATTGCAGGACTGTCAGTGAGGTGGCTTTCCCATCATACCTGAAATGATTTTGAGCGATCGCCGCAGTCGCTCCAATTGAGAGAAGCAGAACGATCGCGTGTGACCTCCGAGCAATGCGGAAAAAGCGTGCGTAATTCGGCGAAATGTTGCCCATGAGCCTGAAGAATATACTCACTTTATTCGGTGTTGCGCGTTATTCTCGGAATTTTCGTGGTTACTGTTGGTAGACCGCCATCTATCCAACAACCTCCTGCCCGATGCGAATCGCTTACTTTGCGCGCGGATGGGTTTTGTCGTACACGTCCAGAACTTGCCGGGTGGTGAGCTGGGTATAGCGTTGCGTGGTGGAAAGGCGCTCGTGGCCGAGCAGTTCCTGGATGGCGCGCAGGTCCGCGCCCTCCTCCAGCATGTGCGTGCCGAAGGCGTGGCGCAGGGTGTGGGGATGAACCTCGCTGGGCAAGCCGCCGGCGACGGCGATGGCCTTGACAATGCGTCCTACGCTGCGCGAGGTGAGGCGGCTGCCGCGCAGATTGACGAGCAGCGCCGATTCTCCCAGGCGCTGGTGCTGCTCTAAAAGGCGCGCGCGCTGCGGCAGATATTCGCGCAGTGCGATCTGCGCCGAATCTCCAAAGGGAACCAGGCGCTGCTTTTTGCCTTTGCCGCGCACCAGAATCAAGCCCTGGCGCAGATGGAGATCCTCGACGTTGATGCCGGTCAACTCGCTGTTGCGAATGCCGCAACCGTAGAGCAGTTCCAGGATCAGGCGGTCGCGCGCGGCAAAGGCCGCCTCTTCCGGCATGCCCGCATCCAGCACGGAGTTCATCTCTTCCATGGTGGGCACGCGCGGCAGCCTCTTGGGCAGCTTGGGAGCCGCAACCAGCAGGGCCGGGTTGGATTCGATCCGGTGCTCCCGTCCCATCCACTTGAACAACGACCGTATGGAAGATAGAGCGCGCGCCACCGAAGCCTTGCCTAACCCGCGCTCGTAGAGCTGGCCGAGAAACGCGCGAATCAGAAGGTGGTCGATCGCCTTGAGTTCTTCGGGGCCAACAAAGAGCACGAACTCCGCCAGGTCGCTGCGATAAGCCTTGATGGTGTGCGGGGAAGCGTTCCGCTGGGCAAGTGAGCGCAGAAACTCCTGCAGCGCACTGCCCGCTGGAGTCAGCGGGGCATCAGTGGGCGCGCTGCTTTGCGTGCTCATTGATCTTCTTTCCTGGAGGTGTGCACGCGGGCGCGGGGATGATGCGCGGCGTACACCTGCTGCAGCCGGTCGAGCGCAACGTGAGTATAGACCTGGGTGGTGGAAATGTCGGCGTGGCCCAGCACGGTTTGCACGGTGCGCAGATCGGCTCCGTGGGAGACCATGTGGGTGGCGGCCGAGTGCCGCAGCATGTGCGGCGAGGCGTGGCGACCGGCGGCTTTGGAAGCCTGGTCCACGATCATCCAGATGCGGGTGCGCGTCAGTTTGTGTCCGCCGCGCGCCAGAAAAAGTTCCGCCGCTCTTTTGCGTCCGGTCAGCAAGGGACGGGCATCGCGGAGATAACAGCGCAGCGCTTCCTGCGCCGGAGCACCCAGGGGAACGATGCGCTCCTTATCGCCTTTGCCGCGCACCAGCATGTAGCCGAGCTCGAGCTTCAGGTCTTCCACCCGCACATCGACCAGTTCGCTGACGCGCATGGCGGCGGCGTAAAGGACTTCGAGCATGGCGCGGTCGCGGCGGACAAGCGCCTCGCTCCAGCGCGGCCGGATGGCGGCGGAGTTCGACCGGCCAGGGCTTTCCACCAGCGCGGTGGTTTCTTCTTCCGAGAGCGCTTTTGGCAGCACCTTCCACTGCCTGGGACTGTCAATGTCCAGCGTGGGATCATGCGCGATCAGTTTGTCCAGCAGCAGATAGCGGTAAAACCCGCGTAGCGCGGAGAGCTTGCGCGCGATGGAACGCGAATCCATACCGTGGCCCAGCAGGTGTTGCAACAGCTCCTTCAGATCGTCGCGCTGCGCGGTGAAAAGGTCTTTGCCGCGTTTGCGGAGAAACTCCGCCCATAGCTTCAGGTCGCCACCATAGGAACTGACGGTGAGCGGCGCCAGTCCCTTTTCCACCCGCAGGTAGACGGCGAAGCTGGCCAGGGCGCGATCGCATGCGTTGGAGGTCACGGCTAGAGTATGACTGCTTCCACCCGGCAGCGGGTTGACGTCCTTGGTTCGGGCGCCGGCCGTTGCGCCGTGGAGGGGGCAACAAGTAAAGCATCGGGAGAGCCGCAGACCGCATCTTTACTAGCAGAAAGTAAGGAGTTTGCCTGATTCGCCTCTCCGCGAAGAATGGCAGTCCGAACATGGGCGCAACACGGGTTTACGATCCTTTCTGCAAATCATTAACAGCCGACCTTCTAAGCCAGGCAGACCGGGATTTACTAGTCTGTGCGACAGACCATCCGCACCACGCGGGCGCCATGCACGGGCTGGTGCTTGCAATTCCCTTGGCCGCGCTACTCTGGACCGCAATCGCCGCCGCGTTCCATGCTGCGATCCAGCTACTACTGCGATAGACCGCGCCGCTCCCTTTGCCAACGCTGGGCTGGCTGGTTTCAGTTCGTTCCGCCGCGATTGATTCATCCACGATGCGCGCGGCACCGGCTCGGGTATAATGACAGCTGCGCGCCCGTAGCTCAGCTGGATAGAGCGAACGCCTCCGAAGCGTTAGGTCGTGAGTTCGAATCTCGCCGGGCGCACCATGTTTCTCCGTTCTTAATCAGTCATTTTCCGAAGCTGCTTGAGAGGCATTTTTTGCCTTTTTCTCGTCGTGCCCAAACTTGTACCCACTCAGGCCAGACATGGCATTTCGGACCGCGTCTTTGGACGGGTGAACCGAACGGCTTGAGATCGCAATCGAGGAACGTCCCGCGATCCTGGCAAGCGTCCAAGGAAAGATAAGCAGCGCTGGCGCCTGCACGGCGGTGTGAGCACGGAGACACGCACAGAGAAAGGGTTGGCTCGTTCCAACTGGGTATCGGCCGGTCGGCCGATACCCAGCGCGGTTGCTGGTTCCATGCACACTCTCTACAAGCACGTTCAATGAACGATGCGCACGTTCCCGCCGGAGGACAGTCTTACCTCTTGCCCGGTTCCCGGCTCTCTGGCTGGTATTTCTGCTGCAACTGCTGCGTCTGCTGCTGGTGTTTCTGCTGCAATTGCTGCGTTTGCTGCTGGTGTTTCTGCTCTACCTGCTGTCTGGTTGCTTCATCCGCTTTCTGTTTATCCAGGTTCAGGTGCTCCTGGTCGTGCTGCTGCTGAAGTTGGTCTCGTTCCTGTTGCTGCTTCGCAATTTGCTTGTCCTGCTGCTTCTGGTACTTCTTGTCCTGCTTTGGGTTGCCCGTATTTGGAACGTTTCGTGTCAGGGGCGGAAGGTCACGAGGATGGACGGCCGTACTGGTCCCGGCGGCGTTGTTCTCTGACCGCGCTTGATTTCCTCCCCGATTGGCTGGGGTATAAGGCGCTCCTGCTTCTTTGGCCGGCACGGCGCCGCGGTCGTTAAAGTCTCCGGGCCGCGGTGTCGCTGCGGTTCCCGGTTTTCCCATGTTCGCCGACGCGCGTTGCTGCGGGTTGGCCCGGGCAGCCTGCACATGTTGAGTTTGAACCGCTACGGGCGGGATATGCCGCTCACGCGACGCAGACTCCTCTTGCGCCGTCGGGCGCGCGCTGATTCCACCCTTGCCGCCGTTGTAACTGACGTGGTTCTCGTTGTAATGCCTCACGGGCTCGTCGTAAACGTTGCGAATTTCGTCCCTGTTGATGTTGTTCACGGAACGGTTGTAGAAAAAGTGTCCGCGGTCCCAACGTCCACCTTCAAAGCCCATACCGAAATAGCCAAAGCCGTAATTGATTCCGCCGTAGAAGCCAACGTTCGGACCCCAGTAGCCGTCATAGAACACAAATCCGTCGCCGCCCCAACCCCAATAGGCTGGAGTCCACAGGAAACCGACTTCCGGAGCCATCACCCAGGTGCCCGGCACCCAGTAGTAATCGTTAATGTCGTAATCGTAAGCCCAGTAGCCCGGTGTCCAAAGATAACCATCGCCAGGGCAAATCGGCTGCTCGTAGACGGGCAGCGCGGGCGGGCCGACGCTGATGGCCACGCCAATCTGCGCCGACGATGCTGTCGGCATCAACAGCACCACAAGTGCGAACAGCACTACGAACAACAGCATACGAATGAAACGAACATGCATTGAGACTCCTCTGGCCCATCATCCCTCGCTTATCCGCGGATGCTCTGCTGACGCGGGTTGCGTGGATTGAGGACGGGTTTTCGGACGAAACATACTGCGGACTCCGTCTCGCTCGCAAACCGTGTTGGCGGAAACTTTCTCATTGCGGAGATGCCGCAGTCTGTGCAATAAAGCTCACCGGCGGCAGCCGGCTGACGGAAAAGGCGGGACCCAGGTTGTTGGAGCACAATCGCCATCGATCTACATGGGGAGGCCCCGGCTCTGCCGGGATATTGATTGCGTGTGCAATCGCCCGCCAGGAAGCGCCAGCAGCACCCAGGCCGCCAACTCTGGAAGCGTCCACAACTCGCCGGGACGGACGAGTCGCTCGCCCGTCGCGTTACGCAATCCCGCCTTGACCCTTTCCCGAATCAGCGGCCGCTCAAACTTCGCGATTAAGAAAAGCCACACCCGAAGATGTGGCCGTTTCTATCGCAAGCAGGTCACTGCAGCAGGAAGCCCACCGATGTGCCCGACGGGTTGGTGACCGTTACCGTCGCCGGCAGCGCCGCATACTCGGACGCGGTGACCACGGCCGAGAGCTGCCACGGACTGAGGTAGGTCGTCGTGAGGCTCACTCCGTTCCACTGGACCGTCGAGCCGGAAACAAACCCGGTGCCCGCCAGCGCCAGAAGATGATTGCCGTTGCCATCGGCAAGACCGGCAATCGAGCCCGTGGAGATTGCGGCTACCGGAGTTGCGGTCACCACCGCAAAGGGCAACGCAGAACTGGTGCCCAGAAGTGCGGTGAGATTCACCACATTGACCTGGTTCGTCCCCGCTTCGGCGATGTCTGACGCACTGATCGCCGCCGTCAGTTGGGTGCTGCTGATGTAGGTAGTCGCTCGCACCGCGCCCTGCCACAGCACCATCGAGGCAGGGTTGAAGTGGGTGCCTGTCACGGTGAGCGCCAAGCCTGCATCGCCCGTCGTGGCGCTGTCAGAAGACAAGGACTGCAGTACCGGCAACCCTGGTTCATAGACCACTACACTCAGGCTGCCATTCGCTGGCAGGAAATAGGGATTGCCGGGATAGCTCGCCGTGATCGCATCCACACCCAGCCCCAAGCCATTTGCCGCCGTCACCGCCACGTTTGCAATCGTTGCCGGCGACCCATTTCCCACCAGTGCCTCGCCCAGCGTTCCCGTGGATGTTGCGAACGTGATGGGCCCGGAAAGAGTTCCCATTGCCGTAGTTTCCACCGTTGCCTTGAGCGTCATGAATGAACCAGCGGCCAATGGACTCGGCGAGGTAGACAGAACCAGAGATATATTTCCGCGCGGATAAGTGATTCCCATTCCGCTGAGCGAGACCGTTTGCACGGAGCCATTGCTGGCGTTGCTGGTAACGGTCAGCGATCCCGCGAGGGTGCCGTAACCTGACGGAGCAAACGTTACCGCGATCGTGCAATTGGCTCCCGCAGCCAGGCTACTGCCGCAGGTAGTGGTCTCCGTAAAGCCGTATGAGGTAGCAATGGAGGCGATGCTCAAGGCAGCCTGACCGAAGTTTGTGAGGGTGACGGTCTGCGCTGAACTGCTTGTGGTAGCCACCTGCACGGGGAAGCTCAAAGCGGTGGGTGAAAGCGTGATTGCCGGCGAATCGGTTGTTCCGGTTCCGGCCAAAGCGATACTTTGGGTGGCATATGGATTGGCCGCGTTCAGAGTGTTATCGGTGAGAATGACGCTGCTGCTTGAGCTGCCAGAGGCAGATGGACTGAACTCGATGCCAAGCACGCAGCAGGCCGCCGCAGCCAGGGACTGTCCACCGGCGCCGCACGTGGTATCGGGGCCGCCAAGGGAGAAGTCCGGCGCCGTGCTGATCTGGGTGATGTCCAAACTCGTGTTGCCAAGATTCAGCACGGTCACGTCCTGGGCCACGCTGGTAGAGCCAACCGGCATGCCGGCAAAGTTGAGCGAGGGAGAGTCGGAGACATCGACCTTGCGAATGACATAGTTCGCCGAGTCCGCAATGTAGAAATTGCCGGCTCCGTCCAATGCAACGCCGAGGGGGCCATTCAGTTGCGCACTGGTGGCAGGGCCACCGTCGCCGCTATAGCCCCCTACTGGGCCGGCAAGAAAATTGGGCTGCTGATAATTGCCCGCAATCGTGGTGATGATTCCACCCGGAGTGACCTTGCGGATGACATCGTTGTAGTAGTCCGCAATGTAGAGATTGCCGGCTCCGTCTACTCTAAGCATGCCGGTGCCGCCAATGCCCGCCTTGACGGCCGGACCGCCATCGCCCCAGTAGCCTCCCCAGGGCGAGCCATCCCCGGCAATCGTCGAGATGATCCCGTCCGGCGCCACCTTGCGGATCACCTTGTTCCCGGTGTCGGCGATGTAGAGGTTGCCAGCCCCATCCAACACAATTCCTCCGGGACCATTGAGTTGCGCGCTGGTAGCGGGGCCACCGTCGCCCGAGTAGCCGCCATAGCCGAGTCCTGCGCCGTAGCCGTTTCCCACAACAGTCGTGATCGTCCCGTCCCCGGCCACCTTGCGGATGACGTTGTTACCCCAGTCCGAGATGTAAAAGTTGCCCGCGCCATCCACCGCAATGCCATTAGGTCCATTGAGCTGCGCGCTGGTAGCTGGGCCACCATCTCCGCTGTAGCCGGTAACAATGTCGATATTGTTGACCGTCTGGTATTGGCCCGCCACGGTCGTAATCACGCCGCCCGGCGTAATCCTGCGAACCACGTCGTTGTCGGTATCCGCAATGTAGAGGTTGCCCGCTCCATCCACCGCAATGCAGCATGGATAGCTCAACTGCGCGCTGGTGGCGGGACCGCCGTCGCCGCCGTAGCCCTGCTGGCCAGTGCCCGCCAGGGCGGTGATGGTGCCGCCTGGTGAAACCTTGCGAACGCGCTGGTTGGAGCCGGCAACGATATAAAGATTGCCGCCTCCATCCAACGCGATATCCGAGGGATAGAACTCGGCGCTGATGGCAGGGCCATTGTCACCGCTGTCTCCCGGCTGGCCGTTGCCCGCAATCGTCGCGATGATACCCGGTCCAAAAGCAACCATGGGCGCAGTGCCAATGCCGTGCACAGGAACGGCAATCAGCAGGTTGCCGCTCTTGTCACTGAGCACCACCGCCCCCATCCGCAAACCAACGGTTGTCGGCAGAAACCGGACTTGCACGGTGCAGTTGGTGTTCGTCGTCCCGATTGCGCAGGTGCCGCCCACGGCGCTGAAGTCTAGCTTGGAAGCTCCCTCGGTCACCGCCGAGATGGCTCCCAGCGTGATGCCGGAGGGAACGGTGAAGGTCACACTCTGGGTGCTGCCGCCCGCGGCCCCCAGAGCAACCTGACCCAAGTCCAGAGAAGACACGAGCGCAACGACCGCGGGCATGATCGTCAGGGTGCCATTGGTGACCGTGACCTGATAGTCGGACAGCTTGCTGTTGGGATCGTTCAGCGCCGGGACGATCGGATACTGTCCCGCGGGCGAACCCCGGACTGCCGTGGTCGAGTAGCTCGCCGTGATCCCGTCGCCCGCGACTACGCCCCAGAGCGTGCCTGTCAACTTTGGGAGATAGGCTCCATAGGGTGCGGACGCACTGTTGGCTGTCACCGTCAAGGGAGCTGGATTCACGGTGATGCTCACCGTGACTGGCGTAGCGGAGGCGTAGTAATTGTTTCCCGCCTGCGTCGCCCGGACGGCCACGGTTCCAACGCCGGTGAAGCTCAGCGTGTTGCCGCTCAGGGTTGCGGGACCTGAGACCAAGGCAAAACTGACCGGAAGCCCGGAAGACGCCGTCGCACTCACCGTGGTCTGGGTTCCATAGCGCTGCGAGCCGGGATTCGGAAACGTAATGGTCTGTGCCGCCGGAGTGCCCACCATTCCGGTGCCTTGCAATGCAATCGCCTGTTGCGAAGAGCTGACGTTCAGAGTGTTGTCAGTGATGACAATGCTGCCGCTGATGCTCTCAGCCGCCGCCGGGGTGAACTCGATGCCGAGCACGCAGCTTCCGGCGGCGCCCAGCGACTGGCCGCCGGGCTTGCAGGATGTATCCGGCGCGGCCAGCGAAAAGTTGGCCGGGGTGCTGACCTTGCTGATCGCCAGCGCCGTGTTCCCCAGGTTCAATACCTTGACGTCTTGCGGCGCGCTCGCGTAATCCAGATAGATGTTGGGAAAAGTGAGCGGAAGCGCACTGGAAACAACGACCTTGCGAACGCGCTCGTTCGACATGTCGGCGATGAAGAGGTTGCCGGACCCATCCAGCGCAATGCTGTTGGGCAGGTTCAGTTGTGCGCTGGTGGCGGCGCCATTGTCACCGCTAAAGCCGCCCACCGCGACGCCAGAGGAATTCACCTGGTAGTTGCCCGCGACCGTCGTGATCACACCTGCCGGCGTAACCATGCGAATTACGTTGTTGTAGGTATCTGCGATGTAGAGATTGCCGGCTGCATCCACTGCAACTGCCCTGGGTTGATCCAATTGCGCGCTGGTGGCGGGGCCACCGTCGCCGCTGTAGCCCTCCCCGGCGGCCTGGTTGCCCGCCACGGTCGAGATCGTCCCTGCCTGCGTCACCTTACGGATGACGTTATTGCTCATGTCCGCGATGTAGAGATTGCCCGTGCCATCGACTGCAATACCATAGGGGAGATTCAACTGTGCCTGGAGGGCGGGACCGCCGTCACCGCTATGGCCCGCGCCTGCCGTGTTGTTGCCGGCAATCGTCGTGATCACGCCGCCCGGCGTAACCATGCGAATGACCTGGTTGGAAAAATCTGAGATGTAAAGGTTCCCAGCGCCATCCAGTGCGATGCCGAAAGGGAAGGTAAGTTCGGCGCTGGTGGCAGGCCCGTTGTCTCCGGAGTAGCCGAAGTTGCCATTGCCCGCAACCGTTGTGATGATGCCATCCGTGGCCACTTTACGAACTACGTGATTCCATGAATCCGCGATGTAAACATTGCCGGCTCCATCCGCCGCCAGCGCACTGGGATTGTTCAGATACGCGCTGGTAGCTGGGCCGTTATCGCCGCCGTAGCTGCCGAAGCCTGTCTCAAAAATTCCAGCAAACGTGGTGATGGTTCCCTGCGCATTCACCTTGCGGACTACATTGCCGCCGCCATCCGAAATGTAAAGGTTGGCAGCGCCATCGAGCGCAACATCTGAGACCGAGTACAGGCACGCGCTGGTGGCCGGACCATGGTCGCCGCTATTGGCCGTGCAATAGCCGATGCCCGCATCGGTGGTGATCATGCCTGGATCAAAGGCCACCATGGGCCCCGTGCCGGTGCCATCCAAAGGAACCGTGATCAGCAGGTTGCCGCCCGGGTCGGTGAGCACCACGGCGCCGAATCGCGGACCGGGAGCCGTCGGCAGGAATTGGACTTGGACGGTGCAATTCGCGTTCGTCGTACCGTTGGCGCAAGTTCCGCCAGTGACCGTGAAGTCAAGGTTCGGCGCGCCCTGCGTCACCGCCGAGATGCCTCCCACGGTGATGCCGGAGGGAATCGTGAAAGAGAGGCTCTGGGAGTTTCCGCTGGACGCCCCCAGCGCAACCGGGGCAAAGTTTACCGGCGACCGGGTGGTGGTCACCGTGGCCGCCGAAGAAGCCCGCAACTGTCCTGCGGCTCCGAGCAGCAAAACCCATCCGAGAATGGTTAGCCAAAGAGAAAATCGAATTTTGGATTGATCAAGACTGGATCGAAGTCGAGCCGGCATGGGTAAAGCTCCCTCGTGCATGAAGGCGCTTGCAAGCATTCCAGTGGAGATTGAGACACCAGAATCCATAGCAGTTTGATCCGTTTCGCCGCCATGCGCTGGGTCACGTCCGGATGTGACAACTCCGCCCACTGGTTTTCGCCATGGATCGTCGCTAGCTGCTCGTCCACCGTGGGAACGGCCCGGCGGATTCCGGCAGGCCCCGGCATCCCGACGCGGCTCAATCCCACGCCATTCCGCGCTCCTCGGCCGGGGTCAAGTTCTGCTAGGCTAGGGCGGGTTGGGCAATCGTGGCTTACTGGAGAAACTCATGCGCATTGTGGCTGGAGTCGATCTCGGCGGGACCGCCATCAAGTACACCCTGGTCAACCAGGAGGAGCGGTTCCTGATCGAAGGGCTTTGCGAGCATCCTGCGCTCACCGCGCAGGGTCCGGATGTCTGCTTGCAGCAGATGGAAGACGGCCTGCGGCTGGCGCTGCAACAGGCTGGAGTTGCGGCCACGGACGTGGTTGCGGTGGGGCTCGATACGGCGGGCCCGGCGACTTCCACGGGGGTATTGAGCAAACGGGGCGCGACCAACTTTGTCCATGAAAAGTGGAACGGATTCGATGTCCGTGGAGAGTTGGCTCACAAGCTTGGCACCCCGGTTACTTACCTCAACGATGGCAACGCGGGCGCACTCTGGGGACACTTCGCCATCTTTGGGGCCGGCGGCAACCAGACTTCGATTTCGGTGGTACTGGGCACCGGCACGGGCGGCGGGGTGATTGCGGAAGGCAAGGTGATCAAGGGCAGAGTGGGCTTTGGCGGAGAGCTGGGGCACGTGCTGGTTCCGTACCAGAGCATCGGCGGGATCGAGGGCATGAAGCCCCGTTGCAACTGCGGGCGGGTTGGAGACCTGGAATCGCTGGCCTCGCTGACCGCAATTGAAAGGAGCCTGCTGCCGTACTTCCTGAAAAAATATCCCGGACACGAGCTTGGCAGTACGGGCGATCTGCATGGCGCTGCCAAGCTGGTTCGCGGACTGGCCGCCAAGGGCGATGCGATGAGCCAGGCGATTTTCCGCGTTCAGGCACGTGCGCTGGGGCTGTTCTTTGACTGCATGGTGAACACCTTCGATCCGGATGCTTTCCTGGTGGGCGGCGGGATTATGGAAGCGAGTGCGGAGTTCCAAAGATGGTTTCTCGACGAAGTCCGGGCGGCGATGCCGGTTGGGCGCGTGGAGCAGGCGGATATTCCCATCTACGCGATGCCGAACGGCAACGCGGCCGGCGCGCGCGGAGCCGCCATCGAGGCGCTGAGGATGGCGCGGGAGACAGGACTGATGTAGGGCTGGGTCCCGATTGCGGTTCACCGGCTGCGCCCTGCGGACGGCCGTTTCTCGCGGCCTCAGACTTTCAAGGGAACGGCGGTTGCCCCACGCGCCCAGGGCGCGGGCGGCCATGGGGCAGAGCCGTTCAGACCAGGTCAGCCAGTGGCGTCCAGGGTTTGCCCTGCGAGTCGGCAATGGCCTTGCAGGTGAGCTTGCCCTGGTAGGTGTTGACGCCTTCGTGGATATCCGTATCGCTGCGCAGAGCGGCCCCGATCCCTTCCTTTGCGAGCTTCATCACGTAGGGGAAGGTTGCATTGGTGAGGGCGAGGGTTGACGTGTGTGGCACCGCGGCGGGGATGTTGGTGACGCAATAGTGGACCACGCCGTATTCGATGTAGGTGGGGTTGCTGTGCGTGGTGGGATGGCCAGTTTCAATGCAGCCACCCTGGTCGATGGCAACATCGACGATGACCGCGCCCTTCTTCATCCGGCTGACCATTTCGCGGGTGACCAGTTTGGGAGCGGTGGCGCCGGGAATCAGTACGCCTCCGATGACAAGGTCGGACTCCTCGACGGCAAGGCCGATGTTGTGGGAATTGGAAGCCAAGGTATAAACGCGGCCGTTGAAAATGTCGTCCAGCTCGCGCAGCCGGTTCATATTCAGATCGACGATGGTGACCTTGGCGCCGAATCCGAGGGCGATCCTGGCGGCATTGGTGCCGACGATTCCGCCGCCGATGATGCAGACGCTGGCGGGTGGAACGCCGGGGACACCGCCGAGCAGCAATCCGCGTCCGCCGTGCCCGGTTTGCAGGTAAGCGGCTCCCACCTGCACCGACATGCGGCCTGCGACTTCCGACATGGGAGTGAGCAGAGGCAGCGCGCCCGCTTTGTCGCGGATGGTCTCATAGGCGATGCCAGTGATCTCCCGGCTCAAAAGCTGGGCGGTGAGCTCGGGCGCGGGAGCCAGGTGGAGATAGGTGAACAGGGCCAGGCCGTGGCGGAGATACGGATATTCCGGCGCGATGGGCTCCTTCACCTTCACGATCATATCGACCGATTCCCAGAGCAGGGCGGCAGTGTCGAGGATCTCGGCTCCGGCAGAGACGTATTCACGGTCGGGAAATGCCGATTGCTCTCCGGCCGATGTTTCGACCAGAACTCTGTGGCCGGCAGCCACGAGGGCTTTGGCGCCGGCCGGAGTGATCCCGACACGGGTTTCGTGATCTTTCATTTCCTTTGGAACTCCAATAATCAAGACGGACCACCTTTCTTGCAGAAGTCATCCCTATGGATTCCAGGAGCTTCTCCATAGTAATCGCGTGCGCACCGGCGGGGGAGAGCTTCGCACCGGGTGACACCCGATATGGTAGGCTTTTCCATAGTAGGGTGTGTTCGCGCGGGCGGGCACGCGGGCAAGATCGGCTGCATATTTCCGCCCGTAAGTATCTGAAGGACAAAGCATTGATTAATTCTTTGATGGCCAAGGTTTTCGGCACTCACAACGAGCGCGAAGTAAAAAAGCTGCAGCCGCGGGTGGATCGCATCAACGCGCTGGAGCCCGGGATTCGTAAGTTGACGGATGCCGAGCTCAGGGCCAAGACCGATGAATTCCGGCTCCGGGTGCAGGAACGCATGGCGCTGTTGCAGGAGCCCACGGAAGAAGAGATGGATGCGGATCGCCGCAAGCTCTGGGAAAAGGAGCAGCACCGCGCCATCGAAGAAGTGCTGGACACGCTTCTGGAAGAATCGTTTGCGGTGGTACGCGAAGCCGGACGGCGCGCCTTGAACATGCGCCACTTCGACGTGCAGTTGATTGGCGGCATGGTGCTGCACTCCGGACGCATCGCCGAGATGAAGACCGGTGAGGGCAAGACGCTGGTGGCGACCCTGCCGGTATACCTGAATTCCCTGGCCGGGCGCGGCGTGCACGTGGTGACCGTGAACGACTACCTGGCCAAGCGCGACTCGGAATGGATGGGAAAGCTGTACAGCTTCCTGGGACTGAGCGTGGGAGTGATCGTCCACGACCTGGACGATGCCCAGCGCAAGGCCGCCTATGCCGCCGACATCACCTACGGAACCAACAACGAATTCGGCTTCGATTATCTGCGCGACAACATGAAGTTCGACATGGGCGACTGCGTCCAGCGCGGGCACAACTTCAGCATCGTGGATGAAGTGGATTCGATCCTGATCGACGAGGCGCGTACGCCGCTGATCATCAGCGGAGCCAGCGAGGAATCGACCGACAAGTATGCGCGCATCAACGTCATCATTCCCAAGCTGACCAAGGGTGAAGAGCTGCCGGGCGCCGAGCCGAACGAGAAGATCTACACCGGCGACTTTGTGATCGACGAGAAGCACAAGAACGCGATGGTGACCGAAGCAGGCTGGGAAAAGGTCGAGAAGCTGCTCGGCATCGATAACATTGCGGACCCGGAAAACTGGGAGTTGAAGCATCACGTGGAAGTGGCGCTGAAGGCGCACCAGCTTTACAAGCGCGACGTGGAATACGTGGTGAAGGACGGCGAAGTCCTCATCGTGGACGAGTTCACGGGACGCCTGATGCCGGGACGGCGCTGGTCGGATGGACTGCACCAGGCGGTGGAAGCCAAGGAAGGGGTGAAGATCGAACGCGAGAATCAGACCCTGGCGACGATCACCTTCCAGAATTATTTCCGCATGTATAAAAAGCTGGCGGGCATGACGGGCACGGCGGAGACGGAAGCGGCCGAGTTCGACAAGATTTACCGGCTGGAAGTGGTGGTGATTCCGACCAACCAGGTTCTGCGGCGCAAGGAAAACAAGGACGTGGTCTTCCGCACGGAAAAGGAAAAATACTTTGCCGTGTCCGACGAGATCGCGCGCATCCACGAGACCAAGCAGCCGGTGCTGGTGGGCACCACCTCGATTGAAAAGTCGGAGCGGCTGAGCGAACTGCTGAAGAAAAAAGCCATCAAGCACGTCGTGCTCAACGCCAAGTACCACGAGAGGGAAGCCGAGATTGTGGCCCAGGCCGGACGCTACGGGATGGTCACGATTGCCACCAACATGGCAGGGCGCGGCACGGATATTCTGCTGGGCGGCAACCCGGAGTTCATGGCCAAGCAGGAGTCGTTGAAGCGCGGACTGGCGACGGCCGTGAAGGCGGTGGCGGGCGGAGTGGAAGCACGGCCCGACGATCCCACGACCTCTTACTGGTACTACCAGGGCCAGGAGTTCAGCATTCCTTCCCAGACCTGGGCGGCGTTGTTAACCAAGTACAGGGCAGAGACCGACGTGGAACACGAGCAGGTGATCGGCGCCGGCGGATTGTTCATCCTGGGCACGGAACGGCACGAGTCACGGCGCATTGACAACCAGTTGCGTGGGCGCGCGGGACGCCAGGGCGATCCCGGAGCATCGCGCTTCTACCTGTCGCTGGAAGACGATCTGATGCGCATCTTTGCCAAGGAGTGGGTCTCAAACCTGCTGCAGCGGCTTGGCATGGAAGAAGGCATTCCGATTGAGTCGGGCATGATTACGCGGCGCATCGAAGCCGCGCAGAAGGCCGTGGAAGGGCAGAACTTCGAGGCCCGCAAGCACCTGCTTGAATACGACGACGTGATGAACAAGCAGCGCGAGGCGGTCTACGGACTGCGCCGGCAACTGCTGGAAGGCAATGAGCAGAAGGAATTGATCCAGCAGGATTACGTGCGCGACCTGCTGGGTGGCATCCTGGCGAAGTTTGCCGGTGAGGAAGTGCATCCGCAGAACTGGGACATCGCAGGATTGCGGGCTGAGATCCAGGGCCGCTACGGGGTGGACTTCCTAGCCGAAGGCGTGGATCCGAAAACGCTGAATCATCATGAGCTGGGAGACGCGATCTTCGAACGGCTGGTGGCTCGCTACGACGCCAAGGAACGGCTGATCGGCGCCGATGCCATGCGGCAGCACGAGCGCATGATCATGCTGAGCGTGCTGGACCAGCTCTGGAAAGACCACCTGCTGCAGATGGACCACCTGAAGGAAGGAATCGGGCTGCGCGGCTACGGACAGCACGATCCGCTGGTGGAGTACAAGCGGGAGTCGTTCACGCTCTTCGAAGAGATGATGGAACACTTCGAAGAGGAGACGGTTCGCTACCTGTACATGATGCGGGTGGTGGACGAAAACGGCGATGAGATTCGGTACACGGTTCCCTCCGCGGCGGGACTTCCCAAGAGCGGAGATTCGGCAGCGGCCGAGGCCCTGCAATTTTCAGGGGCGGTGGCGGATGCCGTCATGGCGGCCGATGGCACCGCCAGCGCACCACGGCGGATGCAGACCTCGCTGGACGACGTGGAAAAACAATTCCAGCGGCGCAAGGCACGTGAATTGGAGCAGGCGCGGCGCGCCGGAGCAGGACAGGGCGAAGCCGTGCAGCAGGTGGTTCGCGGAGAGAAGGTCGGGCGCAACGATCCCTGCCCGTGCGGCAGCGGCAAGAAATACAAGAAGTGCCACGGGGCGAACGAATAGGCGCCTCGCGCAAGGCCCCCGCCGGCATCGGACCTATGAGCAATTTTGACCAGATGGGTCCAGGATCAGCTTGGTACGCTGGCTCAGCCGGAGAATTCCCCTCGAAGGGATCCTTATTATTGCCAGGAAACGGAACCACCGCCTGGAGCCGGGGTTGAAATGCTCCGGTAAGGTAATGACGCGCCAACTCGGAATCAACGCTTGTGTTCCAGCCGTGAGGAGAAAATCATGAAGCCATCGGTACGATTCAAATTCTTGATTACGCTAGCAATTCTGGCCATCAGCGGATTGGCCCTCGCCCAGGGTCCAGTGGCCGATCCCCCAGGCCGGGTCGCACATCTGGGTTTACTTGAGGGGCAGGTTTCCATTCAGCCCGGCGGCGTGGATGATTGGGTGGCAGCTAGCCAGAATCGTCCCCTGACGACAGCAGACCGGGTTTGGACGGATCTCGATTCGCGGGCGGAGTTATCGATTGCCTCGGCGGCGCTGCGGCTGGCAAGCGAGACCAGTCTCACGATCACGAATCTGGATGACAACACCCTGCAGGTCGAACTGGACCAGGGCACGCTGAGCCTGTCGGTGCGGCACCTGAATGAGACAGAAATCGTCGAGGTTGACACGCCCAACCTTGCCTTCACGGTAAACACGCCGGGCGAGTATCGCTTTGACGTGCGGCCGGATCAAGACCAGAGCTGGGTCACGGTGCGCCGTGGCGATGGACTCGCCGGCGGAGAGGCCGGCGACGTGGAAGTGCAAGGCGGCCAGCGTTACATCTTCAGCCAGGGACAATCGCTTTCCTATACGAGCTCGGCGATTCCGGATCGCGATGGGTTTGACGACTGGAGTGCGCTGCACGAGCAGCTGGAGACTTCCTCGCCCTCGGCCCGCTATGTGGCAGCCGGTACGGTCGGTATCGAGTCTCTGGACGGCAACGGCAACTGGGAACCATCGCCGGTCTATGGCGCGGTCTGGTATCCAAACGTGTACCCCGGATGGGCTCCGTACCGCGAAGGGCACTGGGCCTGGGTGGAGCCATGGGGATGGACCTGGGTGGATGACGCGCCCTGGGGATTTGCCCCGTTCCACTATGGCCGGTGGGTGAATGCGGGTGGCCGCTGGGGATGGGTTCCGGGACCGGTGCAGTCGCGACCGGTGTACGCTCCGGCGCTGGTTGCCTGGGTAGGCGGACCGGGTTTTGGCGCCTCATTTGGAGTCGCCGGAGGCGGTGGCGTGGGTTGGGTCGCGCTGGGATGGCACGATCCGTTTATTCCCACCTACTCTGTGAGCGCGGAGTACGCGCGGAACGTGAACCTATCGAGCTCGCGGATGGTCAACGTCACGGTCATCAACAATTACTATGCCACCACCAACATCAATGTCCGCAACGCCGCGATCACTAACATTCAATACGAGAATGTAAGAGTCAACGGCGCGCTGATGGTGGTTCCGAGCGACGGGTTTGCCTCCGGGCGGCCGGTGGGAAAGATGGCGGTAGCGGTGCCGGCTGGCGCGGTGGGACGGGTGAGCTTTATCGCCAACGCCAACGTGGTTCCGACCAAGGCGGCCGTTCTCGGTGGGCACACTCCGGCTACGGCTCCGGCGCGGCTGGTAGCGCCGCGGCAAGTGGCTTCCAAGGTAGCTCCGCCGGCGCGTCCTGTCAGTTTTGAGCAGCAACGTCCGCTGCTGGAAAAGTCCAATGGCGTGCCCCTGAGCCCCGAGGCGCGGAACACTCTGCGGAAATCCGCTCCGGCTCCTGCACCTGCTGGTGGCCAACCGGCGGGAAAGCCGCCGGTTGCAATGCAGCCAGGTGGAAACCAGTCTGGCCGTCCGCCAGTGATGAACATGCCCGGACGCCCGGCACTTGCTCCTGCGGCGAACAAGGAAGCAGCTCCGGCTCCCGCACCTGCTGGTGGCCAACCGGCGGGAAAGCCGCCGGTTGCAATGCAGCCAGGTG
>CAZQDD010000001.1:0-70097 GCA_964591805.1 uncultured Acidobacteriaceae bacterium | reverse complement strand
GAAACCAATCTGGCCGTCCGCCAGTGATGAACATGCCCGGACGCCCTGTGCCTGCACCTGCGGCAAACAAGGAAGCAGCTCCGGCTCCTGCACCTGGTGGTGGACGGCCCGCGGGAAGACCGCCGGTTGCGATGCAGCCAGGTGGAAACCAATCTGGCCGTCCGCCAGCGATGAACATGCCCGCACACCCGGCACCTGCTCCTGCGGCAAACAAGGAAGCAGCTCCGGCAGCGGCACACCCTGCAACGGCGCCTGCACCTGCGGTGAACAAGGAAGCAGCTCCAGCGCAGCAAAAGAAAACTCCTCCAGCAAAAGACGACAAAGAGAAAGAGAAGGAAAAGGATCCGAAGGAACACTAGCGCGCTTGGAAGGGAAACGCGGGCCTGGAAACGGGCCCGCATTTTTTGCGCGCTGCGCGGGAGAACATTAATCCCACCTCTTGGTTTTCGGCCAGACCTGGGTGGCGTCCATGCGCAGGCCCTGGCAGTAATAGATCGGGAAATTTACATCGGAACGCGCCAGGGGGTGGTCGGCATAGCCAACGATGCGGACGGAATCACACTCGCGCCGGAGCGTCAGGTCATCGTGCGAACCGAGGTTGATGACGTCGATATGGTGGTAGCCGTGCGCGCCCCAGTAGAAGTAACTCTGGTGGCCGCTGATGGCCTTGGGCAGACCATAGCGCGGGCCGAAGAAATCGATGGCCGCGGCGACGCCATAGTTGTCGCCATAAATGGCGGTGCGTTGGCGCTGCTCCGGGGTCAGCGTGTTGTAGAAGGCGGCGACCTTTTCCACCATCTCCGGCCAGCCGAACATGTCGGCGTAAATCTGCGGCAGCGCGCCTGGCCGGTGATGCTCAAACTCCGGCAGCTTGAGTCCGGTCACTTTCACGTATTGCTCAAAGTGGGGCACGTCAAGCACCGGGAGCAGCAACGGGAGCATGAAAAGAAACACCAGGGAGGCGAGGATTCCGGCAGCGGCAGGAAGCCAGCGCAGATGCGGGCGGTCGCTCCACTGGGTCAGGGCGACGGCTCCGGCGGCAAAGACCATGGGATAAGCCGGAGCCAGGTAGTAATTCTTCGCCTTCATCGCCATCATGATCAGGTAAAAGAAGGCGAATGCGATTCCGAGAGCGCGGTAACGGCGGGCGCCGAGGAGCCAGACCAATCCCGCGATCACAACCAGCATCGAGACCGGATTGACGACCTGCAATTGATCCAGGAAAAATCCCAGCGGAGGATGCGCAACATCGCGGCCACTCTGGCGGATGTTTTGCATCAGCTCAAGGAACGGGAAGTGACGCCGCAACTGCCAGAGGAAATTAGGCAGCGCGATGGCCACGGCTAGCAGGACCCCGCTCCAGAACCAAGTGCTGGTGAACCACCTCCGCCAGTGGGTGGCGGCGATTCCGGCAAGCAATGCGGCGAGGAAGAACAGGACTCCGTACTTATTGAGAATCGTGATTCCCGCGATGGCTCCAAAGACGAGCCAAAGTTGCGCATTGCCCGTGTTTTCCAGACGCGCCAGGAGCAGGACGAGTGCGGTCCAGAGCGCGAGGTCGAAGATGTTCATGGTGAACAGGTGAGCCGAGACCGCTGCGATCGGCATGACCGCCCCAATCACGGCGGCAAGAATCTCCGCGTGGCGGGAGCCGCCGAGCTCGCGGGCGAGGCGTGCGGTGAGCCACACGGAGACGGCAGCCGCAAGAGCGGGAAGCAGGCGCAGGGCGTAGAGCGAGGTCCCGATGGTGTGCTGAAGCAGCCAGGCAATCCAGGCGATAAGCGGAGGTTGATCGACGTAGCCCCAGGCGGGATGCTCTGCGCAGGCCAGGTAGTAGAGTTCGTCGCGGAGGTAACCATAGCGCGGGGCCACCGCCATCAGCAGCGCGAACAGCGCCGTGGCCGTGAGCCAGACCGCGGGCGGGGTTGGACGCCCAGGCGGGGCCTCCATGATTTCCGGGTTTGCGGGCGCGGCAGAGTTGGTCATGGGGAATCCTCTGAGGCGTTAGGATGCTCCGCCAAAGCAAAATACGCCCAAAGGGCGCAAACAGTTCCCAGCCAAGGCGGCACAGGAATGGCGGCGCTATGGGTGTGGGGTGGCGCACTCCTCGAAGGTCATGTTCTGGGCACTGCTGCCGGTGCGCTGCTTCCAGCGGTAGAACAGCTCGGCGTAGGAGGCGGTGATGTAGTCGCTTTCGCGGATGCCGAGGACTCGGGCGATGCCGTCAATCCAGCCGGGCTCTCCTTCGATCTCTCCCAGGTCGCCGATGGGGGTGCGATCAATCACGACCTCGCCTGTGCCGTCGCTCCACTCGGCGCGGTACTTCTCATAACGGAAGGCAGGGCGATAGCCAAGGGCGGAGAGAATGGCGTGCATCTGGTCACCGTCGCCCACCGCGGTCTCGTGCTCAATGCGGGATTTGTACCGTGCCGTCTCGCCGCGAGACTTGTGGGTAAGCAGCCAACGATCGCCGTACCGGCGGAGCCGCAAGACTTCCCCGGCGCGGCGGAGATCGCCCGACGTTGAGTCATAGAGGGTGTTGGCCTCAAAGATCGAGGGAGTTTCTTCGTGGAAGCCGGCGCTCTCCAGGCAGCGGATGAGAGCCTCGACATCGCCAACGAGAAATTTGATTTCGACTTCGTTGCTAGCGTGTGTGGTCATAAGCGGGAGTCTTTCCATGCCAGGGAATTTCCAGGCGGGAGCGGGCTAACCACGGTGAGCCACCACGATCCGGTCGGCAGTGACGGCAAAGAGAATGAGCATGGAGATAAATCCATTGGTGGTGAAGAAGGCGGCATTGAGCTTGCTGAGGTCATCGGCTTTCACCAGCGTGTGCTCGTAGAGCAGGGCAAGGCCGGTGAGGACTACGCCGGCAATGGCCAGATGGCCAAGGCCGAAGCTGAACAGCATCCAGGCGAAGAAGGCGAAGGCGATGAGGTGAAAGAGCCGGGCCAGGCGCAGTGCGCCGGCGATTCCGAAGAAACGCGGGACGGAATGGAGACCGCTGGCGATGTCGTAACGGTAATCCTGGCAGCTATAGAGAATGTCAAAGCCTCCGCCCCAGAACATGACGGCGGCGGTAACGATGAGCACGCGTGCATCCAGTGTTCCGCGCACCGCGACCCAGGCGGCGGCCGGGGCAAGGCCCATGGCAAAGCCGAGAAACAGGTGCGCCCAGCGGGTGAAACGCTTGGTGTAGGAGTAAGCGCAGACGATGAACAGGGCGAATGGCGAGAGATAAAAGGCGAGGGGATTCAGCATCCAGGCGGCGAAGATGAGCAGCGCCGAAGCTGCCAGGGTGAAGCAGAGGACGAAGCCGCGGGTGAGCAGTCCGGCGGGCAGGGCGCGGATGGCGGTGCGCGGATTCAGCGCGTCGATGTCGGCATCGGCGAGGCGGTTGAAGGCCATGGCGGCAGAGCGCGCGGCGACCATGGCCACGCAGATCCAGCCGAGGGTGCGCAGGGGTGGAATTCCGTTGGCGGCAATCACGGCGCCGGTGAGTCCAAAGGGAAGCGTAAGGAAGGAATGCTCCCACTTGATCATGTCGAGAGTTACGCGAATGTTATGAAGCGTCTTGCGCAGCATTGTGGAAAACCCAGGCACCGGCTTATTGTAGCCGCTGGCTGCAAGGTTCTGCACCTTGCGTCGCCGGGCGTCATCTTAAGAATGAGGTGATTTTCCATGAGAAAGAGACAACTCGGTCATTCTGGAATTGAAGTGCCTACGCTTTGTTTTGGCGGCAATGTGTTTGGCTGGACGGCGGACGAGAAGCGTTCCTTTGAACTGCTGGACGCACTGCTGGAGAGCGGACTGAACTTTGTGGATACTGCCGACTCGTACTCGCACTGGGCTCCGGGCAATCATGGCGGCGAATCAGAGACCGTCATCGGCAAGTGGTTCAAGGCGCGCGGGAATCGCAGCAAGGTGATCCTGGCGACCAAGGTTGCGTCGTCGATGGGCGAGGGGAAAAAAGGATTGTCGCGGCGCTACATCAAGCAGGCGGTGGAAGATTCCCTGCGCCGGCTGCAGACCGACTACATCGACTTGTACCAGTCGCATCACGACGACGAGAGCGTGCCCCAGGCCGAGACGATGGGGATTTACGCGGAACTTATCGCAGCCGGCAAGGTGCGCACCATTGGAGCTTCCAACTTTACCGCGGAGCGCCTGCAATCGGCGCTGGAAGTGAGCCGCAGGGAAAACCTGCCGCGCTATCAGACCTTGCAACCGGAGTACAACCTCTACGACCGTGCGGGATATGAGCGGACGCTGGAGGCGGTTTGCGTCACTCACGGTCTGGGTGTGATTCCGTACTTTTCATTGGCCAGCGGCTTTCTGAGCGGGAAGTATCACTCGGCGGAAGAAGCGGCCAGCCGTCCCCGGGCCGGGATGCTGAAAAAATATTTCAACGAGCGTGGCATGCGCGTTTTGGAGTCCCTGGAAGAAGTGGCGCGCGAGCTGAAGGCGAAGCCGGCGCAGGTGGCGCTGGCGTGGCTGATGGCCCGGCCCAGCATCACGGCTCCGATTGCCAGCGCGACCACCGTGGAGCAGTTGCACGAACTGGTCGGGGCCACGCGGCTGGATCTGCCTTCCGCGGCGGTTGAAAAGCTGAACCAGGCCAGCGCAGAGACGGTTGCGGTGTAGAAGCAAGCTCTCAAAGTTTCAAACATTGAGAGCAGTCGCGCGAGCAATGAGCTGGGCAGCCTCGCACCTTCTGGCGGCAGAGTGCGCAGCACGAAGATGGGGCGCCCAGCGCCGCCGCGCCGCAGCCGGGCGGGTTGCGATATCATACGTAATATGGCGGAAGTTAAGTATCCCATTGCGGCGCCGCGCCACCCCTTCTTCACGGAAGACGCGCGGCTCAAGCGAATCCACGACAAAGTGATTGCCAACGAGCGCCTGGATGAGAGCGACGCCCTGGCGCTCTATCGCACCCCGGACGTGCTGGCCGTGGGCTGGCTGGCCAATCACGTTCGCGAGCGCATGCATGGCAATGTGGCCTACTTCAATGTGAACCGGCACATCAACCACACCAATGTTTGCGTGGCCGCCTGCCGTCTGTGTGCATTCGGGCGCAAGAAGGGAAGCGAAGGCGCCTACACCATGGCGCTGGAGGAAGTCTTCGAACTGGCGGCGTCGGGCTACACCGAGGCGGTAACCGAGTTTCACATCGTGGGCGGACTGCACCCGGATCTTCCGCTGCGCTACTTCACGGACATGCTGCGGGGATTGAAGCAACGGTTTCCCCAGGTGCATCTGAAGGGCTTCACCATGGTGGAGATCGCCTTCTTCGCCAAGCTCAACAAGATGACTACGCGCGAGGTGCTGCTGAAGCTGAAAGAGGCCGGCCTGAATTCGATGCCGGGCGGCGGCGCGGAGATCTTTTCCGAGCGGGTGCGGGCCATTATCTGCGATCACAAAATCGACGGCGACGAGTGGCTGCAAGTTGCGCGCGAGGCGCATCTGCTGGGCATTCGATCGAACGCGACCATGCTCTACGGCCACATTGAAGGCGACGAGGACCGGGTCGATCATCTGCTGAAGTTGCGCGCCTTGCAGGATGAGACCAAAGGCTTCCAGACGTTCATCGGACTCTCCTTCCACCCGGATCACACGGTGTTGCAGCACCTGCCGTGGACGACCGGAATGCTGGACCTGAAGCAGATTGCGGTGGCACGGCTGGTGCTGGATAATTTCCCGCACATCAAGGCGTACTGGCAGATGCTGACGCCGAAGATTGCGCAGATCGCGTTGCGCTTTGGCGCCGACGACATCGACGGCACGGTGGTGGAAGAGAAAATTTACCACGACGCCGGAGCGACGACTCCGCAGGGATTGACCCGCCTGGAGTTGATCCGGCTGATCGAGGCGGCGGGACGGGTTCCGGTGGAGCGCGACACGCTGTACCGGCCAGTGACGCGTACCCAGACTTCGGTGACCGTGGCCGTGTAGCAAGCCGCCCATGGCGATCTTTTCCTCCGCTGCCTGTGGGCAGCGGTTTTTCTTTTGGCAAAGACAGATTCTTCGGCTGGAGCCGCTTCCCACGGGGATGTCTGCGCATTCCGCTGGGCAGCGTACCGCGGTTCTTTTTGCTTGCCTCTTTTTCTGGAAGTGATAAATTCCATTTCCTCAGGACCGTAGCTGCAACAGGCATCGATCTTCACGAGGCTCGCAGATGAACGTCCATTTTACCTACAAGCTGGATAAGTCTCCCCAAGTCGAGCATTACCTCCAGACACAAATTGAGAAACTAGGGCCGCGGTTGCAGATCTTCAACCCGGACATGGTTTCCTTGCGCGGATTGATCGAGGAAGCGCCGAAATCGGGCTTTACCGCGGCGCTGAACCTGCGCTTGCCTGCGGGACAGATGGCTGCCCGTGCCAGCGCGGATACGCTGCACGCAGCCATCCGGATTGCCTTTGAAGATTTGACCGAGCAGTTGCGCAAACACAAGGAGCACCTGCGCAGCCAGTATCGCTACCCCAGGGTGCGGGGCGTGGAACGGCAGCGCATCGAGCCCCAGGTCGCGTTTGAAGACACCATGGCGGCGGTGAAGCCGGAGAAGGTTTCCAGCACGGACGTGACCGGATTTGTGAATGCGAATCTGGATCGGCTGCGCCGCTACGTGGAGCGCGAATTGCGCTTCCGGCGTGACAGCGGGCAGCGGCGTCTGGAAGAAGTCAGCATCGAAGAGGTGATCGACGAAGCCATTGCCAATGCCTTGGACGAGCGTGGTCCGCGCCCGGAGAAGATTGCCCTGGAGCCGTGGCTCTACCGGCTGTCGCGCTCGGCCATGGACAGGCTGGCCAATCAGATGGTTTCAGGGGCGCGCCCGGTGCGGGGAAATCACGCGGAGATGTATCCATCGCTGGACGCCGGCGACGAGGAGATGTTGCAGTTCCATCATCCCGACGAGAGCGCGGCCAACGAAAACGTGATCGTGGACCGCCATGGCAGCACGCCGGAAGATGATGTCTTGCGCGACGAACTGATGGCGATGGTGGAGCGCGCCCTGCGTGGGACAACGCCGCAGCAGAGGGAGGCATTTCTGCTGTTCACCCTGGAAGGCTTCCGCCAGACTGAGATTGCCGCCATCATCGAGCGCACGCCGGAGCAGGTGCACGCCGACATCAGCATTGCGCGCGAGCATCTCAGGCGTGCGCTGATGGCGGCCGAGAAGCGGCGGACCAAGCTTGTACCCGAGCGCGAATCCTCCCATTCACGCAGCGCCTGAGCAGAAACTCTTGCACCCACCGCCGCGATTGCGCATTGCCACCGCGGCGTTTTTTTGTGACCCGTGGCATGCCGGGAGAGCTCGGAGCCGCGGTTAGAGAAGGCGGGATATGAGCTGGCGGGCGCGCGGGCCGAGCCGCTCGCGCAAGTGCTCCACGGCTTTGGCGTGAATCTGCGAAACCCGCGACTCGGTTTTACCGATCGCCCTGGCAATTCGCGCCATGGTCCAGTCCTTGAAGTAGTAAAGAACCAGGACGTTGGCCTCATCGTGGGGAAGCCGGGCGATGAACTCGTGCAACTGGCTGCGCGATTCCTTCTGATGGCAGATGGCGTCGGGGCGCTTTTCCGGGTCATCCGGGAGGCTGTCCTGCACGGAGCGGTAATTGCTGTCCTCCTGCGGTTCGTAATCGACTTCCTGGCGGTCCTGCACCGCCTGGGCGAACTCGAAGAAGGTGTTCAGATCCATGCCCATGGAATCGGCCACTTCATCGCTGTCGGGCTTGCGTCCAAGCTTCGCCTCGAGGCTGCGGGTGGCGTGGTCGAGTTTCTGCTGGCGGGTGCGAAAGTATCGCGAGGCCCAGTCCAGCTCGCGCAGACTGTCGAAGATGGCGCCGGTGATGCGGATGCGGGCGTACTGCCGGAAAGGCAGATTGCGGTAGGGGCCAAAACGCCGGGCGGCGTCGATCAGCCCAATGGAACCGGCCTGGATCAGATCATCCAGTTGCACCGAGGCGGGCAGGCGGCGGAGGATGGAGCGCGCGACTTGCTTGACGTCGTCCAGGTGGCTGAGAACCAGTCGCTCCTGCTCCTCTTCCCCCAGGCCGGGAGCATCCGGCGGAGGCAGAAACGGAAACGGAGGCGGGCCGGAAGAAAGTTGAGTGCTCGTCACAGGCCAGCCTTTCCGCCACGCTGATCACGGCTCCTGTGCCGCGGGACTTGGCCGAGTTGAGCTCGCATGGTGGCTCCTGGCGAGGGTCCGGATCAACCTGAGCTGGACGCCTGCTCTAGGAGGTTCATCGGCACGCGCCGGGCACAGCTTGAGTCAATCGCGGATGGCCAGGAATGCGGGTTTGGCAGGCATGGAGGATTCGGCGAAGCGGATGGAAGCCGGCGGCGTTGCGGCCGGCAGGACGGGAGGACCGCGCAAGTCCTCCCGGCAGGATCAAAATTCAGCTCTATCCAACCCTGAAACTAGTAGATTGCCTCCAATCCATTACTGTCCTTGGTCAGCTGGATTGTGGCCTGCGCCGGTGCGGCGTGGTAGTAGTTGGCCCCATGCTGATCGATCAGCATACCGCGTTCATAGGAAGGTAGAGATTGGACCAGATGACCGGCGATATCGAACAATTCGCCTGCCTTCGTCGTCTGCCACGCCCAGGTGTACTGGACCTGGAATTTGTGATGGCCCAGCTTGGCGATCTTGCCTACGGAGACCAGTTTACGGGAGGCCAATTGCAACGTGTAACCGGTGGTGCCGTCCTTTTCGGGCACGCCTTTTCCGTCGGGGAGCGAGGCCAGGAATTGCTTGCCGGCGGGAGTCAGATTGACCTGGGCGGCATATCCCTTGCCTTTGCCGATTTTGAGGTATCCGGCCTTTTCGAATAACTTGTACTGGGCATCGCTGGGCTTATCCCCGGCGCTGTAGCTGACGTTGCCGACATGGAACGTAATGCTGACCGGCGCCGTCGAATTCAGCTTGGATTCAATGGCCGCGGTAGCCTGTTCGGGTTTAAGCGATTCCTTGCTCTGGTAAACCACCACGCCAATGCCGCCAACAAAAAGCGCGACCAGCAACAGAATAATCAGAACCGGGCCAAACGCGTTTCCTTCCTTCTTTTCCAGTTCAATTTCTTCCTCAAACATATCAGTACCCTCCGAAGTGGGAGCGCCTATCAATGCGATTTCAGCAGAAAGTGGATTTCTGCCGACGACATCATATGCCCGTTTCAGCCGGCGGTCGAAAAAAAACATCAGGGTTACCAAACCTTGGTTTCGTCCCGGAAGCGGAAATGGGCCGGTTCCGCAAGCAACACGAGATGGACAGCATCGCAACGAGGGCGAACACTGGAAGCGGTTTTGAGTGAGAGATTCGGGCCGGCTGGCATTCCCTCTTGCGCGGGCGCGCTGTAGTATAGGGAGTCGAGTCCGCAAAAGAGAGGAACCGCAGAGTGAATCCCTCCGATCAACGCGAACAAGTGGGGCAGGAAGTCCTGGAAACCCGGGAGTGGCTGGATTCCTTGGATTATGTTCTGGAAAATGGTGGAGCAGAACGGGCAGGCCGGTTGCTGCAGCAACTCGAACTGCACACCGCGCGATCCGGTTATAGCCTCCCGTTTTCCGCCACCACTCCCTACCAGAATTCCATTCCCTCCGTAAGTCAGCCGCCGTTTCCCGGCAGCCAGGAGCTGGAACGCAGGATTAAGAGCCTTGTCCGCTGGAACGCGCTGGCGATGGTCATGCGGGCCAACAAGCGCCAGGAGGGCATTGGCGGGCATATCTCTACCTATGCGTCGGCAGCCACGCTGTACGAGGTTGCGTTCAACCATTTCTTCCGGGCGCAGACTCCGGACGGAGACCGCGACCTGGTGTTCTTCCAGGGACACGCGGCGCCGGGCATCTATGCGCGCGCATTTCTGGAAGGGCGCATCACGGAGAAGCAGTTGGAGAACTTCCGCCGCGAACTGGCCGACGGCGGTGGCCTGAGTTCCTATCCGCACCCGTGGCTGATGCCGGATTTCTGGGAGTTTCCGACGGTATCGATGGGACTGGGACCAATCCAGGCGATCTACCAGGCGCGCTTCAACCGCTACCTGGAGAATCGCGGACTCAAGCAGTGCAACCAGGGCAAGGTCTGGGCCTTTCTGGGCGATGGCGAGACGGACGAACCGGAATCGCTGGGCGCCATTACCCTGGCCTCCCGTGAAAAGCTCGACAACCTGATCTTCGTCATCAATTGCAACCTGCAGAGGCTGGACGGTCCGGTGCGCGGAAACGGAAAGATCATCCAGGAGCTGGAAGCCAGCTTCCGCGGTGCCGGCTGGAACGTGATCAAGGTGATCTGGGGAACGGACTGGGACCAGTTGATTCAGCACGACCGCGACGGTTTGCTGGTCAAGCGCATGGGCGAGTTGTGCGACGGACAGTACCAGAAAATGTTCGTCGAGAGCGGAAGCTACTTCCGCAAGCACTTCTTCGGCACCGATCCGCGGCTGCTCAAGATGGTGGAACATCTGAGCGACGAGCAGATCGAGAGAATGCGTCTGGGCGGGCACGATCCAATCAAGGTGTATACCGCTTACAAGGCCGCGGTGGAGCACACCGGGTCGCCCACGGTGATCCTGGCCAAGACCATCAAAGGCTACGGACTCGGCGAGAGCGGCGAAGGCAGGAACATCACCCACCAGCAGAAGAAGATCAACGACGAGGAGTTGATGATCTTCCGCTCCCGCTTCGGCATTCCGATTGCCGACGAAAAGCTGCACGATGCGCCTTTCTACCGTCCGTCCGACGATAGCGCCGAGATCCAGTACATGCGCGAGCGCCGCAAACAACTGGGCGGCTATCTGCCGGTCCGCAAGATGCGCGCGCCCAAGCTGGAGCCGGTGAGCGAAGAGTTGTTCAAGGAGTTCTATACCGGCGCGGTGGAGCGCAAGGTTTCGACCACGATGGTGCTGGTGCGGCTGATCGCCAAACTGCTGCGGGATCCGAAGATCGGCAAACTGATTGTTCCGATCATTCCCGACGAGGCGCGCACCTTCGGCATGGAAGCCTTGTTCCGCCAGGTGGGCATTTACTCCAGCGTGGGACAGAATTATGAGCCGGTCGATATGGACACCTTGCTCTACTACAAGGAGGCCAAGGACGGGCAGATTCTGGAAGAGGGCATCACCGAGGCAGGTGGAATCTCCGAGTTCATCGCCGCCGGCACCTCGCCGGCGAACCACGGCATCAACACCATTCCATTTTTCGTGTATTACTCAATGTTCGGCTTGCAGCGCGTGGGCGACCTGGCGTGGGCCGCGGGCGACCAGCGCGCCAAGGGGTTTCTGTGCGGAGGCACCGCCGGGCGCACGACCTTGGCAGGAGAGGGATTGCAGCACCAGGATGGCCACAGCCAGCTGCTGGCCTATCCCGTTCCGAACCTGCTCGCCTACGATCCGGCCTTTGCCTTTGAGCTTGCCATTATCGTGCAGGAAGGCATTCGCCGCATGTTCGTGGAGCAGGAAGATATCTTCTACTACATCACGGTGATGAATGAACCGTGGGCGCAGCCGACGATGCCGGGCGAGGTTCGCGAGGGTATTTTGAAGGGCATGTACCGCTTTCACCGCTCGGAGAAAAAAGAATTCAAGCACAAGGCGCAGTTGTTCGGCTCGGGCGCAATCCTGCTGGAAGTGTTGAAGGCCGCTGAGATTCTAGAGGAAAAATACAAGGTTGCAGCCGACGTGTGGAGCATTACCAGCTACAAGGAGCTTTACAAGGACGGCAATGCCTGCGAGCGCTGGAACATCCTGCATCCGGGCGTGAAGCAGCGGGAATCGTGGGTGGCCTCGCAACTGAAGAGCACGGAGGGCGTTCTGGTGGCTGCTTCCGATTACGTGAAGGCGCTGCCGGAATCGATCTCGCCGTGGATGCCGCGTCCGTTGATCGCGCTGGGGACCGATGGCTACGGCCGCTCGGAGAGCCGCGCTTCGCTGCGCGAGTTCTTCGAGGTCGATGCCAAGCACATTGTGTTGGCTACCCTGACCGGGCTGCTGCGCGATGGCAAAATCAAAGCCGCCGAGGTGAAAAAGGCAATTGCCGATCTCGGAATCAATTCCGAGAAAGCGGATCCATTCTCCACCTAAGCGCTCGGCGCAGGTAGTTCAGGCGCGCGGTCCCAGGGACCGCATCCATTGAAAGGAAACGCTGTGGCAACAGAATTCAGACTTCCGGAGCTTGGCGAAAACATCGAGGCCGGCGACATCGTTCGAATCGCGGTCACCGCTGGCGAAACGATCAGGGAAGGCCAGGCCGTGGTCGAACTGGAAACCGACAAGGCCGTGATCGAAGTACCCTCCACGGTCAACGGCGTAATTGAAGAAATCGTGGTGGCTCCCTCGGCGCGCGTGAAGGTGGGCGAGGTGCTGTTCACCTACACGGCGGCAGATCCCGGTGAGTCTGCTACCGTAGCGGCGCCTGCGGACCCAGAAAAGCCCGCGGCGGTTGTGCGGGATGAGGTACCGGAGCTTCGCGCCGCCGCCGTGAACGCGTCGTCCGCCGAGATGAGACTGCCGGAGCTTGGCGAAAATATCGAATTCGGAGACGTGGTTCGGGTTGCGGTGCGCCCCGGCGAGGCCGTGAGCGAAGGCCAGACGGTGGTCGAACTGGAGACCGACAAAGCGGTCGTGGAAGTTCCAGCCACGGTGAGCGGAACGGTCAGCGAAGTCAATGTGCAGGTGGGACAGAAGCTGAAGGTGGGCGACCTTTTGTTGACCATCGCCGCGACCGTCGAGCCTCCCGCGCCGGCCCCGGCGGAAGACTCCACCGGGGAGGGTGGCAACCAGGCCGCGCCTGCTCCCGAGGCTTCCTCCGACCAAAGCTACATGGCGATGACGCGGCAGAGCTTTCGCTCGGCGCGCACCGTGGAAGGCAAGAGCGAGGAGCAGGCGTTTCCGCCGGACGCTCCACCTGAGATTGAGGCGGCACATCATCCAGCGGGCCTAATCAAACACGCCGGAGCGGAACACCGGACGGTTCCGGCGGCGCCGAGTGTGCGCAAACTGGCGCGCGAAATCGGAGTGGATATTTACCTGGTGAAGGGCAGCGGGCCGGGCGGACGCATCAGCGAGGCCGATGTGAAGGCCTTCGCCAAAGGCGTCTTCACGCGCATGGCCGATCCGGCATCCTCGGTGCAGGTCGCCGCCGCAGCGGGAACCGTGCAGGTCAAGCTGCCGGATTTCAGCCGCTTTGGCAAGATTGAAAAGGTTTCCCTGCGCGGGGTGCGGCGCAAAACCGCCGAACATCTGGCGCTGGCCTGGAACATCATTCCCCATGTCACGCAATTCGACAAGGCCGATGTAACCGAGCTGGAAGAGTTGCGCAAACGCTTTGCGCCCAAGGCGGAAAAGGCCGGCGGCAAGATGACCATGACGGCCATCGCGCTCAAGGTTGTGGCGTCAGGACTGAAGGCGTTTCCGCAGTTCAACGCCTCCATCGACATGTCCAGCGAGGAGATCATCTACAAGCGCTACATCAACATTGGAGTTGCGGTGGATACCGAGCGCGGGCTGCTGGTGCCGGTGATTCGCGACGTGGACAAGAAGAACATCATCGAGTTGGCGGTGGAGTTGTCGGCGATCTCCGCGAAAGCGCGCAACAAGAAGCTGACGGCAGAGGACATGGAGGGTGGCTCGTTCACCATTACCAACCTGGGCGGAGTGGGCGGCACGGCGTTTACTCCCATCGTCAATCACCCGGAGGTTGCAATTCTCGGTATGTCGCGCTCGCGCGTGGAGCCGGTGTGGATGAACGACAAGTTTGAACCGCGCACCGTCATGCCGCTGTCCGTGTCGTACGACCATCGCATCATCGACGGAGCCGACGCGGCGCGGTTTACGCGCTGGATCGTGGACGCTCTGGAGCAGCCATTCCTGCTCTCCGTGCAGGGCTAGGGGGATGGATGGATTCATCTGCGGCGGGCGTTGCCACCCTGAACCCTTTTCCGGTGCAATCGCCTTGAAGGTTCCCGGATGGTGAATCGCAATTTGGGCATCGTGTGGAATAGAAGCGGAGATACGGAACTCAACCGGCTCGACCATTTCAAAGCAGAATCCGGAAGCGAGACATGTCGAACACGAACACAAAAGTTGCAGTGATTGGCGGCGGGCCTGGTGGCTACGCCGCCGCCTTCCTCGGCGCCGACTTCGGCCTTGACGTCACTCTCATCGATCTTGAAAAGAACCCGGGCGGAGTTTGTCTGTATCGCGGATGCATTCCGTCCAAGGCGCTGTTGCACGTAGCGGCGCTGATCACCGAGAGCCGCCACGCCGCCAACTGGGGCGTTGAATTCGGCGAACCGAAAATCGACGTGGCCAAGCTGCGCGCCTTCAAGGACAACGTGGTGGCGAAGCTGACCGGCGGCTTGGGCATGATGTCCAAACAGCGTAAGGTCACCTACATCCAGGGCGAGGTGAGCTTTGTGAATTCCACCACGCTGAAGATCAAGCAGAGCGCGGGCGGCGAACAGACACTGCAGTTCGACAAGATCATCATCGCCACAGGCTCGCTGCCGTTGCGCCCAGGACCGCTGGCCGCAACCGGCGCCAACATCCTGGATTCGACCGGCGCGCTGGAGCTGCGCGACGTTCCCAAGACCTTTCTAGTGATCGGCGGCGGCTATATCGGACTGGAACTGGGGACCGTGTACGCCACCCTGGGATCGAAGGTGGACGTCGTGGAAATGACTCCCGGGCTGCTTCCCGGCGCCGACCGCGACCTGGTTCCACCCTTGCAGAAACGGTTGGAGAAACTCTTTGGCAAGATCATGCTGAACACGGCAGTGACCGCCCTGCAGGATGAGATCACAAGCGTCAAGGTCACTTTCAAGCTACCCGACGGAACTTTGCAGGAAACCCGCTACGACAAAGTCCTGGTCTCGGTGGGGCGGCGTCCCAACTCGAAGGTCCCGGGGCTGGAGAACACCAAGGTAAAGGTGAACGAGCGCGGCTTCATCGAGGTCAACAAGCAATTGCAAACCGGCGATCCGGCGGTATACGCGGTCGGAGACGTGGCGGGCGATCCCATGCTGGCGCACAAGGCATCGCACCAGGGACGCACCGCAATCGAGCACATTCTTGGACACAAGGTGGAGTTCGCGCCCTATGCGATTCCCGCCGTGGTCTTCACCGATCCCGAGATTGCCTGGGCCGGACTGACGCAAGCCGAGGCGGAAGCCAAGGGCATGGATGTTGAGGTCGTCCGATTCCCCTGGGCAGCCAGCGGACGCGCGGTTACCCTTGACCGCACCGAGGGGTTGACCAAGTTGCTGATCGACCGCAAGAGCGAACGCGTGCTGGGCGGAGCCATCGTGGGTCCGGGGGCCGGCGACATGATTGCCGAAATTGTGCTCGCCATTGAAATGGCAGCCACGGCGTATGACGTGGGACACACCATTCATCCCCATCCAACGCTTTCCGAGACGGTCATGGAGGCGTCGGAGATTTTTTACGGAACCTCGACCGACCTGTATCGTCCGAAGCGCAAGTAGGCAAGGCGGAGGTAACTCTTGAGCCCGGCGGCGCTGCCGGGCTTTTTCACGCACCGCGCAAACTCAGTGGGAGGTGTTGACGGCGCCGCTGCGCAGATATTCCAGGGCCTGCGCAACGGTCATTCGCGGCACCGGGCGGTAGTCCCACGAATTTTCGGTTTCTTCGATGTTCAGCGGCTTGATCAGGACCAGGCGGCCTGCGAAGGCCAACTGCATGCGGGTCACGCTCCAGTATTCACCCGCCACCCTGGACTGCGTGATCTCGATGTGGCCGCCGCGGTTGAGCCGGCCGAGAATGCCCCATCCGAAGGTGACATCCTTGAACAGGGTTCCCTCGATCCTGGCAACGCGCTTCTCCTGGCGGTCGATCAGGATCACCGCATTCATTCCCTGCAATACCTGCGACTCGTAGTTGGGAGGAGAAAAAGCTGGATTTGGGGAACACTCCAGGCGCAGGTTACGATCCTGTTGGGTGGCGGAAGCGTAGTCGCAGTGCAAGGCGTCGGGAAGGGCACGGATCAGGCGTTGGATGTGCTCCTGATCGTCTTGTTGTTTCCTGTTTTTTTCCCGCATCCGCGAGGGATCGAGGAGGCGATTGATGCGCTCGTCATCCTGCTGGCGCTCCAGGCTGGTCAGCGCCCGGTCGTTTACGGCGACGATCCGGCTGAGGATGCCCTGGGGCGTGTTCACCATCAGCTTGGTTACGGAGCCGCGCGGTTTTTGCACCCGGTCCATCCAGGCGTAGTAGTCGCCTTTTCCAGGAGGCTTTTCACTGGCGAGAACTTGACGGAGCAGATCGTTGGCCCGCAAAGTTGGCTGGCCGGGATCGCGAGGGCTGGCCAGGACCGGGGAGATCAGGACGAGGGTGACGGCTAAAATCAGTCTCGCGGCCCGCAACCTCAAACCGTCTTCTCTAACAGGGAAACTCATGCTTCTCGATTATCAGGGATGCCGGGCAAGCTCTCAAGGAGCGGGCCGGAAAACGCAAGATTTTGTTTTGCGCCTGGCGCAATCTCTGCCGCCCCCATGGCAGACTTGTTGCCCAGGGCAGGTGCGGCCGACGGCTGGAAGAATGTGAACACGCCCGGGGAACTACGCGCCGCGTAAGCGGGAAAAGAGAGGAAGGCCGGTCCATGCTTACCTACGAGGAAGCGCGCCGCATCATCCTGGAACGGGTCACCGCGCTCGGCGCGGAGCCCGTGGACCTGCTCGGGTCTCTGCATCGAGTGCTGGCCGAGGATGTGACCGCACCCTGGGAACTGCCTTCGTTCAGCAACTCCGAGATGGACGGCTACGCCGTGCGTGCAGAGGATTGCCGCGATGGAAGGGCGCTGGTGATCATCGACCATGTTGCCGCCGGAGGCCGCGCCACAAAATCAGTGCTGCCCGGAACGGCCATCAAGATCATGACCGGGGCGCCGTTGCCGGATGGCTGTGACAGCATTCTTCCCATCGAGCACGCAGAGGAAGCCGTGGGTGTGGTGCGCGCCCTGCGGCCCGTGGCGCTGCATCAGCACCTGCGCCTTGCGGGCGAAGACGTGCGCCAGGGGGAGACCGTTCTTGAGGCCGGAACCGTGGTGCGTCCCTACGAAATTAACATGCTCGCCTGCCTGGGGATGGAGCAGGTTACAGTGGTGCGCAGGCCCACGGTGGCCGTTGTTGCAACCGGTGACGAGCTCATCGACCTGGGTGAGAAAGCGGTTCCGGGCCGGATTGTAAACAGCAACTCCTACGCGCTGGCAGCGGCCATTACTGGCGTGGGCGCGCGGCCGTTGCTGTTGGGAATCGCGCGCGACAACCTGCGCAGTCTTCGCGAGAAGCTCGCCGAAGGGTTGAAGGCCGATGTGCTGATGACCTCTGCCGGAGTTTCCGTGGGAGACCACGACCTGGTGCGCGAGGTGCTCCCGGAGCTGGGAGTGGAGATCGTGTTCTGGAAGGTGAAGGTGAAGCCGGGAAAATCGCTGGCATTCGGCTTACTGCGTGAGAAGCCGGTGTTTGCCCTTCCGGGAAATCCCGTCTCGGCCATGTTGACCTTCGAAGAGTTTGCCGCCCCTGCTCTGTTGAAGATGATGGGCCACAGACAGAGGGTGAAGCCGTTGTTTCCGGCCGTGCTCCAGCACGAGATAAAGAAGAACCCGGGAGCAACCCAACTGCTGCGGGTCAGGCTGGAATACTCGGAGGGAAAGTACCTGGCCTGGAGTGCGGGCCAGCAGCAGACGGGCCGCCTGAGGACCCTGCTGCTGGCGAACGCGCTGGCGGTGCTTCCGGCCGAGCGTGAGGTGATTGCCGCCGGCGAAGAAATCCAGGTTCATCTCCTCGACGCAAGCGTTGGCATGAGCTCGTTTTAGCGGCGGCGATCGCTCTCAGCGCATGTCCATTCAGGAATGAGTCTACCGGCCAGCGTGATCTCGTAGTTTAGGTTGGAGGGTACAACAGCGCCCGGTGGGCGTGCCGCCGCCATGCCCGCTGCGGAATACTCAATCCTCTTTTTGCACCTATGGCTCTTGCAGCAGGACTTTGTAACCGCGCTGGAAGGATTGCAGATGGCCTGCCATCGCCTCCCGCGCTTTCGCCGGGCTGTGCTGCCGGAACGACTCCAGAATCTTTACGTGCTGGTCCACGGCCTGCTCCATTCCTTCCCGTAGAAGCAGGCTCTTGCTGATCAGATCCATCATCTGCTCGCGCACGCCCTTCAGAATATTATTGAGGACTTCGTTTTTCGCCGCGATTCCTACCGAGAGGTGAAACGACAAGTCATGTTTCCTGAACTCGTCGGCGTTGTTGACCGACTCCGCCATCCGGTCGACCAGCCGTTCCATCCCCGCCAACTCTTCCAGCGTAATACGTTCCGCGCACAAGGCGGCAAGTTCGGCTTCGAGAATCAGGCGGGCCTCCACGAATTCGTACAGCGCCTTCGCGTTGGTTAGAAGTCCGCTGCTCAACCAGGCGCTGGTGAAATAAGCCGAAGGTTGATCGGCAACATAACTTCCGCCCCCGGCGCGCACCCGGATTAATCCGATGAACGCCAGCGAGGTAAGCGCCTCGCGCAAACTGGAACGGCCGACGTTGAACGCCCGGCAGAGTTCGGCCTCCGAGGGCAGCTTTTCACCTGGCTGCCAGTCACCCGCCGTGATCCGGGCAGCAAGACGCTTTGCCACTTGTTCGCTTAAAGTGGCGCGGGGCAGGGGAGCGATACCTTCGAATGACTTAGGTTGCATTGCCTTGGTAAAGTTGAGTGTAGGCCCAAAAGCTACTGTGTCAATCATATTTTCATCTTGTCAGACAAGATGGCGTGTAGTAATGTTCGTCCACATCGCAGGGTTCACTCGTGTGCGCCGCCGTGGCCGCTGCATTTGCGGCGCGGCGGAAAAGCGCTGGAAATGAGACGCTCGCTCGCGCCTGCCAGCGGAATTGGTCCCAGGTCCCTGCAAGGTTTAGACCTGGGTGGGCGCATTCATTTTGAGGATGGAGTACGTGGGTCCATCTGTGCAACGGGTGTTTCACCATTCGATTGCCGATGCTTCCGGTCCCGCCTGGAGACGGCGATGCACGCAGCAAGTGGTTTCGGCCGACGCCCTGAGCTGTCCGCCGACGCGAGGTTCGCATGAACGCAATACTAGAGTCTTCCCCAATCATTGGTTCCTTTCAGACGCATGCTGAAGCCGTCAGTGCGCAAGTGCTTAGGGTTGCAAGCAGGGAGTTGGCGTTGCAGTCGGTTGTCCAGCTGCTGCAGCAGGAGGGTGTGGAGGATAAGCCCGATTTCTATGCCGTATGGGCTCGCTGTCCGATGGTCGGCCCGGACGAAAGAAAGATGCTGGAAGCCGCGATTCCAGGTCTCAAGTTCGACGTGACCCGCGAGCTGGCGGCTGCGGCCAAAGTCGGCATCAGCCAGATGGACTGGGCGCTGGCCAACACCGGCACGCTGGTACAGAGCGCGGACGAGGTAGATAAGCGCCTGGTTTCCACCCTGCCGCTGCTGCACATCGCGCTGGTCTCCACCGCCGCGATCCTGCCAGACCTTGCCGCGGTCCTCACCCGCGTTGATCCCCGCAAGTCGGCCTACCTTTCCTTCATCACCGGTCCCAGCCGCACGGCCGATATCGAACGCGTGCTCACCATCGGCGTGCACGGTCCCGGGCGGCTCATCATCGTGTTAGTGGACAATTTGGAGGTAGCAGCGTGAAGCAGGAATTCAAGCAGTCCATTCTCGATGCCCTCGCCAATCCCAATCTCGCCGGCGCGCTGGGCAGGTTCTCCGTAGCCTATCGCGTCAGCCGCGCCAAGGCCTACGAAGGCATCGACTTCGAAGCGGTCCGCACCCAGATTGCCGATATCAAGTCGTCCGCCGCCACGCATTTTGACGAGCTCGCCGAAACCTTTACCCGCGCCGCCGAAGCTCGCGGCGCCAAGGTATTCCGCGCCAATAGTCCGCAGGCGGTCAAGGACTACATCCTCAAGCTGGCCCAGGAGCGTGGCGTCAAGAGCATCGTCAAGTCCAAGTCCATGGCCTCGGAGGAGATTCATCTCAACCAGCACCTGGAAAAGGCCGGCATTGCGGTGCGGGAAACCGATCTCGGCGAGTGGATCATTCAGCTTGCCCACCAGCGGCCCTCGCACATGGTGATGCCCGCCATCCACATGACCAAGGAAGAGGTTGCCGAAGTTTTCAGCGAGACGGTCGAGCCCGGACAAATGCCCGATATCCCGAAGCTGGTGAAGTTTGCCCGCGGCAAATTGCGCCCCATCTTTCTCGGCGCCGACATGGGCATCAGCGGCGCCAATATCGCGGTTGCGGAGACCGGCAGCCTCGTCATCATCACCAATGAAGGCAACGGCCGGATGGTGACCACCTTGCCACGCATTCACGTTGCCATCGTCGGGCTGGAAAAACTCATCGAAAACTTTGCCGGCATCGAGCCGATTCTCACCGCGCTGCCGCGCAGCGCCACCGCGCAACTGCTGACCAGTTATGTCTCCATCATCAGCGGGCCGGCTCCCAACACCGACGGTACGCCCAAGGATCTGCACATCATCCTGATGGACAACCGCCGCAATGAGATGGCGCACGATCCCCGCTTCAAGCCGGCGTTGCAGTGCATCCGTTGCGCATCCTGCCTCAATGTCTGCCCGGTGTTTCGCCTGGTCGGCGGACACGTCTTCGGCAAGGTCTACACCGGCGGCATCGGCACCATCCTCACCGCCTGGTTCGGCGCCCTGAAGGAATCCGACGAGATCCAGAGCCTCTGCATCCAGTGTGGCAACTGCAAAGAGGTTTGCCCCGGCAAGATCGATATCCCCGA
The DNA here is from genome assembly GCA_964591805.1 of uncultured Acidobacteriaceae bacterium. GTDB lineage: Bacteria > Acidobacteriota > Terriglobia > Terriglobales > Acidobacteriaceae > TOLSYN. Next base: position 49,316 of record CAZQDD010000001.1, on the reverse strand, counting down.
CCTCATTCTGGAACTGCGCCGCCGCCTCGCCGTGGAGCAAGGGCAGCCCATGGTGCAGAAGGCAATCTTCTCGGTGGTCAACAACCGGCGCATGTTCCACGCCATGTTGCGCGCCGCCTCGCTCGGACAAAAGCCCTTCGCCAGCCAGGGTTTCATCCGTCACCTGCCATTGTTCCTCAGCAGCATGACGGATTTCCGCTCGCTGCCGGCCATCGCGGAAGAGCCATTCCGCGATCGCATCAAGAAGATCAAGCAGCCAAAGTGCGCGGAAAAAGCCGCGTTTTTCGGCGGCTGCCTGGTGGACTTTGCCTATCCCGAGATGGGCGAAGCAGTCGTCCGGGTGCTCAACAAGGCCGGCATCGAGGTAACGTTCCCCGAGGCCCAGACCTGCTGCGGCGCGCCCGCACGCTACAGCGGAGCCTATGAGGTCGCGGCCCAGAACGGCGCCGATAATATTCACGCCCTGCTCTCCGAAGATGTGAACTATGTCGTCTCCGCCTGTCCAACCTGCACCGTGGCGCTCAAGCAGGACTTCATCGCCAATCTTGAAGCCGTGGGCCGCAGCGATGAGTTGCCCGCCGCGCGTCGGCTGGCGGAAAAGGTCGTGGACTTCTCCACTCTTGTCAGCCAACTGCTGGAACAAGGCCGGCTTAAATTCAAAGAGGGCATCGATGGGGGCAAGTTTACCTATCACGACTCTTGCCATTTCAAGCGCACCTTGCACGCCGATCAGGCTCCACGCAAGCTGATGAAGCAGGCCGGGTACGAACTGGTGGAGATGCAGGAGTCTGACATGTGTTGCGGCATGGGCGGCTCCTATACCCTAAAACTGCCGGAGCTTTCCGCCCCGATTCTGGAACGCAAACTGGTCAACATTGAGCAGGCCGGCGCGCCCCTGGTGCTCATCGATTGTCCAGGCTGCGTGATGCAGATTCGCGGCGGGCTCGACAAGCGCGGATCCAACATCAAGGTGGAGCACACCGCCCAGCGCCTTGCCGAAAGCCTGCAATAACACCAGCCTCCGGGGAGTCCGGTGATCATTCCGGGCTCCCACCGGGTCTTGTGCACCCGGAACCGCCAGTGGCAGTCGCGAAATTGGCTCAGGACTCCGTGCGTTGCGCTGGCTGCTAGAGCCTGCGGATTTTTCCCGGATCATTTTGTTAATGCGCTGATACTCATCAACGTATATGCTCATCAGTAGCGGCGGCTGCCCGGACAGGAGAAGACCGAAATGGCAGGTCACAAGGTGAAACGCATGAATATCAACGTGGAAGTCAGCCTCCACGACGCCTTCAAGGCGGCGACCGCCGCCCAAGGCGACAACATGACCGATGTCCTCATCGAGTTTATCCAGAACTATGTTGGCAAGCACGGCGTGGCGCCGAATAAGAAAACGCGGCACAAATAAATTGCGCCGCGCTTTATCTCCGTGGATTCATCCACAATCCCCACGCGCCGGGACGCCAATGGTTCACCCGCACGGCAGGCTATGTCCATGGCATCCGCGCCGGTTCGTTTGCCCAGGCTCGATGCAGAAAACCTAGGCCGCCGGAAGCGGCGGCCTAAAGCGTGTCTCCAGAACCATAAGCTTCAAACTCCGGCTTCACGTCTGCTCCGCGCCATTCCAGTCCGGTGCGTGTTTTGTTTCCAGGTCGCAGTGGCCTGCCCCCCAATCGGTGCCGCCCGCTAACCGCGCGCCTGCGTTGAATACGGCTCCTGCGAAGGGCTCAACCGATCCGCGACCTGGGTCATCTCAGTTGATCACCGCGCTGCTTGTGATCGTGTTAATCAGGTACATATAGGGAAATGCCCCATCATCTCCTACCTGCGTTTCCATGATTACCACGGTATCGTCGGTTGGATTATTGTTCCACAAGGTGCTCCATATGCCTCGCCACCCATAACTGCCCTTGCCTCCCAGCCAGAATCCGGAGCCGCCGGGTTCATCGCTTGCCTGCACGTCTACTCCGTAACCCCAACGATTTCCAGTAAGGCCCGAAATCTTGAATTTATCGGGGGTGGGTTGTGTCATCAAATCAACCGCCTTGCGGCTTACCACGCGCACTCCATCCAATTCGCCTTTGTTCAACAGCATCTGGGCAAAGCGGAAGTAATCATAAGCCGTGCTGTGCAGGCCGCCGCCCGCGGAGAGATACTCCTTATTCTTGCCGAACGAATAATCCTGGTCTTCGGGAAGCAGGCCTAGTTTCTTTTCCGCGAACGTGGTTCCCGATTCGTTTTTGACAGTAGCTTCCGGAATTCTGGCGAACTCGCTCGGCGGCGGATACCACCAGCTCTCATGCATCTTCAGCGGCTGGAAGATCATCTTGGCAACGTACTGATCCAATGGCATTCCGGAGAACTGTTCCACCAGGTACCCGATGATGTCCTGCGAGGCGTGTGCATACTGCCAGCCCTCGCCAGGCTGATAGGCCAGCGGGCACTGCGCCATGGCCATTACATTGTCCTTGATGGTGTTCGTATAGTTGGCGTCGAACAGGTCCCGCGCACCCTTGGCGACATAACACTCCGTCACGTTGCTCGTCGCGGGATTCGCCCCGTGATAAAACGTGCATGAGAAACCTGCCGAATAACTCAACAGGTCATGCATTGTGACTTCGCGTTTGGCCGGCACCAGGGTGATGTTGCCTTTGCCATCGTCCTGCGCAACCTGCAGGTTCTTGAATTGAGGAATGTATTTGGAGAGCGGATCGTCGAGTTTGAACGCTCCCTTGTCATAGAACTGCATTATGGCGACCATGGTCACGGGCTTGGTCATGGAAGCCTGGCGGAAGATGGCATCCGTCTTCATCGGAATGCCTTTCTTGGCCTGTCCGTATGCTTTGAGATGGCAGATTTTCCCATGGCGGGCGACCAGAACCACCGCGCCCTGGTAATACTTCGCCTTGATTCCATCCTGGGCGAACTCGTCGACCAACGATAGGGTTTTCGCCGACATGCCAACCTTGTCGGGTTTTACAACTTCGATCTCTCCCGCCCAGCACTGCATGGCTGTGAACAGAAGACTGATCATGGCAACCGCTGTAAGACGTGCAACTTTCCTCATGGATTCCTCCTCTGATTGTCCAAGGGCCGAGTCGTCACGACGGGTACAACCACGGATCTCGACCGTTTTTCTGCGATCCATGGATCGCCAGTTCGTGTTCTTCCGGTTCGTTTTCGGCCACCTGAATTCACCAGCGTGGCCTTCTTATCGCGGGCCGGATAGCTTTGACGAGTCAACTCGAGACCGCGTGCAGGGTCGCCGCCATTCAAGTCGAGAACGTCATCGGATGCGATGCAGAAGTGATGGTTGTTATGTTTTGAAAAGAAGGCGGAGTGTGGAATGGCTCGGCGGATGGCGATGAGAACCAAGTTGTTCCCCGCTGGCATCCGTAGGACTTCACCCTGCAGAAAATAGCGTTCAGCAAATGGAACGCTGGCGGCCATTTGGATCGGCTCCGTGAACTCATGTGCAGGTACTGTGCACAAAAAGACAGCTCACCTCCCCGAGCCTAGGGGCGTGGGGTTGGATTGACAGTGACCTGCATCACGGATACTTGTGTTCAACAGATGTACAGGCAGAGATGACAGGAAATGACCGGGAGCGGCAGAGTGCGCCGGTCGAACGCTTAGCCGGGTTTCTGAACTCCCCAATCGTACCCGTTGCCGGGTGATTCAAGCGCAGCACGGAAAACTGCCGAGATCCCTTGTTCTTGGACACCGTGGGCCAACCAGGTGGCCACGGCTGGAGTTGACCTGCGTACTGTGGCACAATTGATGGGGCAAACGACGAACCGGATGACGGCAAGCACGCGCAGAAATGTGCGGGGATGGTGAAATGGCAGACACACTAGCCTTAGGAGCTAGCGCCGCAAGGCATGGGGGTTCAAGTCCCCCTCCCCGCACCAAGTGCGCCGCTGTCGTCAAGGCGCAATCGTAGAGAGTTTCAGCAACCCGCATCTTCTGAACGGCGGACCAAACGCCGGGCCCGGCGCATCACCCTCTTGTTGGGTAATTCATTTCCGAGAGCAGAACGTACAATCAGTGAGAGGACTCCCGCCGCAAGGCCGGGCCGGATTTTATCGTGGAAAGGTATTCATGTCGCAGATTCAACCCTTCCGAGCGTATCGGCCCCAGGCGGAGCTGGCGGCCCGCGTGGCCTCTGTTCCCTATGACGTCGTCAACACGGCCGAGGCGCGCCAGTTGGCCAGCGGCAATCCATACTCGTTCCTGCACGTCTGCCGCCCCGAGATCGATCTCCCTCAAGGCGTGGATGAGCACGACGACCGCGTCTACGCCACCGGCGCCGCCAATCTCAAGAAGTTCATCGCCGGCGGCATCCTCGTGCCCGAGTCCGAGGATTCGCTCTACGTCTACCAGCAGCGTATGGGAAAGCACGTGCAAGCCGGTCTGGTCGCACTCTGTTCGGTCCGGGAGTACGAGGAGAATCGCATTAAGAAACACGAATTTACGCGGCGCGATAAGGAAGACGATCGCACCCGGCACATCTCCGCGCAGAACGCCAATGCCGAGCCGGTGTTTCTCACCTACCGGGCCCAGGCGGAGATCGATGCCATGGTTGACACGGTCCGCGGCTCCGATCCTCTCTACGACATCACGGCCGCCGATGGGATCGTCCACACCGTCTGGAGGATTTCCGCCCCGGCGATGATCGCCCGGCTCATCGAACTGTTCCGCGGCGTGGCGGCGCTCTACATCGCCGACGGCCATCACCGCACGGCCGCCGCCGTTCGCTACGGTCAAGCCTGCCGCGCCCGCAATCCGCACCCAACCGGCAACGAGCCGTACGAATTCTTTATGGCCGTGGTCTTCCCCCACAATCAGCTCAAGGTTCTCGATTACAACCGCGTCGTCAAAGATCTGAACGGCCTTGCGCCGGAGCAGTTTCTGGCCCGAATCGGGGAGAAGTTCGAGGTGAGTTCCGCCCGGAACCGGCAACCTTCCCAGGCTGCGAGCTTCGGAATGTACCTGCAAGGGAACTGGTACACGTTGCGGGCGCGTGCCGGAAGCTATCCGGACGGGGACCCCATCAAACGCCTTGATGTCAGCATTCTCCAGGACAACCTGCTCTCTCCGGTGCTTGGCATCGGCGACCCGCGCACCGACAGCAGGATCGATTTCGTCGGCGGAATCCGCGGCATGGACGAGCTGGAACGCCGGGTGAAGGAAGCAAATGCGGTTGCCTTCGCGCTCTATCCGGCCTCGCTGGATCAATTGATCGCCGTGGCCGATGCGGGCCAGGTCATGCCGCCCAAGTCCACCTGGTTCGAACCAAAGCTGCGGTCGGGGCTGCTGGTGCGTCTCTACGAGTAGCGTCTGCGCGGCGCCTGGCAGAGCGCTCCTGCCTCCACCAACTTAGGCGCAGCCGCCCCGCAAAACAGGTTCCATTCCGCAATCACACTTTGTTAGAATTTCGATCAGGCTCATCCCCCGGATGAGCGCACCTCAACTGGCCCAGCGGAGTCTTCTTTTGCTCGCATCACTGCCCAAAGCGCAGAACCGTCAACGGTCCTGGTCAACCCGCATCTCGGCGCGATCGCGCGCCCTCGCCGCGCACTAGCCTGCCCCAGACTGTATGATGATGCTTTTAACACTCTGCCGTTGAACCCGCATTGCTCATTCGAACCGCGGCTCGCCGCGCACTTACGTCAGGAGATCGCTTCATGTTCCGCAAGACTCGTCTCTTTACTCCGGGCCCCACACCACTGCTTCCGGCCGCGCAGTTTGCCATGGCGGCAGCCGATCTTCATCACCGCACGGCCGAGTTTCGCGCCCTCTACCTCAAGGTCCTGGCGCAGCTGAAGGTCTTCATCGGCACCAGTCATGACGTGGTCGTGCTCGCCTGCTCAGGCACCGGAGCCATGGAGGCCGCCGTCAGCAATCTCACCAGTCCCGGCGACAAGGTTCTGGTCCTGAGTGCCGGAAAATTCGGCGAACGCTGGGTCTCGCTGGCCAAGGCTTTCCACTGTGAAACCGTCGTCCTCTCCAAACCCTATGGCCAGACGTTTCCCATCGAAGAGGTTCAGGCCCTGCTCACTCCGGACGTGAAGGCCGTTTTCGTGCAGGCCACGGAAACCTCCACCGGCGTGCGCCACGATGTTGCCGCGCTCGCCCGGCTGCTGAAGGGAACCGGCGCGCTGCTGGTTGCCGACGCCATTACCGGACTCGGCACCACCGCCTTCGACGTGGATGGCGATGGCATCGACGTCATTATCGGCGGCTCGCAGAAGGCGCTCATGATTCCTCCCGGCCTGGCCTACCTGGCCGTCAGCCAGCGCGCCTGGGATCGCATGGAGACCAGCACCCAGCCGCGCTATTACTTCGATCTGCGCAAGGAGCGCAAGTCGGCTGCCAAGGGTGAAAGCGCCTATACCCCGGCGGTTGCCCTCATCGCCGCCATGGGCGCCGCGCTGGATTACCTCGAGCAGCAGGGCGACGGCGACCTTGCCGCGGGACGCGACCTCCTGATTGCCAACGCCGAGCTCTGCGCTCTGTGCATGAGGACCGCGGCCGTAGTCCTTGGGCTGGAACTGTTCTCCGAATCCCACGCCGCCGCCGTCACCGCCATCAAGGCGCCTCCAGGTGTCTCCTCCAGCGATCTGGTCAAGGGCTTCAAAAAGCAATTCGCCGGCGTGCTTTCCGACGGACAGGGCGAAATGAAGGGACAGATTCTGCGCATCGCCCATATCGGCTATCTCGACTACCTGGATTGCATCGCCGTCATCGCCGGGCTGGAGCAGGTATTGGCCCAGCTCACCCAGGGCAAAGTTTCGCTTGGCGACGGCCTTCGCGCTGCCCAGCTTGTCTACGCCACAGCCCGCCAGAACGGAGGCCGGCCGTGAAGATCGTCGTTGCCGAAAAAATCGCCGCCGCAGCCATGAAGGTGCTGGAGGCAATTCCGGGCTGTACGGTCGTCACTCCAGAGCAGTTTGCCGTGGATCCCCTGCTGGCCATCTCCGATGCCGACGCGCTCATCGTACGCTCGGCCGTGCAGGCCGACGCCGCGCTCATCGATGCCGCCAAAATCATTCGCGTCATTGGCCGCGCCGGAGTCGGCGTAGACAACATCGATGTCGAGGTTGCAACCCGCCGCGGCATCGTCGTCATGAACGCGCCTGGAGCCAGCGCCGTTGCCGTGGCGGAGCTCACCCTCGGCCTCATGCTGGCCATGGCCCGTCACATCCCGCGCGCCGACCACACCACGCGGGCCGGCAAGTGGGAGAAGAAGAGTTTGCAGGGAACCGAGTTGGCCGGCAAAACCCTCGGCATCATCGGACTCGGCAGAATCGGCACGGAGACGGCGCGCCGGGCCCAGGCCTTCGCCATGAAGCTGGTCGGCAGCGATCCCTACCTGTCTCCCTCGCGCGCCAAAGAGCTTGGCATCGAGCTGGTCTCCACCGACAGCCTTTACGCCCAGTCCGACTACATCGCCTTGCACCTTGCGCTCACCCACCAGTCCGCCGGCATGATCGACGCCGAAGCCATCGCGAAGATGAAGCCCGGAGTGCGCCTGGTCAACTGCGCTCGCGGCGAGCTGGTTGACGAAGCCGCCCTCGCGGCCGCCTTGCAATCCGGACACATCGCTTCCGCCGCGCTCGATGTTTTCGCCGAGGAGCCGACGCACAACACCGCCCTGCTCGCAGCCCCCAATCTGCTCGCCACGCCCCACCTTGGCGCTTCCACCAAGGAAGGCCAGGAAGCTGTCGGCATTCAGATTGCCAAGCAGGTGCGCGACTATCTCCAGCAGGGCATCGCGCAGAATGCGGTCAACCTGCCCTCGCTCTCTGACGTCGAGTACAAGCAGATCAAGCCGTACATGACGCTGGCAAGCCGCCTGGGACGCTTCGCCGCCCAGTTGTTCGCCTCCAACCTGGCCGAAATCGACGTGAAGTTCGAAGGTGAAATCGGCGCTTGGAAAACCCAGTTGATCCGCAGCGCCGCCGTCGCCGCCGTTCTGCAGTCGGATACCGACGAGCCCACCAACATCATCAACGCCGCGGCCGCCGCCGAAGAACATGGCGTGGTGGTTCGCGAGACCCGCGCCGCACCCGACGCGCGCGTCAATCTCATTCACCTCAAACTTACCGGTCCCACCGGCTCGGTCGAATGCAGTGGCACCATCGTCCACGGGGCTTCGCCGCGCCTCATCCATCTCAATGGCATCGACATCGAGTCGCACCTCGAGGGCAACTTCGTCATTGTCGCCAACTGGGATCAGCCTGGAGTCGTCGGTTCCATCGGAACCGTGCTGGGCAGGAACAACATCAACATCGCGCGTCTCTCGCTCGGCCGCGAAGGCCGTCAGGCACTGGCCATCGTGCAGGTGGACGGGAGCGTCCCTGCCGAGGTGTTGGCCGAACTGCGCCGGGCAACCTCGGTGCAGAGCGTGGCCAGCGTCAAGATGTAGCTGGTTTGAAAAGGTGGCCCACAACCGCCCGCAGTTGGCGATTGTGGGACCAGACCCCATCGGATGCAGAATGGCAACCGCCCGATTTCTGGAAACCATAAAAGCAAAGCTGGTAAGCGGCGCACCTCTTCTTTTAGAATGTTGCTCTCTAATGTCATCAGACCAAACGCTCTATATCGATTCCGCGCAGAAGTTCAAAAGTCTCATGCGCAAGCTATCCTCCCAGACCGTAATCGGTCTCGACACGGAGTTTATTTCCGAAGGCCGCTACGAGCCTGAACTCTGCCTGGTGCAGCTTTCCACGTCGGAAGACATCTTCATCGTCGATCCCATCGCGCTGACCGAGCTGGCGCCACTGTGGGAACTGCTGGCATCGCCCGGCCATGAAATCATTACCGTCGCCGCCCGCCAGGAAATCAAGTTTTGCGCCAAAGGTGCTGGCCGGGCTCCGGCCTGCGTGCTGGATTTGCAGGTCGCCGCCGGCTTGCTCGGTTACGGATACCCGCTTTCGCATACCAATCTTTGCCTGCGCATTCTCAACGCGCGCGTCAATGGAGGTGAAAGTTTCACCGACTGGCGCAAGCGTCCGCTCCGTCCGGAACAGCTTGAATATGCTGCCGATGATGTCCGCTTTCTGCTTCCGATGCGGGAAAAACTCCTCGCTCGCGCAGCCAAGCTGGATCGCATCAACTGGGTTCGAGGCGAATGCGATCACCTGGTCCACACCGTGATGCGCGAGGATGAGCGCTGGAGAATTTCCGGAAGCGCGCGGCTCAGCCGCCGCCAGCTCGCGGTACTGCGGGAACTCTGGCGCTGGCGCGACCGCCAGGCCCGGACCATCAATGCTCCGGTTGCGCGCGTGCTCGGTGACAGCATGTTGATTGAGATTGCGCGCCGTGCCCCGGCTACGGTCGAGGACCTGTTCTCCATCCGCGGTCTCGATAGCCGCCTGCTGCGAAAGGCGGAACAGGGCGTGGTGGAGGCGGTCGCCCGGGCGCGCGCCGTCCCGGAATCCGACCTTCCCGGCAATGAGCGCCGCGATGACCCGCCCCAGGTCGCGGTTCTCACCAAGTTACTGTCGGTCGCGGTTGGCAACCTCGCCGCCGAAACCGACGTGGATACCGCGCTGCTGGCCACAACCAGCGATCTGCAGGAGATCGTGCGCTGGTTTCTCGACCAGGAGGGCTCACCTCGTCCCGAGGTTCTGGACGGATGGCGAGGCGAAATCCTCCAGGAGTCGCTGATCGGTTTTCTCGAAGGCCGGAAGGTTGTCCGCGTCGGCAATGTCCGCCGCCCCAACCCGCTCATCTTCGAGCCGTTCTCCAAAGAATAGCCCGGCGCCGGGGAGCTAGAACCTGCTCCAGGCGCCCCACAACCACAGGCCCGCCATCGCCAGCGCAAGCAGCCCGCTGGATGCACCGAGGCCGGTGACGAATGGGCGCAGTTTATCCATCCGCGCCGCCAACTGTTGCTGTTCTTTCTCCAGGTGCGATTCCGCGTTGTCCAGAAAGAGTTGATCGTCTTCGTGCATGGAGAGTGCGTTGCGGTAAATCAGCAATACCGCTAACGCCGTCGTCAGCACGGCCCATAGCGTTGCAAGCACGGACATTGGTTGCATAACGGCCACCTTTGGCGCTACCTCCGCCGCCGGCACGGTCGTGCTTCAACTCCGCCGCCCGGAGTAGAAACAAACCGGACCGCAGGCATTATAAGCATGAAATCAGGTCGCGCCCGCTGATTTTTTTGAATCCCTCCATCCGGAAGTGTTAACCGGCCATGGGAGACTGGCACCGCCATGCGATTTTGCAACCATCGCGCCCGCGGCCGCATCCAAATCCTGAGCCTGGAAATCACTCAGGTTGAGGGTCACGTCGGTCGGTGACACTCAAACCCGGTCCTTTGCTATAATCATTCTTTGTCGAGGAGAGAAACAGCATGTCTACAACCACAACCGCTCCTGAAGTTAAGAACGCTCCTCTCACCCTCACCGCGGCTGCCATCGCCAAGGTGAAAGAGATCATGGCCCAGCAGACTCCCGTCCCCGCCGGTCTCCGCGTGGGTGTCGTGGGTGGCGGCTGTTCTGGATTCTCCTACAGCATGCAGTTTGAAAACGGCGCCGGAGCCATGGATAAAACCTTCCAGTATGAAGACCTCAAGGTCTTTATCGATGCGACCTCTCTCATGTACCTGCAAGGCGCAAGTGTTGACTACATCGAGACCCTGGAAGGCGCCGGTTTCAAGTTTGAAAATCCCAACGTCAAGAGCACCTGCGGCTGTGGCTCTTCCTTCAGCGTTTAAGCCCGGTTGCACCGCGGCAGTCAAAACCCCGTCCTGTGACGGGGTTTGTCTTTGCCTGCCTCACCTCTGCCATGTTCTTACTGCGTGGAAGCCGGGGGCGGGGTCGCGGCGGACCCTGGGTTAGGGGTCGTGGTCCCTGTCCCGGTACCTGTCGTGGTGCCTGCTCCGGTGCCTGTTCCGGTACCCGTCGGGTTCTGGGTGGAATTACCAAGCCCGTTGCCGCTTGCACCCAGGAACATGTTTGGATTGTAAGGTCCCACCAGCATCTGGCCCTTATCCTGGCTCGGATCGTAGATGAAGAGCCATTCGTTGTACTTCGTCTTGTCGCCGAAGGAGTGGATTCCTTCGGTTTTCTGCTTGCTCACCACGCCCAGCACCGGGCCGCCGCCGAGCACGGGATTGTTGCCATTGCCGCTGCTTCCAGCCGGACCTGTGCCACCGGTGGTTCCACCCACGGTGCCGCCTGTCGCGCCGCCAAAGGCGCTACCCGTTGTGCCATCCGTCGGTCCGCCAGCGGAGTTGCCTGGGTCCTGGTCTGGATTGTTCGCGCCGCTCGACGTACCGCTGGTGGAGGTTCCCGTCGTGCTGCCATCCGTGCCCTGGGGCGTGCCGTTGGCCGTGCTGCCGGATCCTCCGGCATTCGGCTGCAATGGATTCGTCTGCGAGTCTCCCAGGCCTCCAACTCCCGTCGTGGACAGCAGTCCACCACCCGCCTTCAACGTCACGTCGCTCTGGTGAACCAGCTTCCACGCCCCGTCGGGAGACATCGGATCCTTGTATCGCTTGCGCAGGAAGCGGACCTTGTTGGTGTTTTCCAACTGTTCGATGGAAGCCGGATAGTTGCCGAACTTGTGGTAATAGCGCTTGACGGCGCGCTCGTACTGCTCGCCGCGATGGATCATCTCAACCTCGCGGTCGCGTATGATGCTGCGCCGGTAATTCCGTGCCACTCCCAGCATGGTGATCATCAGCATCGCCACGGCCAGCATCAGGAAAAGCAGCATGTAACCGGAATCCTCGCGTCTGCCGCGCTGGCGCCGTCGTATCATCCTCCGCGTCATGGCTACTGCCTCGTCAGGGGAATCGGCTGGCTGTTGTTATTCAGCAGGTCTTCCACTTCCACGGCGGCCGGAGAGATGTGCACGATCTTATAATGCCGATTCACCACGTCGCCCTCATGCGCAATCCACACATCCTCGCCCTGGGAGAGGAACGCTCTCGGTCTTTCATTCTTGCCGTTGCTGATCCCGAAGAATTTCAGGTTGATCGGGGGCGGAGGTGGAACGGCATCTGCAATTCGTCTTGCTTCTTCCTGCCGGGCCAGCAGCGGCGATACTTTTACCGCCGGAACATCAACCGCCTCCGGCGCCGAGCGGAAGATATTCTTTCCGTTGCCCTCATACTTTACCTCTTCGGAGTTCGTCAGCAGGTCCAAACGTAAGCGGGGGTCCAGCGACTCGCTCACGCTCTCGACTTTTCCCTTTGCCCCGGCTGCGGCAACCGGAGTCGGCTCCAATTTCGATGCTCGACCCGACATCATGCTCCAGGTCACGCTCAGGACGGCGGCAATGACCAGCACAATTGCGACGCGCACCTTGGTCTTGGTTCCTGCTAGCGCCTTCATGCCGGGCTCCTCAAGAAGGTGGACAGGTGAACCGAAACCGTCAAGGCGTCGCGCTGCATTCCTCCAAACGTCACGGCGTCGATCAGCAGCAGCATCTTCTGCCGTTCCACGGCGTTCACAAAGCGCATATCCTGCTCGTAACTGCCACGCACCTGGATCGTAATGCCGATGCTGTCATATCCCGGCGGGAGTCCTTTTTCCTCGCGGGCATCGTACTTCACATCGGTGACGCTCACTCCAGCTTCGCTGCCAAGGTGCGACAGTTGTTCCGACATTGCCGAGTAGCGCGCCGCCATCCGCTCGCGGGTGAAGTCTACCTGCTGTTCCCGGGCGGTTACAATCTTCTGGTCCATGTCCTGGGCGGGAGCGACGGCCTTTGCCTTCTCGAACTTTTCCACCCGCAGCTGCTCATAAGCCATCTGCCGCGCCCCGCGCGACCGGCCCGCCGGAGACATCAACAGGACAATGGCGGCTAGGTCAACCAGCACCAGCACCCCCACCACAATCAGCAACTGTATCCGAACGTCCCGGAGATGGCCCATCATTGCGGTCCTCCTGTTTTCTCCGCGAACCTGGCCGGCGTCCTCTGCTCCTGCGCCGTGCGTGCGGCCGTGGGCACATAGACCGCCGTCATCTGGAATTTAATCGTATCCGTGCTGTCCTTCTCCTGGATCGCACTCTCCTCCGCGATGCGCGCATCGCGGAACGACGGGGACTGCTCCAGCCGTTTCACCAGTTCTACCGCCGCCTCGCGCGAGGTTCCGGCGACCGTCAGGTGTACCTCCACGGTATTGGTCTTGGTGTGCAACTCCGGCGAAATCGAGACCACGTGCAGACTCGGCGGCATGATTTCTTCCAACTGCATGAACACGCGCGTCCATGAGAACGACTTGCGTTCAATCAATTCATTCAGAAACTTGGAAGTCTCCACGACCGATCGATTTTGCGGAAGCCTCAGCACGGCCACGGCATCGGCATGGGCCCGGTCCAGGGCTCCAATCTCAGTTTCCACGACGGCAATCTTCTGGTTGACGTCGCGCGATTCCCTCCAACTGGAAACCGCCGTCCACACCAGCGCCACCGTGGCCAAGGCAAGCAGCAGGACCAGTCCGCCCCATTGCATCAGAATGCGGCGGACATCCTGGTACGGCTTGGTTGCCAGATTGATGTTCAGTCGCACGATCCCGTTCCTCTTTCCTACAGCAGCGCGCCAACGGCGCCGGCAAAGTCGTTGCGCAGGTTTCCCTGCACCACGCTGGAGGCAATCAGTTCCTTGACCTTTACCCCGGTCTGCTCTTCCAGCGCGGGTGCAAACTGGCCCAGGTCTTGCACTCCGCTCACCAGCAGTTGTTCCACGCTCATGCCGTAGCTGTCCTGGAAGTACACCAGCGAAGGATAGATGTCGTCGGCCATGCGTTCGGCTGTCAGTGCTCCCGTTCCCCCGCCTTCCAGGGTGCGGAAGAGCAGGAGATGGCCATCGTTCACCACCGCAACCGTGGTGGTTTCCCGCCCGACCTTCAACATCAGGGACGGACGGCCTTCGTTCAGCGCGCCCAGAGCTCCCAGGCTGGATGGCAGCACCACGCCCGGCGAGCAACCGGCGGCGCGAAACACCGATTCATACTCCTCCAGCACGCTGTGCAGCACAATCGAGGCCGCCACGTGCAGGCCCTGCTCGGTCTTCTGGGCATCGAAGCTCAAGGCGGCCTTTTCGATATCGAAAGGCAGCGACTTGCGCAGCCGGAAGCGAACCGCGGCATCGGCCTCCTGCCGCCGCTCGGGAAGGGAATCAAAATCCAGCAAGGTCAGGCGCACGGCCGAATCCGGCAGCACCGCAATCAACTCCTGGCCGCGCCCACCCACCTCCAGCAATGCCTGTTCAATCCCGTCGCTGAGTGCGCGGGCGTCCAGCACGTTCTGGGTGGTCAGCGCGGGCGTCAGCACTCCAGCCGCCAGGGCGCGCGAGTGTACCGCGATCCTGCCGCCTTCCGCGCGCGCTGCCCCCACGCCCTGCGCAGTGACTTCACAGGCGATGCGGGGCAAGCGAATTACCGTTCTTCTTTCGGCCATTAGCGGGTTGACTCGATGAACGTCACCTTGTTGACTTCCTTCAGCGTTGAAATTCCGGCCCTCACCTTTTCCAGCGCCGACTCGCGCAGGAAGTGCATGCCTTCTTCGCGCGCCGCCCGCCGGATCTCCGAACTGGGCCTCCGTTCCAGAATCAGTTCGCGAATGTGGTCGGTCAAGTCCAGTAATTCGTGAATCGCGGTTCGTCCGTGGAATCCGGTTCCCCCGCATTCCATGCACCCGGGACACTCAAAGAAAGGTGTGTCGCGCCACTCCTCCGGTCTCAAGCCGGCAGCTTCCAGCACGTCGTCGCCGTAGTGGACCTGCTGCTTGCAATGCACGCAGAGCAGCCGCACCAGCCGCTGCGCCAGGATGCAGTTCAGCGAAGAAACAAAGTTGTAAGGTTCCACTCCCATGTTCAGGAAGCGCCCAATCACGTCTACCACGTTGTTGGCGTGCACCGTGGTGAACACCAGGTGGCCGGTCAGCGCCGAGTTGATGGCGATCTGCGCCGTCTCCTGGTCGCGGATTTCGCCCACCATGATCTTGTCCGGATCGTGGCGGAGAATCGAGCGCAGTCCGCGTGCAAACGTCAGTCCCTTTTTCTCGTTCACCGGAATCTGCGTGATGCCGCGCAGTTGGTACTCCACCGGGTCTTCGATGGTGATGATCTTATCCTCGTCGGACTTGATTTCGTTCAGGGCGGCGTACAGGGTGGTGGTTTTGCCTGAGCCGGTAGGCCCGGTCACCAGCACCATTCCGTAGGGTTCGGCAATATATTGCCGGAACTTCTTCAGGTCGTAATCGCTGAAACCCACCACGTCCAGGGTCAGCTTCTGGAACTTCTCGCTCATCGACTCTTTGTCCAGCACGCGCAGCACGGCGTCTTCGCCGTGGATGCTGGGCATGATCGAGACGCGAAAATCAATGAAGCGTCCGTTGTAGCGAACCCGGAAGCGGCCATCCTGCGGCACCCGCCGTTCCGCAATATCCAGTTCGCTCATCACCTTGATGCGGGAGATGATGGTCGAGTGATGCTCCTTGGCGATCGGCTTCATCGCCTCCTGCAACACCCCGTCGATGCGGTACTTGATCACCACGCAGTCGTCGCGCGTCTCCATGTGGATATCGCTGGCGCGCCGCTGCAGGGCGGTGAAGATGGTGGTATCCACCAGCCGGATGATCGGGCTGATGTCGTTCTCCTGGGTCAGCTTCTCGATCGAGATGTTCTCGTCGCCGGTGCCGTCGTCCTCGCGGATCACGTCCAGGGTAAAGGTCTCGCCGGCTTCGTCCAGTACCCGCTGCGACTGCTCGGTTTTTTTCAGGATTTCGGTAATCTCGGTCAGCGTCGCCACCCGCAGCGCCAACCTGCGGCCCAGCAGCAAGCTGATCTCGTCGATGGTCATCAACTGGCTTGGGTCAGGCAGCGCCACCGCCAGCCGTCCGTCGTCCAACTCCTGCAGGGGAATGAAATTGAAGCGGAACATCAGCTCCACGGGAACCTTGCGGAAGAGCTCATGTTGAATCTTGAATCCCTTTAACTCGACATATTCGCAGCGATAGCGGCGCGCCAGCTCGTGCGCCTTCTTCTGCTCGTCGTTTGCGTCTGGAATCGGTTCTACAAAAAGCTGCTGTTCCATAACCCTCGTTACATTCTCCGCCCACCGCCGCACCTGATCCCCGGTCTTTGTTCCTTGCTTCGGATCAGCCCGCGGTGAAGCTGAAAATCGGCAGGTAAAGCGAAATCAGAATGAAGCCCACCACCACGCCCATGACGACAAGAATCGCCGGCTCAATCAGAGACATGGCCGCGGCCAGAGCCGACCCAACGTCTTCTTCGTAAAACTCGGCAACCGAACTCAGCATGGTCGGCAGCGCGCCCGTTGCCTCGCCCACCTCCACCATTTCCACCGCCAGGTCCGGAAACACCCCGGTCTGTTCCAGACTCTGGGCCAGCGTCTGGCCTTCCCGCACGCTCTTGGACGCCTCGCTGATGCCGCGTACGATCAGGCGGCTGGCCATCGATTGGCCCGCCGTTTCCAGCGCCGTAACCAGCGGCAGCCCGCCGGCCAGCAGGGTCGACATCATGCGCGAGAATACCGCAATCTGGTAGCGCTGCCAGATGCTTCCAACCACCGGCAGGTTCAGTTTGATCTTATCCAGAATTTCCGCGCCCTGCTGCGTCTTCGCCCAACGGTTCATAAGCATGTAAGACGCCACTCCCGCAAGCACGATCCACGGCAGGTACTTCTTGGCCGTCAGCGCCGTACTGATGGTGAATTCCGTCATCGGCGGCAGCTTCTGGTTCAGATCGGAGAACAGCTCGGAAAACTTCGGAATCACGAACGTTACCAGCATGGTCACCAGGGCGATCACGCCCACCACCAGGATCACCGGGTATACCAGCGAAGAGATGAGCTTCTTGCGAAAACTCAGCGCCAACCGCTGGAAGGAAACGTAGCGGGTCAGCACTTCGTCGAGATTGCCGCTCTTCTCGCCGGCCATCAAGGTGGTCGAATAGATCTTGGGGAACGCGCCCTGTTTTTCAAACGCGTCCGAGATTAGCGCCCCGCCTTTGGTGCGGTCCCGTACGTCCTCCAGCAACATGCGGAAGTACTGGTTCCGTTGCCGCTTGGCGAGCAGTTCCAGGGCCTGCACAATCGGAAGCCCGGCGCGCACCAGGGTCAAAAATTGCTGGTTGAAGATGACGAATTGTTCCAGGGTGACGCGGCGCCGTTGCGGCAGCCGAAACTCGCCTCCGGAAATCAGCCCGCGCGGCTTGACCCAGTACACCAGGTAGCCGGACTGCTGGTAGCGGTCGCGAATTTCATCGGCAGAGTAACCGGCTTCGGTCTTTTCCAGCACCTTGCCGCGTTCATCCGCCACCCGAATCACAAATTCGGCCATACCATTCCACCCAGCGCGGGCGCGTCCGGCGCAGCCCCAGACCTCAGTGTAACATTCTGAAACCTCGAGGATTGCCGCCCTGGGGGCTTGCTTTTTATCCCAGTCTCATAAGTTCCAGCTTCCCCACCGCAGAGCTGAGATTCCGTGCCCCATGGGTCACGGCGCTAACTGATCGCTTTGCAGAACTTCCACCCCGGGCGGCGGCACAAAGGTGAACTCCGCGCCGTCGGCCGCAACATTTTCACGCTGCTCCTCCAGCCGGAACTCGGTCCTGCTCCCATCCAGCTCTTCCATCACAATGCGCCGCAGCCACCCCTGCCCATCGCTCTCCAGCAATACCTGCGAAATTCGTTCTTCCATCCCCACCGGAACTCCGCGCAGCACCACGTCTCCGGCCGTCTCCGGCTGGATGTCGGTTGCCAGGGAAAGCCCGCGCAACTCCTTCTCCAGCTTGGTGTGCCCCAGCAGATAGCGCAACGGGGAGCGCAGGTCGTCCAGCTTTTTCACCGTCGTACGCCTCGCCTGGCGCTCGCCGGGGACATAGAACCACGCCGTGGTGCCATCGGTCACAAATATCTTCTTCTGCGGCGACCGGTACTCCCAGCGCATCTTCGCCGGCTTCTTGATCCACAACGTTCCGCTCTCGCTGCGCCGTATCCCTCCGCCAGAATAAATTTCCGTGAAATTCGCGCGCAGAAACTTCATGCCGTTGTAACGGGCATCGATTTTGGCCGCAGCCTGCCGCGCATCCGGGCCGTGCGTTTGGCCCCACAGCGCCGGACCGCAGAGTAAAAACAGCAGCAGAATGGCTGACTTCACCTTGTTCATTGGGTTTGCATGACCTTGAATCCCTTTTCGCCGGGCATGTCTCCGGCTTCCCGTCCCGGTGGCAGTCCCCGGGTGATGAACGGAAACAGCTCGGGCCGCGCCACCTGCACCCGCCCGCCCACCAACTGGTAGGCATTCCCCTTCGGGTCAACCGGCGCGCGCCGCAACCAGCCGGATGAGATCAACTCCTCCCATCCCCCGGGCAGCCGTCCGTTTTGACGGGTAAACTCGTCCACCCGCTCCTGCAGCAGCTTCACCTCGCTGTCCACCCTCAAGCAGCGCAGCCGGTTCATGCCATTGGCCCGCAGTTCCGGATCCTCCGTGCTGTTCAGGATGTTCGTCCACATATAGATGGCGGTCTCGGTTTCTCCGGCGTGCGCCGCCAGGGCCGCTGCCATCACCCGCATCCACGGGTGCGCTCCCGGAACCTTCGAGCCGCGATCGAAGGCATCGGCCGCCCTGGCAGGATCCTTCAACTCCAGCCAGTAGATGTAGCCCAGGTCATAGTAGAGCCGCCACGACTGCGGATTTTCCTGGATGCCTTTTTCCACCAGGCGTGCCCCCGCCCATGGATTTCCCGCGCCCTCCGGCGGTTTCTGCGCCAGGAACACCGAGCCAAACTCGTAGGCCGGAAGCAGCTTCGGATCCAGCGCCGTGGTCATCTCCAGCAAGGGTTCCAGGATGAGGTACTGCTTGGCGTTCGCCCGGTGCTTGGTGCCGAAATACTGCACCACCCTGGTCCAGTAGATGTCGGCCAGCAATCCCGAGTACCCCAGGCTCATCCGCCGCACCACCGCCGGCGAAGGAATGTAGAGAACCTCCTGCAACGGCTCGTCACCGCGCACCCGGTCCAGCTGACGCACCAGCGCGGCGCTGGCCGTCAACAGCGCCGCCAGCAGCAATGCATAGGTTGTCTGGACCTGCCAATCTCTGGTCATTTCAGGTTGCGCCGCTCAAAGATCCACACCGCTGCGGTCAGCACCGCCGCCGTGTACACCAGCACGTAGGCCGTGTTCAGCAGGATCAGCTTCGGTTCCACCACCATGTCGTGGGCCACCTGGCTGATCACGTTGAGCGCGGCGAAGTTCGGCACCAGGTAGGCCGCTCCGGTCATCATCCAGCGGGTCACACCAGTGGCCATGCTGGAGAATCCGCGAAGGTCTTCGGCAAACGTGCCCACCGCAAAGATCGCAAATGCAAAAATCGAAGAAAACACCGGCGTCGAAAACGTGGAGAACAGCAGGGCCAGCGCCGTGATCAGAACAAACTGCAACAGGATGAAGTAGATTGCCGTCACCAGTTGCAAATCGCCGCGTCCCAGGCGGTGCGATACATACATCACGGCGGCGAAAAACCCCACGCTCATCAGCAGCGCGTTCACCGTCAGGGTCATCACCAGGCCAAGAAACTTGCCCGTAATAAACTCCCACCGCCGCACCGGCCGCGCCGCCAGAACCGTATAGAGCGTCCGCTTCTCAATCTCTTTCGAGACCAGCCCGATGCCGATGAAAATCGCAATCACAACCCCAAACAGGGAGATGGCCGTCAGCCCCAGGTTGATCAGCACGATGCGGTTGATTTCCAGCGATATCTGCCCGAACAGCACGGAGGCGCCCACAATCAGCAGGGCAAACAGGATCAGGTTGTAGAGCACCCGGTCGCGCACCGCTTCGCGAAACGTATTGTAGGCAATGGCCGCCAGCCGTCCGATCATGATTTCACCTCGTTCGGCAGCTCTTCGCCAATGCGCGCCAGGAAGTAATCCTCCAACGTTGCCTGCACTGGGGTCACGCTGGTCAGCCGGGCCTGGCTCTGGCGCAGTGCCCCCAGGGCTGCTTCCAGCGAACGCTCCGGAAGCAGCGCCCGCACCACGTCGCCGGTCGCGTGGCAGTGCGCACCCAGGGCGGAGAGCGCCGGAATCGCCTGCGCCCCGTGCCATACCACCTCAATGTCGCCGCTCACCTCGCGCAGCAGTTCTTCCACCACGCCCACGCCTTTCAACTCGCCTTTATGCAGCACCGCGACCCGGTCGCAGAGAGTTTCGGCATCGCTCAGGATGTGGGTCGAGAAGAAAATCGTCTTGCCCTCTTCGTTCAGCTCCTGCACCAGGTCGCGAATCTCGCGCCGCCCGATCGGGTCCAGCCCGCTCATGGGCTCATCCAGCAGCACCAGCTTGGGATCGTGGACAATGGCCTGCGCAATTCCCACTCTTTGCAGCATGCCCTTGGAGAACTTGTGCAGTTGCGTCTGGCGCGATTCCCTGATTCCCACCCGCGCCAGGGCCGCGTCCACCTTGTGCTTCCGCTCGCGGGCGTCCACGCCGCTCAGCCGGGCGTAATAGTCCAACAGCTCCAGCGGCGTCAGATGGTCGTAGAAGTAGGGTTGTTCCGGCAGAAAGCCGATAAAGCGCTTGACCTCGATATCGCCCAGCTCGCGTCCCAGGATTCTGGCCGTGCCGCCGCTGGGAAACACCAGCCCCAGCAGCAGTTTCAGGGTCGTTGTTTTGCCCGCCCCATTGGGGCCAAGGCAGCCGAAAACTTCGCCATCTTCCACGGCGAGCGTCAGCGGTTTCAGGCCCTGCTTCAGCTTGTTCCCGAAGAATCCGGTCTTGTAGGACTTCTCCAGTCCTTGGATGTCGATCGCAGCCATTGGCTTTGTCAGGATTATAGACGACGGCTTCAGCCTCATGGCAACCGGCGCGAATCTTCCCGGTTAGGATTGCCGCCCAGGTGAGCAATGTTGCCGTCCGGTGCCATTCAACCCTTGTCCGGATTCGCGCGGGCTGCTCCCGGTGCCCATCAAAGATAAGGAGGAGCCATGAGCTCCTCCTTTCTACTTCAGACATCTTTTGAAACTGTTTACTGCAGGGCCACGTCGGCCGAGCTGGCGGTGACCGTGGTGTTGTAGCGGATCACGCCCGAGGAATCGCTATAGAAGTAGCGCTTGCCGGTCTGATCCACGGTGATCGGATTTGCGTTGGAGGCATAGGTGCTCGTCGGTGCGCCCGCCGACCCAGCCGTAACTGTAAGGTAGAACAGATATCCGCTCTTCGGGTTTGCAGTCCCAACCGCAGCGCCACCAGGCGAGACAGCGCCCAACACGTTGTCCAGCAGTACAGCGTTTGCCGAGCTTGATGCGGCGCCAGGTGTGCCGCCCGGTCCAAGCGTGGCCAGGTCCGGCGCAAAACCGATAGCCGGGTACGTCGAGGCATAGGTTACTTCGGCGGTGTTGATGGTGCGTAGCGAACCCACGGCGGAAGCTTCGTTGGCGGCAATGCGCGAGCGCAGCAGGTTCGGAATGGCAATGGCGGCGATGATCAGGATGATCGCCACGACGATAAGAAGCTCAATCAGTGAGAAACCCTTCTGTTTGCGCATTCGATATTCTCCGGTAGTCCTTCGATGGAATTGTTGTCGTGTGTTGCTTTGACACCCTAATCCTTGCAATTTCCGTGCCATCGTACGCAGCGCGCGATAGTACAGCGTAATGAGGGATTAAGTCGTTGATAAAAATTAACTTATCGGTACTAATACCAGCTTTTGCACAGGGCGTTGACCGTCTCTCTCTCAGGTTGTGCCACGGCTGGTTAGCCACGGTTGACAGAATTTACGATCAATCAAAATTAGGGTAATGTACTTGGCATTGTACTTTCGTGTACTGTCCTTCAGTACAGTGCTAGCCATGGACCTTCGGAACGGCCGGAAAAACAAGAGGCGCCACATTCCGTGGCGCCTCTTCCGTTCAGGCGTTGACCCTCCCCAGGATTCTCCGCCCAGTAACTGTGCTTGCTTTCAGACTACTGCAGGGCCACGTCGGCCGAGCTGGCAGTGACCGTGGTGTTGTAACGGATCACGCCCGAGGCATCGCTAAAGAAGTAGCGCTTGCCGGTCTGATCCACGGTGATCGGATTTGCGTTGGAAGAATAGGTGCTCGTCGGAGCGCCCGCCGATCCGGCCGTAACTGTAAGGTAGAACAGGTAGCCGCTCTTCGGGTTCGCAGTTCCAACCGCAGCGCCACCAGGCGAAACCGCGCCCAGAACGTTGTCCAGCAATTCGGCGTTTGCCGAACTTGACGTGGCTCCCGGCGTGCTGCCCGGTCCCAGAGTCTTCAGGTCCGGCGCAAAACCGATGGCAGGGTACGTCGAGGAATAACTGATTTCAGCCGTGTTGATGGTGCGCAGCGATCCTACGGCTGATGCCTCGTTCGCGGCGATACGCGAGCGCAGCAGGTTCGGAATGGCTATGGCGGCAATGATCAGGATGATCGCCACAACGATAAGAAGCTCAATTAACGAGAAACCCTTCTGTTTACGCATAATCTTTCTCCGGTCGAGTCTAAGTTCACTCAGGTGACACCAGATTATGAGCAATCGGCATGCCATTGCGCTTCCCGCTTGTCACAAAGCGGTCACAAATTCATAACTATTTAAGGATTAAGGCGGATAGTACGCTCACCCATTGAAAGTGGCTCTTCCCTGCAATATCGCAAAGATGACCGGAATGACACTCTGGGTCATATTGGAATAACAAAAAATGTCGTTTAGTACATCATCGTGGTTGGCATTAGTACAATAAATCAATGCGCAAAAGGACAATATAGGTATTGTCCTTTCGATTCAATCGGAGGCCCGACCTTCAACAATCGATCTGTTCGCGTGAGAGCTTCAGTCCACTCAGATTTCCCAGAACCGTCACCGCGATCTGATCCGCAACGAAGAATTCTCCCGCCACCCGCTGCACATCTTCCGCTTGCACCGCCTCGATCCGGTCCGTGATCTCGTTCATTCCATAGAAGCGGTCGTAGTACATTTCCTGGCGTGCCAGGTTGCTCATGCGCGCCATTGAAGATTCCAGGCTCAGCATCAGGCTGCCCTTCAACTGGGCCTTGGCCCGGGTCAATTCCTCGGCCGTCACCGGCACCTGCTTCAAGTCGCGAAACTCGCGCAACACGGATTGCACGACCTTGGGCGCGGATTCCTTCGAGGTGCCCGCATACACCGCCAGGCAGCCGGTGTCGCGATAAGGATTCAGTTCGCTGAAGATCGAGTACACCAGCCCCAGTTTCTCGCGCACATTCTGGAACAGGCGCGAGCTCATCCCGCCTCCCAGCAGCGTATTCAGAACAAACGAAGAGTACCGCTTCTCATGCGAGATCGAGTACGACGGAACCCCAATGCAGAGCTGCACCTGCTCCAGCGATTTCTTGTTCCGCATCGAGATCTTCGCCGTTGCCTTCGGCGCCATGTTCCGGCGCTCGCTGTCCAGGGCCGGCAGATGCGCAAACTTGCCCTTAACCAGTGCCAGGAAGTCATCGTGTTGCAGGTTTCCCGCCGCGGCAATCACCATGTTGCCGGCCTGGAAGCGCTGTCTGTAGTAGTCAAACAGCAGCGCCGGACCAAACTTCTTCACCGTGTCGCGGGTGCCCAGTATCGGCCGGCCAAGGGGATGATCTTTCCAGAAGTTTTGTACAAAGATCTCGTGAACCAGGCAATCCGGATTGTCCTCGTCCATCTTGATCTCTTCCATGATGACGCTTCGTTCCCGCTTCACGTCCGTGTCATTGAACGATGGATTCAGCACCAGGTCGGTCAGAACCTCCATGGCGTCGTCCAGGTGCTCGTCCAGCACTTTGACGTTGAAACACACGCATTCCTTGGCGGTGAACGCGTCCAGGTTGCCGCCGAACGAATCCACCTGGCGCGCAATCATTTCCGCCGTGCGCGTGGTCGTTCCCTTGAACACCATGTGTTCGGCAAAGTGCGAGATCCCGTTGACCTCGGGTTCTTCATCCCGTGATCCCGTCCGGATCCACACCCCCACCGAGATCGATCGGATATGCGGCATTTCCTCGCTGATAATCGTGAGTCCATTGGGAAGCACTGTCCGGCGCATGTTTCGCAGTACAGAGTTTTCACGATGCTGTTCTTGATTCATGGGTGCCCCCTCGGGTCACGGTCTGCCTTGCACCGGTCATGCCTCGCGCGGCTTTCATTCCCGCTTCGCTGGATTCACCACGGCTGCCGGGGTTGCTGGCAGCCATGTAACAATCAGGCACTGTACAATCTTACCAATCAAGAAAAGTGCCACCCAGCTTTTCTGGACCTGCTAATCATTAGATGCATGCCAACCCATCCACAATTCGAACTATTGGGCCTTAGTAATCAAGAACTTACTGCCCTGGTCGAGTCATTCGGCGAGCCTCGTTTCCGCGCCCGCCAGCTTTTTGACGCCCTCTACCGCCAGCGCCTGGGGGTTCTGGAAGACATTTCAAACCTGCCAAAATCCTTGCGCTCGCGTCTGCTGGCCCAGGGCTATCGCACCGGATTGCCTGCCATCGAGCAGCGTTTTGTATCCCTCGACGGCACCGTCCGCTACCTTGTCCGTTTCGCAGATGGCCAAACGGTCGAAACCGTCTGGATGCCCGATGGCGACGGCGTGGAGGAGACCGAGGAACTTCTTCCCGGAGCCGCGGCGCCGAATTCCGCCCGCCGCCAGCCTCCCGTCAACCCGCCCAACCAGCGCGCGACTCTCTGCATCTCCTCCCAGTCCGGATGCGCCGTCAATTGCAAGTTCTGCATGACTGCCCTGCTTGGTTTCCAGCGCAACCTCAGCGCGGGAGAAATCGTGGGACAGGTGCTGCTGGTTCTCAATGATCATCAAGTCGAACTCGGCCGCGACCGCATCAATCTGGTGTTCATGGGCCAGGGTGAACCGTTTCTCAACTATGAAAACTTTATCCGCGCCGTTCAGCTCCTGGTCGAAGGTACGGGCATTTCCGAATCGCGCATGACGGTTTCCACCGCGGGCATTGTCCCGCGCATTGCCGAATTTGGCGGCGAGCCCGTGCGTCCTCATCTCGCCATCTCGCTGAACGCCTCCAACGACCAGCTTCGCCAGCGCCTCATGCCCATCAATCACAAGTGGAATCTGGCAGCCATCCTCGAGGCCGCGCGCCGGTTTCCGCTGCGCTCGCGCGAGCGCCTCACTTTTGAATACGTGTTGCTCGCCGGGGTCAACGACGCCGGGGAAAACGCCGTCGAGGTGGTTGCGCTGTTGCGCGGCATCCGCGCCAAGGTTAACCTGATCGCGCTGAATCCCGGTCCCGAGATCGCCTTCCAGACGCCGTCCGCCCAGGCCGTCGATTCCTTCCAGCAGATCCTGGTTGCCGCCGGCATTCCCGCCTACCTGCGCCGTCCCCGCGGACTCGACATTTACGCCGCCTGCGGACAGCTCAAGCGCACCTCTGGCCTGGTTTCGCTCGGCTGACGTTCACCCCGGGCTGCACTCGCCGGGGTGTCTGGCCTTCTCATCTGCTACCATGAAAACAGGCCCACGCCTCAAACGGTTCCCATGTTCACCCTGCGCGATTACGAAAAACGCGACTTCGAGTCGCTGTTCAAACTGGATCGTCTCTGCTTTGATCCCGGCATAGCCTACAGCCGGCCTGAGCTTTCCAGCTTCATCGAGCAGCGCCGCGCCTACACGGTGGTCGCCGAATGGGACGAGCCCGCCGCCGAGGCGGCAACCCCGGCCCTGTCCGAACCTCCCGCCAGTCAGCCCGCGCCGGTGGCAACCTCTGCCAAGGGTCAGCCGCATCTTCCGCGCCGTCCCATCGCAGGCTTTGTCACCTTTCATTACCAGCGCCAGGGATACGGCCACATCATCACCATCGACGTCCATCCCGACAGCCGCCGCCAGCGCCTCGGCACCCTGCTCATTCAGGCCGCCTGTGAGCGCCTGCGCAAGATGACGGCGTTCATGGTGGTGCTGGAAGTCGCGGTCAACAATCACTCCGCGCTTGCGTTTTATGACCGCCACGGCTTCCAGCGGATCAAGGTGCTGGAGCGTTACTACAGCCGCGACATGGACGCCATCTTCATGACCAAGCGCCTCTGACCCCTCGCCGGTCCGTTTCGCCCGCATCATACCAGCAAGCTGTCCCGACGCCTTTCGCTGCGCCCGCCCAACCCGTGGCGCACTCCGGCCAGCGCCAGCAGTAACAATCCCAGCGCGCACACTCCGTTCCACTGCCAGCGAGCCCACGCCGCCGTGGACATCGCCGAACCGGCCGCGCCTCCCAGGAAGAAAATGATCATGTAAATGCTGTTCACCCGGCTGCGCGCGCCCTCCACCAGGCTGAAGATGAGTGTCTGGTTGCCGATCTGCATCAACTGCTGGCCAATGTCGAGCACGATCACGCCCACAATCAGACCAACAATGTGATAGCACATCACCCACAGCATCACATAACCGGCGCTCAGCATGGCCAACCCGAGCCCCACCACCCAGCGCGCGCCTTTCCGGTCGGCCATCCGTCCGGCAAAGCCGGCTGCCAATGCGCCCGCCGCTCCCAGTACGCCAAAGCTCCCCGCCGCTCCCGCTCCCAGCCTGTAATGCGGAGTTCCCATCAGAAACGCCAGGTTCGTCCAGAACGAGCCGAAGGCCGCAAAAACCAGGAAGCCCACTGCCGACGCCTCCCGCAACTTTGGCTGCTCCAGCGTCAGCCGCCACAGTGAACGCAGCGCTTCGCCATAACCCACCGCCCGCACCGGAGGCAACTTTGGCAGCTTCCACCACAGCAGCGGCACGAACAGCGCCGTCACTCCCGCCGCAATCAAAAACACCGCCCGCCAGCCCAGCCAGGCGGCCACCCCGCCGCTGGCCGCGCGGCCCAGCAGGACTCCCAGCAGCAACCCGGTCATCACCGTTCCAATCGCCAGTCCGCTCTCCCACGGCTCAACCAGTTCCGGCGCAATCGGCACCAGTACGTGGGTCACCGAGGCCGTCAAGCCGATGGCCACGCTGGCCACTACCAGGGTCCAAAGTGAAGGTGCCAGTCCCGCCCCCAACAGCGCCAGGCTCACCGCCGCAAACAGCTTTACAATTAATCCGCGCCGCTCCGCCACATCCCCCATCGGAACAAACAGCAGGATTCCCGCCGCGTACCCCATCTGCGTCGCCACCGCCACGGTGCCAACCTGTCTTGAGGAAGCGTGAAACGTGTGGCTGATTTCCAGCAGCAATGGCTGGTTGTAGTAAATGGTCGCCACGCTGATGCCGCTGGCGATTCCCAGGAAGGGAAGCAGCCCGCGATTCTTGTGACTCGTCATCTGGGTGGGGGTTGTGCTGGTCAAAGGTATCATCTGCCAGTGTATCAGTTGTCTTTCTGCTCAGCTCTGCCGCTCCGGCTCCGCGCCGCTCCGCGATCTTCCATCCTCGCCCTGGGGCAGAAAGAAACTCGCCCCATAGCCGATCCCAAACGTGGTGACGCTTCCCAGGGCCACGTACCAGGTGAACGGAACCCTGGTGCATTGCCACAGGTAAATGTTCAACAGGAAGCCGCAGAGCATTCCAACCATGGCGCCGCGCTCCGTGGCTTTCCGGGTCAGCACGCCCAGCAGGAATACTCCCAGCAGCGAGCCATAGGCAACCGATGCGATCGACAAACCAACCTCCAGCACCCGGCCGCTGTGCCGCGCCACCATGGCCAGGGCAAACAACACCACGCCCCAGGCAACCGCCGCCGCCCGCGACAGAAACACGCGCCGCCGCTCGCTGGCCCCCGCATCGATCCGCAGGTAAAAGTCAACGATGGTGGTGGAGGAAAGCGAATAAAGCGCCGCGCTCAGGTTTGACATGGCCGCGGCCAGAATGGCGGAAATCAACAGTCCGCTGATGCCATGCGGCAGGTGAGTGACCACGAAGGCCGGAAATATCGTGTCCGTTCTGCTGAACTTCACCAGCGGCGGAAATATTTTGTAAAACGCATACAGCATCGCCCCGGCCAGCAGGAACAGTGAAAACTGGAACAGCACCATCACGCCGCTGGCCAGCAACGCAATCTTCGCTTGCCGCTCGCTCCTTGCCGCCAGCAGCCGCTGCACAATCAACTGGTCCGTGCCATGGCTGGCCGTGGTCAAAAATGCGCCACCGATGACTCCCGACCAGAACGTGTAATTTGCGTAGAAGTCCCACGAGAAATAGAAGACGCGGAATTTGCCTGCCTCGGCGGCCACTCTCTGCACCGTCGGCCATCCGCCCGGAACCAGGTGCAGAATCGTGAACAATCCCACCAGCGTGCCCGTCAGGTAAACCGTCAACTGCACCACATCGGTCCAGATCACGGCTGCCATGCCGCCCCGGATGGTATAGAGCAAGGTCAACGTGGTGACAATCGCGATGGCGGCAACATCGCGCTCAAGATCGCTGCATCCACCCAGCAGATTCCCCAGCGCGATCCGCACCACAATGGCCACGGCGAAAACCCGGACACCCTCGGCGGCCGCGCGCGTCATCAGGAACAGGCCCGCCGTCAGGGTTCGCAACCTCTGTCCAAAACGGCGGTCGATGAGCTGATAGGCCGTCACCAGGTCGCCGCGGAAGTATTGTGGAATCAGAACCAGGCTGATGATCACGCGCCCGATCAGGTACCCAATCACAAGTTGCAGAAACCCGAAATCCTTCTCGTACGCCATCCCCGGCACGCTGATGATGGTCAGCGTACTGGTCTCGGCCGCCACAATGGACAGCGCAATGGCCCACCATGGGATCGTGTTCCCAGCCAGAAAATAACCTTTGAGGGTGTTTTGTTTCTTCCGGAAGTGCATCCCAAACGCGGTGACTGCTCCCAGGTACAGGACGATCACCGCAAGATCCACCCCGTTCAGTCCCATGGGACTCCGCTCTCCGGTTCATTCCTCGGGCCGCCGGCCGGCCGCGCGGTCAGTAAAGCAGGTACTTGGCCCGGATCGCCTTGAATTTGTCCAGCGCGTCGATCCAGTCCATCCCGGCCCGCCGCGGATCCTGCCCGCCACGGATCGCCTCGGCGCCAGTCTGGTTGAGCATCAACCGGTCCAGGTTTTTCATCTCGAACTGGTCCGGATACAACGCATGCAGCGCGGCTGCCATCTCCATGCCAAGTTCCGGTGCGTCCAGCGCGTTTCTGTCGCTGACGAGGATGTTCACCCCGCCGCATTTTTTCTGTGCGTACACGTCGCTCTGCGGGGTGAATTCCACCCCCACAAAGCGCACTCCGCCGATCCCGCGCCCATTCAAATATGCGGCCAGCTCCAGCGCCCCGATCCACGGCGCGCCCAGCACTTCAAAGGGCGTGTCCGTTCCCCGTCCCACTGAAACATTGGTCGCCTCCAGCATCCCCACTCCCGGATACAAAACCGCTTCCGTCAGGCTACGCATGTTGGGCGAAGGATTCACCCACAGAACTCCTGTCGAGTCCAGCCAGTCGCCGCGCTGCCAGCCCTCCAGGGCAACCACTTTCAGCCGCGCATCGATGCCGCGCTCGGAGTTGTAAAGCCGCGCCAGCTCGCCAATCGTCATCCCATGGCGAACCGGAATCTGCCCGAAGTTGGTGAAACCTTCGCGCCCCTTGTCGCTGACCGGTCCCTGGACATGGATGCCGTCGATCGGATTCGGACGGTCGAGCACAAAAATCCTCTTGCCGGTCTGTGCCGCCGCTTCCAGAAAATACCCAAGCGTGGTCTCGTAGGTGTAAAAGCGCGTGCCAATGTCCTGGATGTCGTACACAATCGCATCCACCGAATTCAAAATCTCCAGTCTCGGATGCCGTTTCGCGCTCGTCTCTCCGTACACGCTGTACACCGGAATACCGGTCGCCGCATCCTTGGAATCCGCAATCGAGGCCGTCTCCAGGCTCCCGCTCACGCCGTGTTCAGGACTGAAGATGGCGGCCACTTCGATCCCCGGCGCCTTGGCCAGCACGTCGATGGTGCGGCGTCCGCGCCCATCCACCCCGGTCTGGTTGGTGACCACCGCAACCCTGGTGATTGCCTTGCCCGCCGCGCGCAACTCGGCGAAGCCGTGGTCCTCCAGCACGTCGATGCCGGTACGCACCCGGCCATTGCGCGCCGTCACCAGCCGCGCCCCCGCCATCGCTTCGTTGTAGCCGGTGATGCGCGCCAGCCGCAGCCGCTCGTCCTCGCTCACGCTCAGTCCCAGCCCCTGGGCCACCGCCGACGCCACCCGTGCCCGCAGCGAAACCACGCCCGCATTGTGTCCCCGCGGATGCACCGCGTTCGTCAGCACAATCACATAGCTATCCGTTACCGGATCGATCCACATCGAGGTTCCGGTGAACCCGGTATGTCCAAACGAACCCACCGGAAAAAACTCGCCGCGATTGCTCGAAAATGGGGAATCGATATCCCAGCCCAACCCTTCCAGCACCGCCGCCGTCGGCGGCTGTTGCGGCGTCGTCATCTTCTCCACCGTCAGCCGCGAAAGCACATGAAACCCCGTCAACATTTCCTGCGCAAATCTGGCCAGGTCGTCGGCGGTGGAGAACAATCCCGCGTGTCCCGCCACTCCGCCCATGCGCCGCGCCGTGGGGTCGTGTACCGTGCCGCGCAGCATCTGGTGATTCTCGTCGTACTCGGTGGGAGCAATGCGCCCGCGCCAACCCGCCGGCGGCAGGAAGCGCGTCCCGGTCATCGCCAGTGGCCCAAAGATATTTTTCGACGCGTATTCGTCCAACCCGAGGCCGCTCACTTTCTCCACCACAAAGCCGAGCACTTCAAAGTTGATGTCGCTGTACAGAAAGCGCGCCCCCGCCGGAAACACCGGCTGCGCGTCCATCGCCATCTGGTAAGCCGCGCCGCGTCCACGCCACGAGCTCTTCAAGTCCAGGTCTTCGCCCAGTCCGGAGAAGTGCGTCAGCAGTTGCCGGATGGTGATGTTTTCCTTCCCATTCCTGGCAAACTCCGGCAGATACGCCGCCACCGGGTCGTTGAGCCTGATCTTTCCCTCCTGCACCATCTTCATCACCGAGGTCGCGGTAGCAACGCACTTTGTCAGCGACGCCAGATCGAAGATCGTGTCCACCGTCATGGCTTCCTTGGCCGGCTCCAGCGAGCGCATCCCGAAAGCTTTGCGGTACACCATCTCGCCGTCGTGTCCCACCACCACCACTCCGCCCGGAATCACTCCGCGCTCCACCGCCGAATTCATGATCGCGTCCACCTGCGCCAGAGCCGCGCCCTGTGCGCCTGCGGCCGGAGCGGCGTCATTCGCCGCGTACCCGTCTGTGTGCGCCCCGCCGCGCAAGGATGCACTCTGCCCCGCCAGTCCCAGCGGCGCCGCCATCACGATCATCAGAATCCATCCCCCTGCAAACATCGCGGACCCAAGTTTCACTTTCATCTCCCGCGGGTGGCCCATTCAAGCCTTCCTTTGGCTTGAGTGGGGCAGTTGGTTTGTGCGTGTTACGGTCCTAGTTCGGCATCGTGAGTTACCTAGCGATTTTGCGTCAACAACTTGAGAAAGGCATTTCACCGAACCTCATTTGCCTTTTAATACCCAAGTATTTTTAGCATCAGTACAGCCAGCACGATGAACTCAACAATTGCGATAGGTACCACGGCAAGAATCGTACTAAACGGAAAACATGCCCTAATAAAAAAAAGGAAAAGAAAATGGAGCAAAGCTACCGATGACGCTGCCGCCCAGAATCTGCGGCGGCTCCTGTCGGACCACAACCCTAGAAATAGCAAACCAGGAGTCATGATCGAATAGACTGCCATCTCAGAAGCAACGGCGTGGTCCGGCCAGTGATGGACCGCTGCTGCTCCAGCGAGACCGGCGATAACAAGAGCTACTACGTACCTCGTAGGCATCTATTGCTCGAATGGTTGTTATAGCTGAAAGTCCAGAGAAGGATATCAGAGCCGGATAGAGAGCCGCAGGCAACGATAGCGGACGCAAACAGGCCTCGCATCCGCATATCCCGGATGTCCCGAGTCGGGTCGTGCGGCGCGTGTCCTCGATCCGCCGCAGCCGGCGAATGCGAAGCACTCGCCCGTGCCTTTCCTTTGCTCCCAACTTTGAAACCTTGAAACTTTGAAACCTTGAAACCCCCGCACCCGCTCCAGGTGTTATGGTTTCCATCATGCGCCACGCATGGCTGGTATTCTTCATCCTTCTCGCGCTCGCCGCTCCAACCGCTGCCGCCAGCGCCGACGACACCAGCGCTGCTCTCTGGGCTGACGCTACTCTCCGTCACATGACGCTCGAAGAAAAGGTCGGCCAGCTTTTCATGGTCTGGGCCAAGGTTGAGTTCATGGATTTCAACGGCCCGGAGTATTTCAAACTGCGCGACCAGATGCAGCGATACCACCTCGGCGCCTTCGGCATCACTTCTCCCATGGAAGGCGGCCTGTTGCTCAAGGCCAGTCCGCTCGACGCCGCCGCGCTCACCAATCAATTGCAGCGTGACAGCCCCTTGCCGCTGTTCTTTGCCGCCGACTTCGAACGCGGCCTGCCCATGCGCTTCCACGGCGGCACCGACTTTCCTCATGCCATGGCGATTGGCGCCACCGGCAGCACCGCCAACGCCTACCAGTTCGGACGCATCACCGCCGCCGAGGCCCGCGCCATCGGCATCCATTGGAACTTCTATCCCGACGCCGACGTCAACTCCAATCCCAACAATCCCATCATCAACACCCGCTCCTTCGGCGAAAATCCCGCCGAGGTCAGCGCCCTGGTTGCCGCATTCATCCGGGGAGTCCACGACGGCCACGGCATGGCCACCGCCAAGCATTTCCCCGGCCACGGCGACACGGACACCGATTCCCATCTCTCCGTCGCGCGCGTCAACGCCACCCGCGAGCGCCTCAATCAGGTTGAGTTGCCGCCCTTCCGCGCCGCCATCGCCGCCGGGGTTGACGCCGTCATGGTCGGTCATCTCCTGGTGCCTTCGGTTGAGCCCGATCCCAACCGGGTCGCGACCATTTCCTACAACATCAGCACCCGGCTTCTGCAGGATGAGCTAGGCTTCCAGGGCATCGTCATCACCGACGCCATGGACATGAACGGCGTCACCCGCATCTTCGGCGGCAACACCTCGCAAAGCGCCGGCCGCGCCGCCGTCGAGGCGCTCAAAGCCGGAGCCGACTCCGTGCTCATTCCCAGCGACCTCGATGGTGCCTACCGCGGAGTCCTGGCAGCCGTAAAGAGCGGCGAACTTCCCGAGGATCGCATCGACGAATCCGTCGCCAAAATCCTCCGCGCCAAGGCCGCCATGGGACTTCATCGCAAGCGCCTCGTCGATCTCAACGCCATCAACGCCGTCCTGGCCACTCCGGAAAACCTCGCCCTCGCGCAGAAGATCGCCGACGATGCCATCACTGTCGTGCGCAACAATCACCGCGTGTTGCCGCTGCCTCGCGCCGCGGACGCCGTCCCGCAATACGCCTACCACGCCGCCGTTCCAGCCGGCAATCGCTTGCTGGTACTCATATTCACCGACGACCTGCGCGGCGAAAACGGACGCGTCCTCGCGCATGAAGTTCGCGCCCGTTTTCCCGACGCACGCGTCCTCTTCCTCGATGACGCCACGGCGCCCGCGCTGGCGCCGCACGTCCTGGAGGCAGCCGCCAACGCCGCCCGCGTTCTAGCCGCCGTCTATGTCATTCCTTCGGCCGGACGCGCCGCCAACGACGCCGGCTCACCGGCCCTGGAGCGTGGTCCCGCCACCGTGCTGGCCAATGTCATCCAGGCCGCCAATGACAAAACCGTGGTCGTCGCTCTTGGCAACCCCTACCTCATCGCCCAATACCCCAGCATCCAGAACTACGTTTGCACCTTTTCCAACTCCCCGGTCTCCGAGCTCAGCGCCGTCAAATTCCTCTATGGCGAAATTCCCGCCCGCGGCCACCTCCCCATCACCATCCCCGGAATCGCCCAACGCGAGCCGGCGGCGCTGCAGAAGTAGCCCCAGGTTTCCACCGGTTCGCGCCTTCGCTTTTCGGCGATAACCTGGGAAACAACGACCGCCGCCTCGGCAGCCCTTCGCGGTTTCTGTTGCTCTTGTTCCCCGCGCCGGGCAATGCTTCCGCGGATTCGCCCTAATTCGTCGTAAAGCTGAGCAGGTTGCCCGTAGTGGTGCCGCCCGCGTTGGTCACCACCACGTTGTAGTAATAGGTGGTCGCGGCCGTCAGGTTGGTGAGCTTGGCGCTGGCCTGGACGCGCGTGCTGGAGGCGCCCAGGGACGTCTTTGTGGTGCTCGTAGTCAGGGCTGTACGGCTGGTTCCGTACTGGAAGTAATAGGAGCCGGTCACTCCCTGGGAGTTCACAAAGGCGTTCAGCGTGGCGTCGGTTGTGCCCACCGGAGTGGCTGGCGCGGCCAGCACCGAGGGCGAACTGGCGATCATGTAAACCTCCGTTGCCACCACGCTGTCCGCGTCGCCGCCGGCCACGGCGATCGCCCGGATCGTCCTTGAGAGGTTCACCTTGATCGGCCCGCTGTAGGCGGTCGAGAACATCGACGGCGTCGATCCATCGATGGTGTAGTAGAGAATTCCCGCCGTGGTTGGGCTGGTAATGGAGACGGTCTGCTCCGCCGCGTAGGTTCCGCCCGGCGGTGAGATCCGCGGCATCGCCGGGGCGATGATCTCGTTGAAGCCATCTCCGCTGGCGGCATAAGCCGTGCTGCCGCCATAGCTGGCCAGGATGTAGTGTTCGCCCGCCGCCAGTGTCGAGGTGGAGTAGGTTGCCTTCCCCGCGCTGTTCAGCGCAACCGTGGCAACGTTGGCTTCGTCGATGGCGAAGACCACGTTGCCGCTTGGAACCCCGCTTCCGGAGACCGGCGTCACCGCAGCCGTAAACGTCACACTCGTTGCCGGACTCACGGGATTCGCGCTCGGAGTCAGCGCTGTTGCCGTGTCCTTGGCCGTCGGAGCCGTGCCCAGGTCGAACGCGGCGGCAAAGCCGGTGTTCTGTTCCGAGTGGTAGCCGGTTTCAAGGGCGTCCTTAATCACCGGGAAGTCCGCTGAACTCGTGGCTCCCACCATGTAGACCGCGCCATTGCTCCCGGCGGCCACATAGTAAGCGGAGTCGCCATAGGCGCCGGGCCCATCCGGGTTCTGCGTCCCGCTGCCGCCCAGGTAAGTGGAGTAGAGCAAGCCGGTTCCGGCAGGATTGAACTCCGTCAAAAAGCCATTGGTCGAATACGTGTAATAGTCGCAACAGTGGGTCGAACCATGGTTGGTAGCCTGGTAAGCATTCGTGGTCACCGGGAAGTTGTTCGACATGGCGTATCCGGCGACGTAGGCATGGCCGGAGCTGTCCAGCGCCAGCCCCAGGATGCCGTCGCCGCCCCAGGGACCGGCGCTGCCGCCCAGGTAGGTCGAGTACACCAGGGCCGTTCCTGCCGGGTTTATCTTGCTGACAAAGCCGTTCATCCTCGATGATCCCGTGTTGTCAGGATTAGCCGCAGCTCGATTGCTGGTCTGGAAGGCGTTCGTGGTCACCGGGAAATCCACGTCATACGTATAGCCAGCCACGTAGGCGTTCCCCAGTCCATCCACGCCCAGTCCTTCGCTGAAAGAATTTGTCGAGCCACCCAGGTAGGTGGAGTAGAGCAGCTTGGTCCCCGTCGGATTCAGCTTGGACAGGGTGATATTGCTCCCGCCATTTCCGGCGGCCTTGTTGGTGGTTTGGTAGGCCCCGGCTGTCACGGGAAAATTGTCGGAGAGTGAGAAACCCTCCACATAGGCGTTGCCAGATTTATCCACCGCCACCGGATTCGTCCAGTACAGGCTGCCCAACTCACTTCCGTTCTCCTGGCTGCCGCCCAGGTAGGTGGAGTACACCAGGCTGCTTCCGCTAGGGTTTAACTTGGTTACAAAGTCGTTGAAGCCATCAATCGGCGCGGACCTGTTGGTTGTTTGGAGGACGCCGGGCGTGGTTGGAAAATCGCTGGAAAACGTCAGCCCGGAGATGTACGCATTTCCTTTCGAGTCCACCGCAATCGAGTTCGGCTCGTCCAGCAGACTGCCTCCCAGGTAGGTCGAGTAAACCAGCCCGGTTCCGTTCGCGTTCAGCTTGGTCACAAATCCCGTGGCCAACCCAATCAGGGCTGGCCGGTTGGTGGTCTGGAAGGCGCCGCTGGTCACCGGAAAGTTGGAGGAATACGTCCACCCCGTCACGTAGGCGTCGCCTGACGCATCCACGGCAATGCCGTGGCCGTAGTCGCCCTGCAGGTGCAAGGTTTTTGGAATGGCGTTTCCGCCCAGAAAGGTCGAATAGAGCAACGCCGTACCCGAAGCATTCAGCTTGCTGACGAACGCCGTACTCACCTTATTGCCCGCACTGGCGTAGTTCACCGACTGGAAGGCTCCGGCGGTCAGGGGAAAGTCCAGCGACAGGGTAAGTCCGGTCACATAGGCCGCGCCGGACGCGTCCACTGCCACGGCCACAACGTACTCGGCGTCGCTTCCTCCCAGGTAAGTGGAGTAGGCCAGGATGGGATCGATCACCAAGGCCTTCGAGTGGTCATAGCGCCCCGCTTGAAAGCCCACGGTATTGCCGGCAAGCAGCTTGAAGCGTCCGGCAACCGCCCGCCGTCCGCCGTCCACCATCTGGTAGACCAACGGCTTGCGGAACACGATGTTGCCATTGGCAGCCGCGATGATCAGACTGCCATTTTCATCCAGCTTCAGTTTTTTCGCTCCCGCAAAGTGCAGCCGGATCGGTTCAACGCTGGCCCCCGGCGCCACCACAAAGTCGTACTCAAGCTGCTGCTGGTTGCCGTAGTACACCAGGTCCACGCCCGGATAAATCTCCGCATAGCGCACCTTCCCGAAGGTGGGTACATTGGTATGCCACTGCGCCGGATCGTTGCCCAGAATGTAGTTTGCGGTTCCCGGCAGCCGATCGGCGCCCACCGGCTCCGCCTTGCCGTTGGCGCCCGCCAGTTGCATCCGCACCACATCGGTCGCTGCTGCGGTCTGCGCCTCGTCGTCCAGGCTCGGTCCACGCCCTCCAGGCAGCGCTTTCCCCTGGTCTCCAGGCGCGACGCCGTGGGGCTGCAATCGCCGCGCCGCAGGCTGGCCGTCTCCGCTCGCCGTCTTGTGCAGTGCCAGCACGGCTTCCTGCGCGGTCAGATACAGCCCGTAGCCGCTCCCCCGCACCAAAAACTTCACCCTCTTGTCCACCTGCCCCTGGTTGGCCTCAAAACTCATCGGCAGCTTGCCATAGTCCTGGGCCAGCCGTGCTTCCCTGGCCATGGGCATCGCCGCGGACTCAGATGCAGGTCCTGCCCCAGCCGCCGCCGGTCCCGCTGCCATCAGTGCAGCGGCAAGCAGCGGTAGCAAACTCGATAGCCTGCGCGATAACCATACCCGTTTGAACATGTCGATCTCCGCTCGCACCATGGCTCTCCCTAGTTGGTGGTAAAGCTGAGCACCTCGCCGGAACTGGTGCCCGCCGCGGTGGTCACCACCACCCGGTAGTAGTACTTGGTGTTGGTTTTCAGGCCGGCAATTGCAGCACTCACCGGGACCGGAACAAACGACACCCTGCTGCCCAGCGTGGAACCGCTCAGCGCCGTCTTGGCCGTACTCGTCGTCAGCGCCGTGCTGCTGGTTCCGTACTGGAAAAAGTAGGAGCCGGTTAACCCAAAGGTGTCCACCAGGCCATTCAAGGTCGCGTTGGGAGTGTTGATCGCGGTGGCTGCCGCGGCCAGGGCCGTGGGTGCCGTCACCAGCGCGTAGGAGGCGGAAGCCACCGCGCCGTCCGGCAGGCCAGGGGAGACGGCGGTCACGGCGATGGTTTCCGGTACGCTGACCAGAATCGGCGCGGTGTATTTCGTCGAGGCCGTGGTCGGCGTGCTCCCGTCTGTGGTGTAGTACAGGGTCACGCCGGCGCTGGTATCCGCCAGGCTCACCAGTTGCGCCGCCAGGTAGGTTCCACCCGGCGGGTTAAACGTCGGCCGCGCGGGCGTAATGGTCTCAATGATGCCGCTGCCGCTGGAGCCATACGTCGCGCTCCCCGCGTAGCTGGCCAGGATATAGTGTTGGCCCAGCGCCAGTGGGGCCCTGGAATAGGTTGCCACCCCGGCGCTGTTCAGCGCCACCGTGGCGGCCGTTGCCTCGTCGATGCTGAACACCACGTTCCCCGTTGGGACGCCTGTCCCGCTCACCGGCGCCACCGTGGCCGTAAAGATCATCTCGGTTCCCGTCACCGCAGGATTTGCATTCGACGTCAGGGCAGCTTGCGTGGCCTTGGTCGTCGCAGCCGTCCCCAGGTCGAACTCGGCGACGAACCCGGTGACGTCGCTTCTCGAGTTATTGCCGGCCTGGAACGCAGCTCCCGTCACCGGAAAGTTCGTCGCATTCGTAAACCCCGCCAGGTAGACGGCTCCGCCGCTGCCCAGCGCCACCTGGTAGCCGGTGTCACCAAACGATGTGCTGCCGCCCATGTAGGTGGAGTAAACCAATCCCGTCCCAGCCGCATTCAACTCGGTCAGGAACACACTGTTGCCGTTGTAAAACGCGGGGTTGGTGGTCTGGAACGCGTTGCTGGTTACCGGGAAGTCGCCCGAACCGGTCGTCCCGGTGAAATACACATCGCCGGAGCCATCCAGAGCCAGCCCATAAGCGGCGTCGCCGTAGTTGAAGCCGCTGCCGCCCACGTAGGTCGAGTAAACCAGCGCCGTTCCAGCCGGGTTCATCTTGCTGACAAAACATGTCGAGAGACCAT
The DNA here is from genome assembly GCA_964591805.1 of uncultured Acidobacteriaceae bacterium. Lineage (GTDB taxonomy): Bacteria > Acidobacteriota > Terriglobia > Terriglobales > Acidobacteriaceae > TOLSYN. The sequence goes on along the minus strand of CAZQDD010000001.1, from coordinate 10,645 downwards.
TGGCTGCGCCCTTGTTGGTGCGCTGGAAGGCGCCCGTGGTCACCGGGAAATTGCTCTCGTACGTGGTGCCGCTCAGGTAGGCGTTGCCGGACTTGTCCACCGCCAGTCCATTGGCCACGTCGCCGTGGTAGCCGGCGCCGCTCCCTCCCAGGTAAGTGGAATAGATCAGCTTGGTTCCCGTGGAATTCAGCTTGGTCAAGGTCAAGTTGCTGCCTTGCGAGGCGGCTTCCTTGTTGGAGGTTTGATAAGCTCCCGTGGTCACCGGAAAATCGGTCGAGAACGCGCTGCCCGATACAAACACGTCACCGCTGGCGTCCTTGGCGGCCGCCACCAGGATGTCGCCCCCGGATCCGTAAAATTCGCCGCTGCCGCCCAGGTAGGTAGAGAACACAAGGCCGCTTCCGGTGGGATTCAGCTTGGTGACAAAGTCATTCCAGCCGTAAACCGCCGCGGATTTGTTGGTGCTCTGGTACGCGCCCGTGGTGACCGGAAAATTCGTGGAGTATGCGGCTCCGGAGATGAACGCATCTCCAGCCGGGTCCAGCGCCACGGCGTAAGGCGTGTCGGTTTCGCTGCCGCCCAGATAGGTTGAGTAAAGCAGCTTCGTTCCGCTGGAGTTGAGCTTGGCCACAAACCCGGTGGCTGCCGAGTTAGCGGCCGCTTTGTTGGTGGTCTGGAAGGCGCCCGCGGTCACCGGGAAATTGGACGCATAGGTGGACCCCGTGACGGTCGCCTCACCCGCCGAATCTACGGCGATACTGGTGCCCGAGTCGCCGTAACTGGTGCCGCTGCCGCCCAGGTAGGTCGAGTAGAGCAGCGCCGTGCCCGAAGGGTTCAGCTTGCTGACAAAGGCGGTTGATTCCTTGTAGACCACCTGCACCGCCCCAGGCGTCACCGGAAAGTCGGTGGAACTGGTACTCCCGGTCACATACGCCGCCCCGGATGAATCCACCGCGATGGCGGCCACCGAGTCCTGGCCGCTGCCGCCCAAATAGGTCGAGTAGACCAGGGTGGGATCGATCACCAGCGCCTTCGCGTGGTCGTAGCGGCCCACGGCAAAACCAGCCGAGCTGTCAGCCAGCAGCCTGAACCGTCCCGCAACCGGCCGTCGCCTGCCTTCCACAAGCTGGTAAACCACCGGCTTGTGGAAGGCGATCCGGCCATCCTCGGCCACAATCACCAGGTTGCCTTCACCATCCAGCCACACCTGCCTGGCCCCGGCAAAGTGCAGCCGGATCGGCTCCGCGCTGGCCCCCGGCGCCACCACAAAGTCGTATTCAAGCTGCTGCTGGTTGCCGTAGTAAACCAAGTCCACGCCCGGATAAATCCCCGCATAGCGCACCTTGCCGAAGGTGGGTACATTCGTGTGCCACTGCGCCGGATCGTTACCCAGCATGTAGTTCGCCGTCCCCGGCATCAGATCGGCGCCCACCGGCTCCGCCTTGCCGTTGGCGCCCGCCAGTTGCATTCGCACCACATCGGTCGCGCTTCTGGCCTCGGCTTTGGCGTCCCCGCCGCCAGGGCCAGACTGCGATCCATGGTCCCCGCCCACTGGCTTATGCAGCGTCAGCACGGCTTCCTGCGCCCTCAGATACAGCCCGTAGCCGCTCCCCCGCGAAAGAAACTTCACGCTCTCATCCGTCTGCCCGTAATTGGCTTCAAAGCGCAACGGAAGTTTGCCGTAACTCTCAACCAGGCGCGCCTTGGCCGCCTCCGCGGCAACCGCCCGGCCGCCATGGGTCAGGCTGTCGGACGCCGGCCGCACCGCCGCGCTGGTTCCGGTGCCGCTGAGTGAAACCTTCTGCGGCGAACCGGAGGCGTTGTCCGCAATCTTGACCTCGGCGGTCAACGCGCCCGTAGCAGCCGGCTTGAAGGTGACGGTAATTTTGCAGGAGTCCCCGGCCGCCACGCTCGCGCCGCAGGTGTTGGTCTCGGAGAACGAACTGGCGTTGGTTCCGCTGATGCTGATGCCCATGCCCGTTCCGCTCAAACTCAGCGCCGCCGTCCCGGTGTTGGAGAGCGTAATTGCCGGCGCCGTGTTGGTTTTGCCGACCGCGGTGGAACCAAAGCTGAGCGCCGTGGCCGAGAGCTTGACGACCGGGATCGGGGCCGTACCCGTACCGCCCAGGCTCACTGCTTGCGGAGACTCCCATCCGTTGTCCGCCACGTTCACCTGGGCCTTGAGCGTTCCGGTTGCCGCCGGCTTGAAGGTAACGCTGATGGTGCAACTGCTGCTCGCCGCCAAACTGGTGCCGCAGGTGTTGGTCTGGGTAAACGAACTCGCGCTGGTTCCAGCGATGCTGATGCCCCGGCCACCGCCGCTCAAGCTGAGCGCCAGCTTGCTGGTGTTCTCCAGGGTGATCGTCTGGCTGGCGCTTTTCATGCCTTCCGGGGTGGAGGCAAAGGTCAGGCCGGCAGGGAACAGCCTGACCACCGGAACCGTGGAGGCGGGCCAGATGTTGACCACGTTGGCTACGTTCAGCGAACCCAGCCCGGTGGCCTGGTCATAGCCAACCCCCGCGCTGTAGCCCGAAAGAATCCCGGCCGCATCCGCGGGATAAAGCACGGTGCAGGCCGGCGAGCCGTTCACGCACGGCACGGCGTTGGTACCCGTATTGATATCGTTGAAGAAGCAACTGCTGGAGGTCTTCACGCTCTCCGCGCTGCAACCCGGGTAGTTTTGCCGGGCGGCCAGGGTGTAGAGCAAGCTGTTCGGGTTGCCCTGCGCGGCGCCGGCCTTCTGGTTGATGAGCGCCATCACGCCGGCCATTGCCGGGGAAGCCACCGATGTTCCGCCCACCTCCTGCGCGACCGGCTCCGACGCCGGGGAATAGGTGCAGGCGCTTCCGCCCGCCGAAACGCAGATCAGGTACGCGCTGCCCAGAAAGCCATTGGAGGCAAAAAAGGAGACGTCGGGCACGTCGCGCTTGCCATCGGACGGAATGCCGGCGACCCCGGCCTGCCAGGCTGGCTTGGCGTAACCGCCCGAACAGGACGAAATGCTTCCCCCGTAGATCGTGGTGCAGTTGCTCACGCCGCCGCCCCCGCCCACCGTATCCACCAGCCAGGCAAGGTCCACACCATAGTTGCTGGCAATGCTGGACCACTGATTGATCACAAAATTGCACGCTGACTCGGCATCCGTGACCCCGGAAATGCCGAGATAGGATGCGTCGCCCTCCAGGCCCGGCAGCACCAGCGGATTCACGCAGGTGTCGTTCCAAGCCACTTCGGGGATGTACCCCAGGGCGTTGGCCTTGGTGGTCGAACTGTTGCTGCTGCTCCAGTACGGCGCCACCGTCGAGCCCCAGTCGAAGTCGGTGCCGCCCACCGCGGTGTCGTACGGAGTGGAAGCCAAACCGTTTACCGTCAGGCCGAACTGGGCGCCATACGGTACCCCGTCCACGGCGTCATAGCCTTGGTCGCAACCCGCCGCGCCCGAGTCCCCGGAGGCGACGAAAACGGCGATGCCTTCCGCCGCCGCCGTTTGCCACAGATTGTTGTACCCGGTGTTGCCAGCCGTTCCCAGCGCCGCCTCGCACTCGCCATAGCTCACGTTCATGATGGCGGCGGTTTTATGCTGGACAATGTAATTTTCCGAAAGATACAAGGCATCCGTCGTGGCCGTCGGTGCGCTGGAGGTAACCAGCACGATCGCGGCGCCCTTTGCCACCGCTCCCGCCCATTCGACATCCAGGGAGTTCTCGATCAAATCGGAGTAGCAGGAATCGGCCAGCGACAAACACGTGCCGGGGTCGCTGTTCGTAATGATCACCGCGGGAGCTTTGGCCGGCAGCCCGAAGGCGCTGCGGAAGGCCGCAACATCGGCCAGAACAATGTTGCTGGTCCCAGCGATGGCAATGCTCTGCCCGGTTCCATCCATGGGCGTGCCCGCCTGCCACAGCGGCAGCACGTTGTAGATTTTGGCAAAATCGTAGGGGGTTACGTCCTCAATCGCATTGCCATACGGATCCGCGGTGCCGAACTGCGGGTGAATTCCGGCACCAGTCGCTGCTTCTCCCCGTCCGGCACCCACGGGAGTGGCGCTCGCCGCGCGCTGCCAGCTCCCCGTCTCGCGGTCACGCGTCACGCGAGCTCCCAGCCGGTGCAGCGGGCGCGGGAAGAAGTTGTGCAGCGCTTTCACGCCCACCACCACGGGTGCCAGCGCCACGGGAATCCGCGGATCCCCCATGTTTGCCACGTGCTTCTCGCCTCTCACATCCAGGTTGTGTATCTCCGTATGGAAGGCGTTCTCCACCATCGTGGCCGTGCCGCTGAAGCGAATCGAGAGGCGATCGCCGCTCACTTCCTCCACGCTGAACCCATGGCTGCGCAGCCAGTTGCACAGGATATCGACATCGGATTGCGCCGGACCGAACTTTTCGCCCACCTCCTCCGCCGTCAGCCATTGCTGGTAATCCGGCGAGGCGGGGTCATACTGGCCGTCCACGAACGTGCCGAACCCTGCCTGCTGCTCCGGACTGCGGCGCAGGACCAGCAGCAGATCGCCCATCGCAAGATCCGGGCTTACCCGGCCACGGTCGAACTCGGCGCGCGCCAGCGGGTGGGTATTGCCCTTCAGCGTCGCCAGATGGTTTTCGTCAATCGGATCGACGATCTGCACCGTGGGCGCTCCCGCCTGGGCCATCAATCCAGCGGAACATAAGAGAATGCTGGCCAGAACAAAGAGTGGCAGCCGGCGCAAAAGTTCGCCTGTCTTTTTCACGTCTCACCCTTCCCCGGCAATCCGCCATTGCCGCTTCGTCCAGGCCCAAGGGTCGCCCGTTTCGATGCGGATGGTGGAAGCCTCTCTACTAGACGCGTTTTCCAGCCGGAAAACGCCTCAGGAATTCTTGACGGTTTGATTCTTCGGAGGCGCGGCACTGCCCGATTCACTCTGGCCCCACACCAGGCGAACAAGCCCGGTATCATACCCCGTTCGCGGAATCCTGCGCAAAGGCCGCCCGCGCTGCACTCGAAATTACAGGATCATCCGCCTTGGAAGACGGTTCCGGTGCCGGGGCAAATTGATGCTGGGGGTGGTTGACCCGGCCGCGGCAGGGGCCCGGCTGGATTCGTTACGAAGGCTGTTTACCGGGCGTCGAGCCATCCGGCTGGGACGATGCTTCCGCCAGACGATTGCCAAGCTGCGTCGCCTGCTTTGGCGTTATCTTTTGTCCGCACAACGGACAGGTGTCAAACCCATCCGGCGTCCCACGGCCGCTCAGAATGATTCGTTGTTCCTGTTGCACGGTCACCTCGGTGCGAACGATGCGCCGGGTGCTGGGATCGGTCTTCTCGGTAAGGAATACGGTCGCCACTTGCAGCCACTGATGCAGTCGATTCATCGAATTCCTCACCGCTCACTGGCCGGGAAGTGTGCAGGCAAACGGCGGAGAACTCCAGTGACCCCTTTTGACATGTTCTGACAAGTTATGAATTCCCGCTACGCCGATGAAAACAAGAAGGGTAGGTCGATTCCTGGACTTTCGAGGAAATTTCTCCTGGAAGGGTTGCGCGCCGGTCGCCCGGAACCCGATGTCCAGTCAGGACAAGTCTTCTTCGGCCGGTAAGTCATGCAGCCTGCCCGGGTCCATCTCCAGCTCGGGCGCGCTGCCTTCGATGAAATCATCCAGTACCACTCGATTGCGTCCGTTCTGCTTGGCCCGATACATGGCGACGTCCGCGCGATGGATGAGTTCGCGGAAATCCTGCCCGGCGTGCCATTGCGCCACGCCAATGCTGGCGGTAACCTTCACCTGGATCGGGGCGATCACGATGGGTTCGTCGCCAATATGCTGCCGTACCCGTTCGGCCACTTCCCGCGCTGTCTCGGCGCCGCAGTCAGGCAGCACCACAAGGAACTCCTCGCCCCCGTATCTGCCGACGTGGTCGTACTCGCGCACCGTACGCGACATTTTCTCCGCCGCGCTGCGCAGCACGTCATCGCCAACCAGGTGGCCGTAGTTGTCGTTGACGCGCTTGAAGGAGTCCAGATCGGCGAAAAACACACACAGCGATGTCCGTAGCCGCTTGGCGCGGCTTAATTCCGTATTCAATAAGTCGATGATGGCCCGGCGATTCCAAAGCCGCAGCAAGGGATCATGCGAAGCCACAAACTGCAAGGATTCACGGGTCTCGATCAGCTCTTCATGGATGCGGACGATTCGTTCCCCAGCCTGCAGCCGGGCTCTAAGCTCAAGTTCCTCGAAGGGCTTGCACAGGTAGTCGTCCGCCCCCAATTCAAAGCCCTTGAGGACATCGCTTTGCTGATCGGCCACGCTCAGCAGAATTGTATATACATAGCCTTGTTTGCGCGCCCGGATCAATTCGCAGAGTTCCAGTCCACCCAGTCCCGGCATGAAGCAGTCCAGAATCGCCAACCGGGGGGCATCGTCGCCCTCGAGAATGCTTTGCGCTTCGTAGCCATTGGCGGCAATCACCGTCTCGTAGCCCCACGCAGCCAGCAGCCTTCTCAACGTCGTCCGGTACAGACCTGAGTCATCTGCGACAAGGACCTTCATGGAAACCATCTCTACACGAAGGTATCGCAAACTTATTATTCGGACAATGGACGAAAGTAACCATTAAACCGCGCGGAAGAATAATTGGCGCGGGAACGCCCTCCGTGAACTCACCGCAACACGGGTTCGCAGTGCGTCATTGGCGCTGCAGATTGCAGTCGTCTGGCAGGTGGCCCATTCAAGCCCCGCGTTTGGGGCTTGAGTGGGGCAGTGATTTTGTATTGATTTCTTCCTCCCGCAGGACGCAGGAAAGTTATTTTTGGTGGAGGCGAGGGGAGTTGAACGAAGTAAGTATATGTATAATCAGTAAGTTACAGATTATAAATAATCGCAAAACGGTACAAACGATCAAAAAGTAGGTCGAATGTACAAAACGTGTACAAAATGGCGAAAAGGGTCGCAAATAGTTCGGAACTCCCTCGCCTCCAGCACGACGCCAAGTGTCCGCTATTTCTTGAGCCAAGGCAGATTCGCTTCCTGATACGCTGCGAACTCAGCCACAAACGTTTCGGCCCATGCTGCCGCCTGCGCAACCGCATTCGCCAAGTCGCGCTCGCTGTATGTGAATCGCTGCCAGTGCCGATGCTTGGCATAAGCATCCTCAAACATCCAAGTCGCGCCCTTTCCTTCTTCCTGCAGCACCACCGTGACACATTCCGCCGCCTTCGCTACGTGCGGAATCTCGTACAGATGACCCGACGCTTCGCTGTTCTCAATCACCACGAACTTGACCGAGAGCGCATAGCGGAGAACCTTCTGGATGATGCTCTCGCCTGCTTTATCTGGCTGCTCCTTGATGATGTAGGTGTAGTAGCCGAGTTGCTCCAGCGTAGCTGCGATGCTCTTCAAGCGGTCGAGCGCCGGACCCGCCGTGTCTTTCCCAAGGATCAGCACCGAATCCGAGTTCTCAAGAATCGAATCCGCCCGGTGCCACACCAAATCAAACGCGGCTTTAACGGACTCCACCAGCGCCTCGGGCCGGGTGGCACACGGCAATGCCAGCTCCCAGCGTACAAAGATATGGACGTCTTCATCGTCGCGGCAAGGATTTCCGAGCGGATGCCCTTCGCTTGCCAGACGCCGGACAGCCCGCTCCATCGCTTCGGCGAAAGCGTAAGCGGAGAATTTGTGTTCCCAATATTTCGTGTAGAGATGTTCTTCAATTTCGCAGATGAGACCGACGCCCTCGCGCCGAATTGCCGTGTCCGGGAAATAACTATCCATCACCCGGATCACGATATCCTCTGGCATGTGCTCCAGGTCCAGAGCCCTCAATTCATCAGTACCGATGGGCTCTCCATCGTCGCACCGGAACTCCACCCACTCGTCCGCCGGCGCGAGCTGTTCATCGGTCTCAGGGTTTGAGTCATCTGGAGACATCACTGCGCTCACCTTCTCGGCCTGGTTAGACCGCGAGAGCCTCTTTACGGCGCACTGTCGATGCGGCACGCTTTCTGCGGCGCACCGGCGTTTCCATCGGGTGTACTGCGATGCTGGTTTCCAGGTGCAGGCGGTCCGCATAGCGCAGCAGCTTTTCGATGCTCACCTGCGAGATTCTTCCCTTCAGCAGGTTGCTTACGGACGGCTGGTACTCATCCAGCAACTCCACCAATTGCGCCTGTGTGTAGCCTTTAGCACGGACGTGCTCAAGGATGGCGGACAGAATCTCCGCTTTGACCTTCAGTGCGCTCGCCTCGGAGGCGGAGAAGCCCAGCGCATCGAAGATATTTCCTTTGACGACGTGGGCCGGCTTATTTCCCGCTACGCTTTTCATGTTGCCTCTGCTCCTGAATTCGTTGTCGCACCAGTTTCAGGCGCTGGCCCGCGATCTCAATGTCTCGCCTATCGGTCTTCCGACTGTCCTTCTCGAAACAGTGAAGAACATAGATGACGTTCCCAATCCTGGACAGGTAGATCGCCCGATACCATGTCCGTTCATCGGCTTCCTTCAGCTCATAAACGCCAGCGCCAATCGACCTCATGCTGCGCGTCTGCGATGTCGGCTCCCTGCCGATCTGGAGCTGCCGAAGGGAGAAGCCGAGCGCCCGTTTGACCTCATCGGGAAAGCCCGACAACGCCTCCAGAGAATCTCCCTCGAAATGAATCTCAGCGGCTTGTTGGGATTTCTCTTTGGACGCCATCACGCCGATGGTACCGCATCGCTCTGATTTATACAAGATATGCTATATGCACGCCGCGTCGGACCGATTCCGGCGTCCGCCTGCGGGACAAAGTAGCCCTATGTACGACTGTTCATATACCCGCTATTATTGCAATGTATACTCTCCACAAGGAACCACTATCCATGCCTCGAACCAAAGCCCCCGACGCCTCAGAGCGAATCAAGGCTTGTACCTCTCTGGACGAGCTGACGCTGACCTTGCTTGAGAAGATCAGGCACAAATTCCATCTATCCAAAGTGGATGCCGCGAGAATGGTCGTGGGGCTCGCCCTCGAAAAGAAGATCAAGCTGTCGGAGATCACGAAATTCTACCAGGAGGTCTGGAGCAACCTCTCCTTCGAGAGCGGACAGCGCTTCTCGCAGTTGCGCCTTGATTGGACGCCCGAGGAAAATGCTTTGCTCCTGATCTACGCAAAACATCTTTTCAGCTCGAACAATCGAAGCGAGGCCGTGCGGATACTGATCGCCTACTTCGCCGTCCAGAACAAATTCGCCGTCGTTGGTCAGGTCAAGAAGTCCACGATCATTCCTGACTGAAGCTACAGATCGGGGCGGCGGTGATGGACGGGGCATTATCGGAAGACGTTGTAGGCGTGATACTCCAAGTTTTCCTGAGAAGGAATCGCCCACACCTGGCTTGGCTCACGCAGGGCTTGACCTTCGAGTTTGTAATAGTCCTTCCCGTTCTCAAACTCTTCTTTGATGCGCTTGCTGACCACAACGCAACGATCCTTCGGGTCAACGGTCAAGTAGCCTCCGTCGAAAAGCCTATGAAGATCGCTTCTCATCAGGAGCCCGTTTGGAAGCTCATGGCGCTTCACCAGAGCGTAAGGTTTGATATGTGCCGCTTCGAGGACTGGCAGAGTGCGCTCTCCGGTGATGGCGCAGCGTCGTGAATATGCATCCGTAACAAGTACGCGGAACAGGCCCTGACCGAGGCGGGGGTGACCGCGCTTTCATCGGGTCAGGTAAACAGAGCCAGCGTACTGTCTGCGACGCCAGAGCATCGTCGGAAAACCACAGAGCTGATAATCACGAACTACTGACCAGTTCTGGTTGGATCCGCGCCTGAAATCCAGATCAAATAACTAGAGTTCTATGCCCGAGTGGATTGCCCAGCTGGAACGCGATCTGAGCCACTGAGGCTCACTACCCCCTAAATTGCAAAGCCAACCTCGCTTCGCGGGCTTTTTTCCACTTCTCTTCGTTCAGGCGGACGGCTCACATTGCGAGCCTTCTCCAGCCGTTCGGAAATGCGCCGTCCGCGCGCCAAACAAAAGACCGTTTGGCACTTGCCGCGCCTCCACTCCGGCTTCCCGCCCTCACTGCGTTCCGTTCCTCCCTGGCTCCCAGTCGGCCCGGTTTTGTCCGCATTCGCGGGCGAAGAACAAAACCAGCCCGACCGGGCAGCCAAGGGGAAAAACAATGTTAGTACGGAGCAACAGCAATTCCAGCGCGAGCCGTGATCCGCAGCAGCTCATCTCTCAGAGCGTGCAGCACCTCATTGAGCAGTTGAAGAACGGGAAGAGCGAGGCGCTGACTTCCTACCTGTGCGCCATGGCGCGCTTCCATAAATACAGCTTTGGCAACGTTCTGCTCATCGCATCTCAGCGCCCGGACGCCACTCGGGTGGACACGAGCTGAGCCGCGATGTATCGCACTCCTCCGCCCTTCAGAAGGAAACAAACCAGCAGGAGCACTCAGTTGGGCAGACGGCCGGGATGGGATATGGGCAGGAGGCTGGAACGGGACAGGGACACGGGATAGGCGCTGGGCATGGAATGGGCGCTGGACATGGTGGGGGATTCGGGGAGTGAGAATTGCGCGCGCTACCGCGCGGAAGCAGCCAAATTTAATAGGTTCAAGGGGGAGTCGGGCCAGGTAATGCATCGCTTCAATGAGGGCAGCAATGGAGTCGGGGATGTGTCCGGCAATGTCG